>JBHYGK010000024.1:0-19874 GCA_051859045.1 Lysobacteraceae bacterium | reverse complement strand
GGCCTTCTTCGGGGCGGCCTTCTTGGCGGCGGCCTTCTTCGGGGCGGCCTTCTTCGCCGTGGCCTTCTTGGCGGCGGCCTTCTTCGGGGCGGCCTTCTTGGCGGCGGCCTTCTTCGGGGCGGCCTTCTTCACCGCGACCTTCTTGGCGGCGACCTTCTTCACGGCCGGCTTCTTGGCGGCGACTTTCTTGGCAGCCTTCTTGGCGGCCGGCTTCTTGGTGGCTTTCTTGGTGGCCATGTTCGTCAGCTCCTCGTCATTGGCTGGTTGAACGCCTGGATCAGGCGACGCGGGACATCCGCGCCGCCGCCGTCACGCCGCAGGAGGCGACATGCTCGGTGGGGAGGGAGCGCGCGCCGATGCGCGCGCTCCCGGATGCGACGACGCCCGCGCCATGGAGGGCGCGGGCGTCGATGGAGGGGGTGGCGGCGGGGGACGACGACCCGTTCGCGGCGACGGCGAAAGACAGGACGACCGCGGCGGTGGCCGGGGCGGTGGCGTCAGGTTGTTTCGGCATCTGCGACAGCGTCGTTCCTACATATCCGCGCAGGACTTTCCTGCTGCGCGGAAACTAGCCACGGGTCATCGCACTGTCAACAAGCACGATCGCGGAAAGCCCCGGCACGCTTGGCGATCAGCGCCTCCGCGTCGCCCCGCGGAGGTCGAGAGAAGCGTCGTGGCACACCGCGCGACGCGCGTTCGCGACGCCGTCGATGATCGCTGGAAGCCACTGCCGGCGCGGGCTGCAGCGATTCGGCGATGCGCGCGCGGCGCGTCGCGGCGATGCCCCTGCGACCTCGCGGCTCGCACCGCGCGCGCATCGCGCGCGCGGTGCGCGGGTGCGTTCGACGAACGTCGCCGGATGCGTTTTGCGCGATGCACAACGCGCGAAATGCGCGGGCCCGCGATGTCGCCATCGCGGGCCCGGGCATCGAACGCGGCGGTGGACGAGGCGGATCAGCCGGCGTCGTCGACCAGCGCGGCGTAGTCGTCCGGCGTCAGCAGCGCGTCGAGCTCGGCGGTGTCGTCGGCCTCGACGACGAAGATCCAGCCCTCGCCGTACGCGTCCTCGTTGATCGCCTCGGGCTTGTCCGACAGCGCGGCGTTGACCGCCACGACCTTGCCGGAGATCGGCGCGTAGACGTCGGAGGCGGCCTTGACCGACTCGACGACCGCGCAGGCGTTGCCGGCCTCGACGTGGTCGCCCACGTTCGGCAGCTCGACGTAGACCAGGTCGCCGAGCAGGCCCTGGGCGTGGTCGGAGATGCCGACGGTGACGGTGCCGTTGTCCTCGACACGGGCCCACTCGTGGGACTTCAGGAACTTCAGGTCGCCGGGGATCTCGCTCATGGATGTCTGCTCCAGGGATGGGGGCGGTGCGCGGCGCGCAGTGTAACCGAGCGCCGGGCGGTGGGCGTCGCGCGCGCCGGGCTCAGCCCAGCACGCCGGGCTGGGCCTGGCCGTCGCGGACGAAGGGGAACTTGACCACCCGCACGCCGACCTCGCGGCCGCGGATGTCGACCCGGACCTCGCCGGCGTCGCCGGCCGGCACGCGCGCCAGCGCGATGGCCTTGCCGAGCGTCGGGGAGAACGTGCCCGAGAGCACCTCGCCCTCGCCCGCCGCGGTCAGCACCCGCATGCCGTGGCGCAGCACGCCCTTCTCGTCCATCACCAGGCCGATCATCTGGCGCGGCACGCCGGCGGCCTTCTGGGCCTCGAGCGCGGCGCGGCCGCTGAAGTCGCGGCCCTCGTCGAGCGCGACGGTCCAGGCCAGCGCGGCCTCCCACGGCGTCACCGACTCGTCCATGTCCTGGCCGTAGAGCGCCATGCCGGCCTCCAGGCGCAGGGTGTCGCGCGCGCCGAGGCCGGCCGGGGCGACACCCGCGGCGAGCAGGCGGTCCCACCACGTCTGCGCGTGGGTGACCGGGATCAGCAGCTCGTAGCCGTCCTCGCCGGTGTAGCCGGTGCGGCCGACGAACAGCGCCTCGCCGTCCGGGCCGGCGACCTCGGCGGCGACGAACTTGCCCAGCGCGGCGGCGGCCTCGGCCGAGGCGGTCGGCAGCAGGCCGTGCACGAGGCCGCGGGCCGTCGGCCCCTGCACCGCGATGATCGCCAGGTCGCGGCGCTCGGTGACCGACACGCCGAAGCCCGCGGCCTGCGCCTCGATCCAGGCCAGGTCCTTGTCGCGGGTGGCGGCGTTGACCACGATCCGGTACGCCTCCTCGGAGCGGTAGTAGACGATCAGGTCGTCGATCACGCCGCCGTTGGCGTCGAGCATGCAGGTGTACAGGGCCTTGCCCGGCACCTTGAGCTTGTCGACCGAGTTCGCCACCAGCCGGCGCAGGAACGCGCGCACCTGCGCGCCGGCCAGGTCGACCACGGTCATGTGCGAGACGTCGAACATGCCCGCGGCGCGGCGCACCTGGTGGTGCTCCTCGATCTGCGAGCCGTAGCTGATGGGCATGTCCCAGCCGCCGAAGTCCACCATCTTGGCGCCGAGGGCGCGGTGGGCGTCGTTGAGGACGGTCTTCTTGCTCATGGTGCGGGGGCCTTGGCGTGGACGGGAGGGCCGCGATTATCGCAGGGCGCGGTCGCCCGCGCCCTCCCCCTCCCGCCGGCCCGCCGCGGGCTCAGGCGGCCGGGACGACCTTGAGGTCCATCCCGTCGACCGCGACCACGCGCACCGAGGCGCCCGCGGGCAGGTCGGGGCCGGTCACCGCCCAGAAGGCGTCGCCCACCTTGACCCGGCCGCGGCCGTTGGCGATGGGCTGCTCGAGCACCGCCACCAGGCCGACCATCTGCGCGCGCTTGTGGTTGAGCAGCGGCTGGTCGCTGTCGGCGCCCTTGCCGCGGAACGCATACCAGTAGATGGCCACGCTGCCCGCCGCGAACACGGCGAACACGCCGGCCTGCGCGAGCAGGCTGGCGCCGGGCACCAGCCAGGTGAACGCGACCATGCCGGCGGCCGCGAAGCCCAGCCACATCAGCAGCACCCCCGGCAGCAGGGCCTCGGCCGCGATCAGCAGCAGCGCGGCGGCGGCCCACCAGTACACGGCGTTGTCCATGGCTCAGCGGCCCGGCATGCGCGGCGGCTCGCCGCCGGTCGCGCGCGCGGCCAGCTTGGCCGCGAGCTTGGTGTCGACGGCGTCCTGCTGCTTGCCCATGGCCTCGCGGGCGAGCTCGGCGATGCCGCCCAGCGCGCCGATGATCCCGGAGGACTCCATCGGCATCAGCACGAACTTGGCGTTCGGGCCGGTGGCCAGCTCGCTCATCGCGGCCACGTACTTCTGGGCGATGAAGTAGTTGATCGCCTGCACGTCGCCGCCGGCGATGGCGTCGGACACCGCGCGGGTGGCGTTGGCCTCGGCCTCGGCCAGGCGCTCGCGGGCCTCGGCCTCGCGGAACGCGGCCTCGCGCTTGCCCTCGGCCTCGAGGATGGCGCCCTGCTTCTCGCCCTCGGCGCGCAGGATCTCGGCGGCGCGGTGGCCCTCGGCCTCGAGGATGTTGGCGCGCTTCTCGCGCTCGGCCTTCATCTGGCGGGCCATGGCGTCGACCAGGTCGCGCGGCGGCTGGATGTCCTTGAGCTCGATGCGGTTGACCTTGATGCCCCAGGGGTGGGTGGCCTGGTCGACGACGTTGAGCAGCTTGGCGTTGATCTCGTCGCGCTTGGACAGCGACTCGTCGAGGTCCATCGAGCCGATCGCGGTGCGGATGTTGGTCATCACCAGGGCGATGGTGGCCTGCTCGAGGTTGGAGACCTCGTAGGCGGCCTTGGCGGCGTCGAGCACCGAGAAGAACACCACGCCGTCGACCTTCACCACCGCGTTGTCCTTGGTGATGACGTCCTGCGACGGGATGTCGAGGACCTGCTCCATCATGTTCACCTTGCGGCCGACGGCCTGCACGATCGGGACCAGCAGGTGCAGGCCCGGCTCCATCGTGTGGGTGTACTTGCCGAAGCGCTCGACCGTCCACTCGAAGCCCTGCGGGACCACGCGGATGGCCTTGAGCAGGATGACGACGACGAAGACGACGATGGCGACGGCGACGAACGGCCCGAGACCCATGGTGGACACTCCTTGTGTGGTTGTGCACCGAGTATAGGCCGCCCCCGCGGCCGCGCATCGGTCACTCGTCACCCCTGCCGGCGCGGGCTCAGGCCGCGGGCGCCTCCGGCAGCTCGAACACGAACGCGGCCCCGCCGCCCGGGCGGTCCTCGTACCAGAGGTCGCCCTCCATCTGCAGCGCGTCCTGCTTGGCGAGCGCGAGGCCGAGCCCGCTCGAGCCCTCGCCGGCGGTGGGCTGGGTGGAGAGGCGCACGAAGCGCTGGAACAGCCGCTGGCGGTCGGAGGCGGTGAGGCCCGGCCCGCGGTCGAGCACCGACACCCGCACGTGGCCCGGCGAGCCCGCGCCGAGGTGAACGTCCACCACCAGGCCCGGCTCGGAGTACTTGATGGCGTTGGAGAGCAGGTTGTCGAGCACGTGCCCGGCGGCGACCCGGTCGGCCATCGCCGCGAGCCCGCCGGTGCCGGTGCGCGAGAGCGCGATGCCCTTGGCCTGGGCCTGCAGCGCGAAGCGCTCGAAGCTGCCGGCCGCCAGCGCGTCGAGGTCGATCGGCGCGGCGTCGAAGCGGCGCAGCAGCTCGCCGTCGGCGCGGCGCTCGAGGTAGTGCTGGATCAGCGCCAGCGCGTCGTCGGTGGAGCGCGCGATCACCTCGGCCAGCCGCGCCGGGGTCGGCGGCCCGTCGCCGCCGCGCTGCAGCAGCTGGGCGCAGAAGTGGATCGCCGACAGCGGGTTCTTGAGGTCGTGCGCGACCAGCGCGGCGAGCTCGCCGCGCTCGCGCGCCACCCGGGCCAGGTGGTCGCGGGTGAACTTCAGCTCGAGGTGGGTGCGCACCCGCGCCAGCAGCTCCTCGGCGACGAAGGGCTTGGTCACGAAGTCCACCGCGCCGGCGGCGAAGGCGCGCACCAGGTGCTCGCGCTCCGGGGCGGCGGTGAGCACGATCACCGGCAGGCCGGCAGTGGCGGGATCGGCCTTGAGCCGGGCCAGCACGCCGAAGCCATCCAGGCCCGGCATCAGCATGTCCAGCAGCACCAGGTCCGGCGGCGCGGCGGCGATGCGCTGCAGCGCCTGCTCGCCACCCATCGCTGGCACCACCTCGTAGTCGGCCTGGGCGAGCACGGTGCCGAGCAGGCGCAGGTTGGCCTCCTGGTCGTCGACGACCATCACCACCGGGTCGCGGGACACGGCGAGGGGTCGGGGGGGCGGCTGGCGCATCGGGCTCATCGGTGGCTCTCGTGGTCGGGGGGCGTTGCGGTGGGCGGGCGCTCGGCGCGCGGCGCGGCGGCGGCGGGCGGCGGCGGGGGGTCGCCTGGCGGGGCGTCGGCGGGCGGCGGGGGGCAATGCGCCTCGAACTGCGCCAGCATCGATTCGACCGCCGGCACGTCGAAGCGCGACACCGCGGCCTGCAGGCGGCGCCCGAAGTCGCGCAGCGGCGGATGCCCGAGGCCCTCGCCGATGCGCTCCAGCGCGCCGGCGAAGCCGCGCGCCTCGCGCATCCGCGGCACCAGGCGCAGCGCGGGCCACTCCTTGGCGCACAGCCCCGCGAGCTCCGCGCGCAGCGCCGCGACGTCGACCTCCGGCCGGCGGGCCGGCTCGGTCCGCGCCGCATCGACCGCCGGCGCGTCCACGCCCGCGCCCGGCGGCAGCGCGCGGTCGCCGGGGCCCGCGGCGGGCAGCACGGCGGCCAGCGCCGCGAACAGTTCGGACTGCTGCAGCGGCTTGCGCACGTAGCCATCGAACTGGGCGCGCAGCTCGGCCTCCTCGCCGAGCAGGCTCGACGCGGTGACGGCGAGCACCGGGATCGGGCGCGTGGAGGCCTCGGCGCGCAGCGCGGCGAGCGCGCCGCGGCCGTCCAGGCCGGGCATCCGGATGTCCATCAGCACCGCGTCGGGGCGCAGCTCCGTGGCCAGGCGCACGGCTTCCTCGCCGCCCGAGGCCAGGTGCACTTGGTGGCCCGCGGCGCCGAGCAGGTCGGCCAGCAGCTCGCGGTTGAGCGAGACGTCGTCGACCACCAGCAGCCGCGCGGGGGCGAGGCGCCGGAAATCGACGGGGGCGTCGGCGGCGACCATCGCGGAGGCGTCCGCGACCTCGAGGCCGGGCAGCCAGACCGCGAACACCGAGCCCTCGCCGAGCGCGCTGCGCGCCTCGATCCGGCCGCCCATCAGCTCGACCAGGCGGCGGCAGATGCTCAGCCCGAGCCCGGTGCCCTCGGCGTGGGCCTGGGCGCCGGAGGTCCGGGCGAAGGGCTCGAAGATGCCGGTGAGCTGGGCGGGCTCGATGCCGATGCCGGTGTCGGCCACCCGCAGGTCCAGCGAGCACAGGCGGCCGTCGTCGCTGCAGCGCGCGGCCAGGTGCACGCGGACGTGGCCCGCGTCGGTGTACTTCAAGGCGTTGCCGAGCAGGTTGAACAGCACCTGGCGCAGGCGCGAGGCGTCGAGCACCAGCGCCCGCGGCAGCGAGGGATCCACCTCGACCTCCAGCCGCAGGCCCTTGTCGGCGGCGAGCTGGGCGAGCGCGCCGGTGGTGCCCTCGACCACCTCGCGCACGTCGGTGGGGCGCGGGTCGAGCTCGAGCCGGCCGGCCTCGATCCGCGACAGGTCGAGGATGTCGTCGATCAGCGCCAGCAGGGTGCGGCCCGAGGTGTCGATCGCGCGCACCCAGGCCTGCTCGCGGCGGCCCTCGAGGCGCCCGGCGAGCAGCTGGCTGAAGCCGAAGATCGCGTTCATCGGGGTGCGGAACTCGTGGCTCATGCTGGCCAGGAAGGCGCTCTTCTCGCGGCTGGCGGCCAGCGCCTTCTCGCTCTCCCACTCGGCCTCGCGGGCGCGCTCGCGGGCGCGGCGGATGCGCCGGATCATCGCGAAGCCCACCAGCGCCGAGACGAAGGCCAGCGAGTTGGCGATCAGGGTGGTGGAGGCGGTCTCGCCCAGCAGCGCGTTCATGCCGCGCTCGCGGTCGGCCAGCAGCCCGCGCTCGATCCCCGCGATGGCGTCGATCTCGGCGCGAGCGTCCAGGCCGACCTGCTGCGAGGCCGGATCGCGCAGCATCGGCAGCGCCGCCGCCGGCCCCTGCGTGGCGGCCACGTGCATCACCCCGTCGAAGAACGCCAGGCGCAGCCGGACCAGGCGGTCGAGTTCCTCGACCCGCGGCGCCTGCCGGGGATCGCCGGCGACGAGGCCGGCGAGGTCCTGCAGCGAACGCACCAGCGCCAGCCGGGCCTCGCGGTAGCGCTCGAGCTGGGCGGGCTCGCGCTCGAGCAGGAAGGCGTAGGCCGCCACGCCGACGTCGCCGCGCAGGCTCCAGGTGCGCTCGGCCGCGCGCAGCACCTCCTGCGAATGCAGGGTCTCGCCGACCGACGCGCGCAGCGTGTGCGCGCTGCGCACCGCCAGCACGGTGGTGAACATCAGCAGCCCCACGGCGACGCAGAGCAGCACGTAATAGAAGCGGTGCCCGCCGTCCGCGGCGCGCCGCCGCTGCTTCGTGTCCTCGCGCATCCCGCTCCCCCGTCGCTGCCATCGCGCGCCGCCCGGGCCGGGCGGGCGGTTCACTGTGCCTGCCAGATCGCCCCGTTGAGCACCAGCGCGAAGCTCACCCACGCGAGGTAGGGCACGATCATCCAGCCCGCCGCCGCGTCGACGCGGCGGAACGCGAACATCAGCCACACCAGCAGCGCCCACAGGGCGCAGATGTCGAGGAAGGCCAGCGCGGGCGAGCGCAGGCCGAAGAACAGGCCGCTCCAGGCGGCGTTGAGCAGCAGCTGGGCGAGCATCAGGCCCAGCGCGAGCGAGCGCGCGGGCGAATCCGGCGCGCGCCAGACGCGCCAGGCCGCGACGGCCATCACCACGTACAGCACCGTCCAGACCGGGCCGAACAGCCAGCCCGGCGGCGTCCAGCTGGGCTTCGCGAGCGCCGCGTACCACTCGCCGGGCGGGAACAGCGCGCCCGCGGCGGCGGCGGCGAAGCACAGCAGCAGCCAGCCCGCGAGGCCCGCGGCCAGCGCGGGCGCGCCGCGCGGCGTGGCGGGGTCGCGGTGGCGGGGCGCGGACGGGGACGTGGCGGTCATGGGGAGGCCTCGAAGCGGGACGGCAGGCGGTCAGGGTAGGCACCTCCCGCCCCGCGGGCCACCCGCTTGCCTCGGGCGGCCCGCGGGACGGGCGGTGGAAGGGCCGGCGCCGCGGGGCGGCGCCGGGGGTCGGTCAGCGGCGGACGGCGTCGGCGGCGTCCTCGCCGCGCGTCTCGGCGCGGGAGGCGCTCGCACGGGCCTCGGCGAGGGTCGCGTCGGCCTCGGCGACGCAGGCGTCGCGCGCGGCGCCCTCGGCGGCGTCGCAGGCCTCGATCGCGACCGCGTGGGCGGCCTCGGCCTCGGCGACCAGGACGTCGGCGCGGGTCTCGCCGAGCGTGTCGATCGCGTCCGCGCCCGCCTCGCGGGCGGCGGCGCCGTTGCCGTCGGCGATCGCGTCGGCGACCTCGGTGCGGGCGTCGGCGCGGGCCTCGGAGGCCTCGGCGCGGACCTCGGCGACCTCGGCGGCGCCGTCGGCGCGGGCCTCGGCGACGTCATCCGCGGTCTGCTGCGGGGACTCCTGGCAGGCGGCGAGGCCGAGGGCGGCGATCAGGGCGGTGCTGAGCAGCAGGGGACGGTTCATGGGCGGTACCTCGATGGGGGGGAGGGGGAAACGGCGGGCCGGGCGGCCCGGATCATGCATTCCGCATGATCGGCGTCAGGAAGCGTGCGTCATGCACGACGACCGAGCAGCAGCGACACGATGAACAGCACCAGGAAGACCAGGAACAGGATCTTGGCGATGCCCGCGGCGGCGCCGGCGATGCCGGTGAAGCCCAGCACGGCGGCGATCAGGGCGATGACGAAGAAGACGACGGCGTAATGCAGCATGGGACTCTCCTGGTGGGCGGCGTCAGGGCCGGCACGGGGACGGATCCACGAAGCGTGCCAACTCAGCCCAGGCCCAGCGCCCGGCGCTTGCGGTACAGCGTGGACGCATCGATGCCGAGCGTGCGCGCCGCCGCGTCGAGGGTGGGGGCCGCGGCGAGGACGCGCTCGATGTGCTGGCGCTCGAGCTCGGCGAGGGTCGGGAGCGCGCCGCCGGGCAGGCCCGCCTCGCCCGTCGACGTCGGTGCGGCTCCGGCATGCGGGTGGGCGGCCGTGTCGGCGTCGGCGTCGGCGTCGGCATCGGCCGCCGGCGCCGGCGCGGCGGCGACATCGCCGCCGAGGTGCAGCTCCGCCGCGCCCACCGCCGGGCCTCGCCCGAGGATCACCGCGCGCTCCACGACGTTCTGCAGTTCGCGCACGTTGCCCGGCCAGCGGTAGGCGCGCAGCCGCGCCAGCGCCGCCGCGTCGAAGCCCTCCAGCGGCTTGCGGTAGGCCCGCGCGAAGCGCTGCAGGAACAGGACCGCCAGCGCCTCGAGGTCCTCGGGGCGCTCGCGCAGCGGCGGCGGCTCCAGCGCGATGACGTTGAGGCGGTAGAACAGGTCTTCGCGGAAGGCCCGGCGGCGCACGGCCTCGGCCAGGTCGACGTTGGTCGCGGTGACCAGGCGCAGGTCCGCGCGGCGGGTGACCGGGTCGCCCACGCGCTCGTACTCGCGGTCCTGGATGAAGCGCAGCAGCTTGGGCTGCAGGGCCAGCGGGTAGTCGCCCACCTCGTCGAGGAACAGCGTGCCGCCCTCGGCCAGCGCGACCCGGCCGGTGGTGGTCTGGTGGGCGCCGGTGAACGCGCCGCGGACATGGCCGAACAGCTCGCTCTCCAGCAGCTCCGCCGACAGCGAGGGCGCGTGCACGGTGGCGAAGGGCGCGGCCGCGCGCGGGCTCCAGGCGTGGATGGCGCGGGCCAGGACGCCCTTGCCGACGCCGCTCTCGCCGAGGATCAGCACGTTGGCGTCGGTCGCGGCCACCTCGCGCGCGGTGTCGAGCAGCGCGCGCATGCGCGGGTTGGCCGAGCGCAGCAGGTCCTCGCCCACCCCGGCCTGCTCGCGCTCGATCGCCTCGAGGCGACGGCGCAGGCGCCGGGTCTCGACCTGCCGGGCCACCGCGACCTCCAGCTGGGCCGGCAGGCAGGGCTTGACCAGGTAGTCGTCGGCGCCGGCGGCGATCGCCTCCAGCGCGGCCTCGACCCGCCCGGTCGCGGTGACCATCAGCACCGCCAGGCCCGGCGCACGCTCGCGCAGCCGCGGGAGCAGCTCCAGCCCGCTCTCGTGGCCGATCGCGCGGTCCAGCAGGCAGGCGTCGAAGGGCTGGGAGGCCGCGAGCCGGAGCGCGGTGGCCCCGTCCTCGGCCTCGGCGCAGTAATAGCCGGCGGCGCGCAGCACGCCGCAGAACAGCTCGCGCAGGTCCTCCTCGTCGTCGACGACGAGGACGCGGCCGCGCGGGGGCGTGCGGGAAGCGGCGGGGCTGGCCATGGCGGGTCCAATGCAGGATGCATGATCGGGAGGCCGACCGTGGCCCTTGCAGGATGCACGAGAGGTGAACGCGCCCCGCCCTGCCCCGCCGCGCGGGGCCCGTCAGCCCCGGAGGCCGCCCCGGGCGGCGGGGACCGGGAGGCCAGCGGGATCGGCCAGCTCGAAGCGGGCGGCCAGGGCCGCCGCGACCCGGCGCCCGGGCGCCGAGAGCGCACGGCAGGGGGTCGCGCGCAGGCACCCGGCGTCGTCGCTCCAATCCCAGGCGAGCCGCGCGGGCCGCGCCCGCCAGCCGCTGGTCCGCGCCGATGGCGGGCGCGGGTCGGCATCGACGCTGGAGGCCGGGAGCTGGTCCAGCAGGCGCCCCCACTGCAGGAAGTCGCTGTCGGGCAGCAGGCCGAGCGCCGCGAGCAGCTGGCCGCGGCGGTCGCGGAACAGCAGGCATTCGGCCGGCCCCTCGCGATCGACCTGCAGCCAGACCCGCAGCTCGGTGGCCGCGAGCACGGCCGCCATGCACGGCGAGCCTGGCCAGGGCCCGCCGCGGCCCGGCGCGATCGCCGCGTGGGCGGGGCCGATCACCAGCAGCGGACCGAGCGCGGCGAGCGCCGGGCCGAGGCGGTGCCAGCCGGGGACGGGGCCGGACGGTTCGGACGCGGCGGAGCCGCCGCCGGGCTCGCCGGCCCAGGCCTGGACACCGGGGGACGCATCGAGGAAGGCCATCGCCGGCTACTTCGTCAGGATCAGCTTGTCGTTGCGGGTGTGGCGCAGGCGGTACACCTCGCCGCGATGGTGGATCAGCACCTCGCGGCCGTCGCCCAGCAGCGCCTCGCTGTGGATCGCGTGGCACGGCGCCTCGGCGGCGGCGGGCGCCACGGCGCCGCGGGCGGGCCGCGGGGCGGCGAGCGCGGCGGGACGCGCGAGGACGGGACGGGCGGCGGGGGTCTCGGACATGGCCAGGTCTCCGGGGGAGTGGCCAAGACGATAACCGTTCCTATTTGCGAGTCAAGCGCAGGATGACCCCGCCGACGGCCGGTGCGGGCCCGCGTTCAGGCGAAGCAGGCCTCGAGCCGGTCCTGGAACTCCCCATGCAGCAGCGGCAGGGCCTCCAGCGCGCGCAGGTTCTCGGCGAGCTGGGCGGGCTTGGTGGCGCCCAGGATCACGCTCGAGACGTGCGGGTTCTTCAGGCACCACGCGATCGCCAGCGCCGCGGCGGGCACGCCGGCCTCGGCGGCCAGGGCCTGGAACGCGGCGAGCTGCTTGGCCAGGCGGGCGCCGCCGTCGCGCAGGCGCTCGGCCAACCACTCGTAGCCCGGCGTGGCGAGGCGCGAGCCGGCGGGGATGCCGTCGGCGTACTTGCCGGTCAGCAGGCCCGAGGCCAGCGGCGACCAGGTGGTGGTGCCGAGCCCGAGCGAGGCGTACAGCGGCGCGTATTCGAACTCCACGCGCTTGCGCTCCAGCAGGTTGTACTGCGGCTGCTCCATCGACGGCCCGGCCAGGCGCTGCTCGCGGGCGAAGGTCGCGGCGCGCTCGATCAGCGCCGCCGGCCACTCCGAGGTGCCCCAGTACAGCACCTTGCCCTGGCGCACGAGGGCGTCCATCGCCAGCACGGTCTCCTCGACCGGGCAGTCGGGGTCGGGGCGATGGCAGTAGAACAGGTCGAGGTAGTCCAGCCGCAGGCGCTTGAGCGCGCCGTGGCAGGCGTCGTGCACGTGCTTGCGCGAGAGCCCGCGCTGCATCGGCAGCGGGTCGCGCACGCTCCCGAAGTACACCTTGCTGGTGACCGCGATCGCGTCGCGCGGCAGGCGCAGGTCGACGATCACGTCGCCCATGATCCGCTCGGCCTCGCCGGCGGCGTAGGTCTCGGCGTTGTCGAACAGGTTCACGCCGGCCTCGAAGGCCTGGTGGACCAGCTCGCGGGCCTCGCCGCGCCCGATCTGGTGGCCGAAGCTGACCCAGGCGCCGAACGACAGCGCGGAGACGGGCAGGCCGGTGCGGCCGAGGCGGCGGTAGAGCATGGCGGTCTCGCGGCGGAAGCGGGGCCGCGCAGTGTACGGCCGCCGGGTGAGGACAGCGTCCGCGCCAGCGGGTAGACTGCGCGCCGCTGTCCCCGCCTCCGGGGAGTAGCCCGCCCGGCCTGGCCGGGATCCCCGCGTCAACACACTTGGCCCCCATGGCCATGGCGCGGGCGCGCCGCTCCTCCCCTCGCGGGTCGGACGCGGCGCCGGGCGAGACCGAGAGGGTCGCCACGCGCCCGGCCGGGCCGCGTGGTGGCTTTCTCGCGTCCACGCCGCCCGGCCCCCTGCCCTGGAGTCCCGCATGGACGCCCTGTTCGTGTCCACCACCGCCGTCGCGATCGCCGAGATCGGCGACAAGACCCAGCTGCTGGCCCTCGTGCTCGCCGCGCGCTACCGCGCGCCGTGGACGATCGTCGCCGGCATCCTCGTCGCGACCCTGCTCAACCACGCCGCCGCGGCCTGGGCGGGCGACTGGGTCTCGTCCCACGTGCCGGCCGACTGGCTGCGCTGGGCGGTGGTGGTGAGCTTCCTCGCCGTCGCTGCCTGGGCGCTGGTGCCCGACACCCTCGACGAGGACGGCGCGGCGCCGCCGCCCCGCCACGGCGCCTTCCTGGCCACCTGCGTGGCGTTCTTCCTGGCCGAGATCGGCGACAAGACCCAGGTGGCCACGGTGCTCCTGGCGGCGCGCTACGACCCGCTGTGGCAGGTGATCGCCGGCACCACGCTGGGCATGCTGCTGGCGAACGCGCCGGTGGTGGTGCTGGGCGCGCGGTTCTCCGACCGGCTGCCGATGCGCCAGGCGCGCTGGGTCGCGGCGGCGCTGTTCGCGGGCCTTGGCCTGTGGGTGGCGTTCCGCGGCCTCGGCGGCTGAGGCCGGGGGCGCGCGGCGAGGCCCGCGCCCGCGCCGGCGCCGGGTATGCTCGCGCTCGCCCGGGGCTTCCGCCCCGGTCGCCCGCCCGGAGCCCCATGAGCGACGCCGACACCACCCTGCGCGGCCCCCTGCGCGCGCTGTTCGAGCGCCCCGATGCGCTGCTGCTCGACGTGGGCGCCGCGGGCGAGCGGCTCACCGCGCGGGTGCGCGTGGCCCTGCTCGGGGTGCTGATGCTGCTGCCCGCGATCAACCTCGCGCTGGGCGGCGACCTGGGCGGCGCGCTCGCCGGCTGGGCCGGCGTGGCGCCCGCGTTCGCGCTCTCGCTGCTGTGGCTGGCCCTCGCCCGCCACGCCCGGCGCCTGGCCTGGCTGCCCTTCCTGACCGCCGGCTTCGACGCCAGCGCCACCACCCTCGCGCTGGCCCTGCTGTCGCTGCAGGACCCGGCCGCCGGCCTGAACTCCGCGGTGGTCTTCCCCTGCTACCTGCTCGCGATCATGGGCAGCACGCTGCGCCTGGACGGGCGGGTGACCCTGTTCGCCGGCGTGGTGGCGGTGCTGCAGTACGGCGTGCTCGCCGGCGTGGTGCTGGCGCTGCATCCGCCCGAGGCGCTGGCCTCGGTGGGCTACGGGCAGGCCACGCTCTCGGCCCAGGTGCAGCGCCTGCTGGTGCTCGCGATCGCGGTGCCGCTGTGCGCGGTGGTGGTGTACCGGATGCAGGCGATCGTGCGGGCCTCCGGCCGCGACGGCCTCACCGGCCTGCCCAACCGCACCCAGCTCAGCCAGCGCCTGCCCAACCTGCTCGCGGACGCGCGCGACGGCGGCCATACCCTCAGCGTGGCCCTGGTCGACATCGACCACCTGCGCCGGCTCAACGAACTGCACGGGCACCCGTCCGGCGACGCGGCGCTGGTGGAGGTCGCCGCCCGGCTGCGCGGGATGCTCGGCCCCGACGAAGTGGCGCTGCGGATCGGCGGCGAGGAGTTCCTGCTGGTCCTGCAGGGGCCGCTCGGCCAGGCCTACGAGCGCGTCGAGGCCGTGCGCCGCGCCCTCGCCGTCCAGCCCTTCGTCCCCAGCGTCGGCGAGCCGGGCTGGCCGCTGGACTTCTCCGCCGGGATCGCGGCCTATCCGCACGACGCCGGCGAGCTCTCGGGCCTGCTCCGCCGCGCCGACCAGCGGGTCCGGATGGCCAAGGCCGCGGGCCGCGGCCGCAGCGTCGCCCGCGACGGCTGAGCCGGGCGCCCGGCCCCGCCTTCACCTCCCCGCCGTCCGCGGGCCTTCACGCCGCCTTGCCCGGCACGGGGCCCAGCGCCTACCCTGCGCGATCCTGAATCGCGGGCCACCGGCGTCCCCATGACCTCCATCCTCTTCGGCCTCTTCGGCCTGTCCGTCCTCGTCGGCATCGCCTGGCTGTTCTCCGACAACCGCCGCCGCGTGGACTGGACGCTCGTCGGCATCGGCCTGGCGCTGCAGATCGCGTTCGCCTGCTTCGTGCTGCTCACGCCCTGGGGCTCGACGATCTTCGGCTGGCTCAGCGAGGGCTTCGTCAAGCTGCTCGGCTTCACCGGCGAAGGCTCGAAGCTGATCTTCGGCGAGCTCGCCGAGACCGACCAGCTGGGCTTCATCTTCGCCTTCCAGGTGCTGCCGACGATCATCTTCTTCGCCGCCTTCATGGGCGTGCTCTACCACCTCGGCATCATGCAGGCGGTGGTCAAGGGCATGGCCTGGGTCATCACCAAGGCCATGCGCGTCTCCGGCGCCGAGACCCTGTCGGTGTGCGCCAACGCCTTCATCGGCCAGACCGAGGCGCCGCTGGTGGTGAAGCCCTACATCGCCTCGATGACGCGCTCGGAGCTGCTCACGCTGATGGTCGGCGGCATGGCCACCATCGCCGGCGGCGTGCTGGGCGCGTACGTGCTGATGCTGGGCGGCGACAACGCCGCCGAGCAGGCCGAGTTCGCCAAGCACCTGCTGACCGCCAGCATCATGGCCGCGCCGGCCACGCTGGTGATCGCCAAGATCCTGTGCCCGGAGACCGACACCCCGGCCACGCTGGGCCGGGTCAGCCTCGAGGTCGAGAAGACCTCGGCCAACGTCATCGACGCGGCCGCCTCCGGCGCCGCCGAAGGCCTGCAGCTGGCGCTGAACGTCGGCGCGATGCTGCTCGCGTTCACCGCGCTGATCGCGCTGCTCAACGCCCCGATCGCCTGGCTGGGCAACGAGTCCGGCCTGGAGGCCATGATCGGCCGCCCGGTCGACCTCTCGGTGCTGCTGGGCTACCTGCTGGCCCCGATCGCCTGGGTCATCGGCGTGCCCTGGGCCGACGCCACCACGGTGGGCAGCCTGATCGGCACCAAGGTCGTGCTCAACGAGTTCTTCGCCTACAACCAGCTCGCCGGCATCAAGGACAGCCTGTCGCCGACCTCGGTGATCATCGCCACCTACGCGCTGTGCGGCTTCGCCAACTTCAGCTCGATCGCGATCCAGCTCGGCGGCATCGGCAGCCTCGCGCCCGAGCGCCGCGGCGACCTCGCGCGCTTCGGCCTGAAGGCGGTGCTGGGCGGCTCGATCGCCACGATGATGACGGCGACCATCGCCGGCGTGCTGCACGGCTTCGCGGGCTGAGCCATGGCCGGGCGGGTGCTGGTGGTCGGCAGCTTCAACCTCGACCACGTCTGGAACGCCCCGCGCCTGCCGGTGCCGGGCGAGACGCGCGCCGGCACCTATGCCGCCGGTCCCGGCGGCAAGGGCTTCAACCAGGCCGTGGCCGCGGCGCGCTCCGGCGCGCCCACCGCGTTCTGCACCGCGCTCGGCGAGGATGACGCCGGCGCGCTGGCCCGCCGCCTCGCCGACGCCGACGGCGTCGCGCTGCACGCCCGCCTCGTCCCCGGCCTGCCCACCGGCACCGCCGGCATCCTGGTGGATGGCGAGGCCCGCAACCTGATCGTCGTGGCCGCCGGCGCCAACGCCGCGCTGACCGCCGACGACGCGCGCGCCGCCTGCGCCGGGCTGGGCCCGGCCGACGCGGTGCTCGCCCAGCTCGAGGTACCCGCCGAGGCCGTCGAGGCGGCGCTGGCCGCCGGCCGCGCCGCCGGCGCGCGCACCCTGCTCAACCCCGCGCCGGCCGACGCGCCGACCACGCCCGCCCTGCTCGCGCTGGCCGACCTGCTGACCCCGAACGAGACGGAGTTCGCCGCGCTGCTCGCGCGACATGCCGCCGCCAGCGTCGATCCCGACGCCCTCGCCGGCCTCGCCGACGGCGCGCTGCACGCGCTGTGCGACGCGCTGCGGGCGGCCACCGGCTGCGCCGCCACCGTCGTCGTCACGCTCGGCCGCCACGGCGCGTTCCGCTCCGCGGCCGACGGCGGCCACGCGCGCTTCGCGGCCGAGCGGGTCCAGGCGGTGGACAGCACCGCCGCCGGCGACGCGTTCAACGGCGCGCTCGCCGCCGGGCTGGTGGCCGGGCTCGGCCTCGACGACGCGCTGCGCGCCGCCGGCCGCTATGCCGCCCTGTCCACCGAGCGGCCGGGCGCCGCGGGCTCGCTGCCGCGCGCCGACGAGGTCCGCGCGCGCTTCGGCGCCTGAGCCGGAGACGCGACAAAGCCTCCGTTGCGAATAATTTGCGTTTGAGATCCGGTCGCCCGTAGACTCGTGGCCCCTTCCTTCCCGGCCGCCCGTCTCCATGCGCCTGCTTCCCCTCGCCATCCTCGCCGCGCTCGCGGCTCCCGCCGCGCGCGCCGACGTCGACGCCGCGGCCGACGCCGCCACCCTCGACCGCGTGGTCGTCACCGCGAGCACCTCGCGCCTGCCCCAGGGCGACCGCGCCCTGCCCTCGACGATCACGGTGATCACCCGCGCGCAGCTCGAGGCCCAGTTCGCGGTCACCACCGACCTCAGCAGCGTGCTGGCGAACCTGGTGCCGGGCTTCTCGCCGAGCCGGCAGAAGCTCTCGGGCTTCGGCGAGACCCTGCGCGGCCGCAGCCCGCTCTACCTCGTGGACGGCGTGCCGCAGTCGAGCCCGCTGCGCGACGGCTCGCGCGACGGCTACACGATCGACCCGGCGATGATCGAGCGCATCGAGGTGCTGCACGGCGCGAACGCGCTGCAGGGCCTCGGCGCCTCGGGCGGCCTGATCAACATCATCACCCGGCGCGCGCCGGAGGCCGGCACCACCCAGCGCCTCGAACTGGGCGCCACCGCGCCCACCGACGGCGCGGGCGACGGCCTCGGCGGCCGCGGCAGCTGGCTCGTGGGCCACGACGCCGGCGCGCTGGACGTGGTCGCCGGCGCGAGCTGGCAGGAGCGCGGGCTGTACTACGACGGCGAGGGCCGGGCGATCGGCGTGGACTCGACCCAGGGCGACCTGCAGGACAGCCACCAGTGGAACCTGTTCGCCAAGCTCGGCCTGCAGCTCGACGACGCGCGCCGCCTGCAGCTGATGGCCAACCGCTTCGAGCTGCAGGGCGAGGGTGACTACGTGGCCGTCGCCGGCAGCATCGCCGCCGGCCGCCCGACCACCTCGGTGCGCGGCACGCAGCCGGGCACCCCGCCGCGCAACCGCATCCTCACCACGACGCTCGACTACAGCGACGCCGACGCGGCCGGCGGCGCGCTGCGCGCGCAGCTGTTCCACCAGCGCACCCGCGAGCTGTTCGGCGGCGGCACCTTCGCCACCTTCCAGGACCCGTCGCTGCCCGCGGGCTTCTTCGACCAGTCGCAGAACGAGAGCGACAAGACCGGCGCGCGCCTGGACTGGTCGCGCCGCGGCCTCGCCGACGGGCGCCTGTCGGTGCTGCTGGGCGTCGACGCGCTCGAGGACACCACCGCGCAGTCGCTCGCGCAGAGCGGGCGCCTGTGGGTGCCCGAGACCCGCTACCGCAGCTGGGCGCCGTTCGCCCAGGCCGAGTGGCTGCTGGGCGAGCGCGTGGCGCTGAGCGGTGGCCTGCGCCGCGAACACGGCGACCTCGAGGTGGCCACCTTCCGCACGCTGGCCTTCTACAACGGCGTCAGCGTCGACGGCGGCACGCCCTCGTTCGGCGAGACGCTGGCCAACGCCGGCGTGGTGGTCGACGTGACCGACGCGTTCAACGTCTACGCCAGCGTCGCCGAGGGCTACGGCCTGCCCGACGTCGGCCGCGTGCTGCGCGCGATCAACCTGCCCGGCCAGGACGTCGACACGTTCCTCGACCTGACCCCGGTGGTCGCGGACAACCGCGAGCTCGGCGCCGCGTTCGACGACGGCACCTGGCGCCTGCGGGTGGCGCGCTGGTGGAGCGCCTCCGACCTCGGCGCGCTGCTGGTGTTCGACGCCGCCAACCAGTCCTACAGCGTCGCGCGCGAGCGCACCGAGCTGCAGGGCTGGGAGCTGGCCGCGGGCTGGCGCCCGTTCGACGGCACCGAGATCGGCCTGGACTGGGCCAGCACCGACGGCCGCAGCGACCGCGACGGCGACGGCCGCGTCGACAGCGACCTCGACGGCGCCAACATCAGCCCCGACCGCGTGGTGCTGTCGTGGACCCAGGCGATCGGCGACGCGGTGAGCGGGCGCCTGCAGGTCGCGCGCAACGGCTCGCGCCGCTTCGATCGCCTCGGCGCCCAGGTGGCGGCCTTCGACGGCTACACCACGCTCGACGCGCTGCTGCGCTGGGACACCGGCCGCCACGGCCAGCTCGCGCTGGGCGTCGAGAACCTGCTCGACCGCCAGTACATCACCTACTACTCCCAGACCCTCGGCACCAACGCGACCTGGTTCGCCGGCCGCGGCCGCACGCTGAGCGCGACCTGGACCCGGGCGTTCTGAGCCCGGGCGGCGGCGGGCGATGCGCGGCGCGCTGAAGTGGCTGCACCTGTGGCTCGGCCTCGTGGCCGGGCTGGCCTTCGCGCTGCTCGGGCTCACCGGCACCGTGCTGGCCTGGCAGCCGGAGCTGCTGCTCGCCCGGCACCCGGTGCTGGCCGAGGGCGCGCCGGTGGTGGTGCCCGGGGCGCTGGCGCGGGTGGTGGCGGAGGAGGCGCGCGCCGGCGAGGCCGGCGCGTTCGACCTGCCGCGCCCGGGCCTGCCGGCCTACCAGGTGTTCCTGCCCGACGGCGCGCGCCGCTACCGGGCCAGCGACGACGGCCGCGTGCTGCTGACGCTCGGACCCGGCGACGATGCGGTGCTGTGGCTGCGCGACCTGCACGCCAACGCCCTCGCCGGCCCGCTCGGCCACCAGGCGGTCGGCGTCGTCGGCGCGATCGCGCTGTTCCTGCTCGGCTCCGGCCTGTGGCTGTGGTGGCCGCGGAACGGCGGCGTGCTGGCGTCGCTGCGCTGGCACCGCGGGCCGCCCGCGCGGCGCTGGGTGAGCTGGCACCGCTCGCTGGGGACGGTGACCCTCCCCGTCCTCGCGCTGGTGACGCTGACCGGCGTGATGCTGGTGTGGCACGCGCCCAGCCGCGGCCTGCTGCGCGCGGCCTTCGCCGATGCGCGGCCGGAGCCCGCCGCGCCCGCCGTCGGCGCCCCCGCCCCGCGGCGCGCGGGCGCGGCGGACTGGG
>JBHYGK010000023.1:0-189660 GCA_051859045.1 Lysobacteraceae bacterium | reverse complement strand
GCTCGCCCGGGCGCGCCGCGCGCGCGCCCGGCGCCGGCGGCGCCGCCGGCGGGGCGGCCTCGATGGCCAGGCGCAGCGCCGCGGGGCTGGGATTCGCGGCCTGTCGCAGCGGCCGGAACAGCAGCGCGACGCTGCCGCCGGCCTCGGCGGCCACCTGCAGGCGGCGCAGGCAGCGGTCGTCGGCCTGCTCGAGCCAGCCCAGCACCGCGCCCAGGCAGCCCGCGCGCAGGCACTGCTCCAGCGCCCAGGCCGCGCGGCCCGGCGGCGGCAGCACCCAGCGCAGGCGCGCCAGGGGCAGGCCGGCGGCGGCCAGGGCCGGGGCATAGGGCAGGTAGGGCGCGCCGACCCAGGCGATGGGTTCGCGCGCGGCGATCGCCCGCAGCGCGGGCATCAGCAGGTCGAGTTCGCCCAGCCCGTCGTGGGCGACCAGCAGCTCGGTCAGCGCGCCGCGCGGCAGGCCGCCCCAGGGCAGCGCGGCGTCGAGCGCGTCGAGCCCGCTGGGCAGGCCCGTCGGCACGGGCGCCAGCGCGCGGCCGCCGCGGAAGAGCCGGGCGTCGCGCAGCGCGTCGTCGAGGGTGGCGATGGCGGCCATGCGCGCTGCATCAGCCGCGGCGGATCACGCCGACGTAGAGGCCTTCGATGGCGAAGTCGCTGGCGTCGTCGGGGACCCGGATGGGGGCGTAGTCGGGATTGGCCGGCAGCAGCCACAGCCCGCCGCTGCGCCGGGAGAGGCGCTTGACCGTGATCTCGCCCTCCAGCCGGGCCACCACGATCTGGCCGACCGTGGCCTCGGGCGTGCGGTGCACGGCGATGAGGTCGCCGTTGCGGATGCCGGCGTCGATCATCGAGTCGCCCTCGACCTTGAGCAGGAAGTCGGGCCGCGGGCGGAACAGCGCCGGGTCGACCGCGTAGCGCGCCTCGACGTGGCCCTCGGACAGGATCGGCGCGCCGGCGGCCACCCGGCCCACCAGCGGCAGCCACAGCGGGGCGTCGTCGTCGTTGGCGGCGCGAGAGGGGCGGGCGTCGTCGTCGGGATCGGCGGCGTGCTCGGCCTCGTCGGCCGCCGCGACCGGCCCCAGCAGGCGCAGGCCGCGGTGGCGCGAGTCGCGGGCCAGCCAGCCCTTGCGGACCAGGACGTCGAGGTAGCCCTGGGCCGAGCTGTGCTGGCGCAGGCCGAGGCCCTCGGCGATCTCGCGCAGGGTGGGGGGATGGCCCTCGGCCGCCTGCCAGGCGGCGATGAAGTCGAGGACCTGCTGCTGTCGCGGGGTGAGGGCGGGAAGGTTCATGGCGTACAAATGTACGCCTTCCGTGGCGGAGCGCAAGCCCCGCATGCGAGGAGGCAAGATCCAGCGATAACAGTCACTTGCAGCGACTTCCTCACGCGTCGCCTGCGCCCCGGACGCCCCGCCCGCGATGCGCCACAATGACCGCCCGTCCGCCGATCGGCGCGCCCGCGCCCGCCCGCCATGCACAGCCACGATCCCGCCGCCTGGGCCCCGTCCCACGACTTCAGCGCCGACACCCGCGCCGCCGAGCGCGGCACCCGCTGGGTGCTCGGCATCACCCTGGCGGTGATGGCGCTGGAGATCGGCGCGGGCCTGTGGTCGAACTCGATGGCCCTGCTCGCCGACGGCTGGCACATGGGCTCGCACGCGCTGGCGATCGGGCTGAGCGTGTTCGCCTACGCCGCCGCGCGCCGCTACGCCGGCGACGCGCGCTTCGCCTTCGGCACCTGGAAGATCGAGGTGCTGGCCGGCTGGAGCAGCGCGCTGATGCTGCTGGTCGTCGCCGGGCTGATGGTGGTGGGCTCGGTGGAGCGACTGCTCGAGCCGCGCCCGATCCGCTTCGAGGAGGCGATCGGCGTGGCGGTGTTCGGCCTGCTGGTGAACCTGGGCTGCGCCTGGATCCTGCACCGCGCGGGCGGCGGGCACGCGCACCACGGCCATGACCACGGGCACGGCCATGCACACCGCCACGAGCACCACCACGACCACGACCACGGCCACGCCCACGAGCACGGCCACGACGCGCACGCCGGCCACGGCCACGCGCACCACGAGGCGCACGGCCACGGCCACGCCCGCGCCGACCACGCCGACCTCAACCTGCGCGCCGCGATCGTCCACGTGCTCACCGACGCGCTGACCTCGGTGCTGGCGATCGCCGCGCTGCTCGGCGGCCTGTTCCTCGGCTGGGCCTGGCTGGACCCGATGATGGGCCTGGTCGGCGCCGCGCTGGTGGCGTGGTGGGCGCGCGGCCTGCTGCGCGACACCGGCCGCGTGCTGCTCGACCGCGAGATGGACCACCCGATGGTGGCCGACATCCGCGCCCGCGTCGAAGCCCACGACCCCGCCAGCGAGACCCGGCTGGTCGACCTGCACGTCTGGCGCGTCGGCCACGGCCGCTACGCCGCGATCCTCAGCGTGGTCACCCACGACCGCGCGCTCGACCCCGCGCGGGTGAAGGCGCTGATCGCCGCGCACGCCGAGCTGGTGCACGTCACCGTCGAGGTCCAGCACTGCCCCGGCGGGGCCTGAGCGGCGCGCCGGGGCCCGGAACGACGACGCCCCTCCGGGGAGGGGCGTCGGCGCGGTGCACGGGGCGGCGCGGGGATCACTCCTCGTCGTCGGCCTCGAGCGGATCGGCCACGCGCAGCTTGCCGAGCGCCTCCTCGAAGGCCTCCACGGTCGACGGCGCCAGGTTCGGGCGGCCCGCCATGAAGCCCATCGAGATGCTGCCCTGCACGAAGTAGGTCTCGCCGGCCTCGACTTCCATCGTGGTGACGTCGCGCGCCTCGGAGCGCACGGTGTAGGTGTGCTCGCCCGGGGCCACGTAGGCCACGAAGTAGCGGCCGTTGCGCAGCTTGCCGAGCTCCTCCTCGCCCTCGCGGACCTTGAAGCCGATCGCGGCGCCGGTGAACTTGCGCTCGCGGAAGAACACGATCTGGGCGGCGTCGGCGCGGGCCGGGCCGATCGCCTCGAGCACCTCGGCGCTGAACGGCGACGGCGGGAGCGGGGCAGCCTCGGCGGCCGGGGCGGCCTCGGCGGTCGGGGCGGCCTCGGCGGTCGGGGCGGCCTCGGCGGTCGGAGCGGCCTCGGCGGTCGGGGCGGCCTCGGCGGCCGGAGCGGCCTCGGCGGCCGGGGCAGCCTCGGCGGCCGGCGCGGCGGCCTCGTCCTGGGCGAACGCGGCGCCGGCGGCGAGGGTGAGGCTGAGGGCGAGGGCGCCCAGGGTCGGATGCATGGACATGTGGATCATGGCTCCTTGGCCGTGTCGTCGTGGGAATCCGCGTCGACGGAGGTCGCGCGCGGGGTGTCGCCGGGGGGAGGGGTGCCGGCCCCGGTGGCCGGCGGATCGGTGTCGGGCGCGGCGTCGGCGGCGCAGGCGACGAGGTGGGCCGGATCGATGGCGGCGGCGGTGCGCAGGGTCGCGTCGATCGGGGTGCCGACGGGCAGCGCGATGTTGCCGCCGCGCACGAAGGCGCCGAACGGGCCCACGATGACGCCCGTCGCGACGCCCGCCCGCTCGCGGCTGCGGCCGCGGGTGCTGGGCGTGGCGGCGCGGAGCGCCAGCACGGCGTCGCCCACCACCAGCGGCTCGGTGGCCAGGGTCAGCTCGGCCGGCTTGCCGAAGATGCCGCCCTTCTGGACGTGGACGACGCGCGCCTCGCCGTGCGGGCCCGGTGCCAGCGTGCGGCCGTCGAGGCAGGGCGCGTCGTCGAGGACCAGCGCGAAGCGCTCGCCGCGCTCCGCCTCGCGGGTGTCGAGCGCGCGGTCGAGGGTGAAGCCGAGCGTCGCGCCCGCGGGCAGCAGGTAGGCCGGCGCCGACGCCGACGCCGGCGCCGACGCCGGGGCGTCCGCGGGGGCAGGGGCGTCGATGGGGGCGACCGCGTCGAGCGGTGCGATGGCGCTCGCGGCGCCCGGCGGGGCGGCGGCGGCGAGGCCGGCGAGCGCGCACAGCGCGCAGGCGGCGACGGCGAGTCGGGCGTGCATCCTTGCAGCGTGGGTCATGGAGCCTCCTTGGCGCCGTCGATCGTAGCGAGGGGGCCGCCGGTCCCGCAATGCCGCGTGCGCCTTGTGGCCGGGGCATCGCGTCCCTACACTGCAGGCGTTGGTCTGCTGACTGACTCCCGGGGGTGTCCTGGCTTCGACGGGGGTTGCAAGGTCGACTGGCGCATGCCGAGGGGGCAGCTTTCCTCGTTAATCCAGCGGCAAAACTCTAGACGCGAACGACGACGTCTACGCTCTGGCCGCTTAAGGCCTAGCCCCGAACCCACTTGTGCCTGTGCTCGTGGATGTAGGGTCATCATCACAGGATAGGCGCCGGCGGCGACCCGCCAACTGGTACCGAGACATAGCGGGTATGGTTCCGGGCGTGCCTCGCACGTCGTGTTGCCCGGGGCCGAGACCTAACGGCGAGCTAAGCATGTAGTGCCGGAGATTGCGCGCTTTCGGACGCGGGTTCGACTCCCGCCACCTCCACCATCTTCAAGCGACACGTCGAACGCAAAACCCCGGCCGCGAGGCCGGGGTTTTCGTTTTCCAGCGATGGTCGACGGCGTCGCGGCGGGTCAGTCGGCGCCGGCGGCCTCGGCGTCGCCCGCCGCGATCGCGGCCTCGAGGGCCTCGTCGGCGCCCGGGTCGTCCGGGGCCAGCACGGCATAGCCGCGCTCGCGCAGCGCGGCCAGCACGCCGTCGCCGGCCAGCAGCACCTGCATGTCGATCACCGCGACGGTGCTGGGCACCTCGGCGAGCGCGGCGTCGGCGGCCTCGAGCCAGGCGTCGATCGCGCGCTGCGGCAGGTCGTCGATGCCGCGGCTGCGCAGGGCCTCGGACTCCAGCAGCGCCAGCGCGCACACCCGCAGCTCGCTCTCGAAGGGCAGCTCGCGCAGGGTCTGCAGGTCGCCGACGGCCCAGGCGTTGGCGCGCATGCGCATGGCGCGGGTGTCGGTCTCGAGGCGCTCGAGGGTGGCGCGCATGCAGGCCTCGTCCTCGAGCGTGCTGGCGGCGAACTCGCGCAGCGCCTCGCGCGGGTCCTCGATGCGCACGGTGACGCGCGGGCTGATGATCTCCACGTCATGGCGGCGGGCCTGGCGGCGCACGCGCTCCCAGGCCAGGTTGTCGCGGCGCAGGTCGAGGTCGTCGAGCGCCTCGTCCATCAGCTCGCCCGCGGCGAGCAGCGGGCGGCGGCGCTCCACGCCGCGGTCGCGGCCCATGTACAGCGCCTTCTGCACCTCCCAGCGCGCGTACAGCTCGGCCGGCAGCACCTCCGACAGCGGGCGGCCGTCGGGATCGTTGCGCGCGCGCAGCGCGGCGGGCACCAGGCCCAGCCGTCCGAAGAAGCCGATGTCGGCGTCGACGGTGGCGCCCGGCCCGGACAGCACGCGGCCGGCGCGCTGCACCAGCAGGTCGAGCTCGCGCGGCTCCCAGTCGATGCGCTTGGGCAGCGGGCTGATGGTGCCCATGATCCACAGCACGTGGCCCGCGTCGTTGCGCACCTGCCACAGGCCCGGGCCGGGGTGGGTGCCGGTGACGACGACGGCTTCGAGGGTGGCCGGCTCGCCGGCGTCGGCAGGGGCGCCGTCCGCATCCGTCGGCGTCTGGGGTGCCTCGGCCTCGACCGGGGCCGCTGCAGCGGGGGGCTGCGGAGCGGCGGCGAGCGCCGCGGCGGGCAGGGCGAGCCCCAGCGCCAGCGCGACGGCGAGGGCGGCGGGGCGCAGCGGCGCGCGGCGGCGCGGGGTGGGGGCGTCAGGCATGGGGGATCCCGGGGGCGGAGGGCGCGTGGATGCTAGCCGCGCCTTCGTGACGGACGGGAGTCCCTGTCGTCATGCCCCGGGGGAGCGGTTCAGGGAACGAGCAGCACATCGGCGCGGCTGTGCGCGATGACGTGGCGGGCCACGCCGCCCACCAGCCACTCCTGCAGGCCGCCGTCGCCGTGCTTGCCGATGGCGACCAGGTCGCAGTCGTGGGCCTGCTCGAGCTCGAGCACGGTGGCGGCCGGGTCGCCGTGGACGACCAGCGTGCGCGCCTGCCCGGCGGCCAGGCCCTCGGCGGCGAGCAGCGCGGCGAACCGGGCCTCGGCCTCGCGGCGCGCGGCGTCGTTGTAGCGCTCCACCAGCGCGGCATGCACCTCGGCGAAGCGCAGCCGGGCCTCGAAGGGCGCGCCGAAGGCGTGCACCAGCACCAGCTCGGCCGCCGGCGCGATCCGCCGGGCCAGGCGCAGCGCGCGCAGCGAGCAGGCCGAGAAGTCGACCGGCACCAGCACCCGGCGGTACGAGGCATGCGCGGGGGTCTTGACCACCAGCAGCGGCCGCGGGCTGAGCGAGAGCAGGCGCTCGGCGGTGGAGCCCAGCGCGGCGTGGCGCAGGAAGCCCTCGCCGCGGGCGCCCAGCACCAGCACGTCGGCCTGCTGGCCGTCGGCGTGCGCGGCGATGGACTGCAGCGGCGAACCGATGCGCACCTGCACGCCCGGGGCGGTGCCGGCGCGGCCGGCGAGGTCGTCGCCGAAGGCGCGGGCGCGCTCGCGGGCGGCGGCCTCGGCGGCGGCCTCGAGGTCGGCGGGGGCGTCGACGCCGAGCAGCCCGCGCAGGCGCTCGATGGCGCCCAGCTCGGCCACGTGCAGCAGGTCCAGCGAGGCGTCGACCTCGCGGGCGATCAGCGCGGCGCGCAGCGCGGCGTCGCGCGAGGGCGGGGAGAGGTCGGTGGCGGCGAGCAGGCGCAGGGGCTGGGTCATCGGGGACTCCGGGGTGGTGCCGATGGCCGGCGCGGCGCGCCGGCCGGGGAACGCTCGCCCGAGGCCGCGGCGCGGCTCAGGCGTCCTTGTTGTGGCGGCGCATGACGCGCTGCTTCTCGCGCTGCCAGTCGCGGGCCTTCTCGGTGTCGCGCTTGTCGTGCTCTTGCTTGCCCTTGGCGACCGCGACCTCGATCTTGACCTTGTTGGCCTTCCAGTACATCGCGGTGGGCACGATGGTGAAGCCGTCGCGCTCGACCTCGTGGATGAGCTGCTCGATCTCGCGCTTGTGCAGCAGCAGCTTGCGCGTGCGCCGCTCCTCGGGCACCACGTGGGTGGAGGCCTGCAGCAGCGGCACGATCTGGGCGCCGAACAGGAACAGCTCGCCGTTCTTCACCACGGCGTAGGCCTCGGTGATGTTGGCGCGCCCCGCGCGGATGGCCTTGAGCTCCCAGCCCTGCAGGGCCAGGCCGGCCTCGTACTTGTCGATCAGGTGGTAGTCGAAGCGCGAGCGCTTGTTGAGCGCGATCGTGCCGCTCCCCTTTTCGGTATCCTTCTGGCCTTTCTTGTTCGCCATGAGTCCTTCTTCCTTCGCCGCATTGTCGCCGATGCCCGGGGCGAGGGCGAGCCTTCGATGCCGATGACCACCGTCCAGCGCCACGCCCTCGTCCGCCACTCCGCCGCGCGCATGTTCGACCTCGTCAACGACGTGGCCGCCTACCCGCGCCGCTTCGCCTGGTGCGAGGCCACCGATGTCCGCGAGGAAAGCCCCGAGCACATGCTCGCCCGGCTCGACCTGACCATGGGCGGGCTGCGGACCTGGTTCACCACCCGCAACGTGCTGGTGCGCCCGACCCGGATCGAGATGACCCTGGTGGAGGGCCCGTTCACCCGGCTGGCCGGGCTGTGGCAGTTCCACGTGCTGGCCGAGGACGCCTGCAAGGTCAGCCTGCGGCTGGACTTCGAGCTCGCCGGCAAGCTGCTGGGCGGGGCCTTGGCGCTGGGGTTCTCGGGCCTGGCCGACCGGATGGTGGATGACTTCAGCAAGGCCGCCGACCGTGGCGATTGAGCCCGCGGGCGCCGCGTCGGCGCCGGCCGGGACCATCGCGGTGGAGGTGGTGTGCGCCGAGCCGGGCCGGGCCTGGCGGGTGGCGCTGGTGCTGCCCGACGGCGCCAGCGCGCTGGCCGCGGCCGAGGCCTCGGGGCTGGCGGCGCGGCTGCCGGGCGGCACGATCGACCCCGAGGGGCTGGCGGTGTTCGGCCGCCCGGTGCAGGCCGGGGCGATGCTGCGCGATGGTGACCGGCTGGAGCTGCTGCGGCCGCTGCGCGCGGACCCGCGCCAGCAGCGCCGGGAGCGCGCGAAGAAGGGCTAGCCGGCGGGCGTGGCGACCGGGGCCGGCGCGGAGGCGGGCCAGGTCGAGCAGGTGGCCTCGGCCTCGGCCACGCGGGCGCGCAGGGGCTCCGGGGCCAGGTCGGCGTGCTCGGCGACCAGCGCGCAGGCGCCGGCGCCGTGGGCCTCGAGGCGCTCGGCCGCGCGGGCGGCCGCGTCGGCGTCTCCAGCCCTCAACGGCTCGGCCAGCTCGGCGCGGGCCTGGACGTCGTCGAGCGCGCGCTCCCAGAGCACGCGGTCCTTGTCGAGGAAGTGCCACCAGCCGATGGCCGCGAAGCCCAGGGCCGCCAGCAGCAGGCCCCAAGGCAGGGCGATCAGCGCGACGCGCAGCGCCTTCGGCACGCGGGCTTACTGCTGTTCGGCGCGCGCGCGGCCGCGCGGGGCGTCGCGGTCGCGCGGCAGGTTGCCGAAGCGGCGCATGCGGGTGGCCAGCTCGGTGTCCTGCTCGGGGAAGTACTCGCCCTCCCAGCGCACGAGGCTGTCGCCCTCGAAGAACACGGTGAGCGACTTGATCTCGACGTTGCCGAGGCGGTCGTGGCGCTCGCTGGCGGTGTAGTCCCAGCGCGACTGGTGGAACGGATCGGCGATGGGCGGGGTGCCGAGCAGCACCTGCACCTGGCGGCGGGTCAGGCCCTCGCGCAGCTGCTCGACGTTGCGCGACTCCAGCAGGTTGCCCTGGTAGATCGGCTGCTTGTAGACGATGCCGCAGCCCGAGACGAGCAGGGCGGTGGCGAGCAGCGCGGCGAGCTTCTTCATGCGGGGGTCGATGGGTCGGCCGGTAGGGAGGCCGATGATACACTACGGCCCGCATCGCAAGCCCTTGACGGCGCGTGCGTTCAGCTGGCGCCCCGCCCCGACCCCAGGAGATCGATCGATGGAGAGCAAGGACCTGCGCAACGCCGGCCTGAAGGTCACCCAGCCGCGCATGCGCATCCTCGAGGTGCTGGAGCGCGAGCCCGCCCGCCACCTCACCGCCGAGGACATCTACCGCTCCCTGATGGACGGCGGCGACGATATCGGCCTGGCCACGGTCTACCGCGTGCTCACCCAGTTCGAGGCCGCCGGCCTGGTGCTCAAGCACCACTTCGAGGGCGGCCAGGCCGTGTTCGAGCTCGACCGCGGCAAGCACCACGACCACATGATCTGCGTCGATACCGGCAAGGTGATCGAGTTCACCTCCGAGGAGATCGAGCGCCTGCAGCACGAGATCGCCGAGAAGCACGGCTACGTGATCGAGGACCACTCCCTCGTCCTGTACGTGCGCCCCAAGCGCAAGGGCAAGTAAGCCCCGCTCAGCCCGCCTGGCCGCGCTCGAGCATCTGCCGGGCGTGGGCCCGGGTCTCGCGGGTGATCTCGAGCCCGCCGAGCATGCGGGCCAGCTCCTCGACCCGCTCCTTCTCGCCCAGCGGCAGCACGCGGGTGTGGGTATTGCCGTCCTCGACGTGCTTGCTGACCCGGTAGTGCACGTGGCCCTGCGAGGCCACCTGCGGCAGGTGGGTGACGCAGAGCACCTGGCGGCCCGCGCCCAGCGCGCGCAGCTTCGCGCCCACCACCTCGGCCACGCCGCCGCCGATGCCGGTGTCGACCTCGTCGAAGACCATCGTGGGCACCGCGTCCAGGCCCAGCGCGGCCACCTCGATGGCCAGGCTGATGCGCGAGAGCTCGCCGCCCGAGGCCACCTTGCGCAGCGGCCGCGCGGGCTGGCCGGGGTTGGCCGCGACCATGAACTCCGCGCGCTCGGCGCCGGACGGGTCCGGATCGGCGCCGGCGGCGTCGTTGCCCGCCAGCGGCTCGAGCGCCACCTCGAAGCGGCCGCCGGCCATGCCCAGTTCGCCCATCAGCGCGCTGACCGCGGCGCCCAGGCGGGCGGCGGCGTCGGCGCGGCGCTGCGACAGCGCCGCGGCCGCGGCGCGCCAGTCGCTGGCGGCGCGGGCCTGCTCGGCCAGCAGCTGGTCGGCGCCGGCGGTGGCGTCGCGCAGGGCCTCGAGCTCGGCGTGGATGGCGTCGCGGCGCGCGGCCAGGCCCTCGATCGGGCAGCGGTGCTTGCGGCCCAGCTCGTGCAGGCGGGTGATCCGGGCCTCGGACTCGGCCAGCCGGTCGGGGTCGAGCTCGAGGCCGTCGCGGGCGCGCTCGATGGCGCTGACCGCCTCGTCGACCTGGATGCCGGCGCCCTCGAGCAGCTCGGCGGCCTCGGCCAGGCGCGGCTCGTCGGCGGCCAGGCGGCGCAGCTCGGCGGCCACCTGGACGATGCCGCGGCCGATCGCGAAGCCCTCGTCGCCGCCGAGCCGGCCGAGGGCCTGCTCGCAGCCCTGCAGCAGCCCCGCGGCGTTGGCCTGGCGACGGTGCATCGCGAGCAGGTCCTCGATGGCGGCGGCGTCGAGCGCCTCGTCGTCGAGCTCGCCGACCTGGTGCTCCAGCCACGCGATGCGCTCGGCGGGGTCGCCGTCGCCGGCCAGCGCGGCGAGGCGGCGGCCGGCGTCGGCCCAGCGCCTGGCGGCGGCGCGCACGGCCTCGCGCTCGGCGGGGTGCTGGCCGAAGGCGTCGAGCATGGCCAGCTGCTGGGCGCGCGAGAGCAGCGCCTGGTGTTCGTGCTGGCCGTGCACCTCGACCAGCAGCGCGCCGAGTTCGGCGAGCTGCGAGGCGGTGGCCGGCCGGCCGTTGATCCAGGCCTTGGAGCCGCCGTCGGCGCGGATGACCCGGCGCAGCTGGCAGCCGCCGTCCTCGTCGAGGTCCTGCTCGCGCAGCCAGGCCAGGGCCGGCGCGCCGGGCGCGGGACGGAAGCCGGCGACCAGTTCGGCGCGGGCGGCGCCATGGCGGACCATGCCCGCGTCGGCGCGCGCGCCGGTGAGCAGCAGCAGGGCGTCGACCATCAGCGACTTGCCCGCGCCGGTCTCGCCGCTGACCACGCCGAGGCCCGGGCCGAAGGCGATCTCGACCTCGCTGGCGACGGCGAAGTCCTTGAGGAAGAGGGTCTCGAGCATGCGTGGGGGCGGGCGTCGGCGCGGTGGAAGAGGGCGCGCGAAGGTAGCATTTCGCCGTGGCGGCCGGGCAGGGGGCCGCGGCCCCGGGACCCGCGCGCGCGGGCCGCGCGCGCCGCGCGCTTGCGCTGCCCGGGGGGCGTCCCTATCTAATAGGCCCGCGTCCTCCGACCCCACCGGCCCGATTCCCCCGGCATGTCCCGCCCGATCCTCCCCGACCTCGACGCGCGTTCGCGCATGCTGCTGCGCACGCTGATCTCGCAGTACATCGTCGACGGCGAGCCGCTCGGCTCGCGCACGCTCGCCAAGCGTTCGGGCCTGGACGTGAGCGCGGCCACGATCCGCAACATCATGAGCGACCTCGAGGAGATCGGCCTGGTCGCCGCCCCGCACACCTCGGCCGGGCGCGTGCCCACCGCCCAGGGCTACCGGGTGTTCGTCGACAGCCTGATCCAGGCCAAGCCGCTGCCCGAGGGCGAGCTGGCCCGCCTGCGCCAGAACCTGCCCGCCGGCGCCGGCACCGGCGCGCTGCTGGCCAACGCCTCCGAGCTGCTCTCGGCGATGAGCCACTTCGTGGGCGTGGTCAGCGTGCCCCGGCGCGCGCAGTTCGCGTTCCGCCACATCGACTTCGTCAGCCTCGACCCGCAGCGCCTGCTGGTGATCCTGGTGTTCACCGACGGCGAGGTGCAGAACCGCATCGTCCCGGCCCGCCGGGCCTGGGCCCCGGGCGAGCTCGAGCAGACCGCCAACTACCTCAACCAGCACTTCGCCGGCCGCTCGCTCGACGACATCCGCGCCACCCTGGTGCGCGAGCTGCGCGAGGCCCGCGACGCCATGGCCGGCCTGCTCGGCGCCGCGGTGGAGCTGGCCGAGCAGGCCTTCGACCCCGGCGGCGACGACCTGCTGGTGGCCGGCCAGACCCGCCTGATGGGCGTGGACGACCTCTCCGACCTGGCCCGGCTGCGCGAGCTCTTCGACGCCTTCCAGCGCAAGCGCGAGGTGCTGCAGCTGCTCGAGCGCTGCACCTCGGCGCCCGGCGTGCGGGTCTTCATCGGCGAGGAGACCGGGCTGGCGCCCATGGACGGCTGCACCCTGGTCACCGCGCCCTATGGGCCCCCGGGCCGCGTGCTGGGCGTGCTGGGCGTGATCGGCCCCACCCGGATGGCCTACGAGCGCATCATCCCGACCGTGCAGGCCACCGCCGACCTGCTCGGCGCGGCCTTGAACCCCGGCCCCGCGTCCCCATAAGGCCCCGCGGGAGGGCACCGGTGCATCGCCCCGGCCGCCCGATTGGGGACACCACAGGAACCGACATGACCGAGTACGACGAGACCGGCGCGCACGCGCCGCAGGAAGCCCTTGACGCCGCGGAGGCCGCCCGGGCCCGGATCGAGCAGCTCGAGGCCGAGCTGCTGGGCCTGCGCGAGAGCGTGCTGCGCGACCGCGCCGAGATCGAGAACCAGCGCAAGCGCATGGTCCGCGAACTCGAGCAGAGCCGCCGCTTCGCCAACGAGAAGCTGCTGGCCGACCTGCTGCCCGTGCTCGACGCGCTCGAGCGCGGCCTCGGCGTGGCCAACGCCGACACCGCCGCGCTGCGCGAGGGCATGGAGCTCACCGCCAAGCAGCTGCACAAGGTCGCCGCCGACCACGGCTTGCTGGCCGTGGCCCCGGCCGCCGGCGAGGCCTTCGACCCCGAGCGCCACCAGGCCATGAGCCTGGTGCCCAGCCCGGAGGTCGCGCCGGGCGCCGTCGTGGCCACCTTCCAGACCGGCTGGATCCTCAGCGAGCGCCTGCTGCGCCCGGCCCTGGTGGTCGTGGCCGCAGATCCCGCCGCCTAATCGAGGCTTCGTGACGCGGGCGTGACTTGAACCCGCCGCGCGCGTCCACACATCGCATCCATCGGCGGCCACGCCCGCCATCCAAGACAGCATCGGAGAACACCATGGGCAAGATCATCGGTATCGACCTCGGCACCACCAATTCGTGCGTGGCGATCATGGAGGGCGGGCAGGTCAAGGTGCTCGAGAACGCCGAAGGCGATCGCACCACCCCGTCCACCGTCGCCTTCACCAAGGACGGCGAGGTGCTGGTCGGCGCCCCGGCCAAGCGCCAGGCCGTCACCAACCCCAAGAACACCTTCTTCGCCGTCAAGCGCCTGGTCGGCCGCAAGTTCACCGACGCCGAGGTCAAGAAGGACCTCGAGCTGGTGCCCTACGGCATCGTCGAGCACGCCAACGGCGACGCCTGGGTCAGCACCTCGGACGGCAAGCGCATGGCGCCGCCGGAGATCTCCGCGCGCGTGCTCGAGAAGATGAAGAAGACCGCCGAGGCCTACCTGGGCGAGGCCGTCACCGAGGCGGTCATCACCGTGCCGGCCTACTTCAACGACTCCCAGCGCCAGGCCACCAAGGACGCCGGCCGCATCGCCGGCCTCGACGTCAAGCGCATCATCAACGAGCCCACCGCGGCCGCGCTGGCCTACGGCCTCGACAAGTCCGGCGGCAAGGACCGCAAGATCGCCGTGTACGACCTCGGCGGCGGCACCTTCGACGTCTCGATCATCGAGATGGCCGAGGTGGACGGCGAGAAGCAGTTCGAGGTGCTCGCCACCAACGGCGACACCTTCCTCGGCGGCGAGGACTTCGACAAGCGCGTCATCGACTACCTCGTTGAGGAGTTCCAGAAGGACTCCGGCATCGACCTGCGGCGCGACCCGCTGGCCCTGCAGCGCCTGAAGGACGCCGCCGAGCGCGCCAAGATCGAGCTCTCCAGCGCCCAGCAGACCGAGGTCAACCTGCCCTACGTCACCGCCGACGCCTCGGGCCCGAAGCACCTGGCGATCAAGCTCACCCGCGCCAAGCTCGAGGCCCTGGTCGAGGACCTGGTCAAGCGCACCATCGAGCCGTGCCGGATCGCGCTCAACGACGCCGGCCTGCGCGCCAGCGACATCTCCGAGGTCATCCTCGTCGGCGGCCAGACCCGCATGCCGCGCGTGCAGCAGGCGGTGACGGAGTTCTTCGGCAAGGAGCCGCGCAAGGACGTCAACCCCGACGAGGCGGTGGCCATCGGCGCCGCGGTGCAGGGCGGCGTGCTGGCCGGCACCGTCAAGGACGTGCTGCTGCTCGACGTGACCCCGCTGAGCCTGGGCATCGAGACCATGGGCGGCGTGTTCACCAAGATCATCCAGAAGAACACCACCGTGCCGACCAAGGCCTCGCAGGTGTTCTCGACCGCCGAGGACAACCAGACCGCGGTCACCGTGCACGTGCTGCAGGGCGAGCGCGACCAGGCCCGCTTCAACAAGTCGCTGGCCAAGTTCGACCTCACCGGCATCGACTCCGCGCCGCGCGGCATGCCGCAGGTGGAGGTCACCTTCGACATCGACGCCAACGGCATCCTGCACGTCTCGGCCAAGGACAAGAAGACCAACAAGGAGCAGAAGGTCGAGATCAAGGCCGGCTCGGGCCTCAGCGACGCCGAGATCCAGCAGATGATCCGCGACGCCGAGGCGCACCGCGACGAGGACGCGAAGTTCAACGAGCTGGTGCAGGCGCGCAACAAGGCCGACGCCCTGCTGCACGCGGCGCGCAGCGCGATCAAGGACCACGGCGACAAGGTGCCGTCGGAGGCGGTCGCCGCCACCGAGGCCGCGATCGCCGAGCTCGACGTCGCGATGAAGGGCGACGACAAGGGCCAGATCGAGTCGCGCACCGCCGCGCTCGAGCAGGCCGCGCAGTCGCTGATCGCCGCGGCCAACGCCGCCCCGCAGGGCGGTGACGCCGGCAGCGCCGGCGGCCGCCCGGCCGACGACGTGGTGGACGCCGAGTTCACCGAGGTCAAGGACGAGCGCAAGTAAGGCCCTCTCCCAGCCGGGACAGGGGAGGGGCCCGGGACGCGGACGACGCGCCCGGGCCTCGCCGTTTCGGCCCTCCCGCCCCGAGGCTTCCACCGCGGCCCCGCCGCGAACACCGATGGACCGTTGATGAGCAAGCGCGATTTCTACGAGGTGCTGGGCTGCGCCCGCGACGCCAGCGAGGAGGACCTCAAGAAGGCCTACCGCCGCCTGGCGATGAAGTACCACCCGGACCGCAACCCGGGCGACGCCACCGCCGAGGAGTCCTTCAAGGAGGCCAAGCTCGCCTGGGAGGTGCTGTCGGACCCGGCCAAGCGCCGCGCCTACGACCAGCACGGGCACGCGGCCTTCGAGCAGGGCGGCGGCGCGGGCCCCGGCGCGGGCTACGCCGACATGGGCGACATCTTCGGCGACCTGTTCGGCAACATCTTCGGCGGGGGCGGTGGCCAGCGCGGCCCGCGCCGCGGCGCCGACCTGCGCTACGTGATGGAGCTCGACCTCGAAGAGGCGGTGTTCGGGGTCGAGAAGACGATCGAGGTGCCCACCCTCGTGGCCTGCGAGCCCTGCGGCGGCACCGGCAGCGAGGATCGCCAGGTCGAGGCCTGCACCACCTGCGGCGGCCGCGGCCAGGTGCGGATGCAGCGCGGCATCTTCGCCGTGCAGCAGCCGTGCCCGCGCTGCCACGGGCGCGGCAAGGTCATCGCCAAGCCCTGCAAGGCCTGCCGCGGCCACGGTCGGGTCGAGGACGAGAAGACGCTGAAGGTGAAGATCCCCGCCGGCGTCGACACCGGCGACCGCATCCGCCTGCAGGGCGAGGGCGAGCCCGGCCCGGCCGGCACGCCCAGCGGCGACCTCTACGTCGAGGTCCAGGTCAGCGCCCACGCGATCTTCGAGCGCGACGGCGACGACCTCTACTGCGAGGTGCCGGTGCGCATCAGCCAGGCCGCGCTGGGCGCGGTGATCGAGGTGCCGACCCTCGGCGGCGGCGTCGAGATCAAGGTGCCGCCCGAGACCCAGACCGGCCGCCAGTTCCGCCTGCGCGGCAAGGGCGTGAAGTCGGTCCGCAGCCACCACCCGGGCGACCTGATGTGCCGGATCGTGGTCGAGACCCCGGTCAACCTGACCGCCGAGCAGCGCGAGCTGCTGGAGAAGTTCGAGGCCACCTTCGGCGGCGAGGACGACGACCGCCGGCACTCGCCGCGCTCGAGCACCTTCTTCGACGGGGTGCGCTCGTTCTTCTCGCGGATCGCGTCCTGAGCCCGGCGCCGCTTTGCTAGGCTGCGCCGCATGACCGACACCCCGCTGCGACTGTTCCTCCACGGCGCCTCCGGGCGCATGGGCCAGGCCATCCTCGCGCTGCTGCCCGAGGCCCCCGGCCTCGTGCTCGCCGGCGCCTCCGCGCGCGACCCCGCCCGGCTGGCCTTGCCGGCGGGCGCGGCGGCGGTGGCCGCGGGCCGGCTCGACGAGGCCCCGGCCTTCGACGTGCTCATCGACTTCAGCCTGCCCGAGGCCTTCGACGCCGCGCTGGCGCTGGCGGTGGCCCGCGGCGCGGCGTTCGTCTCCGGCACCACCGGGCTGTCCGCGGCGCAGGAGGCGGCGCTGGCCGACGCCGGCGCGCGCGTCCCGGTGCTGTGGGCGGCCAACTTCAGCCTCGGCGTGGCCGTGCTGGGCGCGCTGGTGAAGCGCGCCGCGGCGGCCCTGCCGGGCTGGGACTGCGACATCGTCGAGGCCCACCACGTGCACAAGCGCGACGCCCCCTCGGGCACGGCGCTGGCGCTGGGCGCCGAGGCCGCGGCCGGCTGGGCCACGGCGGGGCAGGGTGGCGACGGCCGCGCCCCGGCCTACGCCAGCCTGCGCGCCGGCGACATCGTCGGCGAGCACCTGGTGCAGTTCGCCGGGACCGGCGAGCGCATCGAGCTGGTGCATCGCGCCACCCGCCGCGACATCTTCGCCCGCGGCGCGCTCGAGGCGGCCCGCCGCCTGCCGGGCCAGCCGCCGGGCCGGCACGGGCTGGCCGCGCTGCTGCTGGGGCCGGACGCCGGCTGAGGCCGGCCGGGACCGGGTCGCAGGTCGCGGGCGGGCTCCGTGTGGCTGGCGTGAGGGCGCCCGCGCCCGTAGAATCCCGGCTCGCCTGATATCCCCCGCTTCCGTCCGCACGGGCCGGCCCTGAGCCGAGCCCGCGGTGAGCCTCAACCCGCGCCACGCGGGCGGCCGCCCCGCGGACGAAGCCCCCACCGCAAGGGCGAAACCGTGACCCAACCTGCCATCCTCGCGCTCGAAGACGGAACCCTCTTCGCCGGCGTGTCCGTCGGCGCGCCCGGCCTCAGCGTCGGCGAAGTCGTGTTCAACACGGCCATGACCGGCTACCAGGAGATCCTCACCGATCCCTCCTACACCCGGCAGCTGGTCACCCTGACCTATCCGCACATCGGCAACACCGGCTGCACGCCGCAGGACGACGAGGACCCGCGCGTGCTGGCCGCGGGCCTGATCGTGCGCTCGGTGCCGCGCCGCCCCAGCTCCTGGCGCTCGGTCGAGGCGCTGCCGGACTGGCTGGCCAAGCGCGGCGTCGTGGCCATCGCCGGCCTCGACACCCGCAAGCTCACCCGCCTGCTGCGCGAGCGCGGCAGCCAGAACGGCGCGCTGATGGCCGGCGACGTCGATCCCGAGCGCGCCATCGAGGCCGCCCGCAAGTTCGCCGGCCTCGGCGGCATGGACCTGGCCAAGGTCGTCAGCGCCAAGGTGCCCTACGACTGGAGCGAGGGCCAGCTCGACCTCGACCGCAACGCGTTCGTGTCGGCCCCGGCGCGCTTCAAGGTCGTGGCCTACGACTTCGGCGTGAAGCGCAACATCCTGCGCATGCTCGCCGAGCGCGGCTGCGCGGTGCACGTGGTGCCGGCGCAGACCCCGGCGTCGGAGGTGCTGGCGATGAAGCCCGACGGCGTGTTCCTGTCCAACGGCCCCGGCGACCCGGCGCCCTGCGACTACGCCATCGCCGCGATCCGCGAGTTCCTGGCCGCGAAGCTGCCGGTGTTCGGCATCTGCCTCGGCCACCAGCTGCTGGCGCTGGCCGCCGGCGCGAAGACGCTGAAGATGAAGTTCGGCCACCACGGCGCCAACCACCCGGTGATCGACCTTGACGCCGGCCGGGTGCTGATCACCAGCCAGAACCACGGCTTCGCGGTCGACGAGGCCAGCCTGCCGGCCAACGTGCGGGTCACCCACCGCTCGCTGTTCGACGGCTCCAACCAGGGCATCGCCCTGACCGACGCGCCGGCCTTCAGCTTCCAGGGCCACCCGGAGGCCAGCCCGGGCCCGCGCGACGTGGCGATGCTCTTCGACCGCTTCACCGCCCTGATGGGCGCGCGCTGAGGGCCACGCCCGCGGCGATTCCCCCCGATGCCCCACGCTGACGCCCCTGGAGGGGCCCGTGCCATGACCGCGAAGACCCCGCTCCTGCTCGCCCTGCTGCTCGGCCTCGGCCTCGGCCTGGCCGTCCCCTCCGCGTCGGCGCAGGACGCCGCCGCCACCGAGGCGGCCACCGCCCCTCGCGTCGAGGTGCCGATCGAGCACTTCTTCCGCGACGCCGAGTTCACCTCGGCCGACCTGTCGCCCGACGGCCGCCACATCGCGATCACCGTGCCCCAGGGCGACCGCACGATCCTGACCATCCTCAAGATCGACGGCCGCGAGGTGGTGTCGAAGTTCGACTACGGCGAGGAGCGCCACATCGCCGACGTGGCCTGGACCAGCAACGAGCGCGTGCTCTTCCGCGTGCAGCGCAAGCTCGGCCGCTTCGACTTCCAGACCGGCAGCGCCGACCTCTACGCCGCCAACATCGACGGCAGCCGCCGCATCGACATCCCGAACGGCAACGTCTACTCGATCGTCGACATGACGCCCGAGGACGACGACACCATCCTGGTGTCGCGCTCGGTCGACACCGCCTTCCTGTTCCGCCTCAACGTCAAGACCGGCCGCACCGTGACCGTGGCCACCGCGCCGCTGGAGCAGGGCGGCTTCCTGGTCGACCACGAGCGCAACGTGCGCTACGCGGTCGGCATGAAGGACGCCGAGACCCAGCAGGTGCTCGAGCGCGTGGGCGACTCCTGGCGCGTGATCCACGAGTCCGACGCCAACGACGGCGAGACCATCACCCCGGTCGGCTTCCATCCCGACAACCGCCGCGCCTACTTCCGCGTCAGCAGCGACGGCCGCCCGCCGCGCCTGGTGCTGATGGACCCGGCCACCCGCGAGATGGAGGAGCTGTCGTCGAACCCGAACGTCGAGCCCGACGGCGGCCTGCGCTCCAGCGACGGCCGCGCCATCCTGGCCGTGCGCTACGAGGACGGCATCCCGTCCTACGACTTCATCGACGACGCCCACCCGCAGACCCCGCTGTTCAAGGGCCTCGTGGTGGCCTTCCCCGACCACGTCGTGCAGATCCTCTCCTCCAGCGCCGACGGCTCGAAGGTGCTGCTGCGCGCCTATTCCGACGTCGACCCGGGCCAGGTGTACCTGTACGACGCCAGCAACGGCTCGGCCACCTTCCTGTTCGCCAACATGGACTGGATCGTGCCCGCGCAGATGTCGCCGATGAACCCGGTGCAGGTGACCGCGCGCGACGGCACCGTGCTGCACGGCTACCTGACGCTGCCCGCCGGCTCCGACGGCCGCAACCTGCCGCTGATCATCAACCCGCACGGCGGCCCGCACGGCCCGCGCGACAGCTGGGGCTTCAATCCCGAGGTGCAGCTGCTGGCCAACCGCGGCTACGCGGTGCTGCAGATGAACTACCGCGGCTCGGGCGGCTACGGCTCGGCCTTCCTGCGCGCCGGCTACCGCCAGTGGGGCCTGTCGATGCAGGACGACCTGACCGACTCGGTCAACTGGGCGATCGCCCAGGGTTACGCCGACGCCTCGCGCGTGTGCATCTACGGCGCCAGCTACGGCGGCTACGCGGCGCTGATGAGCGTGGTCCGCGAGCCCGCGCTGTACCAGTGCACGGTGGGCTACGTCGGCGTGTACTCGATGCCGATGATGAAGGAGCGCGGCGACATCCCGCAGAGCGAGTTCGGCCGCCGCTACCTCGACCGCGTGCTGCCCGAGACGACCGCCGAGCTGCAGTCGCAGAGCCCGGCCTACAACGTCGACCGCATCCAGGTGCCGATCATGCTGGTGCACGGCGCGATGGACCAGCGCGTGCCGATCGCCCAGATGGAGTTCCTGATCGACCGCCTCGAGGCCGCCGGCAAGGCCCCCGAGGACGTGGTGGTCGAGGAGCGCGAGGGCCACGGCTTCCGCGACACCGGCAACAACGTCGAGCTCTACACCCGGATGCTGGCGTTCTTCGATCGCCACATCGGCGCCGGCCGGACCGCCGACGCCCCGGCGCCCGCCGCGGGCCGCTGAGCCGACGACGCCCACCCGAGCAAGGACGCCCCTTCATGCGCATGGATCGCAGCCCCTCCCGCCTGGCCCGCCGCCTGCTGTTGCTGGCGCTGGCCGCCCTGCCGCTGTCGGCGCCCGCCGCCGACGCGGCCCCCGCGCCGCCGCTCGAGCACTTCCTGGCGCGCCAGCTCGCCGACCAGGTCGCGCTCTCGCCGGACGGCGAGCACATCGCGATGGGCTTCCAGTCCGACGATGCCACCGGGGTGATCGTGGTGCGCAGCGACACCCTCGCGCCGGTCCGCCGCCTCAACTACCCGGAGGGCAATACGCCCGCCTTCCTGTCGTGGCTGTCGCCGACGCTGCTGCTGTTCGGCGGCAACGTGGTGGATGCGGAGACGGGCATCGAGGAACCGACGCGGATGCGCCGGGTGCTCGACATCAGCACGGGCGAGGAGCCGATGATGCGCTTCGATCCGTACGCGCGGCGGCTCGGGCGGTCCCGCGTGGATCCTGGTGCGATGCTGCAGCAGGGCCTCAGCCGCCGGCACTACCGCGCCGCGGTGTTCCGCGTCGAGAACTGGCCGGAGGCGCTGCGGGTCGACGATCGCCTCGACCTGCGCGACGACGTCCCCAGCGAACGCATCGCCGAAGGCCCGGACGATCGGCGCATGGGCTGGTTCGTCCTCGGCCTCCGCGACGAGCCGCGCTGGTTCGTGGCGACGCTGGAGGACGAGCAGCTGGAGGTCTACCACCGGGTCGGCGAGGCGTGGCAGATGCTGTACGAGGGGCCGGGCGACGCCGCCCCGTTCCTCCCCGTCGAGGTCGCATCGGATGGCGCGACCTGGGTCGAGCTCCCGCGGGCCGGTGAGCTGATGGCCTATGGGCTGCGCGACGACGCCACGGGCGAGATCCGCATCGTCGCCGAGTCCGAGGGCGTCGAGTTCGACTACGGCCTCTGGAGCACGGACCGGCTGACCCTGCTGGCCGTCATGGACGACCCGGGGCGGGCGCGCTGGCGCGTGGTCGATGACGTCCATCCCGAGGCGCGCGCCTTCCGGCTGCTGGTCGAGGCGTTCCCCGAGCACGCGCTGCGCGTGCTCGGCCGCAGCGACGATGGCCGGCGGCTGCTCGTGCGCGCCTACAGCGACCGCGACCCCGGGCAGCTCTACCTGTACGACATGGCCTCGGGGCAGGCCCGCTTCCTGCAGGCGCGGTTCGAGGCGCTCGATCCCGACGCGATGGCCGGGACCCGCGCCATCCGGTTCGACAACCGCGACGGCGTCGCGCTGCATGGCTACCTGACCCTGCCGCCCGGTCGCGCGCCGAGCGACCTGCCGCTGGTGCTGCTGCCGCACGGTGGCCCGTATGGCGTGCGCGACCACTGGGGCTTCGATCCCGAGGTGCAACTCCTGGCCAGCCGCGGCTATGCCGTGCTGCAGGTGAACTTCCGCGGATCGGGCGGTTACGGCGAGTCGTTCGAGCGCAGTGGCTACCGCGGCTGGGGCACCCTGATCCAGGACGACCTGGTCGATGCCGTGCGCTGGGCGGTGGGCGAGGGCGTCGCCGACGCGGGTCGGGTGTGCATCTTCGGCGCGTCGTTCGGCGGCTACTCGGCCCTGATGGCGCCCATCCGCTCGCCGGGGACCTTCCAGTGCGGCATCGGCTACGTCGCGCCCTATGACCTCGCTGCGCTCCGCCAGCGCTACCGGATGGATGGCAACCGCGACCTGCTGGCGTTCTTCGAGGAGACCCTGCCCGCCACGCGCGAGGAGCTCGAGGCGCAGTCGCCCACCAAGCGCGCCGGCGAGATCCGCATTCCCCTGATGCTCGCCCACGGCGGCGACGACGACCGGGTCCAGAACCGCCAGTTCAACGGCATGCTCCGGGCGCTCGAGCGCGCTGGCAATCCCCCCGAAGTGGTGATCGTGCGCGAGGCCGAAGGCCACGGCTTCCGCCGGCTCGAGCATCGCGTCGAGTTCTACACCGAGCTGCTGGCCTTCCTCGACCGCCACATCGGCGAGGCCCGGGCCGCCGCGCCCGCGGCCGCGCCGGCGGCCACCACCGGGGCCGCCGAATGACCCCGTCCATCCACCCGAAGGAGAAGCACATGGATCGTCGCTTCCGCAGCATCGCGTCAACGCTCGCCCTGTTGGCCGGCGTGCTTGCCGTCAGCGCGGTATCCGCCACCACGGCGCCCGCCCCGCTGCCCGTGTCGGATCCCGCACTGTCGCCCGACGGTCGCCACCTCGCGCTGCTGCTGCGCGACGGCGAGAGCACCGACCTGCTGGTGCTGTCGATGCCGGAGCTCCAGCCCGTGCGTCGCGTCGACCATCGCGAGGGGGAGTTCGCCGAGCGCGTGCGCTGGCTGACGCCGGACGTGCTGGACTTCCGGACGGTCAGCGCGGCGTCGGGGATGGGCCGCGACCAGTTGGTGCCGGGCTCGCTGCTGCAGGTCAGCGATGGCCGCGTGTCCCATCGGGCGATCATGCCGCGGATGGTCCTCGGCCGGTCGCGCGCGGAGCCCGGCCTGGTCATCCAGGGCGATACCACCGCCTATTACGGCTTCGTCGCCCTTTACCGGATCGATCCGCTCGACCGGCGCTTCATCTCGACCAACACCGGGCGTCTCTCCGGCATCACCCGCGGCGAGCGCGGTTATGCCCAGGGGCCCGACCGCCGGGACGGTGAATTCGTCCTCGACGCGCGCGACGAACCCGTGTGGTTCATCGCCCGCGAGGGCGAGCGCGTGGACGAGGACGGCCCTCGCACCGTGTTCCATCGCGAGGGCGGCGCGTGGCGGGAGGTCCACGGCGGCGCCCAGGAGGCGCTGCCGTGGGTCCCGCATGCCGTGGCAGACGATGGCCGCGCCTGGGTGAGCCTGCCGGGCGCGGCGGGTGGCGTGGCGTGGGGCCTGCTGGACCCCGCGACCGGCGTCATCGAGCCACGTGCGGAGCAGCGCGTCCACGCGCCGGGCACCGTGGCTTGGAGCTCGGACGGCCAGACCCTGCTCGCGGTGCGCGACGACGTCGATGACGTGGCGTGGCGGATGGCGTCGCCCACGCACCCGGAGGCGGTCGCCTTCGCGGAGTTGCTCGGCCTGTTTCCGGACCAGGCCCTGGCGGTGATGGGCCGCAGTGACGACGGGGCCATGACCCTGTTCAGCGCTTCGCGTGCCGGCGAGCCCGTGCAGGTGTTCGTGTTCGATGCCGCGCAGAGCCAGGTGCGGTTCCTGTTCGCGATGGCCGAGGCCACCACCACCGGGGCCGCCGAATGACCCCGTCCATCCACCCGAAGGAGAAGCACATGGATCGTCGCTTCCGCAGCATCGCGTCAACGCTCGCCCTGCTGGCCGGCCTCGCCTGCGCCACCGCCGCCACCGCCACGCCCGCCATCCCCGCGCCGATCCCGGTGCGCGAGTTCATGCGCGACGCCGCCGTCGAGCAGGCCCGCCTGTCCCCCGACGGCAGCCGCCTCGTGGTCACCGTGCCGATGCCCGACCGCACCGTCGCGGTGGTGCTGTCGCTGCCCGCGCTGGAGACGCTGGGCTCGATCAACCTCGGCGCCGACCGCTACGTGGTCGACGTGGAGTGGGCCGACGGCCGCTGGCTGCTGCACCGCGGCGCGCGCCGCTTCGGCAGCCGCGACGTGCTCACCGCGTCGCCCGAGACCTTCGCCACCGACGTCGAGGCCAACCGCAGCTACCAGCTGCCCGGCGACAACGCCCGCTACGAGGGCCGCGCCTCCGGCGACCCGGACTCGGTGCTGATCGGCACCTGGGGCGGCGCGCAGAACACCCTCTACCGCCACCGCGTCGGCAGCGCGGGCGGCACCCAGAACACGGTCCGCCAGGTCGGCAACCCGCGCCGCATCGGCGCCCGCGTCGCGGTGGGCCCGACCCAGCTGTTCGGCCGGTTCGTCGTCGACGCCGACGACGCGCCGCGCTGGTTCCTCGGCGACGAGGAGGCCTTCGAGCACGTGATGCTGCGCTGGGTCGACGGCGACTGGGTCGAGCACTACCGCGGCCCGATCAACCGCGCGCCGTTCACCCCGATCGCGATCGCCGCCGACGGCCGCACCTACGCCCGCCGCACCGTCGACGACGGCGTGGAGGAGATCGGCCTGCACGACGCCGCCACCGACACCTTCGAGGTGCTCGCCAGTGATCCGGTGGTCGATCCGGGCGCGCTGCTGTGGAGCACCGACCGCCGGACCCTGCTGGCGGTGGAGTTCGACGCCGGCCGCCCGCGCTGGGCGTTCGTGGCCCCGGACCATCCCGAGACCGCCGCCTACCGCACCCTGGTGGCGAGCTTCCCGGACCATGCGCTGGCCTTCGGCGGCCGCACCGACGATGGCACCCAGCTGCTGTTCACCGCCCACAGCGACCGCGAGCCCGGCCAGGTCTTCCTGTTCGACGTGGCCAGCGGCCAGGCCCGCTTCCTGTTCGGCCGCCGCGACTGGCTGGATCCCGAGCAGCTGGCGCCGATGCGCGGCATCCGCTTCGCGGCCCGCGACGGGCGCGCGCTGCACGGCTACCTGACCACCCCGGTCGGCCGCGAGGCGCGCGACCTGCCGCTGGTGCTGCTGCCGCACGGCGGCCCCTACGACCTGCGCGACGCCTGGGGCTTCCAGCCCGAGGTGCAGCTGCTGGCCAACCGCGGCTACGCGGTGCTGCAGGTGAACTACCGGGGCTCGGGCGGCTACGGCGCGCGCTTCGTGCTCGAGGGCTACCGCGGCTGGGGCACCACGCTGCAGGACGACCTGGCCGACGGCGTGCGCTGGGCGATCGCCGAGGGCATCGCCGATCCCGGGCGCGTGTGCGTCTACGGCGCCTCGTTCGGCGGCTACTCCGCGCTGATGGGCCCGATCCGCCACCCCGAGCTCTACCGCTGCGCCGCCGGCTACGTGGGCCCCTACGACCTGCCGATGATGCAGGAGGCCGCGCGCATGCGCGGCAACCGCTTCGAGATCGACTACTTCGAGCGCACCCTGCCGGCGACCGAGGACGAGCAGCGCGCGCAGTCGCCGATGCGCCGCGCCGCCGAACTGCGCGTGCCGGTGCTGCTCGCCCACGGCGGCCGCGACGAGCGCGTGCAGACCCGCCAGTACCGGGGGATGCTCGAGGCCCTCGAGGCCGCCGGCCGCCCGGCCGAGGTCGCGATCTACAAGCCCGGCGAAGGCCACGGCTTCACCAACATCGACAACCAGGTCGAGTTCTACGAGGCCCTGCTGGCCTTCCTCGACCGCCACATCGGCGAGGGCCGGGCGGCGACGCCGCCGCCCGCCCCCGCGCCCTGACGCAGCACCGCACGCCGCCTCACGCACGCCCCCCACGCCTCCACGCCTCCACGCACCGCCAGGACCCAGACCATGCCCAAGCGCACCGACATCCAGACCATCCTGATCATCGGCGCCGGGCCGATCGTGATCGGCCAGGCCTGCGAGTTCGACTACTCCGGCGCCCAGGCGTGCAAGGCGCTGAAGGAGGAGGGCTACCGCGTGGTGCTGGTGAACTCCAACCCCGCGACGATCATGACCGACCCGGCCACGGCCGACGCGGTGTACATCGAGCCGATCAACTGGAAGACGGTCGAGAAGATCATCGCCAAGGAGAAGCCCGACGCGCTGCTGCCGACCATGGGCGGCCAGACCGCGCTCAACTGCGCGCTCGACCTCGCCGACCACGGCGTGCTCGAGAAGCACGGCGTGCAGCTGATCGGCGCCTCGCGCGAGGCGATCCGGATGGCCGAGGACCGCGAGCTGTTCCGGGTGGCGATGCGCGAGATCGGCCTGGACTGCCCGAAGGCCGAGGTCGCCCGCTCGCTCGAGCAGGCCATCGAGATCCAGGCCACGGTGGGCTACCCGACCATCATCCGCCCCAGCTTCACGCTGGGCGGCTCCGGCGGCGGCATCGCCTACAACCGCGAGGAGCTGGTGGACATCGTCAAGCGCGGCCTCGAGCTCTCGCCCACCGGCGAGGTGCTGGTGGAGGAGTCGGTGCTGGGCTGGAAGGAGTTCGAGATGGAAGTGGTCCGCGACACCGCGGACAACTGCATCATCGTGTGCTCGATCGAGAACCTCGACCCGATGGGCGTGCACACCGGCGACTCGATCACCGTCGCCCCGGCGCAGACGCTCACCGACAAGGAGTACCAGCGCCTGCGCGACGCCTCGATCGCGGTGCTGCGCAAGATCGGCGTGGACACCGGCGGCTCGAACGTGCAGTTCGGCATCAACGCCCAGGACGGCCGCGTCGTGGTGATCGAGATGAACCCGCGCGTCTCGCGCTCCTCGGCGCTGGCCTCGAAGGCCACCGGCTTCCCGATCGCCAAGGTCGCGGCCAAGCTGGCGGTGGGCTACACCCTCGACGAGCTGCGCAACGAGATCACCGGCGGCGCTACCCCGGCCTCGTTCGAGCCGTCGATCGACTACGTGGTCACCAAGATCCCCCGGTTCGCGTTCGAGAAGTTCCCGGCCGCCGACGCCCGCCTGACCACCCAGATGAAGTCGGTGGGCGAGGTGATGGCCTTCGGCCGCAGCTTCCAGGAGAGCCTGCTGAAGGCCCTGCGCGGCCTGGAGACCGGCAAGTGCGGCCTCGACCCCACCGGCCTGGACCTCGCCAGCGAGGTCGACATGGCCCGCCTGCGGCGCGAGCTCAAGGAGCCCAGCCCCGAGCGCATCTTCTTCCTCGGCGACGCGTTCCGCGCCGGCATGAGCGTCGAGGAGGTGCATGCGCTGAGCTTCGTCGACCCGTGGTTCCTCGACCAGATCGAGGAGATCATCGCCGAGGAGCGCGCCACCGCCGAGGGCGGCCTGGCCGCGCTCGACAAGCCGCGCCTGCTCGCGCTCAAGCGCCTGGGCTTCTCCGACCAGCGCCTGGCCCAGCTCGCCGGCACCGACGAGACCGCGATCCGCGTGCTCCGCCACGCCCACGGCGTGCGCCCGGTGTACAAGCGCGTGGACAGCTGCGCGGCCGAGTTCGCCACCGAGACCGCCTACCTGTACTCGACCTACGAGGACGAGTGCGAGGCCCAGCCCAGCGGCCGCGACAAGATCATGGTGCTCGGCGGCGGCCCCAACCGCATCGGCCAGGGCATCGAGTTCGACTACTGCTGCGTCCACGCCGCCCTCGCGCTCCGCGAGGACGGCTACGAGACGATCATGGTCAACTGCAACCCCGAGACCGTCTCCACCGACTACGACACCTCCGACCGCCTGTACTTCGAGTCGCTGACCCTCGAGGACGTGCTGGAGATCGTCGAGCTCGAGAAGCCCAAGGGCGTGATCGTGCAGTACGGCGGCCAGACCCCGCTCAAGCTCGCGCGCGCGCTGGAGGCCAACGGCGTGCCGGTGATCGGCACCAGCCCCGACTCGATCGACCTCGCCGAGGACCGCGAGCGCTTCCAGCAGATGATCCAGGGCCTGGGCCTGGTGCAGCCGGCCAACCGCACCGCGCGCACCGAGGAGCAGGCCATGCTGCTGGCGCGCGAGATCGGCTACCCGCTGGTGGTGCGCCCGAGCTACGTGCTCGGCGGCCGCGCGATGGAGGTGGTCTACGCCGACACCGACCTGGCGCGCTACATGCGCGAGGCGGTCAAGGTGTCCAACGACAGCCCGGTGCTGCTCGACCGCTTCCTCGACAACGCCGTCGAGGTGGACGTCGACGTGGTGGCCGACGCCGAGGGCAACGTGCTGATCGGCGGCATCATGGAGCACATCGAGGAGGCCGGCGTGCACTCCGGCGACTCCAGCTGCTCGCTGCCGCCGTACTCGCTGTCCGCCGCCACCCAGGACCTGCTGCGCGAGCAGGTGGCGAAGATGGCGCGCGCGCTGAAGGTCATCGGCCTGATGAACACCCAGTTCGCGATCCAGACCGACGAGCACGGCGTCGAGACGATCTTCGTGCTCGAGGTCAACCCGCGCGCCTCGCGCACGGTGCCCTTCGTGTCCAAGGCCACCGGCGTGCCGCTGGCCAAGGTGGCCGCGCGCTGCATGGTGGGCCGCTCGCTGGCCTCGCAGGACGCCACCCGCGAGGTCGTGCCGGGCTACTTCTCGGTGAAGGAGGCGATCTTCCCGTTCGCCAAGTTCCAGGGCGTCGACCCGATCCTCGGCCCGGAGATGCGCTCCACCGGCGAGGTGATGGGCGTGGGCCGCCACTTCGGCGCGGCGTTCGCGCGCGCCCAGGAGGCCGCGGGCATCAAGGCCCCGACCCCGGGCAGCGCCTTCGTCTCGGTGCGCGACCCCGACAAGCTGCGCGTGCTGCCGGTGGCGCGCATGCTCGTCGAGCAGGGCTTCGGCCTGGTCGCGACCGCCGGCACCGCCGCTTTCCTCCGCGATCACGGGCTGGCGTGCACGCTGGTCAACAAGGTGGCCGAGGGCCGCCCGCACATCGTCGACCTGATCAAGAACGGCGAGATCCGCTACATCGTCAACACCACCGAGGGCAAGCAGGCCATCGCCGACTCGTTCTCGATCCGCCGCGAGGCCCTGCAGGCCCGCGTCACCTATTCCACCACCATCGCCGGCGCCCGCGCGCTGCTGCACTCGCTCGAGTTCCGCGACGAGGGCCCGGTGTGGTCGCTGCAGGAACTGCACAAGGAGCTCCACGCATGAGGACCCCCCTCACCATCCACGGCGCCAAGCGCCTGCAGGACGAGCTCGACCGGCTGAAGTCGGTCGAGCGTCCCGCCGTCATCAACGCCATCGCCGAGGCCCGGGCCCACGGCGACCTGAAGGAGAACGCCGAGTACCACGCGGCGCGCGAGCAGCAGGGCTTCATCGAGGGCCGGATCATCGAGCTGGAGGCGGCGCTGTCCAACGCGCAGCTGATCGACCACCTGGCGCTCAACGCCGGCCAGAAGGTGGTGTTCGGCGCCACCGTCACCCTGACCGACTGCGAGACCGACGAGGAGAAGACCTACCAGGTGGTGGGCGACCTCGAGTCCGACATCAAGGAAGGCCGGATCTCGGTGAGCTCGCCGCTGGCGCGCGCGCTGATCGGCAAGCACGAGGGCGACACCGTGGTCGTGCAGGCCCCCGCCGGCCCGCGCGAGTGCGAGATCACCGGCGTGAAGTACGTCTGAGCCACGCATGAGCCGGCCCGATGCCGCCGCCGCGCCGGCCGCCCACGTGCTGCTGCTGCCGGCGGCGCGCCGCCTGCCCGGCGCGCTGCCGCCCGCGCTGGCCAAGCGCCTGGGCCGCGCGGACGCCGTGGCGCCCGGCGCGCCGGGCCTGCGGGCGCAGCTGCTGCGCCACGTGGCGCTGCGCCCCGCGGGCGCCTGGCCCGAGGCCGCGCTGACCCGGCAGCTCGACGCCGGCGACGCGCACGACCACGCCTGGCTGCGCGCCGATCCCGCGCACGTGCGGCCGGACATGGCCACCGCGCGCCTGCTCGCGGTGGGCGACCTCGGCCTGTCGGCCGAGGACGTCGAGGACTTCCTGCGCCCGCTCAAGCCGGTGTTCGGCGACGCGGGATGCGTGCTGTCGGCGCCGGTGCCGCACCGCTGGTACCTGCAGCTGCCCGCGGGCGCCAAGCTGCCCGCGTTCTCCGATCCCGAGGACGCGCTCGGCGACGACCTGTTCGCGCACCTGCCCGAGGGCCCCGAGGCGCGCCGCTGGCGGAGCCTGCTCAGCGAGGCCCAGGTGATCCTGCACCAGCACCCGCGCAACGCCGAGCGCGCGGCGCGCGGGCTGCCGACGGTCAACTCGCTGTGGTGCTTCGGCGGCGGCGTGCTGCCCGACGCCATCGCGATCCGCCATGTGGCCGTGCACACCCGCGAGGCGCTGCTGGCCTCGCTGGCGATGCGCGTGGGCGCGCTGACCGCCGAGGGCGGCGTGCGGCCGGCGGGCGAGGGCCTCGGCCCGGTCGCCCGCGAGGACGTGCCCGCCGCCTGGCCCGCGGCCTGGCCGCAGGGCGGGTCGCGCCTGGTCGACCTGCGCGGGGCGCGCGCGCTCGATGCGCTGGCGCGCGACTGGCTGGCGCCGGCGATCGCGGCGGTCGACCGCGGCGCGCTGCCGGCGCTGTGGCTGGACTTCGCCGATGGCGCCGGGCTGCTGCTGCGCCGCGGCCAGCGCTGGAAGGTCTGGCGCGCGCCGCTGGCCGCGCTGCCGTCGGCGCCCGTCGCCGACCACGACGCCGCGGAGCGCTGAGGCATGGACGGCACCGCCTCCGCGCCGGCGCGCATCCGCCGGCGCCCGCTGCCGGTCCTCGACGCGGCCGGCTGGCCCGGGATGCCCCCGCTGCTGCAGCGCCTGTACGCCGCGCGCGGGGTGCGCTCGGCCGAGGCCGCCGCGGTGCCGCTCAAGCGCCTGCTCGCGCCCGATGCGCTCGGCGGCCTGGGCCCCGCGCTCGACCTGCTGGTCGCGGCGCGCGCGGATGGCCGCCGGATCGTCGTGGTCGGCGACTTCGACTGCGACGGCGCCACCGGCACCGCGGTCGCGGTGCGCGGGCTGCGGATGCTCGGCTTTCCCGACGTGCACTACCAGGTGCCGCACCGGATGCTGCACGGCTACGGCCTGTCGCCGGCGCTGGTGGACGCGATGGCGCCGCTCGCCCCGCGCCTGCTGCTGACCGTCGACAGCGGCATCAACTGCCTCGCCGGCGTCGCCGCGGCGCGCGCGCGCGGCTGGCAGGTGCTGGTCACCGACCACCACCTCGCCGGCGCGGTGCTGCCGGAGGCCGACGCCATCGTGAACCCCAACGTGCAGGGCGACGCCTTCCCCAGCAAGGCGATCGCCGGCGTGGGCGTGGTGTTCTACCTGCTGCTGGCGCTGCGCCGTCGCCTGCGCGAGGACGGCCTGCTCGGCGACGCCGAGCCCGACCTGGCCGCGCTGCTCGACCTGGTGGCGGTCGGCACCGTGGCCGACCTGGTGGCGCTGGACGAGAACAACCGCGTGCTGGTGGCCGCCGGCCTCAAGCGCCTGCGCGCCGGCCGGGCCGCCCCGGGCCTGCTCGCGCTGGCGGCGGTGGCGGGGCGCGACGTGGCCGCGCTGACCACGTCCGACATCGGCTTCGCGATCGCCCCGCGCCTCAACGCCGCCGGGCGCCTGGAGGACATGGCGCTGGGCATCGAGTGCCTGCTCAGCGACGACCCGGCCGCCGCGCACGCGATGGCCGAACGGCTGCACCGGATCAACGCCGAGCGCCGCGACCTGCAGCAGCAGATGGTCGACGAGGCCGACGCGCGCGTGGCCGAGTGGCCCACGCCGGCGGGCGGCGCGCTGCCCGCGGCGCTGTGCCTGCACGACCCGGGCTGGCACCCCGGCATCATCGGGCTGGTGGCGTCGCGGCTGAAGGAGCGCCTGCACCGCCCGGTGCTGGCCTTCGCGCCGGCGGACGAGGGCGGCGAAGTGCTGCGCGGCTCGGCGCGCTCGATCCCCGGCTTCCACGTGCGCGACGCGCTGGCCCTGGTGGACGCCCGGCACCCGGGCCTGGTCGCGCGCTTCGGCGGCCACGCCATGGCCGCCGGCCTCACGCTGGACGCCGCGCGCTTCGAGGAGTTCCGCCTCGCCTTCGAGGCCGTGGCCCACGCGGCGCTGGACGCCGCGGCGCTGCAGCAGGAGTGGCTGACCGACGGCCCGCTGGAGCCCGCCGAGTACGCCCGCGACACCGCCGAGGCCCTGCGCGGGGCGGGGCCGTGGGGGCAGGGCTTCCCGGAGCCGCTGTTCGACGAGGTGTTCGACGTGCTCGAGTGGCGGCCCGTGGGCACCCGGCATCTCAAGCTGACGCTGCGCGCGCCGGGGGCCGCCGCGCCGGTGGGCGCGATCCACTTCGGCGGCTGGACCGGCACGCCGCCGCCGCCGCGGCTGCACGCGGTGTTCCAGCTCGAGCTCGACGACTACCAGGGCCGGCGCGGGGTGCAGCTGCTGCTGCGGCACTGGCAGCCGGCCTGAGCCCGCGCGCTGCATCGCGGGCCGCGCTGCGCTAGAATCCGCGGCCCGCTGCCCGCCCCCGACGACGCGTCCCCGCCATGGCCGACACCCTCGAACTCAATCCCATCCGCCAGCGCATCCACGACCTCCGCGGTCGGCTGGGTACGCTCCGGGGGTTTCTTTGACTACGACCTGAAGGTCGAGCGGCTCGAGGAAGTCGGCCGCGAGCTCGAGAGCCCCGAGGTCTGGAACGACCCCGAGCGGGCGCAGAACCTCGGCCGCGAGCGCGCGTCGCTGGAGAAGGTGGTCAACGGCCTGCGCACCCTCGACGAGGGCCTCGTGGGCGGGCTCGAGCTGCTCGAGCTGGCCGAGATGGAGAACGACGCCGACACCTTCCACGCGGTGGTGGCGGACGTCGACGGCTACCAGGCGCACCTCGAGAAGCTCGAGTTCCAGCGCATGTTCAGCGGCAAGATGGACGGCGCCAGCGCCTTCGTCGACATCCAGGCCGGCGCCGGCGGCACCGAGGCCCAGGACTGGGCCGAGATCCTGCTGCGCATGTACCTGCGCTGGTGCGAGTCGCGCGGCTGGAAGACCGAGCTGATGGAAGTCAGCGGCGGCGACGTGGCCGGCATCAAGTCCGCCACCTTCCGCGTGGAGGGCGACTTCGCCTACGGCTGGCTCAAGACCGAGACCGGCGTGCACCGCCTGGTCCGCAAGAGCCCGTTCGACTCCGACAACCGCCGCCACACCAGCTTCACCTCGGTGTTCGTGTCGCCCGAGATCGACGACAACATCGACATCGTGATCAACCCCGCGGACCTGCGCACCGACGTCTACCGCTCCTCGGGCGCCGGCGGCCAGCACGTCAACAAGACCGAGTCGGCGGTGCGCATCACCCACATCCCGACCAACACCGTGGTCGCCTGCCAGACCGGCCGCAGCCAGCACCAGAACCGCGACACCGCGATGAAGATGCTGGCCGCGCGCCTGTACGAGCTCGAGATCCAGAAGCGCAACGCCGAGAAGGACGCGGTGGAGGCCACCAAGTCCGACATCGGCTGGGGCAGCCAGATCCGCAACTACGTGCTCGACCAGAGCCGCATCAAGGACCTGCGCACCGGCATCGAGCGCTCCGACACCCAGAAGGTGCTCGACGGCGACCTCGACGAGTTCATCGAGGCCAGCCTCAAGGCGGGCCTCGAGGTCGGCGCCAAACGCAGCGACGCGTAAGCGGCGGCGCCAGCGTGCGCCGCGCCGGCCGCGGACCGGGTCCGACGCGGCGGGGCAGGGCACAGGCGGACCCGTGACGCGCGACGCCGCGCCCCGCAGGACCCGCCTCCATGACCGCTTCCCCCTCCGACGCCGCCGGCGTCCCTGCCGCCGACGCGCACGCCGACGACAACCGCCTCGTCGCCGAGCGCCGCGCCAAGCTCGCCCAGCTGCGCGAGGCCGGCATCGCGTTCCCCAACGACTTCCGCCGCGACGCCTACGCCGCCGACCTGCAGGCCGAGTACGCCGACGCCGAGGCCTGGACCGCCGAGGCGCTCGCCGCCACCGGCCGCCGGGTGGCCCTGGGCGGCCGCCTGCTCGCCAAGCGCGTGATGGGCAAGGCCAGCTTCGTGCAGCTGCAGGACATGTCGGGCCGGATCCAGCTCTACCTGCAGTCCAGCGCGCTGGGCGAGGCCTACGAGGCCTTCAAGGGCTGGGACATCGGCGACATCGTCGGCGTCGAGGGCACGCTCACCCGCACCCGCACCGGCGAGCTGTCGGTGCAGGCCGACGCGCTGCGGCTGCTGACCAAGGCGCTGCGCCCGCTGCCCGACAAGTTCCACGGCCTGGCCGACGTCGAGCAGCGCTACCGCCAGCGCTACGTCGACCTGATCGTGACGCCCGAGGCGCGCGAGGTGTTCGAGAAGCGCTCGCGGATCATCGGCGCGATGCGCCGCTGGCTCGACGAGCGGCGCTTCCTCGAGGTCGAGACGCCGATGATGCATTACATCCCCGGCGGCGCCACCGCGCGCCCCTTCACCACCCACCACAACGCGCTCGACCTCGAGCTCTACCTGCGCGTCGCGCCGGAGCTCTACCTCAAGCGCCTGGTCGTGGGCGGCATGGAGCGGGTGTACGAGATCAACCGCAACTTCCGCAACGAAGGCGTCAGCACCCGCCACAACCCCGAGTTCACGATGCTCGAGCTGTACGAGGCCTACGCCTCCTACACCGAGGTCATGGACCTCACCGAGGGCCTGATCCGCCACTGCGCGCAGGCCGTCGTCGGCACCACCGCGCTGAGCTGGGAAGGCCAGGCGATCGACGTGGGCCCGGCGTTCCGGCGCTGGAAGATGGAGGACGCGGTGCGCGAGGCCGACCCGTCGATCACCGCCGCCGACTGCCGCGACCGCGCCGCGCTGGCCGCGCACGCCGCGCGCCACGGGGTCCACGCCAAGCCGGGCTACGGCTGGGGCAAGCTGCTGCTGGAGCTGTTCGAGCGCCTGGTCGAGCCGCACCTGGTGCAGCCCACCTTCATCACCCACTACCCGGTCGAGGTCAGCCCGCTGGCGCGCGAGAGCGACGTCGAGCCCGGCATCACCGACCGCTTCGAGCTGTTCGTCGGCGGCCGCGAGATCGCCAACGGCTTCTCCGAGCTCAACGACCCCGAGGACCAGGCCGCGCGCTTCATTGCCCAGGTCGAGCAGAAGCAGGGCGGCGACGACGAGGCCATGCACTTCGACGCCGACTACATCCGCGCGCTCGAGGTGGGCCTGCCGCCGACCGGCGGCCTGGGCATCGGCATCGACCGGCTGGTGATGCTGATGACCGACTGCGCGTCCATCCGCGACGTGCTGCTGTTCCCGTACATGCGGCCCGAGGCGCAGGGGTAAGCCTTCGCCTCTGGCCCCGGCCGCGATGGCCGCGGCCGGGGCGCGGGAGTAAGCTCGCCCGGACCGCGGCCGCCCGGCCGCCCCTGCGCGAGGCGCGATGAACGTCCTGATCGTCGATGACCAGGCCTCGCAGCGGAGCATGGTCCGCCACCTCGTCGAGGGCATCGGCCCGGAGGTGACGGTCAGCGACTTCGCCGACCCGGTGGCGGCCCTGATGTGGTCGCAGAAGGTCCCGCCCGACCTGCTGCTGCTCGACTACCGCATGCCCAAGATGGACGGGCTGGAGTTCGCGCGCCGCTTCCGCAAGCCGCTCAGCCACCGCGACGTGCCGATCGTGCTGATCACCGTGGTCGGCGACGAGCCGATCCGCAACGCCGCGCTCGAGGCCGGCGTCATCGACTTCCTGGTCAAGCCGATCCGGCCGCGCGAGCTGCGCAACCGCTGCCGCAACCTGCTCGAGCTGCGCCAGCACGCCCAGAGCCACAAGCACCGCGCCTTCGCGCTCGAGCGCCGGCTGCTGGGCAGCCTGCACGAGCTCGAGGACCGCGAGCGCGAGCTGCTGGCGCGCCTGGTGCGCCTGGGCAACGCCCGCGCCCCGGGCCGCGGCGCCGGCGCCGAGCGGATGGGCCGCTACGCCGGCCTGGTGGGCGAGGGCATCGGCCTGCCCGACGAGGACGTCCGCGTGCTCGAGGGCGCCTGCGCGCTGCACGACATCGGCGAGCTGGCGCTGCCCGACGGCCTGCTGCTCAAGCCGGGGGCCTATTCGGCCGATGAGCGCAAGGCCATGCAGGCGCACACCACCCTCGGCCACGCCATGCTCCACGACAGCCACAGCCGCTTCATCACCGCCGGGGCGGCGATCGCGCTGGGCCACCACGAGCGCTTCGACGGCAGCGGCTACCCGCAGGGGCTGGCCGGGACCGCGATCCCGGTGTTCGCCCGGATCGCGGCCATCGCCGACGTGCTCAGCGCGCTCACCACCCCGCGCGCCGACCGCCCCGCGCTCGCGCTCGACGCCGCGCTGGCCGCGATCGAGGCCGGCGCGGGCGGGCTGTTCGACCCGGCGATGGTCGAGGTGCTGCTGGGCCAGCGCGCCCGCGTCGAGGAGATCCACGCCGCGCTCGCGCCCGGGGCGCCGGGCCTGGCCGACGCCGAGGGCCCGCCCGCGCCATGATCCGGCTGCTCCGCCAGCGCCTGCAGGGGCGCCCCGACAGCGAGCACGCCCAGGCCCTGGTGCGGGTGGCGATCGCCGTGGTGCTGGTGACCCTGATCCTGTGGCAGGGCGCGCTGGGCGTGCTCGACGACGCGGCCACCCGGCTGGCCCTGCAGGTCATGGCCGCGGAGTCGCTGCTGGCGCTCGGGCTGGTGGTCGCCATCGTGGTCCGCCCCGGCACCTCGCACGCCCGCCGCGTGCTGGGCATGTGCGCCGACTACGGCACGCTGGCGGCGCTGCTGGCCATCGGCGGCAGCGCGCTGGCGCCGCTGTACGTGGTGCTGCTGTGGGTCACGGTGGGCAACGGCCTGCGCTACGGCACCCGCTACCTCGCCGGCGCCATCGCGCTGGCGGTGGCGGTGTTCAGCGGGGTGCTCGCCGCCAGCGACTACTGGCGGTCCCAGCTGCCGCTGGCCATCGGCCTGCTGCTGGGCCTGGCCCTGATCCCGGGCTACCTGGCCACGCTCCTGCGCGACCTGCGCCAGGCCATCGACGCCGCGCACCGCGCCAACCTGGCCAAGTCGCGCTTCCTGGCCAACATGAGCCACGAGTTCCGCTCCCCGCTCAACGGCATCATCGGCATGGCCGAGGTGCTGGGCTCCACCCGCCTCAACCCCGAGCAGCGCGAGTGCGCCGACGTCATCCAGACCTCGGCGCAGACGCTGCTGATGCTGGTGGAGGACGTGCTCGACATCTCCGCGATCGAGGCCGGCAAGCTGCGCCTGTCCGACGAGGACTTCAACCTGCGCGAGCTGTTCCGGCGCATCCGCACCATGCTCACGCCGCTCGCGCAGGCCAAGGGCCTGCAGCTGCAGATGCGCCTGCCCGACGAGGTGCCCTGGCGGCTGCACGGCGACGCCCCGCACCTGACCCAGGTGCTGCTCAACCTGGTGCACAACGCGGTCAAGTTCACCGACGACGGCGAGGTGGTGCTGTCGGCCGCGGTGCGGCGCCCGGCCGACGCGCATCCCGACGACGCGCGGGTGTTCCTGCGCTTCGAGGTCCGCGACACCGGCCCGGGCATCGCGCCGGAGGATCGCGAGCGCATCTTCCAGGCCTTCGAGCAGGGCGACGACACCCACACCCGCCGCCACGGCGGCACCGGGCTCGGCACGACCATCGCACGCACCCTGGTCGAGCTGCTCGGCGGGCGGATCGGCGTCGACGACAACCCCGGCGGCGGCAGCCTGTTCTGGGTCGACCTGGCGCTGCTCCCGGCGGCCGGCGCGGCGGCCCAGGCGGGGGCGCCGTCGCTGGGCCTGGTCGCGCCGCTCGGCGACGACGGCAACGTGATCGCGTTCGACGACCCCTTCGTGCGGCATCGCGCCCGGGTCCGCTCGCTGCGGGTGCTGGTGGCGGACGACCAGCCGGCCAACCGCGTGGTGGTGCAGCGCCTGCTCGAGCGCGCCGGGCACCGGGTCATCCTCGCCCACGACGGCGAGCGCGCGCTGGACGTGCTGGAGGCCGAGCAGCCCGACATCGCCATCGTCGACCTGCACATGCCCGGCTTCAGCGGGCTCGACGTGCTGCGCCAGGCGCGGGTGATGCAGGCCGGCGGGCCGCGCACGCCGGTGGTGGTGCTCAGCGCCGACGCCACGGTGGAGTCGCTGCGCGAGGCCGAGGCCGCCGGCGCGCACGCCTTCCTGACCAAGCCGGTGGTCGTGGCGCGGCTGCTCGAGGTCATTGCCGAGGTCGCGGCCATCGGCGGCGCGCCGGCGCTGGTCCCGGTGGCGGGGGATGCGCCGCTGCCGCCGCTGCGCCCGCAGCTGCTGCAGGAGCTGGCCGGGGTCTCGGAGGATCCGGCGTTCATGCGCGGCTTCGTCGACGAATGCGTGCGCGACGCGGGCCGGGCGCTGAACGAGATCGAGCGCACCGCCTCGCAGGGCGCGTGGGAGGAAGCGCGCGAGGCCGCGCACGCGCTGAAGGGCGTGGCCGAGAACCTCGGCGCCGACGCGCTGGCCGCGCAGGCGGTCGAGGTCATGCGCGCGCCCGACGCGCTGCTCGCGCGCGAGTGGCGGCGCCGCGTGGGCGCGCTGCAGGCGCTGGCGGAGTCGGCCGCGATGCAGGCGCGACGCGAGGTCGAGCGCCTGTGCGGCGCCGATCGCGAGCCCCGCCCCGGCCCGGGCGTCGATCCGCGCTGAGGGCGCGGCCGCGCGGGCTCAGCCCACCTGCCGCAGCCCGCCCGCGTCGGCCTTGCGCTCCTGGGCGCGGACCAGCCGGTCCATCGTCCCCAGCGCGCGGGCGTCCAGGCGCAGCGCCGCGTCCACCCATTCGGCGGTGACCGCCTGCAGCTCGGCCAGGCTCACCGGCAGGCAGGTCTGGCGCACCGCGTTCATCGAGCGCAGCGCGTTGCCGATCCGGCGCCGGCGGCGCACCAGCTCGCGCGCGAAGGCCTGGCCCTCGCCGCGGGGCACGAGGTGGTCGACCACGCCCATCCGGTGCAGCTCCTCGGCCGGGTAGACGCGGCCGTCGAGCATCATCCGCTCGGCCTGGGCGGGGCTGACGCGGCGGATCAGGAAGGTGTAGGCGCCCATCCCCGGGAACAGGTCGAACAGCACCTCCGGGAAGCCCAGCCCGGTGCCTTCCTCGGCGACGATGGTGTGGCAGCACAGCGCGGCCTCGAAGCCGCCGCCCAGCGCGTCGCCCTGCACGACGGCGATCGAATGCACGCGGTCGCCGGCCAGGCGCTGGAAGCCGAAGGCCACCTCGACGCAGAGGTTGGCGTACTCGAGCAGCGCGGCGCGGTCGCCGGCGCGGATCAGGCGCGCGAACAGGGCGAGGTCGCCGCCGAGGTTGAACACGCCGGCCTCCGAGCCCAGCACCAGGTGGTGGATGCCGCCGTCGGGCTCGGCCTCGATCCGCTGCGCGATCGACTGCTGCAGGTCGCGCAGTCCCTCCAGCAGCGGCACGCTGAAGCAGGGGCGGGTGGCCATGCCGTCGCGATGCATCAGGCACCAGTCCGTGCGCGTGTCGCGCTCGAAGTGGTGGCGCAGGACGGGGGCATGGCGGTCACGGGCGAAGCGCTCGACGCTGGACATGGGACGACCCTCGGCAGGTGGTGGAGGAGGGCCCCGCGCCCGGACGGCGCGGGGCCGGGCCACTCTACACCCGCCCCGACGGCCGCCCCGGGCGCCGCGCCGCGACCGTGGACCGCGTCACGGGACGTGGCCGGCGCGCTGTTTTGCGGCACACTGGGGCCCTCGCGGACAGGGGCAAGGACATGGGGGACGACGCGCAGCGGCCGGGCATCCGGCGTTCGCGCTGCCTGGTGGAGGGCGCGATCCGCGCCCGGGCCGGCGGCATCGACGCCGAGGGGCGCATCGTCGACCTCTCGCTGAGCGGCGCGCGCATCGTGCGCCCGGCCGAGTGGCCGCTGCCGGAGGGCGCCGTGGTCTCGCTGCGCCTGCTGGTGCCGGGCGAGGTGCCGCTGGCGATCGGCGGCCGGGTGAGCCGGGTCGGCGTGGACGCCGTGGCGTTCTCGTTCGCGGTACTCGCGCCGCCGGCCGAGATCGCGCTGCGCGACATCATCGACCGCCGCGGCCAGCTGCGCGACGACTTCGACGACGTCGGCGAGGCCTGAGGCCGGGGGCCGGACACGACGACGCCCCGGCGGGCCGGGGCGTCGGGGTGGGGCGCGGCGCCGGACTCAGTGGTGCGCGGCGCCGGCCTCGGCCGGCTTCGCCGGCGCGTCGCGCAGCTCGCGGCGCAGGATCTTGCCGACGTTGGACTTCGGCAGCTCCTTGCGGAACTCCACGATCCGGGGCTGCTTGTAGCCGGTGAGCTCGTGCTTGCAGAACTCCTTGACCTGCTCGGCGGTGAGGGCCGGGTCCTTCTTGACGATGACCACCTTCACGATCTCGCCGGAGCGGTCGTCGGGCACGCCCACCGCGGCCACCTCGAGCACGCCGGGCATGCCGGCGATGACGTCCTCGACCTCGTTGGGGTACACGTTGAAGCCCGAGACCAGGATCATGTCCTTCTTGCGGTCGACGATGTAGAAGAAGCCCTTCTCGTCCATCTTCGCCATGTCGCCGGTGTGCAGCCAGCCCTCGGCGTCGAGGACCTTCGCGGTCTCCTCGGGGCGGTTCCAGTAGCCGGCCATGACCTGCGGGCCGCGGATGCACAGCTCGCCGACCTCGCCCATCGGCAGCGACCGGCCGGACTCGTCCTTGACGCAGGCCTCGGTGGAGGAGATCGGCAGGCCGATCGCGCCGTTGTAGTCCTTGAGGTCCATCGGGTTCATGCAGGCCGCGGGCGAGGTCTCGGTGAGGCCGTAGGCCTCGACCAGCGTGATGCCGGTGGCCTTCTTCCAGCGCTCGGCGACCGCGCGCTGCACGGCCATGCCGCCGCCCAGCGAGAGGTGCATCTTCGAGAAGTCGACGCCCTCGAAGCCCGGCGTGTTGAGCAGGCCGTTGAACAGCGTGTTGACGCCGGTGATCGCGGTGAACTTCGCGTCCTTGATCTCCTTCACGAACGCCGGCATGTCGCGCGGGTTGGTGATGAGGTGGTTGAGCCCGCCGAAGCGCATGAACACCAGGCAGTTCGCCGTCAGCGCGAAGATGTGGTACAGCGGCAGCGCGGTGATGATGTATTCCTCGCCGTACTTCGCGTTCTGGCCGATCCAGGTCAGCGACTGCAGCATGTTCGACACGAGGTTGCGGTGCGTGAGCATCGCGCCCTTGGCCACGCCGGTGGTGCCGCCGGTGTACTGCAGGAAGGCGATGTCGGTGTTGCGGATCTCGACCGTGGGCAGCGGCTTGCGCGCGCCCAGCGCCAGCGCCTGGCGGAAGCGGATGGCGCCGCGGAGGTTGACGTCCGGCACCTGCTTCTTGACGTGCTTGAGCACGAAGTTGAACAGCGGTCCCTTCGGGAAGCCCAGCATGTCGCCCACGCCGGTGGTGATGACCTGCTTGATCGGCGTGTCGGCGAGCACTTCCTCGACGGTGTTGGCGTAGTTGTCGATCACCACGATGGCGCTGGCGCCGGAGTCCACCAGCTGGTGGCGCAGCTCGCGCGGGGTGTACAGCGGGTTGGTGTTGACCACGGTGAGGCCGGCGCGCAGCACGCCGAAGATCGCGATCGGGTACTGCAGCACGTTGGGCAGCATCAGCGCGACGCGGTCGCCGCTCTTGAGCTTGAGCTCGTGCAGCAGGTAGCTGGCGAAGGCGGCGCTGAGCCGGTCGACGTCGTCGAAGCTGATGGTCTTGCCGAAGTTCCGGAACGCGGGACGGTCACGGAACTTGTCGCAGGCCTCCGCCAGCACGGCTACGATCGACGGGTACTCGTCCGGGTTGATCTGCGCCGGGACGCCATCGGGATAATTCGCCAGCCACGGGTGCTGCTCGGTCATGCCGCTTTCCTCCGGAAGTCATTCCCCACGGTCGCCACGGCCCATACGGCAGCGCATCCCGTTCATGTCGCGTTCGATTGGAGCATACGCTCCAAATGCTGGCAAGCCGCGTGGCGCATGGCTTCGCGCCCTGTTCACCGCTGCGCTCGCGGCGCTCGCGCTGGCCCTCGCGGGCTGCGCGCGCCCCCCGCCGGAGCAGGCCCTGCGCGAGGCGATCGCGGGCATGCAGGCGGCCGCCGAGGCCCGCGACGCGGCGGCGGTGGTCGAGCCGGTGGCCGAGGATTTCGCGGGCCCCGGCGGGCTCGACCGCGACGGCCTGCGGCGGATGCTCGCGCTGCGCTTCCTGGCCAACCAGCGCGTCGGCATGACCCTCGGCCCGCTCGCCGTGACGCTGCACGGCGAGGATCGCGCGGAGGTGGCCTTCACCGCGGCCACCACCGGCGGCAGCGGCGGCCTGCTGCCCGAGACCGGCCGCGTGCACCAGGTGCGCACGGGCTGGCGCCGCGACGGGGGCGACTGGCGGCTGGTCAGCGCGGACTGGGACTGAGCGCGGTCGGCGCGCGGGCCGCCGCCTGCCGGCGCCCCGCGCGCGACGGGCAAAAGAAAAGGCGGCCCATGGGCCGCCTTTCCCGTCCCGCGCTGGTGCGAGGGCTTACGCCGCCTTCGCCGCCAGCTGGCGCAGCACGTAGTGCAGGATGCCGCCGTGGCGGAAGAACTCCACTTCCTTCGGCGTCAGCAGCAGCACCTTGGCCTTGAACGTGGTGACCTGGCCGCCGGCCTTGGTGGCGGTGACCGTGGCCACCTTGCCCGCGCCGTCGAGCAGGCCCGTGATGGCGATGACCTCGGAGCCGTCGAGGCCCAGCGACTGGGCGTTCTCGCCCTCCATGAACTGCAGCGGCAGCACGCCCATGCCGACGAGGTTGGAGCGGTGGATGCGCTCGAAGCTCTCCGCCACCACGGCGCGCACGCCGAGCAGATAGGTGCCCTTGGCCGCCCAGTCGCGCGAGGAGCCGGTGCCGTACTCCTTGCCCGCGAACACCACCAGCGGGACCTGGTCGGCCTGGTACTTCATGGCCGCGTCGTAGATCGCCAGCTTCTCGGCGCCCGGGTAGTACAGCGTGTTGCCGCCTTCCTCGCCGCCCAGCATCAGGTTCTTGATGCGGATGTTGGCGAAGGTGCCGCGGACCATCACGTCGTCGTTGCCGCGGCGCGAGCCGTAGGAGTTGAAGTCGGCCGGCTGCACGCCGCGCGCCTGCAGGAAGCGGCCCGCCGGCGAATTGGCCTTGATGTTGCCGGCCGGGGAGATGTGGTCGGTGGTGATCGAGTCGCCGAACAGGCCCAGCACGCGCGCGCCGTGCAGGTCGTCGATGGTGCCGACCTCCATCGTCATGCCGTCGAAGTAGGGCGGGTTCTTGATGTAGGTGGACGCCTCGTCCCACTGGTAGGCCGCGCCGTCGGGCGAGGCGATCTGGTTCCAGCGGCTGTCGCCCTTGAACACGTCGGCGTAGTTCTGCTTGAACAGCTCAGGGCCGACCGTGGCGGCAACGGTGTCGCCGATCTCCTTGGTCGAGGGCCAGATGTCCTTGAGGTAGACCGGCTGGCCGTCGCTGCCCGTGCCCAGCGGCTGGGTGCTCAGGTCGATGTCGGTGCTGCCCGCGATCGCATAGGCGACCACCAGCGGCGGCGAGGCGAGGTAGTTCATCTTGACCTCGGCGTGCACGCGGCCCTCGAAGTTGCGGTTGCCCGAGAGCACCGAGGTGACCACGAGGTCGCCGGCGGCGATGCCGGCGCTGACCTCGGGCGGCAGCGGGCCGGAGTTGCCGATGCAGGTGGTGCAGCCGTAGCCGACCACGTGGAAGCCCAGGGCCTCCAGGTCGTCCATCACGCCGGCCTTCTTGAGGTAGTCGGTGACCACCAGCGAGCCCGGGCCGAGCGAGGTCTTGACCCACGGGGCGACCTTCAGGCCCTTCTTGACCGCGTTGCGCGCGAGCAGGCCGGCGCCCAGCATCACCGCCGGGTTGGAGGTGTTGGTGCAGGAGGTGATCGCGGCGATGACCACCGCGCCGTCCTTCAGCGCGACGTCCTGGCCCTTGATCGTGATCGGGGCGCTGCCGGTGGCGGCCGGGTTCTTGGCCGCGCGGGCGGCGGCGAACGGCGCCAGGCTCTCGTTGTAGTTCTTCTTGACGTCGGTGAGCAGCACGCGGTCCTGCGGGCGCTTCGGGCCGGCGAGCGAGGGCTTCACGTCGCCCATGTCGAGGGTCAGCACCGAGGAGTACTCGGCGTCGGGCTGGCCGGCCTCGCGCCACAGGCCCTGGGCGCGGGCGTAGGCCTCGACCAGCGCGATCAGCGACTCCTCGCGGCCCGACAGGCGCAGGTAGTTCAGCGACTCGGCGTCGATCGGGAAGATGCCGCAGGTGGCGCCGTACTCGGGCGCCATGTTGGCGATGGTGGCGCGGTCGGCCAGCGGCAGGTGGTCGAGGCCCGGGCCGAAGAACTCCACGAACTTGCCGACCACGCCGTGCTTGCGCAGCATCTGGGTGACGGTGAGCACGAGGTCGGTGGCGGTGGCGCCCTCGGGCAGCTGGCCGGTGAGCTTGAAGCCCACGACCTGCGGGATCAGCATCGAGCTCGGCTGGCCGAGCATCGCGGCCTCGGCCTCGATGCCGCCGACGCCCCAGCCCAGCACGCCGATGCCGTTGATCATCGTGGTGTGCGAGTCGGTGCCGAACACGGTGTCCGGGAAGGCCTGCAGCTCGCCGTCGACGTCGCGCTCCATCACCACGCGGGCGAGGTTCTCGAGGTTGACCTGGTGGACGATGCCGGTGTTGGGCGGCACCACCTTGAAGTTCTTCAGCGCCTTCTGGCCCCAGCGCAGGAAGCCGTAGCGCTCCTGGTTGCGCTCGAACTCGATCTTGCCGTTGAGGTCGAGCGCGTTGGCGCTGCCGAACACGTCCACCTGCACGGAGTGGTCGATGACCAGCTCGGAGGGGATCAGCGGGTTGATCAGCTCGGGGTTGCCGCCGAGCTTGGCCACCGCGTCGCGCATGGCGGCGAGGTCGACCACGCAGGGCACGCCGGTGAAGTCCTGCAGGACGACGCGGGCGGGCATGAAGGCGATCTCGGTGTCGGGCTCCTTCGCGGCCTGCCAGGTGGCGACAGCCTCGATCTCCTTCGCGCTGACGGTCACGCCGTCCTCGTGGCGCAGCAGGTTCTCGAGGAGGATCTTCATCGAGTACGGCAGGCGCTTGAGGTCGAAGCGCTCGCCGAGCTTGGCGAGGCTGAAGATCGTGTAGGACGTCCCGTTGACGTCGAGGCGCGAACGGGTGGCGAAGGAGTCGCTCATCGGGGTGGCTCCTGGCGGAAGCGGCGGGGAGGAAACGCGGGAAGGGGAACGCAGGATCGGGACGACGCCGCGGGGGCGCCGCCAAGCCCGGCGATTATGCCGCAAACCCCGCCGATCCGCAGGCCCCCGGGGGCCCCGGCGGGCCCCTGACCTTGGTCGAAGCCCGCGCCCGCCTCAGGCCTCGGCGGCCAGTCGCCGCGCCGCCGCCGCCAGCGCCCGGCGGCGCAGCGCGAGGTCCCACCAGCTGCCGCCGAGCTGGCGCCAGAGCACCGCCGAGCGCAGCGCGGCCAGCAGCAGCGCGCGGATCTCGGCCACCACGGTGGGCTGGCCGAGGTAGGCCGGGTTGCCCGACACCATCACCCGCGGGCGCAGGTGGCTGAGGGTCTGGGCGTAGAGCTCGCCCAGCCGGGCCAGCACCGCCGGGTGCTGGGCACCCCAGTGCTGGTACTGGCGGGCGGCGTCCTCGATCCCGGCGCGCACGGCCTGCACCGCGCGGGGCGTGCCGACGAAGCGGCGTTCGAGCTGCAGCACGGTGAAGGCCAGGCGGGGCAGGGCGGGGTCGGGCGGCTGGCCCTCGAGCACCTGCACCAGCAGGCGCGCGCCGTCGCGCACCGAGGCCGCGCCGCCGTAGACGCCCTCGGCGTCCTCGGCGTCGACCCGGAACAGGCTGTCGATGCAGGCGGCCAGCGGGGCGCCCTCGGTGCTGCCGGTCTCGGCGACCCGGCGCACCTGGCGCAGGGCCTGCAGCAGGCCGGCGAGGGCGAGGGCGCGTTCGTCCATCGAATTCATGCGGTGTGGGCCTTCAGGAAGTCCAGGGGGGCATCGGTGGCGTCGATGACGGCGCCGCCGAGGCAGGCCTCGCCGGTGTAGAACACCACCGACTGGCCGGGGGCGACGGCGCGCTGCGGGGCGTCGAAGCGCACGGCCACGCGGCCGTCGTCGCCGACCTCGACCGCGCAGGCCTGGTCGGCCTGGCGGTAGCGCACCTTCGCGGTGCAGGTGAAGCGGGTGGCGGGCGGGGCGCCGTCGACCCAGTGGGCCTGCGACGCCTCGAGCCGCGTGCTGGCCAGATGGGGGCTGTCGGCGCCCTGGTCAACGTAGAGGCGGTTGCCGGCGACGTCCTTGGCGACGACGAACCACGGGGCGCCGCTGCCGCCCTTGCGGCCGCCGAGCCCGAGGCCCTCGCGCTGGCCCAGGGTGAAGTGGAACACGCCCGGGTGCCGGCCCAGCCGCTCGCCGCGCGGCGAGAGGATGTCGCCGGGCGTCGCCGGCAGCCACTGGCCGAGGAAGGTCCTGAGGTCGCGCTCGCCGATGAAGCAGATCCCGGTGGAATCCTTCTTGCGCGCGGTGGCCAGGCCCGCCTCGGCGGCCAGCGCCCGGACCTCGGGCTTGGGCAGGTGGCCGACCGGGAACAGGGTCACCGCGAGCGCGTCCTGGCCGAGCTGGTGCAGGAAATAGCTCTGGTCCTTGCCCGCGTCGAGGCCGCGCAGCAGCCGCCAGCGCCCGCCGGCGCGGTCCACCCGGGCGTAGTGGCCGGTGGCGATGCGCTCCGCGCCCAGCGCCAGCGCCTCGCGCAGGAAGGCCTTGAACTTGATCTCGCGGTTGCACAGCACGTCGGGGTTGGGGGTGCGCCCCACCCGGTATTCCTCGATGAAGTGCGTGAACACGTCGCGCCAGTAGTCGGCGGCGAAATTGCGGGCGTGGAAGGGGATCCCGAGCCGCCCGCAGACGGCCACGGCGTCGCGGCGGTCGGCCTCGGCGCGGCATTCGCCGCCGGCGGCCTCCTCCCAGTTGGTCATGAACAGGCCGTCGACCGCGTGCCCGGCGCGCTGCAGCAGCAGGGCGGCCACCGAGGAGTCGACCCCGCCCGAGACCCCGAGCATCACCCGGCCGGCGCCGGCGCTCACGGGTGGGTCCGCAGGTGCTCGAGCCCGATCCGGACCCCGGCCAGGTAGTCGGCGACGGTGCGCGCCACCAGCGGGCTGCGGTGGCGCGGGGCGGCCGCGGCCAGCTCGGGTGGGGTCATCCACAGCGCGCGCAGGATGCCGGTGTCCAGCGCGCGGTCGGGGTGGTGGCGCAGCGGCCGGGCCGCGAAGGCGAAGCGCAGGTAGTGGCGGCCGTCCGGGGCCTGCCACTGGCAGGTGCCGAGGCTGTGCAGCAGCTCGACCTCCCAGGCGGTCTCCTCGAGGGTCTCGCGCACGGCGGCCTCGAGCAGGCTCTCGCCCGGGTCGAGGTGGCCGGCGGGCTGGTTGAGCACCACCTCGCCGCGGATCGACTCCTCGACCACAAGCAGGCGGCCGTCCGCCTCCACGACGGTGGCGACAGTGACGTCGGGCTGCCAGAACCCGCGGGCGTCGAGCTCGTGGGTCAGCATGCGGGCGGGGGCTTGGGAAGCCGGGTCATGGGCCGCATTGTCCGCAATCGCGGCGCGCCCCGTCCAACCCGGCGGCCTGCACGCGGCCCTCAGGCCCCGGACCTATACTCTACGCATGAACCAGCCTTCCCGCCCCGACCACGCCCAGGACCGCGGCCTGTCCGTCGCGACCGCCCCCCCGGAGGTCGAACGCCCGCCCCTGTTCCGGGTCGTCCTGCTCAACGACGACTACACCCCGATGGACTTCGTGATCGAGGTGCTCTCGCGCTTCTTCTCGATGGACCGCGAGCGCGCCACCCAGGTCATGCTGCACGTGCATACACGTGGCAAAGGCGTCTGCGGGGTGTATACCCGCGAAGTGGCCGAGACCAAGGTCGGCCAGGTCAACGATTACTCCCGCCAGCACCAGCACCCGCTCCTGTGCACCATGGAAAAGGCCTGAGCAGCCCCCACATCGGCGCCATCCCCCCGGAGGCCACACATGTTCAGCAAGGACCTCGAGTACACCATCGGCCAGTGCTACAAGCAGGCCCGCGAAGCCCGCCATGAATTCATGACGGTCGAGCACCTGCTGCTGGCCCTGCTCGACAACCCCTCCGCCGCGGGCGTGCTGCGCGCCACCGGCGCCGACCTCCAGCGCCTCACCGCCGACCTCGAGCAGGTCATCACCGACACGGTGCCGGTGCTGCCGGGCGACGACGCCCGCGACACCCAGCCCACGCTGGGCTTCCAGCGCGTGCTGCAGCGCGCGGTCTACCACGTGCAGTCCAGCGGCAAGAAGGAGGTCACCGGCGCCAACGTGCTGGTGGCGATCTTCGGCGAGAAGGACAGCCATGCGGTGTACTTCCTGCACCAGCAGGAGGTCACCCGCCTCGACGTCGTCAACTACCTCAGCCACGGCGTCGCCAAGGGCCAGGACGAGCCGGCGCGCCCGGACGCCGATGCCCCGAAGGGCGAGGGCGAGGGCGGCGAGGAGGCCAAGGGCAACCCGCTGCAGGAGTTCGCCAACAACCTCAACGAGCTCGCCCGCCAGGGCAAGATCGACCCGCTGATCGGCCGCGCCGACGAGATCGAGCGCACCATCCAGGTGCTCTGCCGCCGGCGCAAGAACAACCCGCTCTACGTCGGAGACGCCGGCGTGGGCAAGACCGCGCTCGCCGAGGGCCTGGCCAAGCGCATCGTCGACGGCGAGGTGCCCGACGTGCTGCTCGACGCCACGATCTGGTCGCTCGACCTCGGCGCGCTGGTGGCCGGCACCAAGTACCGCGGCGACTTCGAGAAGCGCCTGAAGGCCGTGATCAACCAGCTCAAGAAGGAGCCGGGCGCGGTGCTGTTCATCGACGAGATCCACACCATCATCGGCGCCGGCTCGGCCTCGGGCGGCACGATGGACGCGTCGAACCTGATCAAGCCCGTGCTGGCCTCCGGCGAGCTGCGCTGCATCGGCTCGACCACGTTCCAGGAGTACCGCGGCATCTTCGAGAAGGACCGCGCGCTGGCCCGGCGCTTCCAGAAGATCGACGTCGCCGAGCCCTCGGTGGCCGACGCGGTGGCCATCCTCAACGGGCTCAAGAGCCGCTTCGAGGAGCACCACGGCGTCGAGTACGCCTCCGACGCGCTGCAGGCCGCGGTCGACCTGTCGGTCAAGCACATCGGCGACCGCCTGCTGCCCGACAAGGCCATCGACGTCATCGACGAGGCCGGCGCCCGCCAGCGCCTGCTGCCCGAGGCCACCCGCAAGCGCGTGGTCGACGTCGAGGAGATCGAGTACATCGTCTCCAAGATGGCGCGCATCCCGGCCAAGCAGGTGTCCAACAACGACAAGGACGTGCTGCGCAACCTCGAGCGCAACCTCAAGATGGTGATCTTCGGCCAGGACGAGGCCATCGAGACGCTGAGCTCGGCGATCAAGATGGCGCGCTCGGGCCTCGGCCACCCCGACAAGCCGATCGGCAGCTTCCTCTTCGCCGGTCCCACCGGCGTGGGCAAGACCGAGGTGACCAAGCAGCTGGCGATGCAGCTGGGCATCGAGTTCGTGCGCTTCGACATGTCGGAGTACATGGAGGCGCACTCGGTGAGCCGCCTGATCGGCGCGCCCCCGGGCTACGTCGGCTTCGACCAGGGCGGCCTGCTGACCGAGAAGATCACCAAGACCCCGCACTGCCTGCTGCTGCTCGACGAGATCGAGAAGGCCCACCCGGACATCTTCAACATCCTGCTGCAGGTCATGGACCGCGGCACGCTCACCGACACCAACGGCCGCGAGGCGAACTTCCGCAACGTCATCATCGTGATGACCACCAACGCCGGCGCCTCGCACGCCGCGCGGCGCTCGATCGGCTTCACCAAGCAGGACCACGCCAGCGACGCGATGGAGGTCATCCGCCGCCAGTTCACCCCGGAGTTCCGCAACCGCCTCGACGCGGTGGTGCAGTTCAAGCCGCTGGGCATGGACCACATCCTGCGGGTGGTGGACAAGTTCGTGATCGAGCTCGAGGCCCAGCTGCACGAGAAGCACGTGGTGCTCAGCGCCACCCCGACGGCCCGCGACTGGCTGGCGGAGCACGGCTTCGACCCGCAGATGGGCGCCCGCCCGATGGCGCGCGTGCTGCAGGACAAGGTCAAGCGCCCGCTGGCCGACGAGCTGCTGTTCGGCGCGCTGGTCAACGGCGGCCGGGTCACCGTCGACGTGCGCGACGGCGAGCTGGTGGTCGAGGCCACCCCGGAGCCCGAGAAGCTGCTCCCGGCGACCGTGGACTGAGGCCCGGACATCCGGGCGGCGTGGCGACGGGGGCGGCCTTCGGGCCGCCCTCGGCGCGTCCGGGGGCCGCGTCGTCGCGGGGAGGGCCGGCGCGGCCCGCGCCGACGAGGCGCGCGCCGACGGACGCCGCCCGCGACGCCGTCGCCCGGGTGTAGGGTCGCCCGCGGGGCGGCCGTCCCGCGCCGCCCGTCCAGGAGGCCCCGATGTCCTACGTGGATGCGTTCGTGCTGCCGGTGCCGGAAGGCAAGCTCGGCGAGTACCGCAAGCTGGCCCGGCTCGCCGGCAAGGTCTGGAAGGAACACGGAGCGACGGCCTACGTCGAGTGCATCGCCGACGACGTCGAGCCCGGCAAGCGCACCAGCTTCCCGCGCTCGGTGAAGCTCGCCCCGGGCGAGGTCGTCGTGCTGTCGTGGGCGATCTATCCCAACAAGCGCGCCCGAGACCGGACCATGGCCAAGGTGTTCGCCGACCCGCGCATGCAGTTCATGCACGACCCGCGCAACGTGCCCTTCGACGGCAAGCGCATGTTCTGGGGCGGGTTCAAGCCCTTCCTCGCGCTCTGAGGCCGCGGCCGCGGGCCGGGGGGTTCCATCGCTCGCCGCCGGGGTGCTAGCCTCGGCGGCGAGAGGTTCAGGACTCCCATGCTGTTTCAGCCCCGTCTCCTGACCCGCGGATCGGCCCTCGCGCCGCTCCAAGGTCGCGTCCCGCAGGACGCGGCGGCCCCGGCCCGCAGCACGGCCGCGTCCGCCACCCGGCGCCCCCTCGGGGCCTGGCCGGAACGCATGGGATCCCTCGCACCTCCGTCGCCCCCTGGCCGCGTCCGCGGCCGGCCATGCATCCCACGGAGAGCACCACCATGCGCGTACTTGCCTGTGACGGCATCCACGAAGACGGCCTGAGCCTGTTCAAGGCGGCCGGCTGGACCATCGAGACCAGCGACCCCATCAAGGACCCCGCCGAGCTCGCCCGCCGGCTCGACGGCGTCGACGCCCTGCTGGTGCGCTCGGCCACCAAGGTCACCGCCGAGGCCATCGCCGCCGCCAAGGGCCTGCGCGTGATCGGCCGCGCCGGCGCCGGCGTCGACACGATCGACGTCGAGGCCGCCACCGCCCGCGGCATCGCGGTGATGAACGCCCCCGACGGCAACACCCTGGCCGCGGCAGAGCAGGCCGTGGCGCTGCTGTTCGCGCTGGCGCGGCACGTGGCCCGCGCGGACGCGGGCATGAAGGCCGGCGAGTGGCCCAAGAACGGCCTCACCGGCTTCGAGCTCGAGGGCAAGCGCCTGGGCGTGATCGGCCTCGGCCGCATCGGCGGCACGGTCGCGCGCAAGGCCGCCGGCATCGGGATGGAGGTCGCCGCGTTCGACCCCTTCCTGCCGGCGGGCGTCGCCGCCAAGGGCGCGGTGCCGCTGATGCCGCTCGACGACCTGCTGGCCTGGGCCGACGTCATCACGCTGCACATCCCGCGCACCAAGGAGACGACCCACCTCCTCGACGAGGCGCGGATGCGCCGGATGAAGCCCGGCGCGCGCCTGATCAACGCCGCCCGCGGCGGGCTGGTGGACGAGGACGCGCTGCTGCGGTTGCTCGACGAGGGCCACCTGGCCGGCGCCGCGCTCGACACCTTCGCCACGGAGCCGCTGCAGGCCGACTCGCCGCTGCGCGCGCATCCCAAGCTGGTGCTGACCCCGCACCTCGGCGCCTCCACGTCCGAGGCCCAGCAGGCGGTGAGCACCATCCTCGCCCGCCAGATCATCGACTTCGTGGCCACCGGCGCGGTGGCCGGCTGCGTCAACCTGCCGCCGCTGTCGGCCGAGGCCGCGCGCGAGGTGGGGCCGTGGATGCCGCTGATGTCGGCGCTCGGCCGCCTCGCGGTGCGCCTGGTGCCGGCGCCGACCGCGCTGCACCTCACCTACGCCGGCCGCACCGAGGCGCTCGACCCGCGCCCGCTGAGCCGACTGCTGGTGGCGGCGCTGCTGGGCACCTCCTCGGGCCGGGTCACGCCGGTGAACGCGCTGGCCGAGGCCGCCGCGCGCGGCCTCGTGGTGGCCGAGACCCTCGGCGGCGACGGCGACGGCTTCGACCGCCTGCTGCGCGTGCGGGTGGAAGGCGAGGGCGGTCCGCGCGAGATCGAGGCCACCCTGCACCGCGGCCCGCGCGTGGTGCGCCTGGACGGCGTCGAGCTCGATTTCGACCCGCTGGCCCACCTGCTGCTGATGCGCAACGAGGACCGCCCGGGCGTGATCGGCCTGCTCGGCAGCCACCTCGGCGCGGCCGGGGTGAACATCGTGAACTTCGCGCTGGGCTCCACCGGCGACGGCCACGCGGTCGCGGCGATCACCGTCGACCGCGAGGTGCCGGCGGCGCAGCTGGTCGCGCTGCGCGCGATCCCCGGCATCCTGAGCATGGAGGCCCTCTGATGCGCGTGCTGCTCGCGAGGCACGGCGAGACGCCGTGGAATGCCGAAGGCCGCTACCAGGGCCAGCGCGACATCGCGCTGTCGCCGGTGGGCGAGGGCCAGGCCCGCGCGCTGGGCGCGCGCCTGGCGGACGTGCCGATCACCCGCGCGGTGGCCTCGCCGCTGGTGCGGGCCCGGCGCACCGCCGAGCTCGCGCTTGGCGATGCCCGCGCGCCGATGCTGGCGCTGGACGAGGACCTGCAGGAGATCGCCCACGGCGACTGGGAGGGCCTGCTCGCGAGCGAGATCCGCGAGCGCGACCCGCAGCGCCTGAAGGCCTGGCGCGAGACCCCGGACGGCGTGCAGATGCCGGGCGGCGAGTGCCTCGGCGAAGTGCTCGAGCGCGCCTGGCGCGGGCTGGAGCGCGCGATGCACGGGCTCGGCGACGACGACACCCTGCTGGTGGTCGCGCACGACGCGGTCAACCGCGTGCTGGTGGCGCGCATCCTCGGCCTGCCGCTCGCGCGGCTGTGGAGCTTCCGCCAGGCGCCGACCACGCTGAACCTGCTCGAGGGCGCCAGCCCGGCGACGCTGGAGGTGGTGCGCCTGAACGACTGCGCCCACCACACGCCGTTCTTCGGCGAGGCCGTGCACCGGGCGCTCTGAGCCCGGCCCGCGCGCACGCGAACGCCGCGCCCGGAGGGGCGCGGCGTTCGCGGCAGGCGAGGAAGCGGGGCGCGGCGACGCGGGGCGTCGGCCGGCTTACTTCATGCGGTAGGTGATGCGGCCCTTGGACAGGTCATAGGGAGTCATCTCGACCTTGACCTTGTCGCCCGTGAGGATGCGGATGTAGTTCTTGCGCATGCGGCCGGAGATGTGGGCCGTGATGACATGGCCGTTCTCGAGCTTCACGCGGAACATCGTGTTGGGCAGGGTCTCGAGGACGGAACCCTCGAGCTCAATGGAATCGTCTTTGGACATACGCTCACGGGGCGCCACAGGAAGCGGCGCTTGGAAGACCGGCATCATGCCAGACCCTTGCCCCGCAAGCAAAAATCCCGTTAAGCGCCCGGGGCCGGGGTGCCCGGCGCGGCGGCCAGCGCGGCGGCCGGGAGGACGCCGAAGGCGGCGGTCCAGGGGCCGGGCGGCGGGGCGTCGACGGCGTCCACCAGCGCCGGCAGCGCGGCGAGGAAGCGCCGCCGCGGCCACAGCTCGGCGCCGAGGAAGCGCAGGTGCGGGTTCTCGAGCTGGGCGTCGAGCAGCGGCCAGCCCCAGCCGCGCATCCGGTGGGCGAGCGCGGCGAGGGCCACCTTCGAGCCGCCGGCTGCGAGGCTGACCATGCTCTCGCCGAACACCATCCGGCCCACCGCCACCCCGTACAGGCCCCCGACGAGCCGGCCCGCGCCGTCGCGGACCTCGATCGAGTGCGCGTGGCCCTCGGCGTGCAGCCGGGCGTAGGCCTCGCGCATCGCGGCCGTGATCCAGGTGCCGTGCTGGCCCGGGCGGGGCTGGCGGGCGCAGGCGTCGATGACGTCGGCGAAGGCGGTGTCGGCGTGCACGCTCCAGTCGCTGCGCGCCAGCGCGCGGCGGAACTTCGAGGGCAGGCGGACGCCGTCGGTGCGGAACAGGCAGCGCGGCTCCGGCGACCACCACAGCAGCGGGTCGCCCTCGGAGAACCACGGGAACAGGCCCTGCCGGTAGGCGGCCAGCAGGCGCGGCGAGGACAGGTCGCCGCCGGCCGCGACGAGGCCGTCGTGGCGCTGGCACAGCGCCGGGTCGGGGAAGGGCGCGTGCGGGTCGCCCGACAGCCAGGGCACCACGTCAGCCCGCTCCCTCGCCGCCCGCCCCGGCCGCCTCGCCGGCCGGCCGGAACGGGGAATGCGCGGCGACCGCGTCGCGGTAGCGCAGGGTGTCGCGGCGCTCCTCGTCGCACCAGCGCGCCAGCGCGTCGTCGAAGCCGGGGGCGAACACCCGGTGCCGGCTGTGGGTGAGCACGGGCAGGAAGCCGCGCGCGATCTTGTGCTCGCCCTGGGCGCCGGGCTCGAAGCGCGCCAGGCCTTCGCGCAGGCAGTAGGCGATGCCCTGGTAGTAGCAGGCCTCGAAGTGCAGGCCGGGGCTGTCCTCGTCGCAGCCCCAGTAGCGGCCGTAGAGCGTGTCGCCGCCGCGCAGGCACAGCGCGCCGGCCGCGATCCGCCCCGCGCGCTCGCCCAGCACCAGCACCAGCGCGCGCGGCATGGCGCGGGCCAGGTGGCGGAGGAAGTCGAGCGACAGGGCCGGGTGGTTGCCCTTGTCGAGGAAGGTGGACAGGTAGAAGCGGTGCATGGCCGCCAGCTCGGCCTCGCCGGCCTCGTCGCCGTGCACCACGCGGAAGCGCCAGCCTTCTCGGGCCACGCGTTCGCGCTCCTGGCGGATGTTCTTGCGCTTCTTCGGCCACATCGCCGCGAGCATGTCCTCGAGCGAGCCCCAGGCCGGATCGGCCCGCCAGTGGTACTGCACGTCGTGGCGCGCCAGCCAGCGGCCGCCCGCGGCGTCGACGGCCGCGGCCTCGGCGGCGGGCAGGAAGTTCAGGTGCAGCGAGGACAGCCCGTCGGCCTCGGCCTGGGCGGCCATCGCCGCGACCAGCGCGCGCCGCGCGTCGTCGTCGCGGGCCAGCACGCGCGGCCCGGTGACCGGGGAGTAGGGCACGCCGACCAGCCACTTGGGGTAGTAGGGCAGGCCGTAGCGCGCATGCGCCGCGGCCCAGGCGTGGTCGAACACGAACTCGCCGTGCGAGTTGCCCTTGAGGTAGGCCGGCGCGGCCGCGACCAGGGTGTCGCCGTCCCAGAGGCTGGCGTGGCGCGGCACCCAGCCCCAGTCGGGGCGCAGGCAGCCTGTGGCCTCGAGCCCGTCGAGGAAGGCGTGGCGCAGGAAGGGCGAGGCCGCGTCGGGGCCGGCCGCCGGGACGTGCAGCGCGTCCCAGGCGGCGGCCGGAATCTCGTCGATCCGCGCGTGCAGCCTCAGCACGCGCGCGGCCTCAGTGGCCGTCGTCGAGGAACTTCTCGGCGTCCAGCGCGGCCATGCAGCCGAAGCCGGCCGAGGTGATCGCCTGGCGGTAGACCTGGTCGGCGACGTCGCCGGCCGCGAACACGCCGGGGATCGAGGTGGCGGTGGCGCCGCCGTCGAGGCCCGAGCGGATCTTCAGGTAGCCGTTCTTCATCTCGAGCTGGCCCTCGAACAGCTGGGTGTTCGGGCTGTGGCCGATGGCCACGAAGAAGCCATGCACCGCGATCTCGCGGGTGGCGCCGTCGATGGTCGAGGCCAGGCGCATGCCGGTGACGCCGCTGTCGTCGCCCAGCACCTCCTCGACCGCGTGGTTCCAGACCAGCTCGATCTTGCCGGCCGCGGCCTTGGCGAAGACCTTGTCCTGCAGGATCTTCTCGGAGCGCAGCTTGTCGCGGCGGTGCACGAGGTAGACCTTGCGGGCGATGTTGGAGAGGTACAGCGCCTCCTCGACCGCGGTGTTGCCGCCGCCGATCACCGCCACGTCCTGGTCGCGGTAGAAGAAGCCGTCGCAGGTCGCGCAGGCCGACACGCCGCGGCCCTTGAAGGCCTCCTCGGAGGGCAGGCCGAGGTACTTGGCGCTGGCGCCGGTGGCGATGATCAGCGCGTCGCAGGTGTAGGTGTGGGCGTCGCCGGTCAGCGTGAACGGGCGCTTGGAGAGGTCGGCGGTGTGCACGTGGTCGAACACCACCTCGGTGTCGAAGCGCTCGGCGTGCGCCTGCATGCGCGCCATCAGGTCCGGGCCCATCAGGCCGTGGGCGTCGCCCGGCCAGTTGTCGACCTCGGTGGTGGTCATGAGCTGGCCGCCCTGCTGCAGGCCGGTGACGACGACGGGCTTGAGGTTGGCGCGGGCCGCGTAGACGGCGGCGGTCCAGCCGGCGGGACCGGAACCGAGGATCAGCAGGGGGCAGTGCTTGGGGGTGCTCATGTATGATTCGCGCGTTGTGCGGGGGGCCGGCGGAGGGCTGGCCGCCCGGTGGTGCGCCGAGGCGCGGGAGTCGAAGCATGGCGACCGTGCCGGGGCGAATCAAGGCGACGCCCGCAGCGTTCCACCCCCATCGCATCCAGAGAACGCCAGCGGTCCCGCCCCTGCGGAGCCCCATGGCGTCGACCACCACGACCCACAGGACACCCCCATGCGCATCGGCATCCCCCGCGAAACCAAGACCCTCGAGGGCCGCGTCGCCCTCGTCCCCGCCGCCTGCGGCGACCTCGTGCGTCGCGGCCACGAGGTGTGGGTGGAGAAGGACGCGGGCATCAAGAGCGGCTTCAGCGACGCCGAATACGTGGCCGTGGGCGTGAAGATCGCCGCCGACGCGGCCGACCTCTACGCCCGTGGCCAGCTGATCGTGAAGGTGAAGGAGCCGATCGCCGGCGACCTGCAGCACCTGCGCGCCGACCACCTGCTGTTCTGCTACCTGCACCTGGCCGCCGAGCCCACCCTCACCGAGCAGCTGCTGAAGATCGGCCTGACCGGCGTGGCGTTCGAGACCGTCGAGCTCGAGAACGGCGACCTGCCGCTGCTGACCCCCATGTCGATCGTCGCCGGCCGCATCGCCGTGCAGGTCGGCGCGCACTACCTGCACCAGCCCATGGGCGGCAAGGGCAAGCTGCTCGGCGGCCTGCCCTCGACCGAGCGCGGCAAGGTGGTGGTGCTGGGCGCCGGCGCGGCCGGCGGCAACTCCGCGGCGCTGGCCGCCTCCAGCGGCGCCAACGTGGTGGTGTTCGAGAAGCGCCAGGACCGCATGGCCCAGATGATGGCCCTCGGCCCCAACGTCACCGCGCTGTACCCCTACGAGGCCGTCGTGGCCCGCGAGCTGGCCGACGCCGACCTGGTGATCGGCGCGGTGCTGGTCACCGGCGCCAAGGCCCCGCACGTCGTCACCCGCGAGATGATCAAGGGCATGCAGCCGGGCTCGGTGCTGGTCGACATCTCGGTCGACCAGGGCGGCTGCTTCGAGACCACCCGCCCGACCACCTGGAAGGAGCCCACCTACGTCGAGGAGGGCATCATCCACTTCGCCGTGACCAACATGCCCGGCGCCGTGCCGCAGACCTCCTCGCAGGCCATCTGCGCCGCGATCCTGCCGTGGGTGCAGAAGCTGGCCTCCGGCCAGTGGCGCGACAACGCCGCGCTGGTGCGCGGCATCAACGTCGAGGGCGGCGCGCTCGTCCACCCGGCGCTGAAGGGCATGCTGGGCTGAGTCCCGGCGCCTCCCGGGTCCGGCCGCCCGCGCGGCCGGGCCCCGGGGCCACAGCGCTGCCTGGATCCTCGATCCTTGTGTATATTCAAGGACTAAGACGAACTTCCTGAGGTCAGGACTGACGGTGGCGCGAGCGACGACGGAACGCGGCAAGACCCCCGAGGGCGGCGACGGCCGGCAGCGCCTGTGGCGCGAGCTGGCCCTGGTGGCGATCGCCCCGGTGCTGCTGTACCTGCTCGCCAGCCTCGTGAGCTTCGACCCGGCCGACCCCGGCTGGTCGCGCGACGGCAGCGTCACCGGCGAACTCAACAACATCGGCGGCACCGCGGGGGCCTGGCTCGCCGACGTGCTGCTCTACGTCGTGGGCGTGGTGGCGTACACGCTGCCCTTCGTGCTCGGCGGCGTGGCCTGGACCGCGCTCTACGGCCTCGACCCCGACGGCGGCCGCGACGCCGACCTCGGCCCGGCCCTGCGCCTGGTCGGGATGGTCGGCTTCCTGGTCTCGGCCGCGGGCCTGGCCCACCTGCAGATCCCCGCCATCAACGCGCTGCCGGCCTCGCCCGGCGGCATCCTCGGCGAACTCGCCGGGCACTCGCTCGGCCGCGCGTTCGGCGCGATGGGCGCCAACCTGTTCCTGGTCGCGGTGTTCCTGGCCTCGGTCACCATCGCCACCGGCCTGAGCTGGTTCGCGGTGATGGACCGGATCGGGCAGGGCGTCATGGCGCTGGTGGGCCTGTTCGGCCGCAGCGCCCGCCAGGCCCAGGACTGGAACGCCGCGCGCACCCAGCGCGAGCAGCGCGCCGAGGTCCGCAAGGTCGAGACGGCCAAGCGCGTGCGGCGCGAGCCGGTGCACATCGAACCCCCGCCGGCGCCGGTGGTGGAGAAGAGCGAGCGCGCCCGCCGCGAGCAGCAGATCCCGCTGTTCAACGCCGACCCGGTGGGCGGCATCCCGCCGCTGAGCCTGCTCGACGACCCCAAGCCCCAGCCCAAGGGCTACAGCGAGGAGACCCTCGAGACGCTCTCGCGCCAGATCGAGTTCAAGCTCAAGGACTTCCGCATCGAGGCCCAGGTGGTCGGCGCCTATCCCGGCCCCGTGATCACCCGCTTCGAGATGGAGCCGGCGCCCGGCGTGAAGGGCAGCCAGGTCAGCTCGCTCGACAAGGACCTCGCCCGCGGCCTGAGCGTGAAGTCGGTGCGCGTGGTCGACGTGATCCCGGGCAAGACCGTGATCGGCCTGGAGATCCCCAACTCCAACCGCGAGATGATCTTCCTCAGCGAGCTGCTGCGCTCGAAGGAATACGACAAGGCCACCAGCCCGCTGACGCTGGCGCTGGGCAAGGACATCGCCGGCCGGCCCACCGTGGCCGACCTGGCCCGCATGCCGCACCTGCTGGTGGCCGGCACCACCGGCTCGGGCAAGTCCGTCGGCGTCAACGCCATGGTGCTGAGCCTGCTCTACAAGGCCTCCGCCAAGGACGTGCGGATGCTGATGATCGACCCGAAGATGCTCGAGCTCTCGGTCTACGAGGGCATCCCGCACCTGCTGGCGCCGGTGGTCACCGACATGAAGGAGGCCGCCAACGGCCTGCGCTGGTGCGTGGCCGAGATGGAGCGGCGCTACAAGCTGATGAGCGCGGTGGGCGTGCGCAACCTCGCGGGCTTCAACCGCAAGGTCAAGGACGCCGCCGACGCCGGCCAGCCGCTGATGGACCCGCTGTTCCGGCCCAACCCCGAGCTGGGCGAGATGCCCAAGCCGCTGGAGTCGCTGCCCTACATCGTCGTGTTCATCGACGAATTCGCCGACATGATGATGATCGTCGGCAAGAAGGTCGAAGAGCTCATCGCCCGCCTGGCCCAGAAGGCCCGCGCCGCCGGCATCCACCTCATCCTCGCCACCCAGCGCCCGTCGGTGGACGTCATCACCGGCCTGATCAAGGCCAACATCCCCACCCGCATCGCGTTCCAGGTGTCGAGCAAGATCGACTCGCGCACCATCCTCGACCAGTCGGGCGCCGAGACCCTGCTCGGCCACGGCGACATGCTCTACCTGCCGCCCGGCACCGCCATGCCCGAGCGCGTGCACGGCGCCTTCGTCAGCGACGAGGAGGTGCACCGCGTGGTCGAGTACCTCAAGGCGCACGGCGGCGCGGCCGACTACATCCCCGGCGTGCTCGAGGAAGTGCAGACCATGGGCGACGGCGTCATCGTCGGCCCCACCGGGCTGCCGGAGTCGGGCGGGCAGGGCGACGAGTCCGACCCGCTGTACGACGAGGCGGTCAAGGTGGTCACCGAGAGCCGCCGGGCCTCGATCTCGAACGTGCAGCGCCGCCTGAAGATCGGCTACAACCGCGCCGCGCGCCTGATCGAGGCCATGGAGGCCGCCGGCATCGTCAGCCCCCCGGAGCACAACGGCGACCGCAGCGTGCTGGTGAACCCGCCGCCGCGCGACTGAGGCCCGCCGCGCCGCGCGGCCGCGCCGGCCCGCGCATGCGACCCGGCGTTCAGCCTCCGCCCCCGACAATCCGCCGCCCCGTCCGCCCCGCGGACCGCTTCCCCCGGACCTCCCCATGCGCCAGCCGACCCGCTCCCTCGTCCTGACCGCCGCCGCCGGCCTCGTCGCGCTGGCCGGCCTCGCCGCCAGCCCGACCGCCGACGCCGCCGCCCGCGAGCGGCTCGAGGCCTTCACCCGGGGCCTGCAGGGCCTGGAGGGCCGCTTCGAGCAGCGCGTGCTCGGCCCCGACGGCAGCATCACCGAGGAGAGCTCCGGCCGCGTGGCGCTGCGCGCCCCGCGCCAGTTCCGCTGGGAGTACGAGCAGCCCTTCCCGCAGCTCATCCTCGCCGACGGCGACCAGCTGTGGATCTACGACCCCGACCTCGAGCAGGTGACGGTGCGCGCGCAGAGCGCCGAGGAGCAGTCCAGCCCGCTGGCGGTGCTGGTGGATCCGGGCGAGCTCGAGCGCCAGTTCACGGTCAGCGACGACGGGTTCGCCGACGGCAGCGAGTGGCTGCGGCTGGTGCCCAAGGAGCCCGACGGCGCCGGCTTCGTGCTGGCCCGGCTGGGTTTCGACGCCAACGGCCTGGCCCGGATGCAGCTCGAGGACAGCCTCGGCCAGCGCACCGAGGTGCGCTTCACCCCGTGGACCCGCAACCCCGGCTTCGCCACCGGCTACTTCACCTTCGTCGCGCCCGAGGGCGTGGACGTGGTGGGCGAGCTGATCGAGCACGCCGAGGTCACGCCGCTGGGCGAGTGAGCCTGCGCAGCCGCTAGAATCCGGGGCGTGCGCAAATCCGCCCTCCCGCCCGCCGGCGCCGCCGGCCTGTTCGCCGCCCCCGAGGCCCTGAAGCCCCTGGCCGAGCGCATGCGCCCGCGCGCGCTCGACGAGGTGGTCGGCCAGCGCCGCCTGCTGGCTCCCGGCAGCGCGCTGCGCCGCGCGATCGAGGCCGGCAGCGTGCACTCGATGATCCTCTGGGGGCCGCCCGGCTGCGGCAAGACGACGCTCGCGCTGCTGCTGGCGCGCTACGCCGACGCCGACTTCCGCTCGGTCTCGGCGGTGCTCTCGGGCCTGCCCGAGGTGCGCCAGGTGCTGGCCGAGGCCGGCGCGAACTTCGAGCGCGGCCGGCGCACGGTGCTGTTCGTCGACGAGGTGCACCGCTTCAACAAGGCCCAGCAGGACGCCTTCCTGCCGCACATCGAGCGCGGCTCGATCCTGTTCGTCGGCGCCACCACCGAGAACCCCAGCTTCGAGCTCAACTCCGCGCTGCTCTCGCGCTGCCGGGTGCACGTGCTCGAGCCCGTCTCGCCCGATGAGATCCAGGGCGCGCTGCGCCGTGCCTTGGCCGACGGCGAGCGCGGCCTCGGCGGCCGGGTCCAGGCCAGCGAGGCCGGCCTGGCCCAGATCGCCGGCGCGGCCGACGGCGACGTCCGCCGCGCGCTGACCCTGCTGGAGATCGCGGCGGAGCTGGCGGCGGGCGAGGGCGGGGTCATCGAGGAGGCCACCCTGGTGCAGGTGCTGGCCGACCGCACCCGCCGCTTCGACAAGGGCGGCGAGCAGTTCTACGACCAGATCTCGGCGCTGCACAAATCCGTGCGCAGCTCCAACCCCGATGCCGCGCTGTACTGGCTGTGCCGGATGCTCGACGGCGGCTGCGACCCGGTTTACCTGGCCCGGCGCCTGCTGCGGATGGCGGTCGAGGACATCGGCCTGGCCGACCCGCGCGCGCTCAGCATGGCCACCGAGGCCTGGGGCGCCTACGAGCGCCTGGGCAGCCCGGAGGGCGAGCTCGCGCTCGCGCAGCTCACGCTCTACCTGGCCAGCACGGCCAAGAGCAACGCCGCCTACGTGGCCTACAAGGCCGCGCGCGCCGACGTGGCCGCCGACGGCACGGCCGAGGTCCCGCTGCACCTGCGCAACGCGCCCACCACGCTGATGAAGGAGCTCGGCTACGGCGCGGAGTACCAGTACGACCACGACGCCGAGGGCGGGGTGGCGCTGGCGCAGACGGGTTTCCCGGACGCGCTGGGCGAGCGCGAGTACTACCACCCGGTGCCGCGGGGGCTGGAGATCAGCCTGAAGGACAAGCTCGACGCGCTGCGCGCGGCGCGCCGGCAGGCGCGTGGCGAGGATTGACTTCAGCAATGTCCGCCAACCATATGATTATCAAGAACTACGAAGCGTGTTGGAGCGCGCCCTGATGCCGCCCGGAGGCTGGCCCGTGCTGGGCCTGGTGATGGCCGGCGGCGCCGTCGGCGCGGCGGGGCGCTGGTGGCTGGGCGCCACCCTGTCGCAGCGGTTCGCCGAGGGCGCCGGCCTGCCCTGGGGCACGCTGGCGGCCAACCTCGGCGGCGCCTTCCTCGCCGGCCTGGTCGCGGCCTGGCTGGCCGACCGCGGCGAGGCCGCGCTGGCCTGGCGGGCCTTCGTGCTGGTGGGCCTGCTGGGCGGCTTCACCACCTACTCGGCGCTGATGGTCGAGACCCTGCTGCTGTGGCGCGACGACCGCGCCGTGGCGCTGGCCGGCTACCTGGGCCTGACCCTCGCCGGTGGCCTGGCGCTCGTGGCGCTCGGCGCCTGGCTCGGCCGCCAGCTCGCCGCCCCCTGAGCCCGCCGGCTCAGCTGGCCGGCTCAGCTGGCCGCAGGCGCCAGGAACAGCCGGTAGGCGGGGTTGTCGCCCTCGTCGACCCAGGGCAGGCCCAGGCCGTCGAGCACGCGCGCGAAGGCGCCGGCGTCCACGCCGGGGGCCTGCAGGCCCACCAGCGCGCGGCCGGTGTCGGCGCCGTGGTTGCGGTAATGGAAGAGGGCGATGTTCCAGCCCGCCGGCAGCCGCTCGAGGAAGCGCAGCAGCGCGCCCGGCCGCTCGGGGAACTCGAAGCGCAGCAGGCGCTCGCCGGCGGCCAGCGGCGAGCGGCCGCCGACCAGGTGGCGCAGGTGCAGCTTGGCCAGCTCGTCGTCGCTGAGGTCCAGGGTGGCGAAGCCGCGGGCCTCGAAGCCGGCGGCGATCGCGCGCGCCTCCTCGCGCCCGGCCACCTGCAGGCCGACGAACACGTGCGCCTCGGCGGCATCGCTGACGCGGTAGTTGAACTCGGTGACGTTGCGCGGGCCCACCGCCTCGCAGAAGGCGCGGAAGCTGCCCGGGCGCTCGGGGATGCGGACGGCGAACACCGCCTCGCGGCGCTCGCCCATCTCGGCGCGCTCGGACACGAAGCGCAGGCGGTCGAAGTTCATGTTCGCGCCGCAGGCCACCGCGACCAGGGTCGGCGGCGCCGCGCTGGTGGCCTGGGCGGGACGCGCGGCCTGCCAGGCCTTGAGGCCCGCGATCGCCAGCGCGCCGGCGGGCTCGAGGATCGCCCGGGTGTCCTCGAACACGTCCTTGATCGCGGCGCAGACGGCATCGGTGTCGACCCGCACGATCCCGTCGAGGTGCCGCCGGCACAGCGCGAAGGTGTGCTCGCCGACCTGCTTGACCGCCGTGCCGTCGCAGAACAGGCCGACCTCGTCGAGCACGACCCGCTCGCCGGCCTCGAGCGAACGCGCCATGGCATCGGAGTCCACCGCCTGCACGCCGATCACCCGGATCGCGGGCCGCAGCGACTTCAGCACGTGCGCGATGCCCGCGGCCATCCCGCCGCCGCCGATCGCGACGAACACCGCGTCGATGGGCCCGGGGTGCTGGCGCAGCAGCTCCAGCGCGATCGTGCCCTGGCCGGCGATCACGTCGAGGTCGTCGAAGGGATGCACCGGCACCAGGCCCTCGCGATCCTGCAGAGCCTGGGCGTGGGCCTGGGCGTCGGAGAAGGAGTCGCCGTGCAGCACCACCTCGGCGCCGCGGTCGCGCACGGCGTCCACCTTCACCCGCGGGGTGGTCACCGGCATCACGATCACCGCCCGGCAGCCCAGCCGCTGCGCGGCCAGCGCGACGCCCTGCGCGTGGTTGCCGGCCGAGGCCGCGATGACGCCGCGGGCGCGCTCGGCGGGGGCCAGCCGGGCCATCGCGGTGTAGGCGCCGCGCAGCTTGAACGAGAACACCGGCTGCAGGTCCTCGCGCTTGAGCAGGACCCGGGCGCCGAGCCGGGCCGACAGCCGCGGCGCGGGATCCAGGGGCGTCTCGCGCGCCACCTCGTGCACCGGCGCGGTGAGGATGCGCTGCAGCAGGTCGTCGGCCATCGGCTCAGCCTGCGGTGGGCAGCGCGCGCAGCGCGGCGGCCAGGGCGGCGGCGTCGGCGGGCAGCGGGGCGGCGTGGGCCGGACGCGCCAGCAGCGCCGCCAGCGCGGGCGGCACGTCCACCGGGTGCCCCACCAGCGGCTCGACCACGGTCTCGAACTTGGCCGGGTGGGCGGTGGCGACCGCGATGAAGCGCCCGGCGTCGCCGGCGGCGCGGGCGTCCTCGATCACCGCCAGCGCCGCCGCGGTGTGCGGGCAGGCGACGTGGCCCCAGCGCGCCTCGGCCGAGCGCATCACCGCGCGCAGGCGCTCGTCGCCGATCGAGGCAGCCGAGACCTCGGCGCGCAGACCGGCCAGCGTCGGCTGCGCGTGCCGCAGGCGCTCGAGGTTGCTCGGCGCGGCCACGTCCATCGCGTTGGCCAGGGTGGCGAGGCTGGGGCCGGTCGGCGCGGGCAGGCCGTCGAGCACGTCCACCAGCGCGCGGTTGGCGTTGGTGGCCAGGACGATGTCGCCGATCGGCAGGCCGAGCCGCCGCGCCCACACGCCGGCCAGCGCGTTGCCGAGGTTGCCGGTGGGCACGACGAAGCGCGCCGGCGCGCCGTGCCGGCGCCGGTGGGCGAGCGAGGCGGTGGCGTACCAGGCCATCTGCGGCAGCAGGCGGCCGAGGCTGATGGAATTGGCCGAGGACAGTGGCACCTCCGCGCGCAGGGCGGCGTCGGCGAAGGCCGCCTTCACCATCGCCTGGCAGTCGTCGAAGCTGCCGGCCACGCGGAACGCATGCACGTTGCCGCCGTAGCAGCCCAGCTGGTGGGCCTGGCGCGGGCTGACCCGGCCGTCGGGATACAGCACCACGACGCGCAGGCCGGGGCGGCCGTGGAAGGCCGCGGCGACCGCGCCGCCGGTGTCGCCGGAGGTCGCGACGAGGATCGTGAGCGGGCGCGGGTCGGTCGCGGAGGCCCGCGCCGCGGCCAGGCTGGCGGCGAGGAAGCGCGCGCCGGCGTCCTTGAACGCGGCGGTCGGGCCGTGGAAGAGCTCGAGCACCTCGACCCCGGGATCGCGGGTGGGCACCAGCGGCATCGGGAACGCCAGCGCCTCGGCGCACAGCGCGGGCAGGGCGGGGGCGAGCGCGTCGCCGGCGAAGAACGGGGCCAGCACGGTGGCCAGGACCTCGGCCGGCGGCGCATCGGCGAGGGCGTCGGCATCGAACGCGCGCGCGGCCGGGAAGGCCTCGGGCACGAACAGGCCGCCGTCCTCGGCCAGCCCCAGCGCCAGCGCCTCGGACAGGGTGCGCGGCGCGCCGCCGCCGCGGGTGGACACGAAGCGCATGGCTCAGTCCTCCAGCAGGTGGGCGGCCGGGGCGTCGAGCGGCGAGACGTAGGCCTCGCTGTCGAGCCCGGCGGCGGCGAAGGCCGCGCGCATCGCGACCGCGGCGGCCTCGGCCCGGCCGCGGCCCTCGCACCACGCGAACACGCTGGGGCCGGCCCCCGACAGGCTGGCGCCCAGCGCGCCGGCGTCGAGCGCGGCGGCCTTCACCGCGGCGAAGCCTGGCACCAGCGCGGCGCGGCGCGGCTCGACCAGCACGTCGGCGAGGCCGGCGCGGACCAGCGCGAGGTCGCCCGCGTACAGGCCCACCAGGAAGCGCGCCAGCAGCGCCTGCTGGGCGACCGCGGTGGCGATCGGGTAGGGCTCGGCCAGCACCGCGCGGGCGGCGCGGGTCTCGACGACGCAGTGCGGGTGCACCAGCACCGAGAACACGCCGGCCGGCACCGGCAGGCGGCGCGGGACGTCCTCGCCGGCCGACAGCACCAGCCCGCCGAGCAGCATCGGCGCGACGTTGTCGCCGTGGCGGCCGCCGCTGGCGACCTGCTCGCCGTCGAGCGCGAAGGGATACAGCGCGGCCTGCGGCAGCGGGTGCTCGAGCAGCGCGTTGGCCGCGACCAGCGCCGCCACCGCCGAGGCGGCCGAGCCGCCCATCCCCGAGCCGTAGGGGATGCCCTTGTGCAGCGTGAGCGCCACGCCGAAACCCGGGCGCGCATGCGCCAGCAGCGCCTGCACGGCGCGGCCGGCGGTGTTGCGGGCGGGGTCGGTGGGCAGGTCGGGCGCGCCGAGGTGGTGGTCGCGCACGTGGATGGCGTCGATGCGCACGACGCCGGGTGCGTCGGTGCGCCGGGCCTCGACGGTGTCGCCGGCGCCGGCGATCACCAGGCCCAGCAGGTCGAAGCCCACGCCGACGTTGCCGATGCTGGCCGGGGCGAAGGCGCGGGCGTGCAGGCGGCCGCTCACCGCCTGGCTGGCGGGTTGGTCGGAGGAGGGCCGCGTCACAGCCGCGTCCCGAGGCCCTGCGCCACGCGCAGGAGGTCGGCGAAGACGCCGGCGGCGGTGACCTCGGGGCCCGCGCCGGGGCCCTGCACGATCAGCGGGTTGTCGCGGTAGCGCGCGGTGGTGAACTGGATGACGTTGTCGGTGGGCCGCAGGTGGGCGAAGGCGTGGTCGCCCGGCAGCTCCACCAGGCCCACCCGCGCGCCGTCGGCGTCGACGTGCGCGACGAAGCGCAGCACCGCGCCGCGCCCGCGGGCCGCGGCCAGGCGCGCGGCCATCGGCGCGTCGAGCTCGCCGGCGCGGGCCAGGAAGGCCTCGCGGTCGATCCCGCGCAGCGCCTCGGGCACCAGGCCCTCCAGCGCCACGTCGCCCAGCTCGAGCGCATGGCCCCACTCGCGGGCCAGGATCACCAGCTTGCGCGCCACGTCGAGGCCGGAGAGGTCGTCGCGCGGGTCGGGCTCGGTGAAGCCCAGCCGGCGCGCCTCGTCGAGCAGCACGCTGAAGGGCCGCGTGCCGTCGTAGGTGTTGAACAGGTAGCTCAGCGTGCCCGAGAGGATGCCGTCGATGGCCAGCACCTCGTCGCCGGTGTCGAGCAGGTCGCGCAGGGTCGAGATCACCGGCAGGCCGGCGCCGACCGTGGCCTCGTAGCGCCACAGGCCGCGGCCATCGCGGGCGGCGGCGCGGGTGCGGCGGTACTCGGGCAGCGGCGCCGAGCCGGCCTGCTTGTTCGGGGTGACGATGTGCACGCCGGCGGCCAGCCAGGCCGGGTAGTGCGCGGCGATCGCGGGGCTGGCGCTGCAGTCGAGGATCACCGCGTGCGGCAGGTGCGGGGCGTGCACGTGGGCGAGGAAGGCGTCTGCGTCGAAGGGCGCGTCGGCCGCGGCCCAGGCCGCGCGCCAGCCGGCCAGCTCGAGGCCCTGCTCGGAGGCCAGCCAGCGCGTGGAGCCCGCGATCGCGCGCACCCGCAGGTCGAGGTTGGCGTGCGCGCGCAGGCGCGGCGCCGCGGCCGCCAGCTGGTCGAGCAGGGTGGCGCCGACGTTGCCTGGGCCGATCACGCCCAGGCTGAGGGTCTGCGGGCTGAGCCAGAAGCCTGCGTGCACCGCGCGCAGGGCGCGCGCCGCATCGTGATCACGGATGGCCACCGAGATGTTGCGCTCGGTGCCGCCCTGGGCGATCGCGCGCACGTTCACCTCCGCGCGGGCCAGCTCGCCGAACAGCCGCGCCGCCACGCCCGGATGCCCGCTCATGCCGTCGCCCACCGCGGCCAGCACGGCGATGCCGGGCTCGACCTCGATCGACTCCAGCAGGCCGGCGTCGAGCTCGCGCGCGAACGCCGCGCGCAGCACCGCGGCCGCGCGGGCGGCGTCGGCCTCGCGGACCACGCCGCAGATCGAGTGCTCGGAGCTGGCCTGGGCGATCATCACCACCGACACCGCGGCCTCGCGCAGCGCGCCGAACACGCGCTCGGCGGTGCCGGGCACGCCGATCATGCCGGTGCCCGCGACCTCCACCAGCGCCATCTGGCGCGCGATGGTCAGGCCCTTGACCGGGCCGGCGCCGGGCTCGGCCTCGCGGCCGATCCGGGTGCCGGCGCACTCGGGGCGGAAGGTGTTGCGCACGATCACCGGGATGCCGGCCTCGTGCACCGGGCCCATCGTGCGCGGATGCACCACCTTCGCGCCGAAGTAGGCCAGCTCGAAGGCCTCGTCGTAGCTCATCCGCGGCAGCAGCACGGCCTCGGGCACCAGGCGCGGGTCGGCGCTGAGCACGCCGTCGACGTCGGTCCAGATATGGAGCTCGTCGCTGCCCTCGAGGCGGGCGAAGATCGCGCCGGAGTAGTCGCTGCCGTTGCGCCCCAGCGTGGTGGCGCGGCCGGCGGCGTCGCGGGCGACGAAGCCGGTGACGACCGCGACGGGCGCGGGATGCGCGGCGCGCCAGGCGTCGAAGCGCGCCTGCGAGGTGGGCCAGTCGACCACCGCGCCCAGCGGCGAGTCGCCGACCACCAGCACGTCGCGGGCGTCGAGCCAGGTGGCCTCGAGGCCGTCGGCGCGCAGGCGCGCGCACAGCAGCTGCGCCGACCACACCTCGCCCAGGCCCTGCACGTAGTCGAGCAGGTCGCCGGCCGGATGGCCGACCAGGCCCACCGCGCGCAGCAGCGCGCGCAGGTCGTCCCAGTCGCGCTCGAGCGGGCCGAGCGCGGCACCGGCCGCGGCCGCATCGGCCAGCAGTCCGCGCGCCGCCGTGCGATGGCGCTCCGCCAGGACGTCCAGCGCCTGCCGCGCCGCCTCGCCGTCGCGGCTGGCCACGTGCACAAGCTGGATCAGCGCGTCGGTGACGCCGCCCATGGCCGACACCACGACCTGCAGGCGCGCCTCGTCGCGGCCCCGCAGCAGGCCCGCCACGTGCGCGATCCGCGCGGCGTCCTGCAGGCTCGATCCCCCGAACTTGTGCGTCACCGATGACACGACACCGTCTGCCACGACGCCCCCGCGGGATGGATGAGTGATGGATGGGTTGGAGGGTTCTCCGAAGTCCGCCCCGAGCATGCCGTCGCGGCGCCTTCACGGGCAAGCGCCGCGTGGCCGGAGACGCCGGTGCCCGGCGGCGGGCGCGCCCGGCCGGCGTCCTCAGCCCGCGCGCCAGCCCAGCGTCGCCGCCACCAGCACCACGTAGCGCCCGCCCTTGGCCAGCGTCACCACCAGCACGAAGCGCCACCACGGCTCGCGCAGCACGCCGGCCACCAGCGTGAGCGGGTCGCCGACCACCGGCACCCAGCTCAGCAGCAGGCTGGGCCAGCCCCAGCGGCGGTAGCGCGCCTCGGCGGAGGCCAGCGTCGCGGGCGACACCGGGAACCAGCGCCGGTCGCGGAAGCGCGCCAGCCCGCGGCCCAGCCAGGCGTTGAGCATCGCGCCCAGCACGTTGCCCAGCGTCGCCACCGCCAGCAGTAGGCCCCAGCCGTGCGTCCCCTCGAGCAGCAGGGTCACCAGCACGGCCTCGGACTGCAGCGGCAGCAGCGTGGCCGCGCCGAAGGCCGCCACGAACAGGCCGGCGAGGGCGAGGCCGCTCCCGGCCAGCATCAGCCCGCACGCTCGCGCAGCGCCGCGCGGTGCCGGCGGCTGCAGGGCAGGGTGGCCCCATCGGCCATGTGCAGGCGGGCGTCGCCGCTGTCCAGCGGCTCGATCGACGCCACCTGGTCCAGCCGCACCAGCACCGAGCGGTGCACGCGGACGAAGCGCGCGGGGTCGAGCTTCTCCTCCAGCGCCGCGGTGGTGCTGCGCAGCGGGTAGTCGCGGCCGCGCACGTGCAGGTTGACGTAGTTGCCGGCCGCCACCGCGTACTCGATGTCGTCGGCGGCGACCAGGAACTCGCGGCCGAGCTTGCGCACCAGGAAGCGCTCGGGCCGGGCGGGCGCGGCGTCGGGCGGCGGGGCCGGGGCGTCGTCGGGGGCGTCGAGCAGCACCGCCTCGCCGCGGGCGCGGCGCATCCACTGCCCGGCGTAGTGCTGGATCGTCAGCACGATGGCGTAGCTGCGCCAGTCCTTGAGGTACTCGTAGCCCAGCTCGCGCGGCCAGTCGCCGAAGTCGTAGTCCTGGCCGTGCCAGGCGTAGACCGCCTCGCGGATCGCGACCATCCCGACCACGTGCAGCGCGCAGTAGGCCACGCTGGCCAGCGCGTGCAGCGCGAGGTGGCGGCGCAGCGATCCCCAGGCCAGCGGCCAGCGGCGCTCGGCCGCGGCCACCAGCGGGACCAGGGCCCAGGCCACCACCGCGCTGCTCCATTCCCAGCTCGCGACCTTCCAGGCCTCCTTCTCGACCCCGAGGCGCTGGTAGTCCAGCAGCACGCCGGCGGTCTGCGACCAGGCGATCAGCGTGTAGGCCAGGGCCCAGGCCAGCATCCCCAGCGCGAAGGCGTGCCGGTGGGTGTGGTCGAGCCAGGTCGGGGCGGCGGGCGGGGCGCTCGCGGCGGCCGCGGGCGGCGCGCGCGCGGCGTCCGGGGTCGGGACGGGGGCGTCAGGCATGCGCGGGAGTCTAGTGGACGGGGCCGCGACGCGGCCCACGGTCCGTCCCCGGGGTCCGCCATCCGTCCCCGCGCGCGGCCCCGGCCGTCCCGGCGGCCCGCGGCCGGTCACCGCCGGGCCGGTCCTCGTCCCCGCGCGCCCGGCGTGGGGCGGCGGGCCGGGCAGGGTGGGCGTCCCCGTGACGGAGACCCGCGCTATGCCCGACGCCCCGCCCCCCGCCCGCGACCGCGTGCACGCCATCGACGCCCTGCGGGTGATCGCCCTGCTGCTGCTGGTCCTCTACCACGCGGGCATGGCCTACGTGGCCGACTGGGACTTCCACCTGAAGTCGGCCTACACCGCCGAGTGGCTGGAGCACCCGATGCGCTGGCTCAACCGCTGGCGGATGCCGCTGCTGTTCGTGCTCAGCGGCATCGTGCTGGGCCTGCTGCTGCCGGCGGCGAGCACGGGCGCCGAGCGCTGGCGGCGCCTGCGCGAGCGCAGCTGGCGGCTGCTGCTGCCGCTCGCGTTCGGCATGCTGGTGGTGGTGCCGGTGCAGCCCTACGTCGAGGCCGTGGCCAACGGTGTGATCGCGCCGGGCTTCATCGACTTCCTGGCGCGCTACCTGCGCTTCCAGCCCTGGCCGGAGGGCGGCTTCGCCGGCGCGTCCTACGGCGTCACCTGGAACCACCTGTGGTACCTGCCCTACCTGTGGACCCACACCGCGCTGGTGCTGCTGGCGCTGCCGCTGCTGGACTGGCGCCCGGTGCGGGCGGCCGGCGACTGGCTGGCCGCGCGCGGGCCGCTCGGCCTCACGCTGCTGCTGGCGGTGCCGGCCTTCCTGGCCTTCCACCTGCTGGGCGACCGCTTCCCGTCCACCCACGCGCTGGAAGGCGACTGGTTCAACCACGTCCACTACGGCGCGGTGTTCCTGGCCGGCGTGCTGCTGGGCCGCAGCGGGGCGGCGTGGCCGCGGCTGGCGGCGGCGCGCTGGTGGCTGCTGGGCGCGGCGCTGGTGGTGGGCGTGGCCTACTTCAGCTGGATGCATGCGGTGCGCGACACCGTCGTGCCGCTGGCGCCGCTGCTGGCCTTCCGCGCGCTGCGGGCGCTGTACATGGCGCTGGCGCTGCTGGCGATCCTGGGCTGGGGCCTGCACGCCTTCGCGCGGCCGCCGCGCTGGCTGCCCTGGGCGCGCGAGGCGGTGTTCCCGGTCTACGTCCTGCACCAGAGCCTGACGCTGTGGCTGCTGTACCTGCTGGCGCCGCATGCGCTGGGGCCGGTGCTCGAGCCGGTGCTGGTGGTGGGCGGCACGCTGGGGCTGGCGCTGCTGCTGCACGAGGCGCTGATCCGGCGGGTGGGCTGGCTGCGGCCGCTGTTCGGGCTCGGGCCGCGCCGGGCCTGAGCGCGCGGCCGGCCGGGCTGGCTCGGGTCGGGCCGGCCGCGTCGCGGGCCTCTGCTAGCATCGCGCGCCGCCTCCGCCCCGAGCCTCCGATGACCCACGTGTTGCCCGCCGCGCTGCTCGATGACGCCGCCCGCCAGCTCGCCGCGCCCGGCCTGCGCGCACTGCTGGGCGAGCTGCTCGGCGCCGCGCCGGACGCCGTCGACACCGGCATGCACCCGGCCTGCCAGATGCTCGGCCACTCGCTGGCCGCGCACGGCGACGCCGGGCTCGCGGTGAGCCAGTACTTCGCGGTGGCCTTGCAGCAGGACGCGTGCGTGCGCCAGCTGCAGGCGCGCCTGTTCCCCGACGCGCACGGCGCGCCGCGCCGCGACCTCGACCTGCTCGATTTCGCCTGCGGCTATGGCCGGCTGCTGCGGCTGCTGGTGCACCGGCATCCGCCGGCGCGCACCTGGGCCGCCGAGATCCAGCCCGAGGCCGTGGCCCACGTGGCCGCGCGCTACGGCGTGCACGGGCTGGCCTCGCCGCCGGAGCCCGAGGCGTTCGCGCCGGGCCGGACTTTCGACATGGTCTGGGTGGCCTCGCTGTTCTCGCACCTGCCCGACGGCCTGTTCCAGCGCTGGCTGCGCGTGCTCGCGGGCACGCTCGCCCCCGGCGGCGCGCTGTGCTTCAGCGTGCACGACGAGGCCCTGCTGCCGGCGTCGATCCCGCTGCCCGCGGCGGGCCTGCACTACATCGCCGGCAGCGAGAACGCCGCGCTGGACGCAGCGATCTACGGCACCACCTTCGTCAGCGAGGCCTACGTGCGCCGCGCGGTGGCCGAGGCCTGCGGGCCCGGCTGGGCGCTGGCGCGGCTGCCGCGCCTGCTGGCCCACGAGCAGGATGTCTACGTGCTGGCCGCGCCCGGCGCGGATGGCGTGCCGGCGCGCGAGCTGGCCGCGCTCGATGGCCTGGAGCGCGGCCTGCGCGGCTGGCTCGATGTTCGCGCGATCGGCGACGACGGCCGTCTGCACCTGCGCGGCTGGGCCGGCAGCGTCGATGCGCCGCGCGGCCCCGTCGACGCCTGCCATGTCGAGCTGCGGGTGGGCGAGGGCGCCGCGGCGCGCGTGATGGTGGCGCCGATCGACGCCGACATGCCCGAGGTGGCCCGCGTGCTGGGCCTGCCACACCTGGCGCGCAGCGGCTGGTCCGCCGCGATCGACGCGCCCGCCCCGGGCGAGCGCCTGAGCGTGCTGGTGCGCGACGGCCGCGGGCGCGCGGCGCTGGTGTACACCGCGCTGCAGTAGCGCCCGGCCTCAGGCGCCCGGCCAGTCCACCCGCGTCGGCGCGGCATAGAACCACGCCGTCCCGGTGGCGCCGGCGTAGGGCTGGGCGAAGCGCGGCTGGTCGCGGCTGGCGCGTTCATGCTCCTCGTAGGCGCGGGTGGCGTCGCCGGCGCGCGCGAAGGCCAGGCCCAGCAGCCAGCGCGACAGCCGGTGGAACGGGCGCAGCCGCACGGCCTCGCGCAGGTCGGCCAGCGCGCCCTCGAGGTCGCCCAGCTGCAGCCGGGCCTCGCCCCGCACGCGGAAAGGCAGGCCGCGCAGCCCGGCGTCGTCGTCATGATCGATGCGTTCGATCGAGCGGGTGGCCAGCGCCGCGGCCTCGGCGGGCTCGCCCAGCCGCAGCGCGCACAGCGCCAGGTCGTCGAGCGCGCGATCCTGCAGGAAGCGCAGGTGCGCCGGGAAGCGCGCGCTGGCCTCGGCCAGCAGCGGCCGGGCCTGGGCGAGGGCACCGGCGTCCAACAGCAGCTGAGCGGCGGTGTGCCAGGCATGCGACAGCGCGGGCGCCAGCGCCATCGCTTCGCGCGCCGCGGCCCAGGCCTCGGGCAAGCGCTTGGCGTGCCGCAGCAGGCGCGCCCGGCGCAGCGGCGCGAACGCGGCCGGGTCGACGCCGTCGATGAACAGCGACTCGCCCCGGGCCAGGGCGGCACCGATGGCGTCGCGGTCCCAGGGCGGGTTGTGGTCGTCCCAGCGGCCGACGCCGTGCATCTGGCCGGGTTTCAGCGCGAAGCGGTCGTCCTCCTGCAGCAGCCACGGGCCCGCGGGCGGGCCGTCGGCCTCGAGGGTGTCGAGGCCTTCCTCGCAGAACAGGTGCACCACGGCGTCGGGCGGCAGCGCCAGGCCGCGCCAGTGGTGGAACCACAGGAACACGTGTGGCGCCTCGATCGCCATCGGCGGACCGACGTGCAGCTGCTCGTCGTCGGGGCCGTACAGCCAGGCGCCGCGGGGGGCATGGACGCGGCCCGCGACGATGCGGACCTCGTCATCCAGCCCGACGAAGTGCTCGCAGTGCAGGTCGCCTCCGACCAGGCACTCCGGCGGCCGGCCGGGCATCCGCAGCGAGCCCGCCACCACCAGCAGCGGGGGCGGCGACTGGCCCGCGCTGGCGCGGGCCCCGTCGCCCTCCGCCAGCGCGAGATCGCCGGCGGCGTACAGGCAGGGCCACGCCAGCAGGTCGTCGAGGGTCTCGAGGCCCTCCTCGGCGGCCTCGCTGCCTGGCTCCGCCGGCTGCATCCGGTCGATGAAGTCCTGGCGCAGGGTCTCGGGCAGGTGCGGCCAGGCCTCGCCCAGCGGGACGCGGCGCAGGGTGTCGACGCCGCTCATCGCGGCGCCTCGAGCGTGATGACCTCGCCCAGCCGGCGACCGGCGAAGTCGCGCTCCTCGAGCAGGTGGCGGGTCTCGTAGGCGACGCCGTCCAGCGTGAAGCGCGGCGGCGCCGCCAGCGAGCGGCGCCCGCCGCGGCCGGGCGGGCCCAGGCGGCCCAGCAGTACGGCGTCGGCGCGGTTGTTGGCGGTGTAGTCGGTCAGCACGCGCAGCGAGCCGTCTGCCTCGATCACCACGATCCGCGCGCCCTCGCCGTACACGCCCAGCAGCGGCGCCTCGGCGTGCACCAGCCGCGCGATGCCGGTCACCGGCAGGCTGGCGCGGTTCGACATCAGGCCCAGCAGGCTTCGGCTGCGCACTTCCGCGCGCGCGAAGGCCTCGCGCAGCCGCGGCTGGGCTGCGGCCAGGCAGTCGGCGAGTGCGGCGAACTGCGCGGGCGTCGCGTCGGCGGGCGGCAGGTAGAGCGTGTCGCCGGCATCATCGCCGTGCATCCGGCTGCGCTCCGCCGGCGGCAGCCGCAGCCCGAACTCGCGCGTGCGCGCGGCGCCGCGCTGGAGCCACGGCAGCAGGTTGGCGTGGTGGTGCTCGTAGCGGATCGCGGCCAGCGGATGGTCGTTCCAGCGGTAGGCCATGGCCACGCGCAGCGAGCCGGCGGTGGTCTCGCCCCAGGGCCTGGCCTCGACGGAGAGGCGACCGCCGGGGCAGTCGAGTTCGAGCACCGGCGTGGCGGCCGCGGCGACGCCGGGCAGCAGGGCGGCAGCCAGCATCCCGAGGCGGGCGAAGAGGGTGGGGCGGTGCGAGGTGTCGGGGCGCGGCGTGGCCATGCCATCAGCCTAGCGGCGGCGCACGACGCCGCGGAGGCACTCGTGCACGCGCGGCGTGGGCGTCGAGGGTCCGGCGGTCGTGCCCATCGGGCGCCGTGCCCGGCGGATCAGGGCTGCGGGCCGCGGCCTTCGTTGTCCTCCCAGCGCAGGACGCGCCGGGTGATGAAGCGGTACACCGGCTTGCCGGTGGCGAACCACAGCTCGCGCACCCAGGAGCGGCGCTTGAGCAGCCGGCGCTCGGTCGGCGTGATCGCGCCGGGGCAGTAGGTGCGCTTGTGCTTGAGCAGGTGGCGGAGATCCTCGCGCGCCAGCAGCCGGATCCAGCGCGAGCGCGGCGCGCCTCTCACGGCCAGCTGGAAGTCGATGATCGCCGGCGTGCCGTCGGCCAGCACCAGCCAGTTGGCCTCCTTGGCCAGGTCGTTGTGGGCCAGGCCGCGGCGGTGCAGGGCCTGCAGCCGGCGGCGGGCGAGCCGGAAGTAGGCCAGGTCGCCGCGTGGCGGGCGCTGGTACATCGCCGCGCCGTCGAGGTAGCTGCGGTCGAGGTGGCGGCCGTCCCAGCCCAGCAGCTGCGGCACCGCCTCGGCGCCCAGCACGCCGCGCAGCGCATGCGCTTCGCGTCGCGCCAGCCAGCGCGCCAGCAGCCGGAAACCGAACGCCACGTGGCCGAGGTCGCGACGGATGAAGGGCGTGCCGTCGACGGCATGCATCAGCAGGATGCGGCCGAAGCTGTCGGCCTTCAGCGCGACGGCGCCGGGCGGCAGGCCGGGCAGGGCGGGGGCGTCGGCGGGCGAGGCCGGGGCGGGAGCGGGAGGCGAGGTCATCGCGGCCATGATACGGGCTGGCGGCGCGTGGTCGGCGGTGGTCGGCCCGTGCGGCTATCGCGGCGGTCGCGCTCAGCGCGCCGCGGTGCGGCCGCCGCGGAACAGCAGGTTGTACTGCAGCCGCCGGGTCGCGGTGGCGCGCAGCCGCGCGGCATCGGGATGCTCGGCGTTGATCAGCACCACCGACTCCTCGGGCACGATCACCGAGGGCAGCTCGAGCAGCGCCGTCTCGCCGCTGGCGTACCAGGCCGAGCCCGCCGCGATCGACACCAGCCCGTGCGGGATCGCGTCCCAGCCGCCCGGCAGGTCGCCAGCCGCGAGCACGCGGCGCGCGGCCCAGACCGCGTCGGGCACGTCGATGGCGATGACGTACTTGTTGAGCGGCAGCCCGCCGTCGTCGATGTGCGCGGCGGTCTCGAGCACGGCCATCGCCAGCGTGGGCGCGGCGTACACCACGCGCTCGCCGGGCCGGTTCCAGCGCCCGGGCGAGGCGGCCGCGCCGGCGCCGGAGAGATCCGCGGGCGCCCAGCCCGGCCCGGTCGAGCCGATCCGGGCCAGCCTCACTGGTAGGCGCCGCTCTGGATCGCGCCCAGCACCCGCATGACCGAGTCGCGGCCGCTGGGTGTGTCGAGCAGCTCGGCCGGCGCCAGGCCGCCCAGCGCCGGCTGCGGCCGGCGGATCCACTGGCCCACCCAGGCCTCGACGTCGAAGCCCGTGGCGGCGGGGTTGTCGTCGTCGGCGGCCAGCATGTCCTCGACGCGGTTGATCAGCTCGAGCAGGCCCACCACCGACTGGCCCGGGGTGCCGGCGAACAGCGCCTTGTCCTTCATCTTCTTGGTGAAGGTGGCCTTGGGGATGCGCACGTAGCGCTGGAAGTCGGTGCTGGAGACGCCGATCTGGTCGATGAGGTCCTGCACGACCTGGTAGGGCACGCCGTGGCGCTCGATCTCGACGCGGTCGGTGAGCGCCGCGGTGCGCAGCAGCCGGCGGAACGGCCGCAGGGCCACCGGCATGGCCGCGGCGGCGGGCGCCTCGCCCGCCACGTCGCGCACGCGGGTGGCCGCGGCGGCGCGGGCTGGCGTGGCGCGGACGGGCGTGGCGCGGGCCGGCGCGCGGGCAGGGCGGTCGGGGCTGCGGGGGGCGCGGGTGCTCATGGCGGCGGGCTCCTGGTCAATCCTGATCCGATCATAGGCCATGATTGGCCCGCCGGTGCACCGGCCGTCCGGACGCGCCGCCGGGGCGCGCGCATGGCCGGTGCTATAACCCGGCCCGACGCGCCTCCCCCCGCGCGGATCGGAGCCCACCATGAGCTGGATCTACCTCGTCATCGCCGGCCTGCTGGAGATCGGCTGGCCCGTTGGCCTGAAGCTGGCCCAGGCCCCCGCCACCCGCTGGACCGGCATCGCGCTGGCCGTGGGCTTCATGGCCGCGAGCGGCTTCATGCTGTGGCTGGCCCAGCGCGAGATCCCGCTGGGCACGGCCTACGCGGTGTGGACCGGCATCGGCGCGGCCGGGACCTTCGCGGTGGGCGTGCTGTGGTTCGGCGACCCCTCGTCGATCCTGCGCTACGTGGGCGTGGCGCTGATCGTGGCGGGCGTGGTGGTGCTGAAGCTCGCGCATTGAGCGCCCTTCACGGCGCGCTCGACGTTCTCGCATCGGACGTTCGGCGGCGGGCGAGCCGCGGGCGTGGCTCGCCCGGCCGCACGGTCGGCATCAGGCCGGGGCGGATGATGTCCGGCGCGCGCCCGCCGAGCAGGTCGACCACCCAGTCGATGAACACCCGCAGCTTCCGGCTTACCTGTCGGCCGGGCGGGTAGGCGAGGTACAGCGGTAGCGGGTCGAGGTGCCAGTCCTCGAACAGCGGCGCCAGCTCGCCGCGCGCCAGCGCGCCCACCGCGAGGTAGCGGGGCAGGCACACCACGCCGAGCCCCGCGATGCCCGCCGCGAGGTAGGCGTGTCCGTCGTCCACCGCCAGTGGGCCGGCGCTCATGACGCGGCAGGTTTCGTCGCCGCGTCGCATCGCCAGTGACAGCGGGGCGCGTGCCCGCATCGCGCGGAACCCGATCAGCGCGTGGCGACCGTCCTCGAGGGCGACGGGATGCGCGGGCTGGCCTGTGCTTCGCAGGTAGCCCGGGGCGGCGAACAGCCCCAGCGCCAGGTCGGCCACGTGCCGCGCGCGCAGGAAGCCCTCGCGGATCGTGCCGACGCGGAGCACGGCGTCGACGTCCTCGTCGATCAGGTCCACCGAGCGGTCGCTGACGCCGAGCTCGAGCTGGAGTTCGGGATACCGCGCGAAGAAGGCGGGCAGGGCAGGCACCAGGACCAGGCTGGCGATGGGCGCCGGCACGTCCACGCGCAGCCGCCCGCGCGGGGTGGCCGCGGCGCCCGACAGGCTCGCCTCCGCGTCCTCCAGGTCGGCCAGGATGCGCACGACGCGCTCGTAATAGGCCGCGCCGTCCGCGGTGGCGTTGACCTTGCGTGTGGTGCGATGGAGCAGCGTCACCCTTAGGTGGGCCTCGAGCTGCTGCACCAGCTGGGTCACGCGGGTCCGGCTGGCCTGCAGCGAGTCCGCCGCCTTGGTGAAGCTGCCGGTTTCCACCACCCGTGCGAAGGCCTGCATCGCGTCGATCCGGTTCATCGGGAGGGCTCCTGTCGTGCGGCGCGATTGTTCTCTAAAGGAAAACAGTGTGCCCGGATCCGTCATGTATATCTGCGCCTCCGAGCGGCCTACCGTGCGCGGCCCTAGCCCCAGTGCCCAAACATCCCGGAGACCCCATGGCCGTCCGTGACGTCGTGTTCCCCCCGCAGGGCCGCGCCCTGTTCGAGCGCCACCGCTATTCCCCGGCGATCCGGTCCAACGGGCTGCTGTTCGTGTCGGGGCAGGTGGGCAGCCGAGAGGACGGCTCGCCCGAGCCGGTGCTCGAGGACCAGGTGCGGGCCGCGTTCCGCCACCTCGAGGCGATCCTGGCCGAGGCCGGCTGCCGCTTCGACGACGTGATCGACGTGACGGTGTTCCTCGTCGATCCCGAGCGCACGCTCGCGCGGGCCTGGGCCGTGGTGGCGGCGTTCTGGGGCGAGGCGCCGCATCCCACGCTGACCGGCGTCGGGGTGTCGTGGCTGTCGGGCTTCGACTTCGAGATCAAGGTGATCGCGGCGTTGCCCGACGGCGCGCGAGGCGACACCGTGCGCCGCGAGGGCTCCGCATGAGCGCGACGGGGGACATGACGATGGGCCAGGCGATCACCGGCGGATGCGCCTGCGGCGCCATCCGCTACACCTGCGGCGGTACGCCGGTGGCGATGCTCAGTTGCCATTGCCGCGACTGCCAGCGATTCAGCGGCGCGGCGTTCGCCTCGGGCATCGTCGTCCACGTGGCGGACATCGTGGTGACGGGCGAGCCTGCGACCTTCGTCGTCACCGCTGACAGCGGCGGCGCCACCACGCGGAGCTTCTGCGGCACCTGCGGCTCGCAGCTGTTCACGCGGGGCGAGTTGGTCCCGCACCTGATGTCGATCCGCTTCGCGTCGCTGGACGACCCGTCTGGCTTCAAGCCGGCGGTGGACATCTGGACGTCAAGTGCGCAGCCGTGGGTGAGCCTGGATCCCGAAATCCCGCACGTGTCGCGGTCGCCCTGAGGGCGACCCCAGCTTTCCAGCCTAAACTGCGCATAATGTATATTATGTAAACGTAGCGGTGCATCTGGGGTACGATGCAGGCTCCTCCCGGCCAAGGCCCGCCAGCATGACCCTCTCCCTGCGTGCGCTGTCCCTCGCGGTGTTCACCACCCTCGGCCTGACGGCCTGCGCGGGCCAGTCATCCCGCGACATCGCGCCGCCTGCGGCCACCGCCGCGCCGAGCCCCGCGGCCGCCCCCGCTGCCGCGGCCCCAGGGTTCCTCGATCGCTCGCTGCGCGCCGAGGGCGTGATCATCGGCGCGCAGCCGGGCGCCGCCGACATCCCGGCGATCGCCGGCACCGGCGTCACCCGCGTGCTGAACCTGCGCACGCCCGAGGAGATGGCGACGCTGGGCTTCGACGAAGCCGCGCTGTTCGAGGCCGCCGGCGTGAGCTACGCGCAGTCGCCGATCGCCGGCGCCGCGGGCTACACGGGCGACGTCGTGGACGCCTACGAGCGCGAGCGCCAGGCGGCCGCCGGCGGCACCGTGCTGCTGCACTGCGGCTCCGGCGCCCGCGCGGGCGCCGTGCATGCGGCCTGGCTGGTGCGCTATCGCGGCGCGACGCCGATGGAGGCGATGCGCGCCGTCGAGCCGCTCGGCCTGTGGCCGCTGCCGCTGGAGCGGCTGCTGGGCCGGCCGCTGGCCATCGACTTCGCGTCGCCGGAAGGCTGATCCACCCTGCCCTCGTCGCGGCGCGGCCCCGGTGGGCCGCGCCGCGCGGTGTTCAGCCCATCCACGCCGCGCGATGGTCGCGGGCGTAGGCCTCGAGCGTGCCCGGCTCCCGCCCGGTCAACTGGCGCACCGCATCGGTGGTCCGCTCGGCCGCGCCGAGGGCGAAATAGCCGAGGATCTCCAGCATGAACTCGGCGTAGTCCGCGCCCAGGCCGGCCTGCAACAGTCCCGCGCGCATCTCGCCGACGCCGATGGGCTGGTAACGGATCGCACGGCCGGAGGCCTGGGCCAGGAGGGCCGCGACCGCGTCGTGGTCGAGGGCGACCGGGCCGGTCAGGTCGAAGGCCTGCCCGTCGACGTCGCGGCGGCCGAAGGCGGCGGCGGCGCTGGCGGCGATGTCGCGGGCGTCGATGAAGCTGCCCTTCGCGCTGCCGACCGGCAGTTCGATGGCGCCGCGGCGCAGGATCCCGTCGATCCAGTAAGTGTGGAAGTTCTGCATGAACCAGTTCGGCCGCAGCACGGTCCAGCGCAGCCCGGAGCGCTCGAGCCGGCGCTCGGCGATGCGCATCGGCGCGGCCTCGTTGGCGTCCACGCCCATGGCGGTCATCAGCACCACCTGGCCGACGCCCGCGGCCTCGGCGGCGTCGATCGCCCGGCCCAGCAGGACGTCCTGCGCCATGTGGCCGGGCGGGGACATCAGGAACGCCGCATCGGCGCCGGCGAAGGCCTCGGCCACGCCCTCGCCGGTGGCGAGGTCGAGCTGGACGTCGCCGGGCTGGGCCGGGGCGCGGCGGCCCGCGCGGCGGACGGCGTGGCCATCGGCGGCGAGCCTGGCGGACAGGGCGGCGCCGACCGTGCCGTGGGCGCCGAGGACGAGGATGCTGGACATGCGGGGCTCCGGGAGCAGGAAGGGACGCGCAGGCTAGGCGGACGCGGCTGGACGTTGGATGGACAAACGTCCTCCATGCATGTCCAATCGTCCATCCTCCCGCAGCGATGCCGCCCATGGACCTCCTCGACGACGTGCTCCAGCAGGCCGGCGTGCGCCGGCGGCTGCTCGACCTGCGCCGGTTCGGCCCGGGCGAGGCGCTGCGGTTTCCCTGCGAGCGCAGCCTCGGTTTCCACGTGGTGCTGGCCGGCGAGGTCGTGCTGCATCCCGCCGCGCCGGGCACGCCGCAGCGGCTGGCGGCCGGCGACCTCGCGCTGATGGCGCGCGGCCAGCACCACGCGTTGGCGACCCTGGAGGTCCTGCCGGCGGGCGAGCTGCCGGTGATCGGACGCGCTGCGCCCGACCGGACGCGCGACCTGACGCCCGGCGAAACCGTGCCGGCCACGGGCCTCGACGCGATCGCCCGGCACGCGCCCCCGGCCGAGGCCGTCGTCGTCAGCGGGGCCTGGCAGCTGTGGACCCCGCCGCTGCATCCGCTGTTCGACGCCCTGCCCGACTGGCGGATCGTGCGCGCCGGCGAGCAGGCCGCGGACGCCCCGCTGGCGCGGGTGCTGGCCCTGCTGGCCCAGGAAGTGGCGGCCCCGGGGCCCGGCTCCGCCGGGGTGGTCCAGGGCCTGCTCGACGCGGCGTTCGGCCTGCTGCTGCGCGGGCTCCTGGCGGCGGACGGGCCCGCCGCGCCGGGCTGGTGCCGGGTGGTGGGCGCGCCGCCGCTGCGGCGTGCGCTCGAGGCCATGCACGCCGCGCCCGCGCGCGACTGGACCCTGGAGACGCTGGCGCGGGCCGCCGGGATGTCGCGCTCGGCGTTCGCCGCCAAGTTCCGCGAGGCGCTGGGCGATACGCCGCTGGGCTACCTGCGCACGCTGCGCATGCAGCACGCGATGCGCCTGCTCGGCGACGGCGAGCGCTCGCTGGAGCAGGTGGCGGGCGACGTCGGCTACAGCGACGCCTTCAGCTTCTCGAAGGTGTTCAAGCGCGCGGTCGGCGTGGCGCCGCGGGCGTTCCGCGCGGCGGACCGCGCCGAGCGGGGCTCGCCCTGGCGGTTCTGAGCGCGCTCAGCGCGCCGGCGTCGCCGCGTCCGGGAACCAGCGCGCCAGCAGCGCCGCGCGCTTCGCGGGATCGAGGTTCACCCGCGTCGCGTCGCCCTGCACCGCCGCCACCAGGCGCGGGTCCATCACGCGGAAGAACAGCGGCGGCACGTAGGCCAGCAGGAACATGCCGAAGTAGCCCATCGGCAGCTGCGGCGCCTCGGGGAAGTGGCGCAGGCACTGGTAGCGGCGCGCGGCGTTGGCATGGTGGTCGGCGTGGCGCTGCAGCTGGAACAGGGCCCAGTTCGACACCAGCGCATTGGAGTTCCAGGAGTGCCGCGGCTCGCAGCGCTCCACCCGGCCCTGCGCGTCGCGCCGGCGCAGCAGGCCGTAGTGCTCGATGTAGTTGGCCGAGGTGAGCTGGAAGTTCGCCCAGCCCGCCGCGACCGCGATGAAGCCCAGCGCCGCCGGGCCCAGCCAGGCCACCAGCGCACCCCACAGCGCCAGCGTGACGAGGCTGGTCTGCACGATGTCGTTGCGCAGGCTGAGCGTGGCCCGGCCCTCGCGGCGCATGCGCTCGCGCTCCAGCACCCACGCGCGGCGCCAGGCGCCGGGCCACTCGCGCAGCGCGAAGCGCCAGATCGATTCGCCCATCCGCGACGACGCGGGATCCTCGGGCGTGGCCACGTCGCGGTGGTGGCCGCGGTTGTGCTCGACGTAGAAGTGGCCGTAGCCGGTGGGCGCCAGCACCAGCTTGGCCAGCCAGCGCTCCAGCGCGGGCTTCTTGTGGCCGAGCTCGTGGCCGGCGTTGATGCAGAACCCGCCCACCACGCCGGTGCCCAGCGCCACGGCCAGCACGCCATGCAGCGGCAGGCCCGGCTGCAGCGCGTACCACGCGCCGAACGCCCAGCCGGCCCAGAGCATCGGCACCAGCGCCCAGGTCACGTGGCGGTAGAAGCGGTCGGCCTCGAGCGTCGGGACCGCCGACTCGGGCGGGTTCGCACCATCCTCGCCCAGCGCGGCGTCGAGCAGCGGCAGGCCGACGTACACCAGCGCCAGCGGCAGCCACAGCAGCGCCGGCGCGTCGAACGCGGCGTGCAGCAGCGGGCCGGCCGCGACGAGGCAGGGCACCAGCAGCGAGAGCAGCCAGGCGGGGCGCTTGGCGTCGCGCCAAGGGGAGGCGGCGGCGAGGTCGGTCATGCGGGCTCCGGTGGGGGCATGGGGCGGCCGGTCGGGACGCGGACCGGCCGAGAGGCAGGATGGGCCGCGGCCCAGGGCCAGGCCCAGCGTCGCGGCGCGCCGCGAATCGTCATTTCGTGCCACTCTCCGCGGATGCCCGCCCCGCGCCCGCCGCTCCCGCCCGCCCCGTCGCCGCCCGCCCAGGCACGCACCGGCGCGGCCGCGCCCGGCCTGCATCCGATGTACTTGCGCCTGCTCGCGGCCGCCCTCGCCCGCCATGGCCTCGACGCCGCCGACGTGCTGGCGGCCCCGTTGGCCGAGGCCGGCATCGACTGGAGCACGCTGGCGCACCGCGACGCGCTGCTGCCGATGCCGGCGCTGCCGCCGGCGATCGCCGCGGCACTCGGCGCCAGCGGCTGCCCGTGGCTGGGGCTGGAGCTCGGCGCCCAGGCCCAGCCCTTCAGCCACGGCGCGGTCGGCCTGGCCGCGGTGGCCAGCGGCAGCGTGCGCCAGGCGCTGGAAGTGGCCTGCCGCTTCGTGGCGCTGCGCGCGCCGATGCTCGCGATGGCGCTGCGCGAGGACGCGCGCGGGCTGGCGCTGGTGATCGAGGAGGCGCAGCCGCTGGGCGAGGCGCGGCGCTTCGTGCTCGAGGCCACCGCGGTGATGCTCGAGCGCCTGCTGCAGGCGCTGTCGGCGCGCGACCTCGGCGAGGCGGCGTGGGAGCTGCCGTGGCCGGAGCCCGCGTGGTCCGCGCACTACGCCGGCTTCCTCGCCGGGCGCCGGCGCTTCGGCGCGCGCCGCTGCGCGCTGCGCCTGCCCCGGGCGCTCGCGGACGCGCCCTGCCTCGGCGCGGATCCCGCGGCCTACGCCTTCGCCCGCGCCGAGTGCGAGCGCCGCCTGGCCGAGGGGGCCGCCGAGCGCGACCTGCAGGCGCGGGTGCGCCGGCGGCTGTGGACCTGCGAGGGCGCGTGGCCCGACGCGGCGAGCATGGCCGCGGCGCTGGGGATGTCGCCGCGCGGCTTCTTCCGCGCGCTGGCGGCGGCCGGCGCGAGCTTCCGCGGGCTGCTCGAGGAGGCCCGGGCCGAGCGCGCGCGCAGGCTCCTGCGCGACACGTCCCTGTCGGTCGAGGCCGTGGCGCTGCAGCTGGGCTATGCCGACGCCTCGAACTTCAGCCGCTGCTTCCGGCGCTGGTCCGGCGCCTCGCCCAGCGCGTGGCGGCGGGCGCAGCGCGAGGGCTGAGGGCGCCGCGGGGCGCGACGGCGCTACACTCCTCCCCGATGCCTGCCCTGCCCGCCCTGCTGCTCCGCCTGCTGCTGTCGCTCGCCCTCGTGGCCAGCGGGGGCTGGGCCGTGGCGATGCCGGGCATGGCGGGCGAGCGCCCTGCGGCGGCCGCGGCCGAGCCGCCGTGCCACCAGGCGGACGCGTCCCCGCCGCCCATCGCGCAGGCCCACGAGGCCGGCCATGCCGCGTGCTGCTCGCCGGCCGACTGCGCCTTCGCCTGCCAGGCGGCGGCGCACGCGCTGCCCGCGCCGGCCCTCGCGGCGGCGTCCAGTCCCGCGACGCGCGCGCCGGGTCCGTTCGCGCCGGACGCCCCGACCGCCGGCGCCTCCTCGCCGCCGCTGCGCCCACCGATCGCCTGACCCCCTGCCGAGCCCACCGTCGCGGCCCGCCCGGCCGCGGCCGTCGCACGCCTGCGCGTGCGCTCCAGGAGTGTCCTGACGATGTCTTTGCCCCCGATCTCCCCGGGCGGGCCGCGTGCCCGCCCGACCCCGCCGCGCCGCGCCGCGCGCGCCGCGACCGGCGCGCTCGCGCTCGCCCTGCTCGCCGGCTGCGCCAGCCTCGGCCCCGGCCAGGGGCGCCCCGCCGTGGACGCCGCGCTGGCCGAGCGCGGCCTGCCCGCCGCCGCTCCCGTGGACGCCGCCGCGGCCGAGGCCGAGGTCGCGCGCCTGCTGGCCGCGCCGCTCGACGCGGCCGCCGCCACCCGCGTCGCGCTGCTGCGCAGCCCGACGCTGCGCGCCGAGTACCGTCGCCTCGGCCTCGCCGCCGCCGAGGTGTTCGAGGCCACGCGCCCGGAGAACCCGACCCTGGCCCTGTCGCGCCGTCGCGGCGACGACGGCATCGTCCGCAGCCGCGCGCTGGGCGTCGACCTCGGCGGGCTGCTCGCGCTGCCCTGGGCGCAGCGCCTCGGCGCCGCGGAGGCCGAGCGCGCGCGCTGGTCGGTCGCCGCCGCGGTCCAGGCCGAGGCGCTCGGCGTCCAGCGGGCCTGGTGGGAGGCGATGCGCGCCGCGCAGGCCGCCGCGCTGGAGGACGTGCGCGCCGAGGCCGCCGACGCGTCCGCCGAGCTGGCCGCGCGCTTCCACGCCGCGGGCAACCTCGCGCCGCTCGACCTGGCCCGCGCCCAGGCCGCCGCCAGCGAGGCCCGGCTGGCCGCCGCCGAGGCGCGCCAGGCCGCCCGGGCGCAGCGCCGCGCGCTGGCCGCGGCCATGGGCGTGGCCGATGCCGACGCCTTCCAGCTGCCGCCGCACCTGCCCGCGCCGGTGCACCACGAGGATGAGGTCGAGGCGCTGCTGGCCCTGGCCGAGGACGCCAACCTGCTGCGCGCCGCCGCCCGCAGCGAAGTGCGGCTGATCGGCGACCTCGAGCGCCAGGCCCGGCGCTGGGCCTGGCTGGGCGGCCTCGAGGCCGGCTACGAGCGCGAGACCGAGGCCGACAGCGCACGCCTGTCGGGCCCCGAGCTGGTGATCGCGCTGCCCCTGTTCCAGCAGGGCCAGGCCGGGCGCTGGCGCGCCGGCGCGCAGGCCGGGCTGGCCCGCGACGAGGCCGAGGCGCTGGACCTGGCCATCGCCCATGCGGTCCGCGGCGGCGCGGAGCGCGTGGCCCAGCGGCGCGAGGCGCTCGAGGAGATGCGCGGCGCGCTGCTGCCGGCGCTGGATGCGATCGTGCTGGGCGAACGCCAGCGCTACGACTTCATGCTGGGCGGCGCGTTCGAGCTGATCGAGGCGCGGCGCGCGCAGCTCGACGGCTACCGCCGCTGGCTCGACGCCCTCGCCGACTACGGCCTGGCCAGGCTGGACCTGGCCCGCGCCGTCGGCGCGCCGCTGCCCAGCGAGGCCGGCCCGCGGCTCGCGCTGGCGGACCCGCCGGGCGGGCCGCCCGCCGCCGCCGCTTCAGACGCCGCCGGCACCCACGAGCACCACGACCACGACCACGACCACCAGGAGTCGCCCCGATGAGCCTCACCCGCCGCCACCTGCTCGCCGGCACCGGCGCCCTCGTCGCGGGCGCGGGCCTCGCGCGCGCCGCCTCCGCCCAGGCGGGCCACGCGCACGCGCCGGCCGAGGCGGATCCGCACGCCCACCACCGCCCCGCGACGCCGCCGGCCGCGGCGCATGCGCCGACGCCGCACGCGCCCGGCCGCGTCGTCACGCCGCACGGCTGGACCCTGCCGCACCGCCTGGTCGATGAGGTCAAGGAGTTCCACCTGGTCGCCGAGGAGGTCGAGCACGCGTTCGCACCGGGCTCGCGCGCCACGGTCTGGGGCTACAACGGCAGCTGCCCGGGCCCGACCATCGAGGCCACCGAAGGCGACCGCGTGCGCATCCTCGTCTCCAACCGCCTCGGCGAGCCCACCAGCGTGCACTGGCACGGGCTGCTGCTGCCGAGCGGGATGGACGGCGTCTCGGGCCTGACCCAGCGCGCGATCCAGCCGGGCGAGACCTACGCCTACGAGTTCACCCTGCGCCAGCACGGCACCCACCTCTACCACCCGCACGCCGACGAGATGGTGCAGATGGCGATGGGGATGATGGGCTTCTTCGTGATCCACCCGCGCGACGGCGAGCCCGAGCGCATCGACCGCGACTACGCGCTGCTGCTGCACAACTGGGCGCTGCACCCGGGCACCTCGCGCCCGGACCCGGCGGTGATGAGCGACTTCGACCTGTGGACGATGAACGCCAAGGTGTTCCCCGCGATCGCGCCGCTGCTGGCGCAGGCCGGCGAGCGCGTGCGCATCCGCGTGGCCAACCTGAGCATGTGGAACCACCCGATCCACCTGCACGGCCACGTCTTCGAGGTGACCGGCGGCGACGGCGGCCGCTGGCCCCGGCGGCTGTGGCGGCCGGAGGTCACCGAGATCGTCGGCGTGGGCCAGGTGCGCGACCTCGAGTTCGTGGCGGTGCCCGGCGACTGGGCCTTCCACTGCCACATGAGCCACCACACGATGAACGCGATGGGCCACGACGTGCCGAACCCGATCGGGGTCGACCAGTCCGGCGTGGACGCGCGGATCCGGGCGCTGGTGCCGGGCTACATGGGGATGGGGCGGGCGGGCATGGCCGAGCACCAGGTCCACGTCGACGCCGGGCACATGCAGGGGCCGCCGAACACGCTGCCGATGATGGGCGGCACCGGGCCGTTCGGGAACCTCGAGATGGGCGGCATGTTCACCGTGCTGAAGGTGCGCGACCTGCTGCCGGCGGACGGCTCGGACCCCGGCGACTACGCGCATCCGCCGGGCACCCTGGCCTCGCGGGTGGAGGCCGATCCGGACGCGGCGCCGCGCCGGCCGGGCTGAGCGGCGCGCTCAGTCGGGGGGCTCAGCCGGCGGGATGCTCCTCGACCCGCCACGCGGCCTCGGCGATCGGCGCGTGGCCCGCCGGCACCTCGAGCGCCGGCGGCGCGTCGCCGATCCAGCCGAGCACGCCGTGGCCGAACACCCAGGTGTGGCCGGCGCGGCCGGGATCCGCCGGCGCCGCGGCCTGCGCGACGATCCGGCGGAAGCGCCCCGGGCTGCCCGGCTCGCCGAGGCGCTTCACCCAGGCTTCCTTCAGCGTCCAGCGCTGCAGGAACGCGATCTCGCGCTCGGCCGGCGCGAGCGCGGCCAGCGCCTCGCGTTCGCGCGGCGCGAACACGCCGGCGGCCAGCGCGAGCACGTCGCGCGGCCGGGTCGGCACCTCGAGGTCGACGCCGAACGCGCCCTGCCCCACCGCGACCGCGGCCCAGCCGCCGCTGTGGCTGATGGCCACCGTCGGCCACGGGGCGCGGGCGGCGGCGGGCGCCGCGAGCACCCGCGGTGGCGCATGCAGCGTGGCGTCGAGGCACCACTCGCCGGCCTCGCCGCCGGCCGCTTCGACCAGCAGGCGCCTGGCCAGCCCGCGGGCGGCGAGGAAGGCCGCGCGGCGCGGCGCCGAGGCGAGGCCGTCGAGGCGCGCGCGCTCCTGCGGCGATGCCCACGCGGGCGGCGCGGCATCGGCGAGGGCGGGATCGATCGGGGCGAGGACGAGGCGCGGCATGGGCGAGTTGTGGCGCGCCGGGCGGCCGGGCGCAAGTGCGTGCCTCGGAGGGCGCGATGCCCTACAACGCGAAAGGCCCGCTTGCGCGGGCCTTGGCGGTGCTTCGTATCGTTGCTGCCGACGTCGGGGCGGGTCGCGTCCGTCGTGGCGTCCCCACGGGGATTCGAACCCCGGTCGCCTCCGTGAAAGGGAGGTGTCCTAGGCCTCTAGACGATGGGGACAGGACGATGCTGAAGCGGTGCTGCTTGAAACTTGGTGGAGCCAGCCGGGATCGAACCGGCGACCTCTACAATGCCATTGTAGCGCTCTCCCAGCTGAGCTATGGCCCCACTGCTGAGGCCGCGAATCTTATGGGGATGCGGCGGACTCGTCAAGCACTCGCGACAACATTTTTTCCATCCGCGTCGGGCGCCGCGTCGCCGACGCGCTCCAGCGTGCCCGGCGCGTGCCCCTGCTGGGCCAGGTAGTCGAGCCACTTGTTGAGGAACGCGTTCATGCGCAGCCGGTGCGCGAGCACCGCCTTCGCCGGCGGCGCGAGGCCGAGCACGTCCTGCCAGCGGCGGCCGACGTAGCAATGGGTCACCTCGGCCTGGCGCGAGTCGAGGTAGTAGCGCACGTGCGCGGAGGGATCGGGCAGCCCGGTCTCGGGATCGCGCAGCGCGTAGCTCATGCGCATCTCGACCATCCACGCGTGGCGCTGCACCACCTCGACCTCGAGCGCCAGGCCGTCGCGGCCCATCGAGCGGTAGGCCCCGCGCACCAGTGGCGCCGGGTCGAACAGCCGGGCCAGGCGCAGGTGGTTCTCGGCGTACAGGCCCATCAGCCACGCGAAGCGCCCCATCGCGGGGTGGCCGTCGTCGCGGCGGTGGAAGCCCTGGAAGCCGGAGGGGCGCATGCGGTGGGACTCCTTGGGCGGTCGAGCCGACGAGGTGGGTGCGGCGCGGCCTCAGTACAAGGCGCGCTCGATCCCGAGCTGCGCCAGCACCTTGCTGGCGATCTCCTCGATCGAGGTGTGGGTGGTGTTGAGCACGGGCAGGCGCTCGTGGCGGAACAGGCTTTCGCCGGCCGCCACTTCGCTGCGGCACTGCTCGAGGGTCGCGTAGCGCGAGCCGGGCTTGCGCTGCTGGCGGATCTGCTGCAGCCGCGCGGGGTCGATGGTGAGCCCGTAGAGCTTGTGGCGGTGCGCGCGCAGGCGCTTGGGCAGCTCGAGGGCCTCGAGGTCGCCGTCGGTGAGCGGGTAGTTGGCCGCGCTGACGCCGTAGTGCAGCGCCATGTACAGGCAGGTGGGCGTCTTGCCCGAGCGCGACACGCCGACCAGGATCACGTCGGCCTCGTCGTAATTCACGTCGACGCCGTCGTCGTGGGTGAGCGCGTAGTTGGTGGCGTTCATGCGCTGCTCGTAGGCGTTGAAGTCCACGATGCCGTGCGCCTGGCCCACCCGCGGCTGCGCCGGGATGCCCAGCTCGGCGGCCAGCTGGCCCACGAAGGGCGCGAACACGTCGACCATCAGCGCGCCGGACTCGGCCAGCACCGCGTTGATCGCCGGGTTGACGATGGTGTTGACCACGATCGGCCGGTGGCCGCAGTCCTCGCCCGCCCGGCGGATGCGCTCGGCGGCCTTGGCCGCGGCGTCGGGGCTGTCGAGGAAGGGGATGCGGTGCGAGGCGAAGCTGGCGCCGGGGAACTGGGTCAGCAGGCTGTGGCCGATGGTCTCGGCGGTGATGCCGGTGCCGTCGGAGACGTAGAACACGGGGCGGGTGTCAGGCATGGACGGCGACTCCGGGGCCAGTGGGGGCCGCCCGCGGTCCTCGAAGCTGGATCGACCCGGCGGCGGCGGCCATAATACGCGTCTGATCGAGGCCGGCCCGCGCGCCCACCCTCCCCGCCCGGGCGCGCGCCGCGCCGGGCCAGGTCCGTCGACCGGCATGCCGCCGGCGACACCGTCGTCACCGTCCCCGCCGCAACGACTTTGGAGAGCTTCTTGAACGCGCACGTCCTCTGGCTGCATGCCCTGCGACTCACCGACCTGCCCCAGGTGGGCGGCAAGAACTCCTCGCTCGGCGAGATGATCGGCCAGCTCGCGGGCCTCGGCGTCTCGGTGCCGGGCGGCTTCGCCACCACCGCCGACGCGTTCCGCGCCTTCATCGCGCACAACGACCTCTCCACCCGCATCTTCGACCGCCTGGCCACGCTCGACGTCGAGGACGTCGACGCCCTGGTCGCCGCCGGCCGCCAGATCCGCGGCTGGGTCATCGACGCCCCGCTGCAGCCCGAGCTCGACGCCGCCATCCGCGGCGCCTATCGCCAGCTGTGCGCCGAGAACGGCGGCACCGACGTCTCGGTGGCCGTGCGCAGCTCCGCCACCGCCGAGGACCTGCCCGACGCCAGCTTCGCCGGCCAGCAGGAGACCTTCCTCAACGTCACCGGCGAGGACGACGTGGTGGTGAAGGTGAAGGAGGTGTTCGCCAGCCTCTACAACGACCGCGCCATCGCCTACCGCGTGCACCACGGCTTCAAGCACGAGGACGTGTTCCTGTCCGCCGGCATCCAGCTGATGGTCCGCTCCGACCTCGGCGCCTCCGGCGTGCTGTTCACCCTCGACACCGAGTCGGGCTTCCGCGACGTGGTGTTCGTGACCTCCAGCTACGGCCTCGGCGAGAACGTCGTGCAGGGCGCGGTGAACCCCGACGAGTTCTACGTCTACAAGCCCACCCTGCGCCAGGGCAAGCCGGCGGTGCTCAAGCGCCAGCGCGGCGAGAAGGCCATCCGGATGGTCTACTCCGACGTCCCCGGCGAGCGCGTGCGCAACGAGGACACCCCGGAGGCGCTGCGGATGGCGTTCTCGATCACCGACGCCGACGTCGAGGAGCTCGCGCGCCAGTCGCTGGTCATCGAGGAGCACTACGGCCGCCCGATGGACATCGAGTGGGCGAAGGACGGCCGCACCGGCAAGCTCTTCATCGTCCAGGCCCGCCCGGAGACCGTGCGCTCGCGCGCCCGCGCCACCCGGATCGAGCGCTACCACCTGCAGGGCTCGGGCCCGGTGCTCAGCGAGGGCCGCGCGATCGGCCACAAGATCGGCACCGGCGTCGCCCGCGTGGTGCGCTCGCTGGCCGAGATGAGCGCCTTCCAGGCCGGCGACGTGCTGGTCGCCGACATGACCGACCCCGACTGGGAGCCGATCATGAAGCGCGCCGCCGCCATCGTGACCAACCGCGGCGGCCGCACCTGCCACGCGGCGATCATCGCCCGCGAGCTGGGCGTGCCGGCGGTCGTCGGCACGGGCGACGCCATGCGCACCATCCGCGACGGCCAGACGGTCACCGTGAGCTGCGCCGAGGGCGACACCGGCCTGATCTACGACGGCGCGCTGGGCTTCGAGGTGGTCACCACCGACCTCGAGAACATGCCGCCGGCGCCGCTGAAGATCATGATGAACGTCGGCAACCCCGAGCGCGCGTTCGACTTCGCCCAGCTGCCGCACCAGGGCATCGGCCTGGCCCGGCTGGAGTTCCTGATCCAGCGCCAGATCGGCGTGCATCCGCGCGCGCTGCTGGAGTACGCCCAGCAGCCGGCCGACATCCGCGCGCAGATCGACCGGCTCACCGCCGGCTACGCCGGCCCGGTGGAGTACTACGTCGAGCGCCTGGCCGAGGGCATCGCCACGCTCACGGCGGCCTTCGCGCCCTACCCGGTGATCGTGCGCCTGTCGGACTTCAAGTCCAACGAGTACGCCAACCTGCTCGGCGGCCAGGCCTACGAGCCGCACGAAGAGAACCCGATGATCGGCTTCCGCGGCGCCAGCCGCTACGTCGATCCCTCGTTCACCGAGTGCTTCGCGCTCGAGTGCCGGGCCATGAAGAAGGTCCGCGACGAGATGGGCCTGACCAACGCCTGGGTGATGATCCCGTTCGTGCGCACGCTCGACGAGGGCCGCAAGGTGCTCGAGGTGCTCGAGCGCAACGGCCTCAAGCGCGGCGAGAACGGCCTGAAGGTCATCATGATGTGCGAGGTGCCCTCGAACGCCCTGCTGGCGGACGAGTTCCTCGAGCTCTTCGACGGCTTCTCGATCGGCTCCAACGACCTCACCCAGCTCACCCTGGGCCTGGACCGCGACTCGGGCATCGTCGCCCACCTGTTCGACGAGCGCGACCCGGCGGTGAAGAAGCTGCTGGCCATGGCGATCGCCGCGGCCAGGGCCAAGGGCAAGTACATCGGCATCTGCGGCCAGGGCCCCAGCGACCACCCGGACCTCGCCGAGTGGCTGATGCAGCAGGGCATCGAGTCGGTGTCGCTGAACCCCGACACCGTGGTCGACACCTGGCTGTCGCTGGCGCGCTCGAAGGCCGGCGGCTGAGGCCGGCGCCGGCCGCTTGACCGGCGCGTAACGCCACCGCTGCGATGATCCACCCGCACGCCCCCTCACCGGGGCGTGCGCGCATCCGGCCCCCGCGCGGCCGTCGATCCCAGGAGCCCCCCGCATGACCCCTGCCCCGCCCGCCCCCGCCCCGGCGCCCGCCGCCCCCGCTCCCGCCCTCGACATCGCCGACGTCGACGGCCTGGTCCAGCGCCTGGAGGCGGTCGACTGGCTCGGCCTGGCCACCACCTGGGGCCTGCGGCTGGGCGTGGCGCTGGTCATCGCGCTGCTCGGGCTGTGGCTGGCGCGCGTCGCGTCCTCGCGGCTCGACGCCGTGCTCAAGCGCGTCGGCGTCGAGTCGATCCTGCGCGACTTCCTGCGCAACATCAGCTACGCCATCGGCCTGGTGGTGGTGTTCGTGGCGGTGCTTCAGTCGATCGGCGTGCCCACGACCTCGCTGCTCGCGGTGCTGGGCGCCGCGGGCCTGGCCATCGGCCTTGCGCTGAAGGACTCGCTGTCGAACATCGCCTCGGGCGTGATGCTGATCGTGCTGCGGCCCTTCCGCGCCGGCGACGCCGTCGTCGTGGCCGGCCAGGAGGGCATCGTCGAGCAGGTGCGGGTGTTCCAGACCCACATCCGCAGCTACGACAACCGCAGCATCATCCTGCCCAACGCGCAGATCACCGCCGACGCCATCGTCAACCTCACCGCCAAGGGCACCCGCCGCGTCGACGTGCCGGTCGGCGTGGGCTACGGCGACGACATCGGGCGGGCGCGCGAGGTGCTGCTGGCGCTGGCGGCCGCCACGCCCGACGTGCTCGAGGAGCCGGCGCCGCTGGTGGTGGTGGCCTCGCTGGGCGACAGCGCCGTGCACCTCGAGCTGCGCGCCTGGGTGCCGGCCGCGGCCTTCCTGCTCACGCGCAGCGCGCTGGTGGAGGGCGCGCACCGCGAGATCCAGGCCGCCGGGCTGTCGATCCCGTTCCCGCAGCGCGACCTGCACGTCTACCACCACGACGCCGGCGGCAAGCCGCTGGGCGAGCTGGCCCGCGCGGTGCCGCTGGACGACGGGGATCCGGTCAGCCGCTGACGCGGTTGCGGCCTTCGCGCTTGGCCTCGTACAGCGCGGTGTCGGCGCGGCTGAGCATGCGGTCGGGGTTGGCCAGCGCGCCGCGTTCGGCGATGCCGATGCTGGCGGTGATCCGCAGGCCGGGCGCCAGCGCCTCGACGTCGAGCGCCTCGATCGCGGCGCGCAGGGCCTCGGCGCGGCGGCGCGCCTCGGCGAGGTCGGCGCCCGCGAACACCAGCACGAACTCCTCGCCGCCCCAGCGCCCCACCACGTCGCCCGCGGCGAGGGTGGCGCGCATCGCGCGGGCGATCGCGCGCAGCGCGGCGTCGCCGACCGCGTGCGAGTGGCGGTCGTTGATGGCCTTGAAGTGGTCGACGTCGACCAGCGCCACGGCCAGCGGCCGGCCCTCGCGCTTGGCCAGCGCGAAGCTGGCGGCCAGCGTCTCCTCGACGCTGCGCCGGTTTGGCAGGCCGGTCAGCGCGTCCTCGCGGGCCTGCCGCTCGAAGGCCTCGGACTGCTGGCGCAGCTGGCCGAGCAGCGCGGACTTCTCGAGGTCGGCCTGCAGCAGGCGCTCGGTGTGCTGGCGGAGGTCGAGCGTGCGCTGGTCGACCATCGACAGCAGGGTCTCCTCGCGCTGCACCAGCTGGCGCACCCGCAGCCGGTACAGCAAGTAGGCCAGCGCCACCAGCGCCAGCACGGCGGCCAGCCAGTAGGCGGGGCGCTCCCAGGGCAGCGGGTCGACCCGGAAGGCCAGCGTCGCCTCCTCGGGGTTCCAGTCGCCGCCCGGGTTCGCCGCCGACACGCGGAAGCGGTAGTCGCCCGGCGGCAGGTTGGTGTACTGCGCCACGCGGGCGCGGCCGCGCTCCACCCAGTCGGGGTCGAAGCCCTCCAGCCGGTGGCGGTAGCGGACCTGGCCGGGGGTGAGGTAGCTGAGCCCGGCGAAGTGCAGCTCGAGCTTGCGGGTGCCCGGCGGCAGCGCGCCGACGTCGGCGGTCAGCGGGCGCTCGACGTCGTCGACGATCAGCCGCTCCAGCGCCACCGGCGGCGGCGTGCGGCGGTAGCGCAGCAGGCGCTCGGGCTGGACGATCGCCACGCCGCGCGAGGTGGCGAACCACAGCGCGCCGTCGCGGGTGCGCATCGCCGCGGGCATGGAGCCGCCGTTGTTCTGCGCGCTGGCCATGCCGTCGGCCTCGCCGAACCAGGCCAGCTCGGCCACCCGCGCGCCGGTGTCGGCCGCGCGGACCGCCTGCTGGCGCGGCAGGCGCAGGATGCCGCGGTTGGTGGTCAGCCAGAACTGGTCGTCGTCGTCGGCGACGATCTGGAACAGCGTCGCCACCGGCAGGCCCTGGTCGATGCCGACGATCGACAGCGCGCCGTCCGGGCGCCGCCGCACGAGGCCGCGGTCGGTGGCCATCCACAGCGTGCCGTCGGGCTCCTCGTGGAAACCGAACACGTCGCGGGCGTCGTCGAGCCCGGCCAGGTCGACCGGGGTCGCGCGCTCGCCCTCGAGCACCGCGGCGCCGCCGGCGGTGCCGACCCAGAGCCGGCCGTCGCGGGCCAGGTGCAGGGCCAGCACGTATTCGCGCGGCAGGCCTTCGGCGCTGCCCCAGGTCCGGGTGCTGCCGTCGTCGTCGATCCGGGCCAGGCCGCGGTAGGTGCCGACCCACAGCGCGCCGCGGCCGTCGCGCAGGATCGCGCGCACCTGGTTGCCCGGCAGCGCGTCCTCGCGGGTCCAGCGCTGCACGACCCGGCCGTCGCGCCAGCGCGCCAGGCCCGAGGCGTAGGTGCCCACCCACAGGCTGCCGTCGGGGTCCTCGTGCAGGCTGAGGATGGAGTCGCCGGGCAGGCCGTCGGCGGTGCCCCAGGCCTGCACCTCGCCGTCCGGGGCGATCCGGTTGAGCCCGCGGCTGGTGCCGACCCAGACGCCGCCGTCGCGCGACTCGAGCACGGTGCGCACGTAGTCGTCGCTGAGCCGCTGCTCGGTGCCCAGGGTCTGGAAGAGCGCGTCGCGCAGCTGCAGCAGGCCGGCGTTCGTGCCGGCCCAGAGGCTGCCCTCGCGGTCGATGAACAGGCTGGCGACGCGGTTGTTGGGCAGGCCGCGGATGCTCGAGATCGCCTCGGCGCGCCCCGAGCCCGGGTCGTAGCGGATCAGGCCGTGGTTGATCGTGCCGATCCACAGCAGGCCCTGGGCGTCGACGCGCAGCGAAGGGATCGCATCGACCGGCAGGTCGGCGGACAGGGGCTGGAAGCGGCCGTCGCGGGTGCTGGCGTAGACGCCGTACTCGGTGCCGAGGAACAGGCGCCCGGTGTCGTCCTGGGCGAACGCGAACACCGCGCCGTAGGGCAGCCCGTGGCGCTCGTCGAACAGCTCGCTGGCGCCGCCCTGCAGGCGCGCCGGGCCGTTGACCGTGCCGACCCAGATCCCGCCGTCGGCCGCCTCGAAGACGGTGTAGGTGATGTCGGCCTGCAGCCGGTCGGGCGCGGTGTAGCGCTCCGCGCCGCCGGCGTGCAGGCGGACCACGCCGGCGCTTTCGGTGGCGACCCAGATGGCGTCGGCGCGATCCACGAGCACGGCCATGGTGTCGTCCTGCGGCAGGCCGTCCTCGCGCCCGAGGTGGCGCCACGCGCCATCCGGCGCGCGCACGCTCAGCCCGCCGCGCGAGGTGCCCACCACCAGCCGGCCGTCGGCGCCGACCGCCAGCGCGCGCACGCCGGAGTCGCGCAGCGCGGGGGTGTTGGCGCGGTCGAAGACCTCGAACTCGAAGCCGTTGTAGCGCACCAGGCCTTCCCAGGTGCCCATCCACAGGTAGCCGTCGGGGGTCTGGGCCACCGACTGCACGAGGTTGTGCGGCAGGCCGTCGCGGGTGGTCCAGATCTCGCGGAAGTAGCCGTCGAGCGGGCGCACCGGCGCCGCGCCGGCGCGCATCGCCAGCGACGCGGCGAGCAGCAGCAGCGCGACGGCCGCGCCCAGCAGCAGCGGCGAGGCCCGCCAGCGGGGGACGCGCGCGGGGGCCCGCGATCGCATCACGCGGTCCCCTGCCCGCCCGTGCCGTGGCCGCCGAGCGCGCCCATGTGGGCGCGGTAGTGGCGCAGCTCCGCCACCGACTCGCGGATGTCGCTCAGCGCGGTGTGCGCGCCGGCCTTGGTGACGCCCTTGGCCACGTCCGGCGCCCAGCGCCGGGCGAGCTCCTTGAGCGTGGAGACGTCGAGGTTGCGGTAGTGGAAGTACTTCTCCAGCCGCGGCATGCAGCGCACCAGGAAGCGCCGGTCCTGGCAGATCGAGTTGCCGCAGATCGGGCTCTTGCCCGCCGGCACCCACTGCGCGAGGAAGTCGACGGTCAGCGCCTCGGCGCGGGCCATGTCGACCTGGCTGTCGAGCACGCGCTGCCACAGGCCCGAGCGGGTGTGGGTGCCGCGGTTCCACTCGTCCATGGCCTCGAGGCGCGCCAGCGGGTGCGCGATGGCGATCTCCGGGCCCTCGGCGAGCACGTTGAGCTCGGCGTCGGTGACCAGGGTGGCGATCTCGATGATGCTGTCGGCGTCCGGGTCGAGCCCGGTCATCTCGAGGTCGATCCAGACCAGGCGGTCGTCGGGCGTGGCGGTGCGTGCGGTCATCGGGCCGGGCTCGTGTGGCGTCGGAAGGCGGGCGACGGCGGCCATCGATCGGCGCGGGGCGATCGGGGCGCGGCATCGCGGCGGACAGCGGGAGCGGAACAGGGACGCCAGCGTGGGGGAACGCGTGCGGCCACCTCCCCAGGTGCCCACGTGGCAGGCGCGCATCATACCGGGGCCGGCGCGCGCGCGGGTGACAGCCTGTCCCCCGGACACCTCCGTCCCTGCCCCGGAGACAGCGCCACGCCCGCGCGCCGGGCCCCGCGCACGGCCCGGGAGTCCCCGCCGCGGCGGGTCGGCGCCCCCGGCGCATGCGACACTGCGCCCACGTTCCCTGCCCCGCCCGACCATGCCCCTGACCGCCTCCGCCTCCGGCGCCTACGCCATCGTCGGCGCCATGCTCGCCCCGGCCCTGTTCATGGCCGCCACGGCGTCGCTGCTGATCTCGGCCAACAACCGCCTGGCCCGGGTCGTCGACCGGCTGCGCTGGCTGATGGCCGAGCGCACCCAGGCCACCGACGCCGTGGTGGTGGCCTTCCTCGAGCGCGAGATCCCGCGCCAGCGCCGGCGCAGCCGGATCATCCTGGTCGCGCTGCGGCTGCTGTACCTGGCCCAGAGCTTCTTCGTGGGCACCAGCGTGGCGGTGGCGCTCGACGGCCTGCTCGGCCTGCACCTGCCGCTGGCGCCCACGCTCACCGCCGTGGCCGGCGTGCTGGCCCTGCTCAGCGCCAGCCTGCTGATGGGCCGCGAGGTGGGGATGGCGGTGCGCGCGCTCGACGACGAGCTCGACCACCTGCACCGGCGCCCCCCGGGCGCCTGACGCGGCGCGGGCGGGCCCGCCGCCCGCTCAGCCGGCGGGCTTCGCCCGCTTGGCCCGGAACCATGCGCGCAGCAGCGCGCCGGCCTCCTCGGCCAGCGGCCCGCCCTCGATCACCAGGCGGTGGTTGTGGCGCGGGTCGCGGGCGATGTCGAACACGCTGCCGCAGGCGCCGGTCTTGGGATCGGGCGCGGCGTAGACCACCCGGGCCAGGCGCGCGTGCACCATCGCCATCGCGCACATCGCGCAGGGCTCCAGCGTCACGTACAGCGTGCAGCCCAGCAGGCGGTGGTTGCCCAGCGCCTCGCCGGCGGCGCGCATCGCGACGATCTCGGCGTGCGCGGACGGGTCGTGGGTGGCGAGGTTGCGGTTGAAGCCCTCGCCCAGCAGGCGGCCGTCGGGGCCGACCACGACGGCGCCGACCGGCACCTCGTCATGCTCGCGCCCGGCCCGCTCGGCCAGGCGCAGCGCCTGGCCCATCCAGCCGAGGTCGGTGGCGGACGGCTCCGCCACGCCTCACTCCCACTCGATGGTGGCGGGCGGCTTGCCGGAGATGTCGTAGACCACGCGGCTGACGCCGCGCAGCTCGTTGACGATGCGCCGCGCCACCAGGTCGAGGAACGCGTACGGCAGGTGCGCCCAGTGCGCGGTCATGAAGTCGATGGTCTCCACCGCGCGCAGCGCGATGACCCACTCGTAGGCGCGGGCGTCGCCCACCACGCCCACCGACTTCACCGGCAGGAACACCGCGAAGGCCTGCGAGGTGCGGTCGTAGAGGTCGGCGCGGCGCAGCTCCTCGATGAAGATGTGGTCGGCGCGCGCCAGCAGCTCGGCGTGCTCGCGCTTGACCTCGCCGAGGATGCGCACGCCCAGGCCCGGGCCCGGGAACGGATGGCGGTAGACCATCGCCCGCGGCAGGCCGAGCTCGACGCCGAGCCGGCGGACCTCGTCCTTGAACAGCTCGCGCAGCGGCTCCACCAGGCCCAGCTTCATGTGCTCGGGCAGGCCGCCGACGTTGTGGTGGCTCTTGATGACGTGGGCCTTGCCGGTCTTGGCGCCGGCCGACTCGATGACGTCGGGGTAGATCGTGCCCTGGGCCAGCCACTTGACGTTGCGGAGCTTGGCCGACTCCTCCTCGAAGATCTCGACGAACAGCCGGCCGATGATCTTGCGCTTGGCCTCCGGGTCCTCGACGCCGGCCAGCGCGGCGAAGTAGCGCTCGGCGGCGTCCACGCGGATGACCTTGATGCCCATCCCGCCGGCGGCGGCGTTGGCGGCGAACATCGCCATCACCTGGTCGCCTTCCTGGTAGCGGAGCAGGCCGGTGTCGACGAACACGCAGGTCAGGCGCTCGCCGATCGCGCGGTGCAGCAGCGCGGCGACCACCGAGGAATCGACGCCGCCCGACAGGCCCAGCAGCACCTCCTCGTCGCCGACCTGCGCGCGCACGCGCGCCACCTGGTCGTCGATGATGTTGGCCGCCGTCCACAGCGTGGCGCAGCCGCAGGCCTCGACGGCGAAGCGGCGCAGCATCTCCTCGCCCTGGCGGGTGTGGGTGACCTCGGGGTGCCACTGCACGCCGTACCAGCGGCGGTCTTCGTCCGCCATGGCCACGATGGGCACCGAGTGGGTGCGCGCGGTGACGCGGAAGCCCGGCGGCACGGCGGTGACGCGGTCGCCGTGGCTCATCCAGACGTCGAGCCGCGGCGGCGAGCCCGGGTGGTCCTTCAGGCAGTCGAGCAGCGCGCAGGGCGCGCTGGCCTCGACCTCGGCGTAGCCGAACTCGCGCTCGTGGCCGCCCTCGACGGCGCCGCCGAGCTGCACGGCCATCGTCTGCATGCCGTAGCAGATGCCCAGGATCGGCACCCCGGCGTCGAAGACCTCGCGCGGGGCCCGCGGCGAGCCGGCCTCGGTGGTGCTCTCCGGGCCGCCGGACAGCACGATGCCCTTGGCGCCCCAGGCCTTGATGTCGGCCGGGTCGTGGTCCCAGGCCCAGATCTCGCAGTAGACGCCGAGCTCGCGGATCCGGCGCGCGATGAGCTGGGTGTACTGCGCGCCGAAGTCGAGGATGAGGATCTTGTCGCCGTGGATGTCGGTCATGGGGTCTCAGCCGGCGCGGTAGTTCGGCGGTTCCTTGGTGATCTGCACGTCGTGGACGTGGCTCTCGCGGGCGCCGGCGCCGGTGATGCGCACGAAGCTCGGCTTGGCGCGCATCTCCTCGATGGTGCCGCAGCCCACGTAGCCCATCGTGGCGCGCAGGCCGCCGGCGAGCTGGTGGATGATCGAGCGCACCGAGCCGCGGTAGGGCACGCGGCCCTCGATGCCTTCCGGCACCAGCTTGTCGGCGTCGGAGGCGTCCTGGAAGTAGCGGTCCTTGGAGCCCTGCTCCATCGCGCCCAGCGAGCCCATGCCGCGGTAGCTCTTGTAGGAGCGGCCCTGGAAGAGCTCGATCTCGCCCGGGCTCTCCTCGGTGCCGGCCAGCAGGCCGCCGATCATCACGCAGCTCGCGCCGGCGACCAGCGCCTTGCCGATGTCGCCGGAGTAGCGGATCCCGCCGTCGGCGATCAGCGGGATGCGGCCCTGCAGGGCCTCGGCCACCATCGACACCGCGGTGATCTGCGGCACGCCGACGCCGGCGACGATGCGGGTGGTGCAGATGGAGCCCGGGCCGACGCCGACCTTCACCGCGTCCGCGCCGTGGTCGTACAGCGCCAGCGCGGCGTCGCCGGTGACGATGTTGCCGCCGATCACCTGCACCTGCGGGTAGTGCTGCTTGGTCCACTTCACGCGGTCGAGCACGCCCTGGGAGTGGCCGTGCGCGGTGTCGACGACGATCACGTCGACGCCCGCGGCCACCAGCGCCTCGATCCGGGCCTCGGTGTCGCCGCCCACGCCCACCGCGGCGCCGGCCAGCAGGCGCTCGGAGGCGTCCTTGGCGGCGTTGGGGTTGTCGCGGGCCTTCTGGATGTCCTTCACGGTGATCAGGCCGCGCAGCGCGAACGCGTCGTCGACGACCAGCACCTTCTCGATGCGGTGCTTGTGCATCGCGGCCAGGACCTCGTCGTCCGTGGCGCCCTCGCGCACGGTCACCAGGCGGTCGCGCTTGGTCATGATGTGGCGGACGGGATCGTCGAGCTTGGTCTCGAAGCGCATGTCGCGGCTGGTGACGATGCCCACCAGCTGGTCGCCGTCGACCACCGGCACGCCGGAGATGTTGCGCGCGCGGGTGAGCTTGAGCACCTCGCCGATCGTGGTGTCGGGCCGCACCGTGAACGGGCTGCGGATGACGCCGGCCTCGAAGCTCTTGACCTTCATGACGTGCGCGGCCTGCTCGGCCACGGTCATGTTCTTGTGCAGGATGCCGATGCCGCCGAGCTGGGCCATCGCGATCGCGAGGCGGGACTCGGTGACGGTGTCCATCGCCGCGGCGACGATCGGCAGGTTGATGCTCAGGTCGCGCGTCAGCCGGGTGCGGAGGCTGACGTCCTTGGGCAGGACCGTCGAGTGCGCGGGGACGAGCGAGACGTCGTCGAAGGTGAGCGCTTCGGCCTGGATGCGCAGCATGGTGCGGCTCCCTGAGGATGGAAGCGCGGCATTATAGGCCCAGCCGGGGGGGCGGCGTCAGCCCTCCAGCAGCTCCGCGGCCTCGAGGGTGTTCTGCATCAGGGTGGCGACCGTCATCGGCCCCACGCCGCCCGGGACCGGGGTGATCCAGCTGGCCCGCTCGGCCGCCGCCTCGAAGCCCACGTCGCCGCACAGGCGGCCGTCGTCCATCCGGTTGATGCCCACGTCGATGACCACGGCGCCCGGCTTGACCCACTCGCCCGGCACGATCCCCGGCCGGCCCACCGCCACCACCAGGATGTCGGCCTGCCCGACCTGGTGCTCGAGCACGGCGCGCGGGGTGAACTTGTGGCAGCAGATGGTGGTGCAGCCGGCGATCAGCAGCTCCAGCGCCATCGGGCGGCCGACGTGGTTGCTGACGCCGACGATGGTGGCGGTGGCGCCGCGCACCGGGCGGTCGGTGTAGCCCAGCAGCGTGGTGATGCCGCGCGGGGTGCAGGGCCGCAGGCCGAACTGGCGCAGGGCCAGGTGGCCGACGTTCTCGGGGTGGAAGCCGTCGACGTCCTTGCGCGGGTCGATGCGGTGGATGATGGCGCTGGCGTCGCGGTGGCCCGGCAGCGGGAGCTGCACGAGGATGCCGTGCACCTCGGGGTCGGCGTTGAGGCGGTCGATCAGGGCCTCGAGCTCGGCGTCGGTGGTCTCCGCCGGCAGGTCGTGGTCGATCGCGCGGATGCCCACGCGCTCGGCGGCGCGGCGCTTGTTGCGCACGTAGACCTGGCTGGCGGGGTCGGCGCCCACCAGCACCACGGCGAGGCCGGGGCGGCGGCGGCCGGCGGCGACGCGGGCGTCCACGCGGGCGCGCAGGGAGTCGAGCAGGTCGTCACTGATGCGCTTGCCGTCGAGCAGGCGGGCGGCCATGGGCGTCCGGGGGCTGGGGTGGAAGCCGGGCATTATCCGCCCTCCCCGGCCCTCGCCGCAAAGCGCGCGCTCAGCCCCCGGCGCAGAAGGCCTGGTAGTCCACGTAGCCGGGGAACGGCCGGCCCGGCGCGCAGGCCGGGCAGTCGGGATCGGCGGGCACGCGCAGCTCGCGCACGCGCGCGCCCAGGCCGTCGACCTGCAGCAGCCGGCCGCGCAGCGGCTCGCCCACGCCGAGCAGCAGCTTCAGCACCTCGTTGGCCTGCAGCAGCCCGATGATCCCGGGCAGCACGCCCAGCACGCCGGCCTCGGCGCAGTTGGGGGCCTCGCCGGCGCCGGGCGGCTGCGGGAACAGGCAGCGGTAGCAGGGCGCGACACCGCGGGCGTGCGCCGGATCGAACACGGCCACCTGGCCGGCGAAGCGCTGCACCGCGCCGTGCACCATCGGCCTGGCGTGCTTGAGGCAGGCGTCGGAGAGCAGGTAGCGCGCGGGGAAGTTGTCGGCGCCGTCGAACACCACGTCCACGCCGGCCATCAGCGCATCGACGTTGGCCGACGCCAGGCGCTCCCGCACGGCCTCCACCCGCACCCGCGGGTTGAGCGCACGGATCGCGGCCGCGGCGGAGTCGACCTTGGGCGCGCCGATGGCGTCCTCGCGGTGGATGACCTGGCGCTGCAGGTTGCTGCGCTCGACCACGTCGTCGTCGACCAGGCGCAGCGTGCCCACGCCGGCCGCGGCGAGGTAGAGCGCGGCCGGCGAGCCCAGGCCGCCCGCGCCCACCAGCAGCACGGTGGCGGCCGCGAGCCGGCGCTGGCCCTCGAGCCCGACGCCCGGCAGGGCCAGGTGGCGGCTGTAGCGCTCGAGGAAATCGGCGTCCTCGGGGCCGGCGGCCATCGGCAGGCCGGCGGCCAGCCAGGCCGCGACGCCGCCGCGCACCGAGGCCACCCGGGCATAGCCCGCGGCGCGCAGGGCCTCGGCGGCCTGCAGCGAGCGCCGGCCCGCCGCGCAGACCAGCAGCACCTCGGCGTCGCGGTCGGGCAGCGTGGCGGCCGGGTCGGCCTCCAGCGCGGCGCGGGCGATGCCGAGCGCGCCCTCGGGCAGGCCCAGCGCGCGTTCGGCGTCCTCGCGCACGTCCACCAGCACGGCGCCCGCGCGCAGGCGCGCGAGAGCCTCGGCGGGCGTGGGCTCGGGGATGTGGACGATGCTCGGGGCGGACATCGGGACCGGGCCGTCTCAGGCCGTGAGACCGGGCTGGGGCAGGAAGGCCAGGCGCTGGCCCGCGGGCCAGCCGGCGGCCGGCCTCGGGGCGCCGTCGGGCGACGCGCCGGTGAGCAGCACGCCGTCGGGCCAGTCGGCCGGCCCGGCGAGGCGGGCGAGCGGCGCGCCGTCGGCGCCGTCGGCGTCCAGGCAGGCGGCGACGGCGCCCGGCGCGGCCGTGGCGGCGTCGAGGGGGGCGGACAGCGTGGCCCACAGCCGTGCGCGCGGATGCGCCCGCCCCTGCAGCGCGTCGATGACGGGCAACGCGAGCGCGATCGCGGCGACCAGCGCCTCGCGCGGGTCGCCGGGCAGGCCCAGCACCAGCGCCTGGCCCCAGGCGCCGACGGTCAACCCGCCGCCGGCGGCCGCGTGGTGGCAGGCGCCGTGCGCGTCGAGCAGCGCGCCCAGCGCGTCGCCGGCGCCGCAGGCGATGACCAGGTCGAAGCCCGCGCAGGCCTCGCCGAGGCCCGCGCGCAGGCGCTCGGTGGCGGCCGGCAGCACAGGCGGTGCGGTCGGCTCGAGCCCGGCCTGCTGGAACAGCGCCAGCAGCGCGGGGCGGAGCGCGTCATAGCGCTGCCCCATCGCCATCGGCATGCCCGGCATCCGCAGGTCGTCGCCGATCGCCAGCAGCGCGATCGTCGGGCGCCGCGCGCAGCGCAGCTCGGGCAGGCCGTGGGCGGCGAGCGCGGCGATCCGGGCGGGGTCGAGCATCTCGCCTGGGGCGAGCACGACGCCCTCGCCCGCCGCCGCGGGTTCGGCGAGCACGCGCCCGCGGGCGCGCGCCAGCGGCACGCGCTCGCCGGCGAGCACGCGGGCGGAGGCGGCGCGCAGGGCCGCGGCGAGCGCGGCGTCGAGCGGGGTGGGCGGTGCGTGGTCCATGGCCGTCGCGCCGCGCGGCTTACTTACCGCGCTTCACGTGGCGCATCAGGCGCTTCTTCTTCTCGACCTGGCGGTCGGTGAGCTCGTTGACCTTGCCCTCGTAGGGGTTCTTGTTCTCGCGGAACTCGAACTTCACGGGGGTGCCGACGAGCTTGAAGCGCTTGCGGAAGAAGTTCTCGAGGTAGCGCTTGTAGTGCTCGGGCAGCGTCTTGAGGCGGGTGCCGTGGACGATGAACGTCGGCGGGTTCTCGCCGCCGGGATGCGCGAAGCGCAGCTTGGCGACGTGGCCGCGCACCACCGGCGGCTGGTTCGAGGCGTAGGCGATCTCGACCGCCTCGGTGACCTCGGAGGTGGTGAACTTGCGCGTGGCCGAGGCGTGCGCGCGGTTGACCGCGGCGAACAGCTCCTTCAGGCCCGAGCCGTGCTTGGCCGAGATGAAGCAGATCTCGGCCCACTCCACGAACGCGAGCTTGCGCGAGAGCAGCGCCTCGGTCTGCTCGCGCTGGTACTGGCTCAGCCCGTCCCACTTGTTGACCGCCACCACCAGCGCGCGGCCGGCGTCGAGCACGTAGCCCAGCACGTTGGCGTCCTGGTCGGTGACGCCCTCGGTGGCGTCGATCAGGATCACGCCCACCTGGCAGGCGTCGATGGCGCGGAGGGTCTTGTAGACCGAGAACTTCTCGACGACCTCGTCCACGCGGCCCTTCTTGCGCAGGCCGGCGGTGTCGATGAGGGTGTAGTCGCGCCCGTCGCGGCTGAGCTCGGCGGAGATCGCGTCGCGCGTGGTGCCGGGCACCTCGCTGGCGATCATGCGCTCCTCGCCCAGCAGGCGGTTCACGAGCGTGGACTTGCCGACGTTCGGGCGGCCGACGAAGGCCACGCGCAGGCGGCCCGGGTCGAAGCGCTCGTCGTCGTCGACGGTGGTCTCGGGCAGCACGGCGAGGATCTCGTCGTGCAGGTCCTCGACGCCGCGCTGGTGCGAGGCGGCCACGCCGAGCACGCGCTCGATGCCGTAGCGCGAGAACTCGGCCAGCGCCGCGTCCTCGTCCAGGCCGTCGGTCTTGTTGACGACCAGGAACACCGGCTTGGCGCTCTTGCGCAGCCACTTGAGGATGTCGTCGTCGAGCGCCGTCGGGCCCTGGCGGGCGTCGACGATGAACAGCACGAGGTCGGCCTCCTCGCCCGCGGCCTTGGCCTGGCGCGCGGTGGCGCCGGCCAGGCCCTCGTCCTCGCCGGCGATGCCGCCGGTGTCGACGAGGGTGAAGGGGTGCTCGGGATCGAGGCGGCAGACGCCGTAGTGGCGATCACGCGTGACGCCGGGCTGGTCGTGGACCAGGGCGTCGCGCGTGCGCGTCAGCGCGTTGAACAGCGTCGACTTGCCGACGTTCGGCCGGCCGACGAGGGCGACCAGCGGAAGCATGGCGTCGTCTCCTTACTGGGCGAGCTGGTAGGCCGCCAGCTTGCCGTCAGTGGTGGCCACGACCAGGACGCCATCGGGCGAGACCTGGGGCGTGGCGCGGATGGGGTCGCGGCCGGCCCGCTCGCGTGCGACGAGCACGCCGTCGACGCTGCGGAACCAGTGGAGGTAGCCCTCGATGTCGCCGACGACGAAGTAATCGCCCTGCAGCACCGGGGTGGTCAGCCAGCGGTTGGCGAGCTGGTCGTTCTTCCACAGCTGGGTGCCCGAGTAGCGCTCCAGGGCGCTGATCGAGCCGTCGCGGGCGGTGGCGAGCACGCGGTCCGGGGCCAGCGCGAGGCCGGCGTAGGACACCAGGTCGCGGGTCCAGATCGGGCGGCCGGTGCCGGCCTCGATCGACATCGCCGTGCCGTGGATGCTGGCGGCGTAGACCTCGTTGAGGCCCACCGGCATCTCGCCGTCGATGTCGGCCATCCGCAGCAGCTCGGTGCGGCCCTCGGGCTCGGCCACGACCTGCTCCCAGGCCAGCGTGCCGTCGGTGGCGCGCAGCGCGACGACGGTGCCGTCCTCGTAGCCGGCGAACACCAGGCCCTGGCCGGCCGTCGCGGCGCCGAGGCCGCGCACGGTGAGGTTGGGGACCGCGCGGTCGTACACCCAGGTGCGCTGGCCGGTGCCGATGTCGAAGCCGAACACGCGGCCGTCGATCGAGCGCACCACCGCCAGGCCGCCGACGATCGTCGGCGTGGCGATGACCTCGCCGGTGGCGCGGGCGCGCCAGAGCTCGGCGCCGGTGTCGGCGTTCACCGCCAGCACGTCGCCGTCGAGGCCGCCGACCACCAGCACGCCGCCGGAGACGCCCGGGCCGCTGCCGAAGCGCAGCTCGGTCTCGAGCTCCCACACCGTGTCGCCGTCGCGCAGGCCGAGGGCCTGCAGGGTGCCGTCGGTGTCGGCGGTGTAGACGCGGTCGTTGGCGATCGCGGGCGGCTGGCGCAGGCCGAGGCGGCCCTCGCCGTCGCCGGTGCCCTCGGTCCAGAGGCGCTCGACGCGCAGGCTGGCATCGAAGTCGACGAGCTCCGCCGGGCGGGCGATGCCGTCACGCGGGTTCTTGGAGCGGAACAGGTCCTTGATGCTGGTGCAGCCGCCGGCGCCGAGCGCGAACGCGGCGAGCAGCAGCAGGGAAACGCGGGGCAGCGTGCGCGCCATCATCAGGAACCCTCGGCAGCGGTGTCGGTGTCAGTGGCGGCGGCGGGACGGCCGCCGGCCTCGGTGAGCTTGGTCTCGACGAAGCGACGCGTCGGGCTGCCCGCGTCGATCGCGGCCAGCGCGGCCGCGTAGGCCTCGACGGCCGCGGCGCGCTCGCCCTGGGCGAACAGCAGGTCGCCGCGGACCTCGGCGGCCTCGGCGATGAAGCGGCCCGCCGGGATGGCGGCGAGGGCCGCGAGGCCCTCCGCGTGGCGGCCGGCGGCGAGCTCGACCTGGGCGAGGCGCAGCTGCAGGGCGGCGGCGAGCGCCTCCTGGGGATTGCGCGCGAGGGCGGCGCCGAGCGTGGCGCGCGCCTCCTCGTGGGCGCCAGCGTCGAACTGCAGGCGGGCCACGCGCAGCGCGGCCAGCGCGGCCTGCTCGGAGGCCGCCTCGTTGGCGGCGAGCGCCTCGGCGAGGCTGCGGGCGCGATCGGCCTCGCCCGCGTCGGCGGCGGCGTTGACCGCGTCGAGCTGGGTGGCGAGGTCGACGCTGCGCGAGGCGTCCTGGCCCTGCTTCCAGTGCCAGCCGTAGATCAGCGCGAAGCCCAGCGCGATGCCCGCGACCAGCGAAGTCGCGTTGTCACGCAGCCACTGGCGAACGCGTTCGCCCTGTTCGATTTCGTCTTGTTGGGACATGGGAACCTGCTTGCCCGGCGCGGGAGGCGCGGGGCGCTGTGGGGGATGGAGCGCGTGGTGTGGCGCGTGGCCCGGGTGGCGGCGGGGCCGCGCCCGGATCAGCCGCCGGTGGGACCGATGCGGCCGTCGGAGGATACCGTAAAGCGCGCCACGTTCGCGTTCGCGCGCCTGAACGGGGCGAGGTCGACGGGCGTGCCGTCGCGCAGCACCTCGACCGCCCCGGCGTTGCCGAGCGTGACGTGGCCGACCTCGCCCGCCGCGTAGATGCGCTCGTCGCCGGCGCGCAGCAGCGCTTCCTCGATCCGGCGGCCGTCCGCGCCGTGGACCTCGATCCAGCTCTCGCCGCTGAAGCGCAGCACGAGGCCGGGCGCGGTGGCGACGGCCGCGGGCGGAATCGCCGGATCGCTGGAGGGACCGTAGAACGGGGTCAGCGACGCGACCACCGGCTCCGGGCGCAGCGGCGCGGCCGCGACGGCCTCGGCGGTGCCGGCGGCGTCGGGCGCGGCCACTGCGGCATCCGCGGGCGTGGCCGTGGTCGCGGGCGCAGGCGCGGGGGTGACCCCCTCGCCCGGCGCGGTGGTGGCGGCGACGGCCAGCGGGCGGCTCAGGCCCGCCTCGCCCGCCACCGGGCCGGCGTCGAGCGGGGCGACCGCGAGCGGCGCGTCGGCGGGCGCGCGATGGGTGACGACCCAGACGATGGGGCCGGCGATCGCCGCGGTGACCAGGACGTAGAGCGCGCGCCGGGCGTTGCGCTCGACCGCGGCGCCGAACGCGCTGGTGCGGCGCATCGTGACCAGCGCCGGCGGGGCCGGGACCGACTCGCCGGGGAGCTCGGCGGTGATGCCGGGCGGCAGGCCGAGCAGGCGGGCGTAGGCGGCGACGTGGCCGCGCACGTAGACGGGCGCGCCGAGGCGGTCGAACTGCCCGCGCTCCATCGCCTCGACGACCGCCACCGGCACCTTCAGGCGCTGGCCGGCATCGACGATGCCGAGGCCCTGGGCGAGGCGGGCGGCGCGCAGGCGGGCACCAAGGTCGGACACGGGCGTCGTCGGGCTCATGGCGTCGCGGGATCCTGCTCGGAAGGGGGGCGGTGGTCGGGGAACTGCTCGCGCAGGCGGACGCGGTAGGCCTCGGCGGCGGCGGCGTTGCCGAGGCCGGTCTCGACCGCGGCGGCCAGCTCGAGGGTGGTCGCGTCGAGCGGGCCCAGCGCCTCGAGGCGCTGCAGGAAGGCGCGGGCGCGCATGTTGTCGCCGCGGGCCGACTGCAGCCGGGCCATCTGCAGCAGGCTCGGCGCGTGCCGGGGCTCGAGCTCGAGCGCGCGGCGGAAGTAGCCGTCGGCGCCGGCCAGGTCACCGGCGCCCTGCGCGCAGTGGCCGGCGTTGAACAGCACCTCGAGCTTGCCGCGGAAGAACGGGTCGTCGAGGGCGCGCACGAACATCGCGTCGGCCTCGGCCGGGCGGCCGTTGCGGCACAGCCAGCTGCCGTAGTTGTTGAGCAGCGCGCCGTCCTCCGGCGCCAGCTCGACCGAGCGGGCGTAGGCGGGGCCGGCGCGGTCGGCGCGGTTGATGCGCTCGTAGAGCAGGCCGCGGGCGCTGTAGGCCGGGGCGTAGCGCGGATCGGCGTCGATCGCGCCCTCGATCTTCTCGAGCGCGGCCTCGTAGTCGCCCTGCCGGATGTAGGCCTGGCCCAGGCTGGTGCCGGTGATCGCAGCCTGGCGCCCCGGCGAGTCGCGGCCGGACGAGGACGAGGAGCGGGTATCGCCGCCGGCGCAGCCGGCGAGCGCGGCGGCGAGCGCCAGCGCGATGGCGAGGCGGCGCGCGCCGCCGCGTCCGATGACCATCCTGCACTCAGGCTGCCGCATCACCCACCCCGCTGGACTCGAGCTTGCGCCGGAAGTCGGCCTGGCGCCGGGTGCGGTCGAGCACCTGGCCCTTGAGCTGGCCGCAGGCCGCGTCGATGTCGTCGCCGCGCGTCCTGCGCACCATGGTCAGCACCTGCTGGTCGAGCAGGATCTTCTGGAAGACCCGGATGTCGGCCTCCTCGGAGCGCTCGAAGCGGGTGCCGGTGAAGGGGTTGAAGGGGATCAGGTTGACCTTGGCCGCGTCCGCGCGCTGCACGCGCTGGTCGAAGCGGCGCATCAGCCGGGCCAGCGCGCGCGCGTGCTCGGGCTTGTCGTTGACGCCCTTCATCATCGTGTACTCGAACGTGATCGAGGTGCGCGCCTTGCGCTGCGCGTAGCGCACGCATGCGTCCATCAGCTCGGCGATCGGGTACTTCTTGTTCAGCGGCACCAGTTCGGTGCGCAGGTCGTCCTCGGGGGCGTGCAGCGACACCGCCAGCGAGACGTCGCTGACCTCGGCGAGCTTGTCGATCATCGGCACCAGGCCGGCGGTGGACAGGGTGACGCGCTTGTTCGCCAGGCCGAAGCCGTTGTCGTCGCGCATCAGGCTCATCGCGCGCACGACGTTGTCGAAGTTCAGCAGCGGCTCGCCCATCCCCATCATCACGACGTTGGTGAGCTTGCGGTGCTGGTGGGCCTTGTTGCCGAGGTGCTTCGACGCCGTCCACACCTGGCCGATGATCTCGGCGGTGGAGAGGTTGCGGTTGAAGCCCTGGGTGGCCGTGGAGCAGAACTGGCAGTTCAGGCCGCAGCCGACCTGGCTCGACACGCACAGCGTGCCGCGGCCCTTGTCGGGGATGAACACGGCCTCGATGGAATTGGAGGTGTCCATGCCCAGCAGCCACTTGTGGGTGCCGTCGGCGGACGCCTTGTCGAACACCACCGCGGGCGGGCGGATCTCGCAGTGCTGCTCGAGCTTGGCCCGCAGCGCCTTGCCGACGTCGGTCATGGCGCCGATGTCGGTGACGTGCTGGTGGTACATCCACTTCATCAGCTGGTGGGCGCGGAAGCGCTTCTCGCCGAGGGTCTCGGCGAAGAAGCGCTCCATGCCCTCGCGATCGAGGTCGAAGAGGTTGACCACCCCCTTCGGCGGCGCGGTCTGGGCAACGGCGGCGGCGGCCTCGGTCACGATCGCGTCCGGATCAGCGCGCGCTGATCTCGGTGGCCGCGAAGAAGTACGCCGTCTCGATGGCGGCGTTCTCGAGGCTGTCCGAACCGTGCACGGCGTTGGCGTCGATGGACTCGGCGAAGTCGGCGCGGATGGTGCCCGGCGCGGCGTCCTTCGGGTTGGTGGCGCCCATCAGCTCGCGGTTCTTGAGCACGGCGTTCTCGCCCTCGAGGACCTGGATCATCACCGGGCCGGAGATCATGAACTCGACCAGGGCGTTGAAGAACGGACGCTCGCGGTGCACCGCGTAGAAGCCCTCGGCCTCCTTGCGCGAGAGGTGCTTCATCTTGGCGGCGACGACCTTCAGGCCGGCCTTCTCGAAGCGGGTGTAGATCTCGCCAATCACGTTCTTGGCGACCGCGTCGGGCTTGATGATCGAAATGGTGCGCTCCAGCGCCATGGGGGAACTCCGGTTGCAGGGCCCTCGGGTGGAGGGCCGACGTTAGCACAATGAAACCCTCGGGAAACCGAGGGCTTAGCCAGTAAACCGGAAGGATTCTACCGGATCGGCGATGCCCTCGATACCGGCGCCGGCGGCCCCCCGGGCGCGGGGGGCGCCCCGCCCCCGGCCGGGGGGACTTGCCCGCCCCCGCCCGGCGGGCGTACCTTCCAACGCCCGTTTGAAAACATACGTTTGAAAGCACCGTTTCGAGCGCGCCCGGGCCCCCCGCCCCGCCCGCGACCCAGCCAGCGAGACCCCGCATGACCGCCACCGCCCACTTCTCGACCAAGGAACGCATCCTCGGCGCCGCCGAGGAGCTGTTCGCCCAGTTCGGGTTCGCCGGCACCAGCCTGCGCCAGGTCACCAGCCGCGCCGACGTGAACATCGCCGCGGTGAACTACCACTTCGGCAGCAAGGAGAACCTGATCAACGAGATCTTCCGGCGCCGGCTGGACGAGCTCAGCGAGCAGCGCCTGGCCGCCCTGAAGGCCGCCGAGGCCGGCCACCCGGGCGTGCTGGAGCCGATCCTGGCCGCCTTCATCGAGCCCGCGCTGGCCCTCACCCTCGACCGCCACGGCGGCTCGGCCTTCGTGCGCGTGCTCGCCCGCGCCTACGCCGAGAAGAACGAGCGCCTGCGCAAGTTCCTGTCCGACAACTACGGCCACGTGCTGCGCGAGTTCGCCCGCGCGATCGCCGCCTGCACCCCGACGCTCGGCAAGGAGGCGCTGTACTGGCGCCTGGACTTCGTCGCCGGCGCCCTGACCTATGCCATGGCCGACTTCGGCCTGATCAAGCGCCCCGCCGGCGTGACCGAGCAGGCCCACTGCCAGCGCGCCGCCTCCGAGCTCATCCACTTCGCCGCCGCCGGCCTGCGCGCCGGCTGAGCCCCGTCCACCCGACTCACCACGCTAGCCCCCCTGGAGATCCATCCCATGACCCAGACCCTCCGCATCCGCAAGGTGGCCGTGCTCGGCGCCGGCGTGATGGGCGCGCAGATCGCCGCCCACCTCGTCAACGCCGGCGTGGACACGCTGCTGTTCGACCTCCCCGCGAAGGAAGGCCCGAAGAACGGCATCGTCGACCGCGCCATCGCCAACCTCGGCAAGCTCTCCCCCGCCCCGCTGGCGGCCAAGGGCCTGGCCGGCGCGATCACCGCCGCGAACTACGACGAGCACCTGCCGCTGCTGGCCGGCTGCGACCTGGTGATCGAGGCGATCGCCGAGCGCATGGACTGGAAGCGCGACCTCTACGCCAAGATCGCCCCGCACATCGGCCCCGAGGCCGTGGTGGCGTCGAACACCTCGGGCCTGAGCATCAACGGCCTGGCCGAGGCGATGCCCGAGCACATCCGCCCGCGCTTCTGCGGCGTGCACTTCTTCAACCCGCCGCGCTACATGCACCTGGCGGAGCTGATCCCGTGCAAGGGCACCGACCGCGCCGTGCTCGACGGCCTCGAGGCCTTCCTGGTCACCGCGCTCGGCAAGGGCGTGGTGTTCGCCAAGGACACCCCGAACTTCATCGGCAACCGCATCGGCGTGTTCTCGATGCTGGCCGCGATGCACCACACCCAGGCCTTCGGGCTGGGCTTCGACGAGGCCGACGCCCTCACCGGCCCGCTGATCGGCCGCCCGAAGTCCGCCACCTACCGCACCGCGGACGTGGTCGGCCTCGACACCATGGCCCACGTCATCAAGACCATGGCCGACACCCTGCCCGAGGACCCGTGGCACGCCCACTTCAAGGCCCCCGAGTGGCTGGCCGGGCTGATCGCGAAGGGCGCGCTGGGCCAGAAGACCGGCGGCGGCATCTTCTTCAAGAAGGGCCGCGACATCGTCGTGCTCGACGTCGCGAAGGCCGACTACCGCGCCGCCACCGGCGAGGCCGCGCCCGAGGTGGTCGAGATCCTCAAGCTCAAGGACCCGGCGGCCAAGTTCGGCCAGCTACGCGCCAGCCAGCACCCGCAGGCGCAGTTCCTGTGGGCCTGCTTCCGCGACCTGTTCCACTACTCGTCCTACCACCTGGCCTCGATCGCCGACACCGCCCGCGACGTCGACTTCGCGATCCGCTGGGGCTACGGCTGGAAGCTGGGCCCGTTCGAGACCTGGCAGGCCGCCGGCTGGAAGCAGGTGGCCGCCTGGATCGCCGAGGACATCGTCGCCGGCAAGGCCATGAGCGCCGCCCCGCTGCCCGACTGGGTGTTCGACGGCCGCGAGGGCGTGCACGGCAAGGCCGGCAGCTACAGCCCCGGCAAGAACGCCGAGGTCGGCCGCTCGACCAACCCGGTCTACGCCCGCCAGCGCTTCCCGGACCCGGTGCTCGGCGAGCGCTTCGCCCCGGGCGAGACGGTGTTCGAGAACGACGGCGTGCGCGTGTGGACGGATGGCGACGGCATCGCCGTGGCCAGCTTCAAGACCAAGATGAACACCGTCTCCGACGCGGTGCTCGCGGGCCTGCAGCAGGCGGTGGACATCGCCGAGCGCGACTTCCGCGGCCTGGTGATCTGGCAGCCGGGCGAGCCGTTCTCGGCCGGCGCCGACCTCTCCGGCGCGATGGGCCTGCTCAAGGCCGGCGACCTGAAGGGCTTCGACGCGATGGTCGCCAACTTCCAGGCCACCTCGCAGCGCCTGAAGTACTCGCTGGTGCCGGTCGTGGCCGCGGTGCGCGGCATGGCGCTGGGCGGCGGCTGCGAGTTCCAGATGCACGCCACCCGCACGGTGGCCTCGCTCGAGAGCTACATCGGCCTCGTCGAGGCCGGCGTGGGCCTGCTGCCGGCCGGCGGCGGCCTCAAGGAGATCGCCACCCGCGTCGGCCTGGCCGTGGGCCAGGGCGGCGACGTGTTCGCCGGCCTCAAGCCCTACTTCGAGACCATCGCGATGGGCAAGGTGTCGGCCTCGGCCTTCGAGGCCAAGGAGTCGAAGTTGCTTCGGGACGGCGACGTGGTGGTGTTCAACGCCCACGAGCTGCTGCACGTGGCCAAGCAGCAGGCGCTGGCGCTGGCCGAGTCCGGCTACCGCCCGCCCCTGCCCGCCCGCGCCATCCCGGTGGCCGGCGACGTCGGCATCGCGACCTTCAAGATGATGCTGCAGAACATGCTCGAGGGCCGCTTCATCTCCGAGCACGACTACGAGGTCTCGACCCGCATCGCCACCGTGCTGTGCGGCGGCGAGGTGGACCGCGGCGCGCTGGTCGACGAGGCCTGGCTGCTGAAGCTCGAGCGCGAGCACTTCATCGCCCTGGCCCTGATGCCCAAGACGCAGGAGCGCATCCTGCACACCCTGAAGACCGGCAAGCCGCTGCGCAACTGAGCGACGACGAGGACACACCCATGAGCAAGCAGATCCAGGACGCCTACATCGTCGCCGCCACCCGCACCGCGGTCGGCAAGGCCCCGCGCGGCGTCTTCCGCAACACCCGTCCCGACGAGCTCCTCGCGCACGTGCTGCGCGAGGTGGTCGCCCAGGCCCCGGGCATCGACCCGACCCAGATCGACGACGCGATCATCGGCTGCGCGATGCCCGAGGGCGAGCAGGGCATGAACGTGGCGCGCATCGGCCTGCTGCTGGCCGGCCTGCCGAACGTGATCGCCGCCCAGACCATCAACCGCTTCTGCTCCTCCGGCCTGCAGGCGGTCGCGATGGCGGCCGACCAGATCCGCCTCGGCAACGCCGAGCTGATGCTGGCCGGCGGCACCGAGTCGATGTCGATGGTGCCGATGATGGGCAACAAGGTGGCCATGAGCCCGCAGGTGTTCGCGAAGGACGAGAACGTCGCGATCGCCTATGGCATGGGCATCACCGCCGAGAAGGTCGCCGAGGAGTGGAAGGTCTCGCGCGAGGACCAGGACGCCTTCGCGTTCGCCTCGCACCAGAAGGCCATGGCCGCCCAGGCGGCCGGCGAGTTCGACGCCGAGATCAGCCCCTACGAGGTGGTCTCCCACCTGCCCGACCTGGCCGGCGGCGGCGTGCGCGAGAAGAAGATCCTGGTGCGCCAGGACGAGGGCCCGCGCGCCGACACCACCGTGGACGGCCTCGGCAAGCTGCGCGCCGTGTTCCGCAACGGCGGCTCGGTCACGGCCGGCAACTCCTCGCAGATGTCCGACGGCGCCGGCGCGGTGCTGCTGGCCAGCGAGTCGGCGATCAAGCGCTACGGCCTCACCCCGCTGGCGCGCTTCGTCGGCTTCTCGGTCGCCGGCGTGCGCCCGGAGGTCATGGGCATCGGCCCGATCGCGGCGATCCCGAAGGTGCTGGCGCAGTCGGGCCTGACCCAGGACCAGATCGACTGGATCGAGCTCAACGAGGCCTTCGCCGCCCAGGCCCTGGCCGTGACCCGCACCTGCGGCCTCGACCCGAGCAAGATCAACCCGCTCGGCGGCGCGATCGCGCTGGGCCATCCGCTCGGCGCCACCGGCGCGATCCGCACCGCGACCATCGTGCACGGCCTCAAGCGCCGCAAGCAGAAGTACGGCATGGTGACGATGTGCATCGGCACCGGCATGGGCGCGGCGGGCATCTTCGAGTCGCTCTGAGCCGCATCGCTGCAGGCTGCATCGGACGGCGCCCTCGGGCGCCGTCCGCGTTTGCGCCCCCTGCGCCCTCGGGCGCCGTCCGCGTTTCAGGCCCCCTGCGCCCTCGGGCGCCGTCCGCGTTTCAGGCCCTCGCGCCCTCGCGCCAGTCCTTCCACGCGTCGCGGCCCTGCCGCCACCAGTAGCCCGCCTGCGCGGCGAGCAGGCCGGCGGGCTTGAACGCCGAGCCCAGCGGGTACGCCGCGAAGTCCTTCCAGGCCTGGTCGGTCTCGGCGATGGCCGCGGCGATGCAGTCGCCGGCATAGGCGGTGGTCGCCAGGCCGTGGCCGCCGAAGGCCTGCGCGAGCCACAGGTTGGGTTCGGGCTGCAGCACGTGCGGCATCTCGTGGCGGGCGTAGCCCATCAGCCCCGACCAGGCGAAGTCGATCCGCACGTCGGCCAGCACCGGGAACACCCGCGCCAGGTCGCGCCGCAGCAGCCGCTGCACCGCCGCGGGATCGCGGTCGCGCACCGAGATCCGGCCGCCCCAGAGCAGGCGGCCGTCGTGGGTGACCCGCCAGTAGTCGAACGCGAAGCGGCTGTCGTATACCGCTGCGCGGGTGCGCACCAGCGCCTGCAGCGCCTCGGGGATCGGCTCGGTGACCATCACGTAGGTGGCGATGGGCAGCACCGCGGCGTCCACCTCGCGGCGCAGGCCGGCCAGGTAGCCGCCGCAGGCCAGCACCACCCGGCGCGCGTGCACCTCGCCGCCGGCGGTGCGGATCCGCCAGACCCGGCCGCGCTTCTCGACCGAGGCCACCGGGCTGCGCTCGAACACCTGCACGCCCCGCCCCGCCGCGGCCGCCGCCAGCCCGCGGGCCAGCGACAGCGGATGCAGGTGCAGCGCGCCGGGCTCGAACAGCGCGTCGTGGTAGCGCGTGGAGCGGACCTGCTGGCGCAGTTCCTCCCGCGGCACCCAGCGCCAGTCGACGTCGAAGTGCTCGGCCAGCAGGCGCTGGCGCGCGCGCAGGACCTCGGGGTCGCGGAACCAGTTGGCCCACAGCACCCCGGCCTCGACCATGTGGCAGGGGATGGCGTAGCGCTGCACGCGCTGGCGGACCAGGTCGACGCCCTTGAGGCTGCCGGCATACACGCGCTTCGCGCGCTCGGGGCCGAGCTCGGCCAGCAGCTGGCCCTCGCCGCGCGACCAGCCGCCGAAGACGAAGCCGCCGTTGCGGCCCGAGGCGCCATGGCCGATCTCGGCGGCCTCCAGCAGCACGGTGCCGTGCTGGCCGCGCTCGGCGAGGCCCAGCGCGGTGTGCAGGCCGGCGAAGCCGCCGCCGACGATGCAGGTGGCGGCCTCGACGACGCCCTCCAGCGGCGACGCCGGTGCGCGCGGCGGCAGGCTCGCGCGGTACCAGTCGCCGGGGAAGGCGGGGGCGGCGCGCATCTCAGCGCTCGCGGACGCCGAGCTCGTGCAGCGCCGCGCGCATTGCGGCCTGGGCGGGCTCGCTGAGCACCTCGTGGTCGAGCGCGAAGCGGATCGTCGCCTCGATCAGGCCGAGGTGGCTGCCGCAGTCGAAGCGGGTCCCCTCGAAGCGGTAGGCGCGCACCGCCTGCTCGGCGAGCAGCGCGGCGATCGCGTCGGTGAGCTGGATCTCGCCGCCCTTGCCCGGCGCGGTGCGCTCGAGCAGGTCGAACACGCGCGGTTCGAGCACGTAGCGGCCGACCACGGCCAGCGTGCTGGGCGCGTCCTCGGGCGCGGGCTTCTCGACCATGCCGCGGATCAGGCCGGCGCGGCCCTCGAAGGCCGGGGCGTCGACGATGCCGTAGCTGCGGGTCTGCTCGCGCGGCACGTCCTCCACCGCGATCACGCTGCCGCCCTGGGCCTGGGCGAGGTCGGCCATCTGCGCCAGCGCGCCCTGCCCCCCGCGGTTCCAGATCAGGTCGTCGGGTAGGATCACCGCGAAGGGCTCGTCGCCGACCACCGGCTTCGCGCACAGCACCGCGTGGCCGAGGCCCAGCGCCTCGGCCTGGGTGACGAACACCGCGCGCACGTGCGGCGGCAGGATCTCGCGCACCAGCGCGAGCTGCTCGTGCTTGCCGGACTTCTCCAGCTTCTGCTCGAGCTCGTAGGCCTTGTCGAAGTAGTCGGCGACCGCGTGCTTGTAGCGGTTGGTCACGAACACCAGGGTGTCGCAGCCGGCCTCGACGGCCTCGTCGACGGCGTACTGGATCAGCGGCCGGTCGACGATCGGCATCATCTCCTTGGGCACGGTCTTGGTGGCCGGGAGGAAACGGGTGCCGAGACCGGCGACGGGGAAGACGGCCTTGCGGATGCGGCGGTTCATGCGGTGGGCTTGCCTGTGCGCGACGTGGGGAACGGGATGACGCTGGGCGCCGGGGCCGGCGCCTGCGCGGCGGGGTCGGCCACCAGCTGGGCGCGGACCAGCTCGCCGAGCTCGCGCTCGTCGTAGCGGCGGACCGCCTGCGTGGCGCGCTCGAGCATGGCCAGCACCGCGTCGCGCTCGATCGGGGCGGGGTGGCCGCGCAGGATCCGCGGATGGCTGGTGCGCGACTGCCGCTCGCCGGCGTGGAACAGCACCTCGTGCAGGCGCTCGCCCGGCCGCAGCCCGGTGTAGGTGATCGCGATGTCGCGGCCCGGCTGCTTGCCGGCGAGCCGGATCATCTGCTCGGCGAGGGTGCGGATCGGCACCGGCTCGCCCATGTCCAGCGTGTAGACGCCCTCGCCGTCCGCCATCGCCGCCGCCTGCAGGATCAGCTGGCAGGCCTCGGGGATCGTCATGAAGTAGCGGGTGACCTCGGGATGGGTCACGGTGACCGGGCCGCCGGCGAGGATCTGGGCGCGGAACAGCGGCACCACGCTGCCCGCGGAATCGAGCACGTTGCCGAAGCGCACGGTGATGAAGCGCGTGCGCGCGCCCGCCCCGATGGCCTGGCAGGCCAGCTCGGCCAGCCGCTTGCTGGCGCCGAGCGCGTTCACCGGCTCCACCGCCTTGTCGGTGGAGATCAGCACCACCGCCTCGACCCCGGCGTCGCGGGCCACCCGGGCCACGGTGGCGGTGGCGAGGGTGTTGTTGCGCACCGCCTCGCGCAGCTGGCCCTCGAGCAGGGGCACCTGCTTGTAGGCCGCGGCGTGGAAGACCGCGTCGGGGCGCGCGATCGCGATGGCGTGCCGGATCACCGCCTCGTCGCCGCAGTCGCCCAGCACCGGGCGCACGCGCAGCCCGGGCGCCTGCGCCTGCAGGGCCTCCACGATGCGCACCAGCGCGAGCTCGTTGACCTCGAGCACGCACAGCTCGGCGACGCCGAGCCGCGCGCACTGCCGGCACAGCTCGCTGCCGATCGAACCGCCAGCGCCGGTGACCAGCACGCGCCGGCCGCCGAGCCACGCGCGCATCCCGATCCAGTCCGGCGCCACCGCGGCGCGGCCGAGCAGGTCCTCGATGGCCAGCTCCTTGAGCTCGCCCGGCTGGACCCGCCCCTCGAGCACGTCATGCAGCCGCGGCACGGTGCGGAAGGCCAGCCCGGCCTGCTCGCAGAGCTCCACGGCGCGCTGGATCGCCTGCGGCGAGGCCTCCGGCATGCACAGCACGGCGAGGCTGGCCGCGGTCTCGCGCGCCACCTCCGGCAGCGCGGGCAAGGCGCCGAGCACCGGGACGCCATACACCTTGCTGCCCGCCAGCGCCGGGTTGTCGTCGAGCAGGCCGACGCAGGCATAGGCGGGATTGCGCGCGAGGTCGCGCACCAGGCCCTCGCCCGCGCGTCCCGCGCCCAGCACCAGCACGCGGGTCGCCGGGGCCTCGCGCGCCGCGCCGGCGCGGCCGTCCTTCCACATCCGGTACAGGAACCGCGGCCCGCCCAGCAGGCACACCAGCACGAAGGGATACAGCACCAGCACCGAGCGCGGGATGAGCTCGAAGCGGTTGTAGAGGAACAGGCCCATCGCGATCACCACCAGGCCCAGGACGCTGGCCTTCACGATGTTCCACAGGTCGGGCAGGCTGGCGAAGCGCCACAGGCCGCGGTAGAGGCCGGCGCGCCAGGACACCAGGCCCTGGGCGACGACCACGATCGCCAGCTCGGCCGACCACCAGGGCAGCGCCTCGCTGCCGGCGACGAAGCTGTAGCGCAGGTGCACGAGGCCCGCCCAGGCCAGCCAGGCCATCGCGAGGTCATGCAGCACCACCAAGGCCCGCGGGAGGGCCGCGGCGAACCGGGTCTGCCAGCGCCTCATGCGTCTGTCTCGTGCATCGCGTGCTCCTTGCGTGCGATCCGTGAACGTCGATGCGGGTGGCGACGGGACGCGAGTCGCCGCCGCCAGGCCCACCAGGCCAAGGTCCCGCCGCCGAGGGCGAGGCCGGCCACAGCATAGGCGCGCGGCGTGTCATCGGCGACCAACACCGGCACCACGACCAGCATCGCCGCCGTCCAGGCGGCATAGCCGGCGGCCACCCGCGCGTGCGGATGGCCGCATCGCACCAGCCACTGGTAGAGGTGCTCGCGATGGCCCTGCCACCAGCGGCGGCCGCCCGCGACGCGCCGCGCGAGGGTCAGCGCCGCGTCGAGCCCGATGCCCGAGGCCAGCAGCAGCGCGCCGGGCAGGCCGAGCGCGCCGCGGTCCCACGCGACCAGCAGCAGCGCGCCCGCGGCGAAGCCGAGCGTGCCGCTGCCCGCGTCGCCGAGGAAGATCCGCGCGCGCGGGAGGTTCCAGGGCAGGAAGCCGAGGCAGCCCGCCGCCAGGACCCCGGCCAGCAGCGCCCACGGCGTGGGCGCCAGCAGCGCGAGCAGGCCGAGGCCCAGCAGCGCGCCCTGCCCCGCCGCGAGGCCGTTGATGCCGTCCATGAAGTTCCAGGCGTTGGTCAGGCCGGTGATCCAGAGCACCGCCGCCAGCGAGACCGCCGCGCCGGCCGGCGTCGACGGCGGCCCCCACAAGGCCAGCACCAGCCCCGCGGCGGCCAGCACGTGCACGGCCAGGCGCGCGCGCGCCGACAGCGGGCGGTGGTCGTCCAGCGCGCCGACCGCGCCGACGAGGGTCACGCCGAGCGCGAACGCGGCCAGGGCGCCGGCCTCGGGGCCGCTGGCCAGCGCGGCCAGGGCGGCGCCGGCGAGCGCCAGCAGCACGGCGATGGCGATGCCGCCGCCGCGCGGCGTGGGCAGCGCATGCGAGCGGCGCTGGCCCGGGAGGTCGAGCATCGCGCGGGCCAGCGCGTAGCGGCGCACGCCACCGACCAGCGCGCAGGCCAGGACGGCCACGCCCGCCAGCCCGCCCAGCACCGGCATCGGCACGCGCGGCAGCAGCAGGGCGAACAGCAGCAGCGTGCCCAGGCCCCAGCCCGCGAAGGCCAGCACCGGCACCCTCAATCGCCCGCCGCGCCGTGCACCGGCTTGATCGTGCCCCAGCTCTTGCAGCCCGGGCACTGCCAGTGGTGCGCGCGCGCGCCGAAGCCGCAGCGGCCGCAGCGGTAGGACGCGGACTTGGCCAGCAGCTGGTCGTGCACCTGCTTGAGCACGCCGAGGGTCTGGCGCGGGTCGGGCGCGTCCTCGCCCAGGCTGAGCTCGAGCAGCGCCGACAGCCCGCGCATCGACGGGCGCGTGCGCAGCTGCTTGGCCAGGAACGCCCGCGCGGCCTCCGCGCCCTCCTCGCGCTCCAGCAGCTGGGCCAGCGCCAGCACCGGGGAGACGCCCGGATAGCGCTCGATCATGTCGCCGAGGAAGGCGCGCGCGCGGGCGCCCTCGCCGCGCCGCTCGTAGCACGCCAGCAGCGGCTTGAGGACCTCGGGCAGGTAGTCGATGTCGTGGCGGGCCACGCGCTCGTAGGCGCGGATGGCCGCCGCGTCGTCGTCGGCCGCGGCCTCGACCTGGCCCTCGAGCAGCCCCGCGCGCACCGAGTGCGCGTCGGCGGCATAGGCCTGGGCGAGGTGCGCGCGCGCACCGGCGAGGTCGCCGTCGAGCCGGCGCTGCTCGGCGAGCTCGCAGTGGAAGTGGGCCACCGTCCTGCCCATGGGCTCGCCGGTGGCGGCCTCGAAGCGGCGGGCGTGCTCGATGGCCTTCACCCACTCGCGCTCGGCCTGGTAGATCGCGATCAGGTGGCGCAGCGCCTGCGGGGCGTGCACGTCGAGCCGCACGAGGTCGGAGAACAGCGTCTCGGCGCGGTCGAGCAGGCCGGCGCGCATGTAGTCCTCGCCCAGCGCGAGCACGGCCTGGGTCTTCTGCTCGGGGCTCAGGCCGGGGCGGTTGATGAGGCTCTGGTGCAGCCGGATGGCGCGGTCCACCTCGCCGCGGCGGCGGAACAGGTGGCCCAGCGCGAACTGGGTCTCGAGCGTGTCGCGATCGACCTCGGCGATCTGCAGGAACACCTCGATCGCCTTGTCCTGCTGCTCGTTGAGCAGGTAGTTCAGGCCGCGGAAATAGGTGGTGGAGAGCGTGCTGACGCGGCGGCCACCGGAGCGCGCGGCGGCGCGGCGGCCCGCGAACCAGCCGGACGCGGCGGCGACCGGCAGCAGGGCGAACAGCCAGAGGGCGGCGCTCACGGCGAGGGCGGCGCGACCATGGACACCGGCGCCACGGCCGGCGCCTCGGGTGCCGCGGCGGCGAGCGGCACGGGGGCGAGGCCCTGCTCGACGCGCTCGAGGCGCTTGAGCCGGCGCCGCAGCGGCCACGCCACCGCGACCGCGACGAGGCCGCCGCCCAGCACGGCGCCGCCGAGCAGGAAGAACAGCATGGCCACGCCCATGGTGCTGGGCACCTGGAACAGGCCGAAGTCGAGCAGGGTGGGCTGGGGATTCAGGGCGCTGAAGACGCCGCCGAGGACGATGAAACACAGCGCGACCAGGACCTGCAGGAAACGCATCGTGGGAAGCCCTCGACCGGTGGTCGCGGAAGCTTAGCCGAGCGCGCGCCCGTGGGCGAGGCTTGCGGGATCGTGGCGCGGGTGGTGCGGGGACGCGGGGCGTCCTGGCGGGGCGGGCTCAGTCCGCGCTGGACTGGTTCACGCGCTCGCGGAGTTCCTTGCCCGGCTTGAAGTGCGGGACGTGCTTGCCCGGCAGGGCCACCGACTCCCCGGTCTTGGGGTTGCGGCCGATGCGCGGCGGGCGGAAATGCAGGGAGAAGCTGCCGAAGCCGCGGATCTCGATGCGCTCGCCCGTGCTCAGCGCCCCGCCCATCATCTCGAGCAGGGTCTTCACCGCCAGGTCGACGTCGTCGGCCTTGAGGTGGGGCTGGCGGCGGGTGAGGGTCTCGATGAGTTCGGACTTGGTCATGGAATCACTGGGCCTGACATGACGCGGGGCCCCGAGGGGCCCCGCATCGGGTGGCGCGGGCGGGCGTGCCGCCCGCGCCGTGCCGCTTACTCGGACTTGTTGAGCTGCTCGCGGAGCAGCGCGCCGAGCTTGGTGGTGCCGGCGGAGGCGTTGCCCGAGTACTCGGCCAGCACTTCCTGCACGTCCGCCTCGTCCTTGGCGCGGATCGAGAGCTGCAGCGTGCGGCCCTTGCGATCCATGCCGATGAACTTGGCCTCGACGCTGTCGCCGACCTTGAGGTACTGCGTCGCGTCCTCGACCCGCTCCTTGGCGATGTCGTTGGCGCGGATGTAGCCCTCGAGGCCGTCGGCCAGGTCGACGGTGGCGCCGCGGGCGTCGACTTCACGCACGGTGCCGGTGACGATCGTGCCCTTCGGGTTGGCCGCCATGTACTGGCCGAACGGATCCTGCTCGAGCTGCTTCACGCCCAGCGAGATGCGCTCGCGCTCCGGGTCGACGGCCAGCACCACGGCCTCGACGGTGTCGCCCTTCTTGAACTGGCGGACGATGTCGTCGCCGGTCGCGTTCCAGGAGATGTCGGAGAGGTGGACCAGGCCGTCGATGCCGCCGTCCAGGCCGACGAAGATGCCGAAGTCGGTGATCGACTTGATCTGGCCCTCGACCTTGTCGCCCTTCTTGTGCATCGCGGCGAAGGTGTCCCACGGATTCGAGGTGCACTGCTTGATGCCGAGCGAGATGCGGCGACGCTCCTCGTCCACGTCGAGCACCATCACCTCGACGTCGTCGCCGACCTGCACGACCTTCGACGGGTTGACGTTCTTGTTGGTCCAGTCCATCTCGGACACGTGGACCAGGCCCTCGACGCCCGGCTCGATCTCGACGAACGCGCCGTAATCGGTGACGTTGGAGACCTTGCCGAACAGGCGGCTGGTGGCCGGGTAGCGGCGGGCGATGTTCTCCCACGGATCCTCGCCCAGCTGCTTGAGGCCCAGCGAGACGCGGTTGCGCTCGCGGTCGAACTTGAGCACGCGCACCTGCAGCTCGTCGCCGACGTTGACCACCTCGGACGGGTGGCGCACGCGCTTCCACGCCATGTCGGTGATGTGCAGCAGGCCGTCGATGCCGCCGAGGTCCACGAACGCGCCGTAGTCGGTGAGGTTCTTGACCACGCCGGCGACGATGGCGCCTTCCTGCAGGCGCTCGAGCAGCTTCTCGCGCTCCTCGCTGAACTCGCTCTCGACCACCGCGCGGCGGGAGACGACGACGTTGTTGCGCTTGCGGTCGAGCTTGATCAGCTTGAACTCGAGCTCCTTGCCCTCGAGGTAGGCCGGGTCGCGCACCGGGCGGACGTCGACCAGCGAGCCCGGCAGGAACGCGCGGACGTCGCGGATGTCGACGGTGAAGCCGCCCTTGACCTTGCCGCTGATGCGGCCGGTGATGGTGGCGTTCTCTTCCAGCGCCTTCTCGAGCTCGTCCCACACCATCGCGCGCTTGGCCTTCTCGCGCGACAGGACGGTTTCGCCGAAGCCGTTCTCGAGCGAATCGAGCGCGACCTTGACCTCGTCGCCCACGGCGACGTCGATCTCGCCCGCGTCGTTGCGGAACTGCTCGATGGGCACGATGCCCTCGGACTTCAGGCCGGCGTTGATCACGACGACGTCGGAGCGGACCTCGACGACGATGCCGGTGACGATGGCGCCGGGCTTGAGCTTGGCCAGGTTGTTCTGGCTCTGTTCGAACATCTCGGCGAACGAGAGCTCGTTGAAGGAGTCGGTCATGTTGGGTTCTCGGTTGGATACACGGGCCCGGGATGTCCCGGAGCCCACCGTCGGGACGACGCTCGCGCGCTGCCCGGGTTGGTGGATGGCCCGGCGCCGGGATGGCGTCGGGATGGACTGCGAACGCGGAAACGCACCCGCCCCGGGCCTTGCGGCCAGGGGGTGATGTCCGGGGCGTTCGGAGGACCGGGCGGGCTGGTGCTAGCGGGGGGAACCCGGCAGCAGGGCCAGCACGCGCTCGATGACCTCTTCGACGGGCACTCCGGTGGTGTCCAGGAAGACCGCGTCATCGGCGGGCTTCAGGGGCGCCACGGCGCGCTGGGCGTCTCGGGCATCGCGGGCGAGGATCTCGCGCAGCAGGGTGTCGAGGTTAACGGAAACCCCTTTGTCCTTCAACTGCTTATAGCGGCGGTCCGCGCGTTCCTCGGCGCTGGCGGTGAGGAACACCTTGTAGGGGGCGTCCGGGAAGATCACGGTGCCCATGTCGCGGCCGTCCGCGACCAGGCCCGGGGCCTGCCGGAAGGCGCGCTGGCGCTCCTTCAGGGCCTGCCGGACCTCGGGGATGGCGGCGATGGCCGAGGCCGCCGCGCCGGCGGTCTCGGTGCGCAGCTCGGCGGTGGCGTCCACCCCGTTCACGAGCACCCGCGGCTCGCGGTCGCCGTCGGCCTCGAAGCGGACCTGGGTGTCGAACGTGGTCCGGACCAGCGAGGCGTGGTCGGAGAAGTCGACGTCGGACCAGCTCGCGGCCAGGCCGACCGCGCGGTAGAGCGCGCCGGAATCCAGGAAATGCCAGCCCAGCCGGGCCGCGATGGCGCGGCTGATGGTGCCCTTGCCCGCGCCGGAGGGGCCGTCGATGGTGAGGACGGGGGCGGGCTGGGACATCGTGGCTCCTGGGCGGCGGCGGCGGGAATCGGGCGCGCAGTGTAGCCTGCCGGCCCGCGCCGCCGCCTCCCCGCCGGCGTCCGGCGCACCAAGTGCTTGAACGCGGCCGCAAAACACCGCTATACTCGCGCGCTTTCCGCCAGCAATTCCTCCGGAGTCGTCCCATGAAGGTCCTGTCCTCCCTGAAGTCGGCGAAGACCCGCCACCGCGACTGCAAGGTCGTTCGTCGCCGCGGCAAGGTCTTCGTGATCTGCAAGTCGAACCCGCGTTTCAAGGCGCGCCAGCGCTGATCCGAGCGCGCTGATCGGACCGCCGCCGGCCCGCCCGGCGGTGCGCGTCCCCGGAGCATCGCCGCGCAAGCGCGACGCCCGCACGCCATCCGATGCGACCAAGCCGCCGCGAGGCGGCTTTTTCGTGCCCGGCCCCCATCGGATGGCCTTCCCCCGGGGCATCTGTTAGAAATGACGGGCTCGGCGCCTCGCGCCGCCCCGTCCCTGCCCGCCCGCCCCAGCCCGGAGACCGACCATGGCCCTGCGCACCCCGCTGCTTCTCAGCGCGCTGACCTCCAGCCTGCTTGCCCTCGGCGCCGTCCTCGCGGCCGGCCCGGCCCATGCCGACACGCTGCTGATCGAGCGCGTGCAGGCCCAGTCCGCCACCACCCTGCCCGCCCGCGGCCTCACGATGGCCCAGGTCGAGGCCCAGTTCGGCGCGCCGGCCGAGCGCCTGCAGCCGCGCGGCGGCGAGAGCGCGGTGCGCCCGGTGATCAACCGCTGGAGCTACCCCGGCTTCGTCGTCTACTTCGAGCGCGATCGCGTGATCAACGCCGTGCTGCGCCAGGCCTCGCCGACCGAGGCCGGCCCGAAGCCCGTCTCCCAGGGCTGAGCCACCGGGCGGCGACCGCCGCCCGCCATCGCCGCGCCGCACCCGCACGCCGCGTCCCCGACGCGGCGTGCTGCGTTCCGGAGCCCGCGCTCCTTGGCCGCGCTCCGCCCTCCCCCGCGCCCGGGCCCGCGTCGCGCGCGCCCGCGGGCGCGCCGCGGCCTGTATCATCCGCCGCCCCGCGTCCGCGCCCCTGGCGCGCCGCGGCGCCCCGCCCCGCCAACGACGAGCCCCGATGAGCCACGACACCGCCACCGACGCCCTCCGCTTCCCCGCCGAGTGGGAGCCCCAGGACGCCATCCTGCTGGCGTGGCCGCACGCCGACACCGACTGGGGCCCGCGCCTGGCCGAGGTCGAAGGCACCTACGTGGCGCTGCTCGCCGCGATCACCCGCTTCCAGCCGGCCCTGCTGCTGGTCGGCGATGACGCGGTGCGCGCGCGCGCCGAGGCCCTGCTGGCCGCCGCCGGCGTCGACCTGGCGCGGGTGCGCTTCATCGCCCTGCCCTATGACGACACCTGGCTGCGCGACTCCGGGCCGATCACCCTGCGCCGCGGCGCGGGCCTGCGCCTGCTTGATTTCCGGTTCACCGGCTGGGGCGGCAAGTACGAGGCCAGCCTCGACGACCGGATCGTCGCCGGCCTCGTGGCCGGCGGGCAGCTCCAGCCCGCCGAGCACCGCGTGGTGGACTTCGCGCTGGAGGGCGGCGGCATCGAGACCGACGGCGCCGGCACCCTGCTCACCACCTGGCGCTGCCTGCACGAGCGCCACCCGACCCTGCCGCGCGGGGACATCACCGCGCTGCTGGCGTCCGAACTGCACCAGCAGCGGGTGCTCTGGCTCGAGCACGGCTACCTCGAGGGCGACGACACCGACGCCCACATCGACACCCTGGCGCGCTTCGCGCCGGGCGACGCGATCGTGTTCCAGGCCTGCGACGACCCCACCGACCACCACCACGCCGAGCTGGGCGCGATGGCGGCCGAGATCGCCGCGCTGCGCACCGTCGACGGCCGGCCCTACCGCCTCTTCCCGCTGCCCTGGGCCGCGCCGATCCTGGACGACGGCCGCCGGCTCGCCGCGTCCTACGCCAACTACCTGATCGTCAACGGCGCCGTGCTGGTGCCGGCCTATGGCGATCCCGCCGACGCCGAGGCCCAGCGGATCATCGCCGAGGCCCACCCGGGCCGCGAGGTCGTGGGCGTGCCCTGCCGCGCGCTGATCTGGCAGAACGGCAGCCTCCACTGCGTCACCATGCAGCTGCCCGCGGGCAGCGTCTTCGAGAGGACCGCCGCATGACCCGTCCCGCCGCCCCCGCCCGCAGCCTGCGCGTCGCCCTGGTCCAGGACCGCGACCACGGCAGCGTCGAGGCCAACCTCGCCGCGATCGAGTCGCGCGTGGCCGCCGCCGCCGCCGAGGGCGCCAAGCTGGTGCTGCTGCAGGAGCTGCACAATGGCGCCTACTTCTGCCAGCACGAGAGCGTGGCCGAGTTCGACCGCGCCGAGCCGATCCCGGGCCCGAGCACCGAGCGCCTCGGCGCCCTCGCCGCGCGCCACGGGGTGGTGCTGGTGGGCTCGCTGTTCGAGCGCCGCGCGCCCGGCCTGTACCACAACACCGCGGTGGTGTTCGACGCCGACGGCCGCCTGGCCGGCACCTACCGCAAGATGCACATCCCCGACGACCCGGGCTTCTACGAGAAGTTCTACTTCACCCCGGGCGACCTCGGCTTCGAGCCGATCGACACCGCGGTCGGCCGCCTCGGCGTGCTCGTGTGCTGGGACCAGTGGTATCCCGAGGCCGCGCGCCTGATGGCGCTGGCCGGCGCGGAGCTGCTGCTGTACCCGACCGCGATCGGCTGGGACCCGGACGACGCCGAGGACGAGCGCGAGCGCCAGCGCATGGCCTGGATCCTCAGCCACCGCGGCCACGCGGTGGCCAACGGCCTGCCCGTGCTGAGCTGCAACCGCATCGGCCACGAGCCCTCGCCGCTGGGCGCCAGCGGCATCCGCTTCTGGGGCTCGAGCCTGGTGCTGGGCCCGCAGGGCGAGGTCACCGCCGAGGCCGGCACCGACGAGCCCACCGTGCTGGTCGCCGACGTCGACCTCGCGCGCAGCGAGCACGTGCGCCGGATCTGGCCGTTCCTGCGCGACCGCCGCATCGACGCCTACGCCGACCTGCTCAAGCGGTACCGCGACCGATGACCCGCCCCGCCGCCGCCGACGCGACCCACGACGCCCCGCCGCACGAGCCGCAGCCGCGCGAGGTCGTCGTCCGCGACGGCGTCGAGTACGTGCTGCTGGGCACCGCGCACGTCTCGCTGGCCAGCGTCGAGGCCGTGGAGGCCGAGCTCACCGCCGGCGGCTGGGACGCGATCGCGGTGGAGCTCGACGAACGCCGCCACCAGGCGATGTCGGACCCCGACGCCCTGCACCGGATGGACCTGGTCAAGGTCATCCGCGAGGGCAAGACCAGCGTCTTCGCCGCCAACCTCGCGCTCGCGGCCTACCAGCGCCGGCTGGCCGAGCAGCTCGGGATCGAGCCGGGCGCCGAGCTCAAGGCCGCCGCCGACGGCGCGGTGGCCTCGGGCGTGCCCCTGCACCTCATCGACCGCGACGTCGGCCTGACCTTCCACCGCGCGATGGCGCGGCTGGGCTGGTGGGGCCGCGCCAAGGTCGGCGCCGGCCTGATGCTGAGCCTGTTCGGCGACGACGAGGTGGACCAGGCCGAGGTCGAGAAGCTCAAGCGCGGCGACATGCTCGAACGCAGCTTCGCCGATTTCGCCGCCGGCGCGCCGGCGCTGTTCGAGGTGCTGATCGCCGAGCGCGACCGCTACATGGCCGCGCACCTGCGCGGCCTGGCCGAGGCCAGGCCGCGCCCCGCGCGGGTGCTGGCGGTGGTCGGGGCCGGCCACCTCGCCGGCCTCGCCCGTCACCTCGCCGACGACGCCGAGCCGCCGGCCGCGCAGCGCGCGGCGCTCGAACAGCGCATCGAGGGCTCGTCGATCCCGTGGTTCACCCTGGTCCTGGCGGCGCTGCTGCTGGGCGGCTTCGCCTGGGGCTTCGCCACCGGCGGCGTCGAGGTCGGCGCCGGCATGCTGCTGCAGTGGATCCTCGCCACCGGCCTGCTCGGCGCGCTGGGGGCATTGATCGCGGGCGGCCATCCGCTGAGCATCCTCGCGGCCTTCGTCGCCAGCCCGCTGACCCCGCTGCACCCCGCCCTCGCCTCCGGCACCGTCAGCGCCCTGGTCGAGGCGCGGATGCGCCCGCCGGCCTACGCCGACTTCCTCGCGCTGCGCGACGACGTCCAGGCGCTGCGCGGCTGGTGGCGCAACCGCGTCGCCCGGGTGCTGCTGAACTTCTTCCTCACCAGCGTCGGCACCGCCATCGGCGTGTGGACCGGCGGCCTCGCGATCCTCGGCAAGCTGGTCTGAGGCGACGCCCGATGCCGGCCCCGCAGGGCGCTGGCGCGGGCCGCGGCCCGGCTGCGGGCGCCGGCCCGCTGCGCGGGCCGGTCCCCTGCGGTGCTCGGTCGGCCGAGGCCGCCACATAACTCGGCCATCCATGGCCTCAAACAATGTGGCTTTCCCCTCGGCCGCCCTGCGCTCCTCGGCGCCCTCCGAGGGCCGCGGCCCGCGCCAGCGCCCCGCGGGGCCGGCATCGGGCGGGTCCCGGCGGGGGCCTCAGGTCGCCGGGGTCGTGCCGGCGCCGACCTGGAAGGCGCGGCGCACCATCGTCGCGGTCGCCGCGCGCAGGTCGTCGAGGAAGGCGTAGATCGTGGGCAGGAACAGCAGGCTCACGACCGTCGAGAAGGCCAGGCCGCCGACGATGGCGCGCGCCATCGGGTAGTAGGCCGGGCCGCCGCCGCCGAGCTGGGTCTCGCCCAGGCACAGCGGCAGCATGCCGAGGATCGTCGTGCCCATCGTCATCAGGATCGGGCGCAGGCGCTCGCGCGAGCCGATCACCAGCGCCTCGGTGCGCGACACGCCCTCGCGCCGGAGGTTGTTGATGTGCTCGACCATCACGATGCCGTTGTTCACCACCACGCCCAGCAGCACCAGGATGCCGATCGAGGCCATGATCGTGAACGTGGTGCCGGTCAGCGCGAACAGCCAGAACACGCCCATCGCCGAGAACAGCACGCCGCTGAAGATCGCCAGCGGGAACAGCATGGACTCGAACAGCGCCGCCATCACGATGTACACCATCACCAGCGCGATCAGGGTGTTGAACAGCATCTGGGTGCCGGCGTCCTCGTTGAACTCGAAGCCGCCGCCGAAGGCGTAGCGGTAGCCGGCCGGGAACTCGACGCCGTCGAGCACCTCGGTGATCGCCTCGCGCGCCTGCTCCATCGTGGCCGGCTCGCCGTCCGGGCCCACGCCGAGGTTGGCGGTGAGCTGCAGGCGGGTCTGGCGGTTCTGGCGGTTGATGTTCTTCGCGCCGGACTGCACGCCGTAGTCCACCAGCGCCGTCAGCGGCACGCTGCGCCCGTCGGACGCGCGCAGCATGAAGCCCTGCAGCTCCTCGAGGCGGCGCTCCTCGCTGCCCTCGAAGCGCACCCAGACCGGGACCTCCTCGCCGCCCTGGCGGAACTCGCGCAGCGGCGTGCCGCGCAGCGCGATGCCGATGTACTGCGCCACTTCGCGGGGGTTGAAGCCGAACGCGGCCGCGCGCTCGCGGTCGACCCGCACCGCCACCTCGCGGCCGGCGTCACCGATGTCGGTGCGCACGTCGCGCAGCTCGGTCCGGGTCCGCAGCTGCGGGAGCAGGTCCTCGGCCAGCGCGTCGAGCTCGGCGGAGGAGCTGCCGACCAGGCTGACGCTGATGGCCGACTCGTCGCCGGACGCGTCGCCGGAGCCCGGGGGGCCGTCCTGGCCGCCGATGGTGATCTCGGCGCGGGCGGACTGGGGCAGGCCCGCGCGGACCTTCTCGATGATCGTCTCGGGCGTCTCGTCGCCCTGCAGCTCGTCCGACAGCGTCACCATGACGCCCGCCCCGCCCTGCTCGGAGAAGTACGAGTAGATCTTGGTGATCTGGAAGGCCTCGCGGTTGGCCTGCAGGTAGTCCTCGACGCGCTTGGTCTCGGCGTCGACCACCGGGAGCGGATAGGTGCCGTCGAAGCGCAGGTCGATGTCGAACTCGGTCCCGCGCTCGTTGCCGCCCAGGTCGAACTCGACGGCGTTGCGGACGGGGCCGAAGCTGACCACGCACATCGCCGCGATGGCCACCAGCACCACGCCGCGGCGGCGCAGGGTCCAGCGCAGCGCCTCTTCGTAGCGGTCCTGCAGCCAGTGGATGAAGCCGGCCTTGGCGGTCGCCGCGGCCGGCGTCGGCAGGCGCGAGGCGATCAGCGGGATCAGCGTGACCGCCACCAGCCACGAGGCCAGCAGCGAGATCGTGATCGTGTAGGCCACCTGGGCGAGGTAGAGGCTGATGAAGTTCTGCTCGCCGAAGATGTTCGGCAGGAACACCACGATGCTGGTCAGGGTGCCGGCGGTGATCGCCAGCTGCACGCCGCGCGTGCCCTCGATCGCGCAGCGCATCGGGTCGCCGGGGTACTTCTCGCGCTGCTGGTAGATGCTCTCCACCACCACCACCGCGTTGTCCACCAGCATGCCCACGCCCAGCAGCAGCCCCATCATCGAGAGGATGTTGAGGTTGATGTCGAGGAAGTACATGCAGCCCAGCGTGATCACGAAGCACACCGGGATCGCCAGCGAGACCATCAGCGTCGAGGGCCAGCTGCGCAGGAACGCGAACAGGATCACCACCGACAGCACCGAGCCCAGCACGCCGGCCTCCACCAGTTCGCCCAGCGAGCTGGTGACGTTGTCGCCCTGGTTGTTGATGACGTTGATCTGGATGCCTTCGAACGCCGGGTCGTCGGCGAGCGCCTCGACCTCGGCCAGCGCGGCGCGGGCCACGTCGACCAGGTTGGCGTTGCGCTCCTTGAAGATGTCGGCGCCGGCCGCGGGGCGGCCCTCGAGGCGCCGGCCCACGTCGAGCTTGGCCGGGCGCAGGCGCACCTCGGCCACGTCGGCCAGGGTCTGGCCGTTGGCGCCCACGACCAGCGTGCGCAGCTGGTCGAGCGAGGCCAGCTCGCCGATCGGCTGCACCCGCAGGCGCCGGGTGCCGTCGTCGATCTCGCCGGCGGACACCGAGAAGTTGGCCTGCTGCAGCTTGCCCGCGAGCTCGTTGAGGGCGATGCCGTTGGCCTCCAGGCGCAGCGGGTCGATCGCCACCTCCACCTCGGGCGCGGCGACGCCGATGATGTCGAGCCGGGCCACGCCGGGCACGCGCTCGATCCGGCGCCGCAGCTGCTGGTCGAGCAGCGCGTAGCTGTCGGTGAGGTCGCGCTCGCCGGCGAAGCGCAGCTGCAGCACGGCCTCGTCGCCGCTGGAGAACTTCAGCACCTGGTAGCGCTGGAAGTCGTCGGGCAGCTCGCCGCGGATGGCATCCATCCGCTCGCGGGCCTCCTGGGCCACGACCTGGATGTCGCGGTCCCAGGCGAACTGCATGAACACGCCGCCGCTGTCCGCGGAGGAGTTGGAGAACATCTGGGTGATGCCCGGCAGCGTGGCCAGCGCCTCCTCGGCGGGGCGCACCACCGTGCGCTCGACCTCCTCCGGCGTCGACCCCGGGTACGGGAGGGCGACGTAGATGAAGGGCGCGTCGACCTCCGGGAAGGCCGCCAGCGGGATGCGCTGGGCGGCCACCAGCCCCAGCACCAGCAGGCTGACGAAGGCCACCACCACGGTGACGGGGCGCTTGATCGAGAAGGTCGCGAGGTTCATGCCGGGTGGGTCTCCGCCAGCGCCGAGGCCTCGGCGGCCGCGAGGGCGCGGGCGCGCTCGCCGCGCTCGGTGTACCAGGCGTCAGAGCGACGGTCGAGGAGCGAGTACACCACCGGGATCACGACCAGGGTCAGCAGGGTCGAGACCAGCAGGCCGCCGATGACCGCGATCGCCATCGGCGCGCGGACCTCGGCGCCGTCGCCGCCGCCCATCGCCAGCGGGGCGAAGCCCACGAGGGTGGTGAGCGTGGTCATGACGATCGGGCGCAGGCGCTCGCTGGCGCCGTCGAGCATGGCCTGGCGCTTGGGCGTGCCGGCCTCGCGCAGCTGGTTGACGCGGTCGATCAGCACGATCGCGTTCTTCACCACGATGCCCGCGAGCAGGATCAGGCCGATGAACACGACGATCGACAGCGGCGAGCCGGTGCCCCACAGGGCCAGCACCGCGCCGACCAGGGCCAGCGGGATGGTGAACATGATCACGAAGGGATGCAGCAGCGATTCGAACTGCGAGGCCATCACCAGGTACACCAGGAACACCGCCAGCGCGAAGGCGAACACCAGCGAGGTGACGGACTCGTCGAGCTCCTCGCCCTGGCCACCCACCAGCATCACCACGCCCGGGGGCAGCGGCTCCTCGGCCAGCATCGCGCGGACCGCGGCGATCGCACTGCCGAGGTCGCCCGAGGCGAGGTTGGACGACACCACGGCCACGCGGCCCTGGTCGATGCGATGGATCTCGCTGGGGCCGGTGGTCAGCTCGACCGAGGCCACGGAGGCCAGGGTCACCGGGCGCTCGGACTGCGGGTTCACGACCAGGTCGCGGATCGCCTGCAGCGAGTCGCGGTCGCCCTCGCGGGCCCGCACCAGCACGTCGATCTTGCGGTCGCGCACGCTGTAGCGCGTGGCCACCTCGCCGCGCACCTGGCGCACCACGAGGTCGGCGATCTCGCGCGTGGTCAGGCCCAGCGCCGCGGCGCGCTCCTGGTCGAAGCGGATCTGGATCTCGGGGAAGCCCTGCTGGACCGTGCTGCGCACGTCGGCGAAACGCGGGTCGGCGACGAGGCGTTCGGCCAGGCGGCGGCCGGCGGCCTCCAGCGTCGGCAGGTCCTGGCCGTAGAGCTCGAGCTGCAGCGGCGGCGCGAAGCTGAACACCTCCGGGCGGCCGAAGCTGACCTCGGCGTCGGGGATCCGCGCGGCGAGCGCGCGCAGGCGCTCGGTCTCGCGGCGCTCGACGTCCGCGCCCGCGCCCCGCTCGAGCACGATGCTGAGCTGGCCGATGTTGTCGCCGGACTCGGTCGGGTTGGCGTCCAGCCGCGTGCCGGTGCCGCTGACGCCGTAGAGCAGGCGCACGCCCGGGGTCGGCTCGCCGCCGAGCTGCAGGGCGCGCAGGTGGGCGTCGGTGGTCGTCAGCTGGGTGCCGGCGGGCAGCTTGAGGGTCATCTCGAAGCGGTCTTGCGCCAGCTGCGGGATCAGGTCGAGGCCCAGGCGCGGCACCAGCAGGGCCGCGATCCCGAGCATCACCACCGCGATCGCCAGCACCAGCGCCGGGCGGTCCAGCGCGCCGGGCAGCAGGCGCGCATAGCCCGCCGCGGCGAGGTCGTAGGGCTTCATCACCAGGTCGCCGGCGCGCACCAGGCCGCGGCCGCGGGCGCCGCCGAAGAGCCGGCGCAGCAGCCCGGCGAGGCGCGCGACCAGCCACACCGCGCCGCCGCCCAGCACCACGACCACGATCGCGGCGACGGCCACGAAGGCGATGAACGCCTTGGCCGGCAGCAGCAGCGCGAACAGGCCCACGCGCGCCGCCAGCGAGCGGCCGGTACCGAACGGCCAGCGCAGCATCCGCCACGCGCTCGCGGCGACCACCGCGGGCGCGGCCAGCAGCCGGCCCTCGTGGTGGCCTTCCTCGTTGTACGGGGTGGGCACCTTGGCCTTCAGCGAGCTCAGCATCGGCACCAGGGTCAGCGCCACGAAGGTGGAGATGATCACCGCGATCGAGATCGTCAGCGCCTGGTCGCGGAACAGCTGCCCGGCGATGCCCTCGACGAACACCAGCGGCAGGAACACCGCCACGGTCGTCGCGGTGGAGGCGACCACGACCATGCCGACCTCGTTGGCGCCGGTGACCACCGACTCCAGGATCCCCAGCCCGCGCTCGCGGGCCTTGGCGATGCTCTCCAGCACCACGATCGAGTCGTCGACCACCAGGCCCGTGGCCAGCGCCAGGCCGCCGAGCGACATCACGTTGAGGCTCAGCCCCAGCTCGCCCATGAAGAAGAAGGTGGCGATCAGCGAGACCGGCAGCGACACGCCGATCACGAACGTCGACCAGCCGTCGCGCAGGAACAGCAGGATCACCAGGATCGCGAAGCAGCCGCCGAGCAGCGCGTCGCCCTTCACGCCGGAGATGGCGCTCTGGATGAACACCGACTGGTCCTCGATGGTCTCCAGCACCGCGCCCTCCGGCAGCTGCTCGCGCAGCCGCTCGAGCGCGGCGCGGACGCCGTCGGCGACCTCGACCGTGTTCGCGTCGCCTTCCTTGTAGATGGCCACCTCGACCGCCTCGCGGCCGCCGAGGCGGATGATGCCCTCGCGCTCGCGGCTGCCCTGCTCCACCGTCGCGATGTCGCGCAGGCGCACCGGCCGGCCGTCGGCCGGGCCGGCGGTAGAGGCGAGCGGATCGGCCGAGCCCGGCACCACCAGCATCTCGCGGATCTGCTCGAGGTCGGCGAACTGGTTGACGGTGCGCACCTGGTAGCGCTGCGCGCCGTCCTCGATGCGGCCGCCGGAGATGTTGACGTTCTCCTGCTGCAGGCGGCTGATGACCGTGGCCACCGGCAGGTTGAGCTGGGCGAGGCGCTGCTGGTCGATCAGGACCTGGATCTCGTCCTCCAGGCCGCCGCCGACCTTGACCGCGGCGACGCCGGCCACCGGCTCGAGGCGCTTCTTGAGCTCCTCGTCGGCGTAGCGGCGCAGGCGGCGCAGCGAGGCCTCGTCGAGCGCGGCGCCGTCGGCGCCGGCCAGCGACAGGCGCATCACCGGCTCGGTGGACGGGTCGAAGCGCAGCAGCGTGGGCTGCTCGGCCTCCAGCGGCAGCTGCAGCACCTGCAGCTTGTCGCGGACCTCGAGGCCCGCCTGGTCCATGTCGGTGCCCCAGGCGAACTCGAGCACCACGTCGCTCTGGCCGGTGCGCGAGATCGAGCGCAGGCGGCGCAGGTTCTTCACCACGCCCACCGATTCCTCGACCGGCTCGGTGATCAGGGTCTCGATCTCGGACGGCGCGGCGCCGGTGTACTCGGTGCGCACGGTGAGCGTGGGGTAGCTCAGGTCCGGCAGCAGGTTCACCCGCAGCTCCGAGAGCCCGATGAAGCCGAACAGCAGGGTCGTGACCGTCGCCATCGCGATGGTCACGCGGCGGCGGATGGAGAAGGTGACGAGGCTCATCGCGCGGCGGCCCCGCCGTCGCCCGACGCCTCGCCGGCGGCGACCTCGGTCTCCGGCGCGGCGGCCTCCGGGGCCGGCTCGCCGATGACCTGCACGCTGACGCCGTCGCGCAGGGTGTTCTTGCCGGCCGTGACCACGCGGTCGCCGTCCTCGAGGCCCTCGAGCACCTCGACCCAGCCGTCCTGCGAGTGGCCGGTGCGCACGCTGACGCGGCGGGCGCGGCCGTCGACGACCTCGAACACCGCCACCTCGCCCGCGTCTTCCATCAGCGCGTCGCGCGGGATCGCGAGCGCGTCCTCGCGGGTGTCGTACACCGCCTGGATGCGGCCGAACATGCCCGGGCGCAGCGCCTCGCCGCCGGCGAAGGTGCAGGTCACGCGGAAGGTGCCGCTGCCGGCATCCACCACCGGGCTGACGCGGTCGACCACGCCGGCGAAGACCTGGCCGGGCACCGCGTCGACCACGAGCTGCACCGGCAGGCCCGGGCGCAGCGTCGCGAGCTCGCGCTCGGGCACGTTGAGCACGGCCTCCAGGCGCGAGGTGTCGACGATCCGGAACAGGCTGGCGTTGAGCTGGATCAGGTTGCCGGTCTTGACCAGGCGCTCGGCGATCACGCCGCTGATCGGCGCGCGGATCTCGGTGTAGCTGAGCTCGAGCCGGGCGAGGTCGTAGGCGGCGCGGGCCGCGTCGAGGTCGAAGCGGATCTGGTCGTTGGCCTCCTGGCTGACGAGGCGCTCGGCCAGCAGCTCCTGGGAGCGGCGGTAGTTGCTCTCGAGCTTGCGCAGGTTGGCCTCGTTGCGGGCGAGGTCCAGGCGCAGGCGGTCGGGGTCGATCCGGGCGAGGACCTGGCCGGCTTCGACGACGTCGCCCTCCTCGGCCATCAGCGTCAGCAGGACGCCGGAGGTCTTGGCCACCACCTGGGCCTCGCCCGGCGCGCTCAGCGCGGCGGTGCCGGCGTAGCTCGCGGCCACGTCGCGGCGCTCCGCGGCCACCGCCTCGACCGAGACCGAGGCCTCGGCCTCCGGGGCCTCCTGGTCCGGGCGCGGGCCGCAGGCGGCGAGCAGCCCGGCCAGCGCGAACGCGAGGGCCGTGCGGCGGAGGATCTGGCGGGGGGCATGGGCGCGCATCGGGGGCTCCGGAGAACTGGTGTTATAGGGATGTAGGACAGTGTCGGCTCCGCGAGCGGGAACCGAATGTGCCGAAAGGTGGGGGGCGGGCGGCGCCGCGCCGACGCATGCAGTGTGAGGCCGTTCGATGACGGCCGGGAGGTGCGTGAAGTCATCCCGCCGGCGACGCGCGGGCGCGGCGCGGGCGCGGCGCGGGCGCGGCCCGGGCGTGGCCGGCGCCGCGGCGCTGCGCCCCTGTCTGCGCGCGCGACGCCACGCTATACTCCGGCGCAGACGATGCGCGGGCCGTTCCCGCGCCGCTGACGCCGGACCGACGATGACGCGATCCCTCCTCACCGCCGCCGCCCTGGCCCTCGCCACGGCCGCTTCCGCCTCCGCCACCGCCTCCGAGGCCGATCTCGAACGCGGCCGCCAGCTGGCCTACACCTGCACCGGCTGCCACGGCGTCGAGGGCTACCGCAACACCTACCCGAGCTACCACGTGCCGAAGATCGGCGGCCAGAACGAGGCCTACCTCGTCGCCGCGCTCAACGCCTACAAGGCCGGCGAGCGCCCGCACCCGACCATGCGCGCCCAGGCCGAGAGCTTCTCCGAGCGCGACATCGCCGACATCGCCGCCTACCTTTCCAGCCTCAAGGCCGAGTGACAGGACGCCTGCCCATGACCTTCCGCACCGCCCTCCTCGCCGCGCTGCTGCTCGCCTCCCCCGCCGCCTTCGCCCAGCAGGGCGACGTGGCCAAGGGCCGCGAGCTCTCCACCACCTGCGCGGCCTGCCATGGCCCGACCGGCGCCGAGAGCCTCGATCCCAGCTACCCGGTCATCGCCGGGCAGTTCGCCGACTACCTGCGCAAGGCGCTCACCGACTACCGCTCGGGCGCGCGCACCAACGCCATCATGGCCACCCAGGCGCAGGCGCTGAGCGACCAGGACATCCGCGACCTCGCGGCCTACTACGCCTCCCAGCCGAGCGCGCTGCAGGACCTGAGCCGCCTGCCGCCGCGCTGATCGCGCGGACCACCGGCGCAACAACAGCGAAGGGGCCCGCGGGCCCCTTCGTCGTTTCCGGCCTCGCGCCCCGCGCAGACCGCATTCGTCGGCCGCGCGATCAGCGCGGCAGGTACGGCGCCTCGCCGCTGGCGTGGTCGGTGGCGTCGCGCACGGCCGTGAGGCCCGGCACCTTGGCCAGCAGCGTCTTCTCGATGCCCTGCTTCAGCGTGACGTCGGCCATGCCGCAGCCCTGGCAGCCGCCGCCGAAGCGCAGCACCGCCACGCCGTCGTGGGTGATCTCCTGCAGCGCCACGCGGCCGCCGTGCGAGGCGAGCTGCGGGTTGATCTCGCTGTCGATCAGCCAGCGCACGCGCTCGACGATCGACGCGCCCTCGGCCGGCACCTCGCCCTTGATCCGCGGGGCCTTGATGACGAGCTGGCTGCCGCCGTTGGCCTGCGGCTGCAGGTCGATGTCGGCCCCGTCGAGGAAGGGCGCGCTGGGGCCGTCGACGTAGAGGGTGAAGCCCTCGCACTCGACGGTCCATTCGTCGCCCAGCAGGTCGTCGGGCTCGGCGAAGCTCAGGCGCGCGTCGGCGCGCGGAGTGCCGGGATCGACCGCCGCGAGGCGGATGCCGACGGCATCGCCGCCCTGGGTCTGGAGCAGCCGGAGGAAGTGCGCCTGGGCGCGGTCGGAGAGGTTGATCATGCGGCGGATGATACCGGAGCCGGGCGTATACTCCGCGTCCCCCCGCCCGCTGGAGCGCGCCATGTCCGACCTCGCCGCCATCGCCGCGCTCGCCGCCGGCCACTGCACCCCGCTGCGCGGCCCGGAGCACCGCCTGCCCGCCGCCGAGCGCGACGCCGGCCTGGCCACCCTGGCCAGCTGGGCGCTGGTCGAGGACGGCGCGGCGATCACCCGCACCTTCCGTTTCACCGACTACCACCGGACGATGGCCTACGTGAACGCGCTGGCCTTCATGGCCCACCGCGAGGACCACCATCCCGACCTCGGCGTGCACTACGACCGCGTGGTGGTGCGCTATTCCACCCACGACGTCGGCGGCCTGAGCCGCAACGACCTGGTCTGCGCGGCCAAGGCCGAGCGGCTGGCGGCCGACGCCCGCTGACCGGCGCCGACCCGCGCAGCGGCCGCGCCCTGCCCGGCCCCGCGGCTCAGCCCAGCGCGTCGAGCGCCTGGACCAGCTCCGGCGCCAGCGGCGCGTTGAGCACGTAGGGCTGGCGCCCGCCGTCGAGGCTGAACTCCAGCGAGGCCGCGTGCAGGAACAGGCGCTTGAGCCCGGCCTGCTCGCGCAGCTTGCGGTTGGCCTCGCGCTCGCCGTACTTCTCGTCGCCGGCCACCGGGTGGCCGATGTGCTGGGCGTGCACGCGGATCTGGTGGGTGCGGCCGGTGGCGATCCGGACCTCGCAGTAGCTCTGGCCGCCGCGCCGCTCCAGCGCCTTGAAGTGGCTCAGCGAGGCCTTGCCGGCCGGATCCACCCGGACCATCCGCTCGCCGCCCTGCAGCACCGACTTCTGCAGCGGGGCGTCCACGCTCATCACGCCATCGGGCATCCGGCCCACCAGCAGGGCCAGGTAGCGCTTGGCGATGCCGCCCTCCTCGCGCATCAGGGCCTGCAGCTCGGTCAGGGCCGAGCGCTTCTTGGCCATCACCAGCAGGCCCGAGGTATCGCGGTCGAGCCGGTGGACCAGCTCGAGCGGCTCGTTGGGCCGGAGCTGCCGGAAGCCTTCGATCACCCCGAAGCTGATCCCCGAGCCGCCGTGGGTGGCGATGCCGGAGGGCTTGTTGATGGCCAGCAGCAGCCGGTCCTCGAACACGATCGAGGCGTCCAGGCGCTCGAGCATGGCCTTGGGGGCCTCGCCGTGGTCGGCGGGGCCGTCGAGCTTGACCGGCGGGATCCGGACCTCGTCCCCGCCCTGCAGGCGGCTGTCGGGCTTGCAGCGCTTGCCGTTGATCCGGACCTGGCCGGAGCGCACGAGCTTGTAGACCAGGCTGCGGGGGGCGCCCTTGAGCTGCAGCAGGAGGAAGTTGTCCAGCCGCTGCCCGTCGCGATCCTCGGGGACCTTCGCCATCCGGACCCCGGAGGTGCCTTCATTTGCCGCCATGGGATACCTGTCTGCTAGACTCACTGCGCGAAATAACGTCCTGATTTCGCTGGAGGACCCGGGAAACGAACCCGGCCCTGGCGGAACACGGCTCGCCGACCATGCCGGACGCCCGTTAAGGCGCCCATGGTACCGGCCAGCCGACCGGACGGATATCGCCCGGTGCGGCCAGTGGCCTGCCCCGGTAGCCCCGGCGCCGCGCGGCGACGCCGGGACCTTCATGCAAGAGCGCTCCCGCGGGCGGATGCCCGGCGGTACTGACGCGCTGGAGATGCTGCATGGCGCGCCGGCGATGTCTGCCGGCGGGTCACCCGGAAGTCCAGGGGCAAAGTCCCGGCGTTCCTCGCGGTCGAGCGCGTGAGGAATCCAACAATGAAGCGGATGCTGATCAACGCGACGCAGAAAGAAGAGTTGCGTGTGGCCATCGTGGACGGCCAGAACCTGTACGACATCGACATCGAACAGCCGTCCCGGGAACAGAAGAAGAGCAACATCTACAAGGGCCGCATCACCCGCATCGAGCCCTCGCTCGAGGCGGTGTTCGTGGAATACGGCGGCGAACGCCACGGCTTCCTGCCCCTGAAGGAAATCTCCCGCGACTACTTCGCCGCCGGCGTCGACCCCAACAAGGCGTCGATGAAGGAACTCCTGCGCGAAGGCCAGGAGATCGTGGTGCAGGTGGACAAGGAGGAGCGCGGCAACAAGGGCGCCGCCCTGACCACGTTCATCTCGCTGGCCGGCCGCTACATGGTGCTGATGCCGAACTCCCCGAAGGCCGGCGGCGTCTCGCGCCGGATCGAGGGCGACGATCGCGCGGCGCTGAAGGAGGCCATGGACCGCCTCACGATCCCCGACGACATGGGCGTGATCATCCGCACCGCCGGCGTGGGCCGCGACGCCGAAGAGCTCCAGTGGGACCTCGAGTACCTGCTGCAGGTCTGGCGCGCCATCTGCGACGCGGCGCTGGCCAAGGCCTCGCCGTTCCTGATCTACCAGGAGTCGCGGCTGATCATCCGCGCCCTGCGCGACTACCTGCGCGCCGACGTCGGCGAGATCCTGGTCGACACCGAGGAGCTCTACGAGGAAGCCAAGGAGTTCATGCAGCAGGTGATGCCGCAGAACCTGCGCAAGCTCAAGCACTACCGCGACACCGTGCCGCTGTTCAACCGCTACCAGATCGAGTCGCAGATCGAGGCGGCCTACGAGCGCACCGTGCGCCTGCCCTCCGGCGGCGCGCTGGTCATCGACCAGACCGAGGCCCTGACCGCGGTGGACGTCAACTCCGCCCGCGCCACCAAGGGCTCGGACATCGAGGAGACCGCGTTCAACACCAACCTCGAGGCCGCCGACGAGGTGGCCCGCCAGCTGCGCCTGCGCGACCTGGGCGGCCTGGTGGTGATCGACTTCATCGACATGTCGAGCTCCAAGCACCAGCGCGAGGTCGAGGCCCGCCTCGAGCGCGCGCTGCGCCACGACCGCGCCCGCGTGCAGATCGGCAAGATCTCGCGCTTCGGCCTGCTCGAGATGTCGCGCCAGCGCCTGAGCAACAGCCTCGGCGAGAACACCCAGATCGTCTGCCCGCGCTGCGAGGGCCACGGCCGCATGCGTTCGGTCGAGTCGCTCTCGCTCTCCATCCTGCGCCTCGCCGAGGAGCACGCGATGAAGGAGAACACCGGGCAGGTGCTGATCCAGGCCCCGGCCGAGATCGCCAACTACCTGCTCAACGAGAAACGCCGCGCGCTGGTCGAGATCGAGCAGCGCCACGAGTCGCCGGTGATCGTGGTCGCCGACGCCGAGCTCGAGACCCCGCACTTCAACGTCTCGCGCCTGCGCGACAACGAGCTGGGCGAGGAGTCGGCCAAGCCGAGCTACCACCGCACCACGCCGCGCCGCCTCGAGATCCATTCGCTGACCAAGGCCAACCTCAACATCCCGCCGCCGCCGGCGGTGCGCAACGTCAAGCCGGTCAACCCGGCGCCGGTGCGCGAGCCCGAGGACGAGGCCCCGGCCGCGGTCGCGGCGCCGGTCGCCGCGGCGGCCCAGGCCGCCCCGGCCAGCGCCCCGGCGCGGGTCGCGACGGTGGGCCTGTTCGGCCGCATCCTGGCCTTCTTCGGCGGTGGCGGCGGCGACGCCGCCCCGGCGCCGGCCCCGGCGGGCGCCAAGCCCGGCGAGCGCGGCGAGCGTGACGGCCAGCGCCGCGAGCGCGGCGACCGCGGCGATCGCGGGCGCGGCCAGGACCGCCGCCCGCGTGGCGATCGCGGCGAGCGCGGCGAGCGTGGCCAGGGCAACGGCCAGCCCGCCGGCGGCCAGCCGCAGGGCCAGGGCGCCCCGCGCCAGGGCAAGGACGGCAAGGACGGCCAGCAGCCCCGCCAGGCCAACGGCAACGGCCAGGGCCAGCCCCAGGGCGGCCAGAAGCAGGGCCAGCCGAAGCCGCCGCGGGGCGATCGCCCCGAGGGCGGCCGCCAGGACGGCCCGCGCCAGGACGAGCGCCAGGACGGTCGCCGCGACGCGGCGAACGACGCCGCGCCGGCGCAGAACGCCCCGCGCCCCGAGCGCCAGCCGCGCGCCCCGAAGCCGGTCGCCGAGGCCGCGCTGGCCGAGGCCGCCGATGACGCGCGCGTGCTCGCGCCCGCCGTCGACGGCGAGGCGCCCGAGGCCGCGGACGGCGAGGCCGATCCGACCGGCGAGGGCGCCAGCCGCCGCCGCCGCGGCCGCCGCGGTGGCCGCCGCCGCCGTCGCCAGGAGGGTGCCGCCGCCGGCGGCGCCGAGGGCGTCGACGACGCGCTGGACGGTGGCCTGGACCTCGACGACGAGGAGCCCGGCGACGGCGCCCCGCGCGCGTCGCAGGCCGTGCCGCTGAGCGCCGCCGAGATGGACTTCAGCGACCTCCCGCCGCCGCCGAAGCGCGAGCCGGCGCCGGTCGCCGCCCCGGCCCCGGCCCCGGCCCCGGCCGTCGCCGTCGCCCCGATCGCGGCCGTCGCCGCCGTCGCGGCGCCGGCGCCCGCCGCGCCGGTGGTCGAGGCCGTGGCCGCGGTCGCCGTCGAGGCGGCGCCTGCCGCCCCGGTGGCCGAGGCGCCCGTCGCCCTCGCGCCCGCGGCCGTCGAGGCCCCGGCCGCGGAGGCCGCGGAGGCCGCCCAGGCGGCTCCCGCGCCCGTGGTGACCTCCGCGTTCGCCGCCGGCCTGGAATCGCCGTCCGACGAGGCCGCGCGCATCGATGCCGCCAAGCTCGCCGCCGCCGAGGACCACGCCGCGAAGGTCGAGGCCGCCAAGAGCCTGTCGGCGCGCATCGAGGCCGCCCGCGCCGAGGCCGCGCGCATCGACGCCGAGAAGGCCGAAGCCGCGCGCCGCGCCGCCGAGGCCGCGGCCGCCGCGGCGCCGCCCGCCGAGGCCGTCGCGATCGAGGCCACGCCGGTCGCCGCCGCGCCGGTCGAGGCCGCGCCGGTCGAGGCCGCGCCCGTCGAGCCCGCGCCCGTCGAGCCGGCCCCGGAGGCGCTGCCCGCCCGCGTGGTCGAGGCGGTGATCACCGCGCCGGCCATCGTCGAGGCGGTCGCCGTGGAGGCCTCGCCGGTCGAGGCCGAGGCGGACGCCCCGGCGTCGGCCCCGGCCGCGGTGGAGCCCGAGGCCCCGCGGATCCCGCGCACCGGCGCGCTGTTCGCCGACCTGCCGCCGGCGTCCCCGCCCCGCCAGGGCGAGTGACCCCGAGGTCCCGCCGCGCTCGCGCGGCGGGACCCGGCCCTCCGCGCGGCCCCGGGCCGCAAACGACGACGGGCGCCCCAGGGCGCCCGTCATCGTGTCCGCCGCCTGCCGCGCCTCACATCCCGCGCGACTGCTCCACGAGGCCATGCTGGGAGGCCAGGCGCGACAGCGCCACCGGGTCGGCGACGCCGAGCTTCTCGTAGAGCCGGTACTTGTGCGTGGCCACGGTCTTGGGGCTGAGGCTGAGGCGCTTGGCGATGTCCTCCATCCGGCGCCCCTGGGTGAGCATCAGCGCGATCTCGAGCTCGCGCGGCGAGAGCCGGTCGAACGGCGAGCCGCCGCCCTCGAGCACGCCCAGCGCCATGTGCTGGGCGACCTGGGGCGCCAGGTAGCGCCGGCCCTTGGCGACCTCGCGCACCAGTTCGACGCCGTCGCAGCCCTTGCCGAGGTAGCCGCTGGCGCCGGCCTCGAGCAGGCGGCGCGGCAGCGGGCCGTCCTCCTGCACCGAGACGATGATGACCCGCGGCGCGTCGTCCATCCGGACCAGGCGCTCGGTGACCTCCAGGCCGCTCAGGCCCGGCAGGTGCACATCGCACAGCACGACGTCGGGCACGAGCTTGCGCACCAGCGGCAGGCCCTCCTCGCCGCTGCCGGCCTCGCCCACCACCTCGATGTCGTCCTCGGCGGCGAGGATCATGCGCAGCCCGTTGCGGACCAGCGCATGGTCGTCCAGCAGGAACACCCGGATCATCACTCCCCCCATTGGCTCTGAGCCCGGCAAGTTACGTGGAGCGACTCTCGCAGGCAACGGACGGGAGGCGGAGTGGTGATCGCGGTCACCTCGCGTCCGCGATGAGCACGGCGGCGGGTAGGACTTCCGCCCGGAATGGCGGATGAGGTGGGATTCGAACCCACGGAACCATCGCTGGTTCGCCGGTTTTCAAGACCGGTGCCTTCAACCGCTCGGCCACTCATCCTGGATCATGGGGGCGTGGCGCCGCCGGGCGCCACGCCGGTGCCTCAGCGCTTGCGCGCGCCACCCGCCGCGGCGGCCGCGGCCCGGGTCTCCGGGCAGCCGGGCCCCTGGCACTGCAGGCGCGAGGCCTCCAGCGCGCCGGGCATGCGCTCGGCGAGGAAATCGATGAACAGCCGCACCGCCGGCAGCAGGCCGCGGCGGCTCGGGAACACGGCGTGGCAGATGCCCTGCGGCAGGCGCCAGTCCGGCAGCACCACCTCCAGCGCGCCGCTGCGCACGGCCTCGGCGCAGATCGTCTCCGGCAGCAGCGCGATGCCCAGCCCGGCCGCGGCGGCCTGCGCCAGCGTGGGGAAGTCCGAGCACATCAGGCGCGGCTGGATGTCGACCTTCTCCACCACGTCGCCGGGGCCCTGCAGCTCCCAGCGCTGGCGGCCCTCGTCCTCGCTCATCGACAGCGTGGCGAGGTCGCGCAGCTGCTGCGGCTGGGTGGGCCGGCCCTCGCGCTTGAGGAAGGCCGGGCTGGCGACCAGCAGCTCCTGGATCTGGCCGAAGCTGCGCATCACCAGCGAGCCGTCGTCGCCGAGGTGGCTGCGCACGCGCAGCGCGATGTCGAAGCCCTCGTTGATGACGTCGACGCGGCGGTTGCTGGCGTGCAGCTGGATGCGCACCTTCGGGTGCGCGGCCAGGAAGTCGGGCAGCAGGCGCGAGAGCTGGTTCTGGGCGAGGGCCACCGGCGCGCTGACGCGCACCAGGCCGCGCGGCTCCGCGCTCAGCCGGTCGACCACCTCGCGCGCGCTCTGCGCCTCGCTGAGCATCGACTGCGCGTGGCGGTAGACGCTCTGGCCGACCTCGGTGACCGCGAAGCGGCGGGTGGAGCGCTGCAGCAGGCGCACGCCGAGGTCGGTCTCGAGCTGGGCGATGCGCCGCGACAGGCGCGACTTCGGGATGCCCAGCGCGCGCTCCGCGGCGGCGTAGCCCTGGTGCTCGACCACCATCGCGAAGTAGTAGAGGTCGTTGAGGTCCTGCATGGCCTGCTCCCGCCGGCGCCGCGCGCCGGGATGCGTCAGAGGACGGCGACGCCGCCGAGGAAGGGTCGCAGCGCGGCCGGGATCGCGATCGACCCGTCGGCCTGCTGGTGGTTCTCGAGCACCGCCACCAGCGCGCGGCCGACCGCGACGCCGGAGCCGTTGAGGGTGTGCACCAGCTCGGGCTTGCCCGTGGCCGGGTTGCGCCAGCGCGCCAGCATGCGCCGGGCCTGGAAGTCGCCGCAGTTGGAGATCGAGCTGATCTCGCGGTAGGTGGCCTGCGCGGGCAGCCAGACCTCGAGGTCGAAGGTCTTGCGCGCGCCGAAGCCCATGTCGCCGTCGCACAGCAGCATGCGCCGGTACGGCAGCTCGAGCAGCTCGAGCACGCGCTCGGCGTGGCGGGTCATGGCCTCGTGGGCCGCGTCGCTCCCGTCGGGGCGCGCGATCGCCACCAGCTCGACCTTCTCGAACTGGTGCTGGCGGATCAGGCCGCGCACGTCGCGGCCGTGGCTGCCGGCCTCGGCGCGGAAGCACAGCGAGTGGGCGGTGAGCCACATCGGAAGCTGGGCGTCCTCGAGGATGCGGTCGCGCACCAGGTTGGTCAGCGAGACCTCGGCGGTGGGGATCAGGTAGCGCGTGGTCTCGCCGACCGTGGTGCGGAACAGGTCCTCCTCGAACTTCGGCAGCTGGCCGGTGCCCTGCATGGTCTCGGGCGAGACCAGCAGCGGCACGTTGTGCTCGAGGTAGCCGTGCTCGGTGGTGTGCAGCTCGAGCATGAACTGCGCCAGCGCGCGGTGCAGGCGGGCGATGCGGCCGCGCAGCACGGTGAAGCGCGCGCCCGAGAGCAGCGCGCCGGCGTCGCCGTCGAGGCCACCGTCGAGGCCGCCGAGCTCGACGTGGTCGCGCACCGAGAAGTCGAACGCGCGCGGCGTGCCCCAGCGGTGCTGCTCGAGGTTGCCGTGCTCGTCGGCGCCGTGCGGCACGTCGGCGGCCGGCAGGTTGGGCACGCGCAGCGCGAGGTCCTCCCACTGCGCGCGCACGGCGTCGAGGCGCTGCTCGGAGGCCTTGAGCTCGTCGGCGTAGGCGTTGACCTCGGCCATCAGCGCGCTGGCGTCCTCGCCCTTGGCCTTGGCCTGGCCGATGGCCTTGGAGCGGGTGTTGCGCAGGTTCTGCAGCTCCTGGGTGCGCACCTGCAGCGCCTTGCGCTCGGCCTCCAGCGACTCCAGGGCGGCGGCGTCGACGCTGAAGCCGCGCGTGGCCAGCAGGCGCGCGGTGGTGTCGGCGAGCTGCTGGCGGAGGAGGACGGGGTCGAGCATGGGGCACCTGGGACGGGACGGGGCGGCGGAGCGCAGGACGGTGATTATCGCCACCGGCGGCACGCCGGGGCAATCCTGCGGCCCGGCGTTGCGCGCGGACCCGGTGATGCGGCCTACTGCGCCGGCCCCCACCCAGGCCCGCGCCCCGATGTCGACGCCCTCCCCTGTCCCCGCCACCCGCCTGGCTGCGCTGCGCGCCGCCGCCCGGCCGCTGCTCGGTGCGTTCGATCGCGCGGCGCGGCGGCCCTGGGTCTGGGCGCTGGCCGGCCTGGCGGTCGGCGCGCTCGCCTTCGCCGGCTGGCACGCCGCCCGCGACGCCGCGGCGCCCGCCCCCGTCGCGCCCGGCGAAGCGCCCGCCGCCGCGGGCGCCCAGGCGCCCGGCCTCGGCCTGCCGGCCCCGGACGCCACGCGTCGCGAGGAGGTGGTCGGCCTGGACCCGACGCTCGCCGCGCGCCCGGAGGACCGGCCGAGCGCCTCGCCGGACCCGATGCCGATGCCCCCGCCCGTCGACAATCCCGAGCTGGGCGGCGTCGACCCGCAGGACGCCGCACAGGCCGCGTCGGACCGCGAGCGCTGGATGCCGCCGAAGGCGGAGCGCGTCTCGCCGCGCTATCCGCGCGAGGCGCTGCGCCGCGGCGAGGAGGGCACGGTGCTGCTGGTGGTCGCCCTCGACCGCAGCGGCTTCCCGCGCAAGGTCGACGTGGCCGCGAGCAGCCGCTCGCGCGCCCTCGACCGGGCGGCGATGGACGCGGTGCGGCAGTGGCGCTTCGCCCCGGCGCGGCCGGAGGAGCCCGACCTGCGCAGCCTCGAGGTCCCGGTGGACTTCCGGATGCAGTGAGCCGCGGCGGCGGACGCGCCGCCGGCCGGCTCAGTCCGCCGCCACCTCGCGCAGCCCCATCCCGCAGCCGGTGGCCAGCGCGAGGAAGCCCGGGAAGGACGTGGCCACGTTGGCGACGTCGCGGATCCGCAGCTCGCCGTCGGCGACCTGGGCCGCCACCGCGGCGGCCATCGCCAGCCGGTGGTCGCCGAGGCTGTCGACGGTGGCGCCGCGCAGGCGCGCGCCGCCGTGGATCAGCGCGCCGTCGGGGCGCTCGTCGATCCTGGCGCCCATCGCGCGCAGCACCGCGGCCATGCCGGCCAGGCGGTCGGATTCCTTGACCCGCAGCTCGGCCGCGCCGGTGACCGTCGTGGGGCCGTCGGCGACCGCGGCGGCCACGAACAGCGCCGGGAACTCGTCGATCATGTCCGGGACCCAGGCTTCGTCGACCTGGATCCCGCGCAGCGGCGCGTGCCGCACCACGAGGTCGGCCACCGGCTCGCCGCCGTGGGTGCCCGGCGACTCCTCGCGGATGTCGGCGCCCATCGCGCGCAGGGCGTGCAGCAGGCCGGTGCGGCGCGGGTTCATGCCCACCCGCTCCAGCCGCAGCGCGGCGCCCGGCGTGATCGACGCCAGCACCAGGAAGAACGCCGCCGAGGAGATGTCCGCGGGGACCTCGACGCGGGTGGCGCGCAGCGCGTGCCCGCCCTCGAGCGAGGCCTCGCCCGCGCGGAAGCGGATCGGCCAGCCGAACGCGGCGAGCATGCGCTCGGTGTAATCGCGGGTGGGATGCGGCTCGCGGACCGTGGTGGTGCCGCGCGCCTGCAGGCCGGCCAGCAGCAGCGCCGACTTGACCTGGGCCGAGGCCACCGGCAGCGCGTAGTCGATGCCCACCAGCCCCGACGGCGCCGGGGCGATGCGCAGCGGCGGGCGGCCGCCGGCCGCGGTGTCGATGCGCGCGCCCATCCGCGCCAGCGGCTCGACCACGCGCGCCATCGGGCGCGCGCTCAGCGAGGCGTCCCCCACCAGCGTCGAGGCGAAGCCCTGGCCCGCCAGCAGGCCGGCGAGCAGGCGCATGCCGGTGCCGGCGTTGCCGCAGTCCAGCGCGCCGTCGGCCGCGCGCAGGCCGTGCAGGCCGACGCCGTGCACCACGCGCCGGCTCGGCGCCGGCGCCTCGATGCGCACGCCGAGGCGGGCGAACACCGCGGCGGTGGCGCGGGTGTCCTCGCCCTCGAGGAAGCCCTCGACCTCGGTCACGCCCTCGGCGATCGCGCCGAGCATCACCGCGCGGTGCGACACCGACTTGTCGCCGGGCACCCGCAGCGAGCCGGCGGGCGCGGCGCCGCGGCCGGCGATCCAGTCCAGGCCACCGCCGCTCACGGCGCGCCTCCGACGGCCGCGCCGAACACCGGCGCCACCGCCGCCAGCGCCGCCAGCAGCGCGGCGTTCTCGGCCTCGGTGCCGCAGGTGATCCGCAGCCACTGGCCCAGCCCGTAGCCGCCCATCGGGCGCAGAACGACGCCGCGGGCCACCAGCGCGGCCTCGATCGCGGGGGTGCCGGCGCCGAAGCGCACCAGCACGAAGTTGCCCTGGCTCGGCAGCACGCGCCGGCCCTGCGCCCGCAGCCCGGCCACCAGCGCGGCGCGGGAGGCGCGCAGCGCGGCGCAGGCGCGCGCCAGGTGGGCGTCGTCGCCCAGCGCGGCCTCGGCCGCGGCCAGCGCCGGCGCCGAGACGTTGAAGCTCTCGCGCAGCCGCTCCAGCACCGCCACCACCTCCGGATGCGCCAGCGCGTAGCCCACGCGGAGCCCCGCGAGGCCGTGCGCCTTGGAGAAGGTGCGGGTGATCACCAGCCGCGGGAAGCGCGCCAGCAGCGGCACGTGGTCATGCAGGCCGGGCGCGTCGACGAACTCCGCGTAGGCCTCGTCGAGCACGCACAGCGCGTGCGCCGGCAGCGCGGCGAGGAAGGCCTCGAGCGCGGCGGTGTCGAACCAGGTGCCGGTGGGGTTGTTGGGGTTGGCCAGGTAGACCAGGCGCGTGGCCGGGGTGACGGCGGCGAGCAGCGCGGCGAGGTCGTGGCCCAGCGGCATCGACGGGTGGTCCTCGGGCAGCGCCGGCGCCAGCGCGAGGGGCGCGCCGGCGGCCATCGCGGCCAGCGCGTACACCGCGAAGCCGTAGCGCGAGGCGACGACGCCGGCGTCCGGGCCGGCGAAGGCCTGGGCCAGCTGCATCAGCAGCTCGTGCGACCCGTTGCCCAGCGCGATGCCCGCGACCGGATGCCCGGTGCGCGCGGCCAGCGCGCGCTTCAGCGCCGCGCCGCGCGGGTCGGGATAGCGATGCGCCTCGGCGAGCGCCGCCCGCGCGGCCTCGAGCGCGCGCGGGCTCGGCCCCCACGGGTTCTCGTTGGCGCCCAGCTCGACGATCGCCGCGCCGTGCAGCGCGCGCAGGCCGACCAGGTCGTGGCCGGGGTCGTAGGTGGGAAGCCCGCGCAGCGCCGGACGCGCGAGGGCGTCGGCGCCCGGGCCCACGCCGCCGCTCACGGCACCGCCACCGGATAGCTGCCCAGCACCCGCACCTGCGAGGCGAACTCGCCGAGCTCGGCCAGCGCCTCGCTGAGCGGGGCCTCCTCGGCGTGCCCGAGCACGTCGATGAAGAAGGCGTACTGCCAGCGGCCGGTGTGCGCCGGGCGCGATTCGATGCGGTTGAGGCTGAGGCCGCGCTGGGCGAGCGGGCTCAGCAGGCCGTAAAGCGCGCCGGGCTGGTCGGCGACGAAGGCCAGCAGCGAGGTGCGGTCGTGGCCGCTGGGCGGGAACAGCTCGCGGCCCACCACGAGGAAGCGCGTGGTGTTGTCGGGGCGGTCCTCGATCGGGCCGGCGATGACCCGCAGGCCGTAGGCCTGGCCGGCGTTGACGCCGGCGATCGCGGCCGCGTCGTCGGCGTTGCGGGCCCGGCGCGCGGCCTCGGCGTTGCTCGCCACCGGGATGCGCTCGGCGCGCGGCAGGTGCTGGCGCAGCCAGGCCTGGCACTGGGCCAGCGACATCGGGTGCGAGTACACCCGCTCGATGTCCTCGATCCGGCCGCTGCGCGAGAGCAGGTGCTGGTGCACGCGCAGCTCCACCTCGCCGCAGATCTTCAGCGGCGAGCTGAGGAACATGTCGAGCGTGGACTGCAGCGTGCCCTGCCCCGAGTTCTCCACCGGCACCACGCCGAAGTCGGCGTGGCCGGCCTCGACCTCGGTGAACACCTCCTCGATGCTGGCGTAGGGCAGGCCCTTCACCGAGTGGCCGAAATGCTTGAACACCGCCTGCTCGGAGAAGGTGCCGTTGGGGCCGAGGAAGCCGATCCGCAGCGGCTCCTGCTGGGCGAGGCAGGCCGACATGATCTCGCGGAACACCCGCACCAGCACGTCGTCGGCCAGCGGGCCGTCGTTGCGGTCGACCACGCGGCGCAGCACCTGGGCCTCGCGCGCGGGGCGGTAGTAGTCGATCGCGGCGGTCAGCGGGCCCTTGGCGCGGCCGACCTGGCGGGCCCAGCGGGCGCGCTCGCTGATCAGCGACTGGATGTCGCGGTCGATGCCGTCGATGCGCGCGCGCGCCTCGTCGAGCGAGACCGCCGGGATGCCGTCATCGGCGGGCGGCGTCGACGCGTCCGCCCGGCCGGCGGGAGCGCCGGCCTCGGGAGTGGGATCGGCCATCGCGGGTCCTCAGCCGTGGCGCTGCTGGAAGTCGCGCATGAACGCGACCAGCGCGTCCACGCCGGCCTGCGGCATCGCGTTGTACAGCGAGGCGCGCATGCCGCCGACCGACTTGTGGCCCTTCAGCGCGAGCAGGCCCGCGGCCTCGGACTCGGCGAGGAAGGCCTTGTCGAGCGCGGCGTCGGCGAGCACGAAGGGCACGTTCATCCACGAGCGCGCGCCGACGTCGACGGGGTTGGTGTAGAAGCCGCCGCTGCCGTCGATGGCCGCGTACAGGGTGGACGCCTTGCGCGCGTTGGCGGCCGCCATGGCCTCGACGCCGCCCTGCGCCAGCACCCACTTGAACACCAGCCCGGCCAGGTACCACGAGAACGTGGGCGGGGTGTTGAACAGGCTCTGGTTCGCGGCGTGGTCGGCGTAGCGCAGGATCTTCGCGCGGGGCACGCCGGCGCGCGCGAGCAGGTCGCGGCGCACGATCATCACCACCAGGCCGGCCGGGCCGATGTTCTTCTGCGCGCCGGCGTAGATCACGCCGTAGCGGGCCACGTCGAGCGGGCGCGAGAGGATCGTCGAGCTGAGGTCGGCGACGATCGGCGCGTGCCCGGCGGGCAGCGCCGGCAGCTCGAGCATCTCGACGCCCTGGATGGTCTCGTTCGGGGTCAGGTGCAGGTAGGCCGCGCCCGGGGTCAGCGCCCACGTGGCCGGATCCGGCACGCCGGTGTAGTTGGATGCGGCCGCGGTGGCGGCGATGTTGACGCCAACGTGCGGCTTGGCTTCGGCCGCGGCCTTCTCGCCCCACAGGCCGGTCAGCACGTAGTCGGCGGTGTCGCCGGGGCCGGCGAGGTTCATCGGCAGCAGCGCGAACTGCTGGGTGGCGCCGCCCTGCAGGAACAGCACCGCGTAGTCCTCGGGGATGGACAGCAGCGCGCGGAGGTCGGCCTCGGACTCGGCGGCGATGCGCTCGAAGGCCTTGGAGCGGTGGGAGATCTCCATCACCGAGGCGCGCTCGGCGCCGTACTCGAGCAGCTCGTCCCGGGCCTGGTCCAGCACCGGCGTGGGCAGGGTCGCAGGACCCGCACTGAAGTTGAAACCGCGCGACATAAGGCCTCCGTGGATGAGTCGAGACCCTAGCATGGCCGCTGCGGACTGAGCAGGGGCTCCAAGCGCGCCAGGCCGCCCCGGGGGCTCAGCCCGGCGGCTCGATCCGCAGCGGCGCGCCGCTCGCCAGCAGCGCCTCGAACGCCTCCGGCGCCAGCGCCGGCGAGAACGCGAAGCCCTGGCCGCGCACGCAGCCCAGCCCGATCAGCAGGTCGCGCTGCTCGGCGTCCTCGATGCCCTCGGCGGTCACCGCCAGGTGCAGGTCGTCGGCGAAGGCCAGGATCGTGCGCACGATCGCGCGGTGCTTGGGGTTGCTCGCCATGTCGCGGATGAAGGCGCGATCGAGCTTCAGGGCGTCGAAGGGCGAGTCCGCGAAGGAGTCCAGCGAGGACCATCCGGTGCCGAAGTCGTCCACCACCAGGCCCACGCCGAGGCGCTTGAGGCCGGCCAGCGACTCCAGGCCCGCGCCGCGCCCGGCGCGGAACACGGTCTCGGTCACCTCCAGCCGGACGTCGGCCGCGGGCAGGCCGCTGGCGACGATCAGCCGGCCGAGGTCCTCGACCAGCGAGGGCGAGGCCAGCTGGCGCTGGTCGACGTTGACGTTGACGCTCAGCCCGGCGAAGGCCGGGTGGCGGGCGCGCCAGGCGGCGACCTGGCGGCAGGCCTGCTCGAGCACCCAATGATCGAGCGCGGCGATCAGGCCGGTGTCCTCGGCGATCTCGATGAACGCGCCGGGGAACAGCAGGCCGCGCCGCGGGTGCGCCCAGCGCACCAGCGCCTCGCAGCCGCCGATGCGGCCGTCGGCCAGGTCCACCACCGGCTGGTAGTGCACGCGGAACTCGCCGCGCTCCAGGGCCTGGCGCAGGTCGACCTCGAGCTCGAAGCGCTCGCGGGCCTGGGCGTGCATGGCCTCGTCGAACACCACGAAGCCGGCCTTGCCCGAGAGCTTGGCGCGGTACATCGCGATGTCGGCGTCGCGCAGCACGGCGTCGGGCGTGGCGTACTCCGCGCCGCCGAGCACGATGCCGATGCTCGCCGAGGAGTACACCTCCTGGCCGCCGAGGTCGAAGGGCGCCTCGAACAGCCGCAGCAGGCGGCGCGCCAGCGCGGTGGCGCGCGCGCCGTCGCAGGGCCCGAGCGGCAGCAGGGTGAACTCGTCGCCGCCGTAGCGCGCGACGATGCTCTCGCCCTCGAGCGCGGCCGAGAGCCGCGCGGCGATCTCGCCCAGCAGGCGGTCGCCGGCCCCGTGGCCGAGGCTGTCGTTGACCCACTTGAAGCCGTCGAGGTCGAGGAACAGCACGGCGTAGTCGTAGCGCCCGCGCGCGCGCGCGGCGTCCATCGCCTCGCCCAGCCGCTCCAGCACCACGAGGCGGTTCGGCAGCCCGGTCAGCGGGTCGTGGCTGGCGTGGTGGCGCAGGCGCTGCTCGGCCTCGCGGTGGTGGGTGATGTCGCGCACGGTGCCGGTCATCAGGCGCTCGCCGTCGATCCGGACCGGGCCGATGCTGACGGTGACGTGGATGCGGCGGCCGTCCCGGCGCAGGTAGACGTTCTCGTAGTCCTGGGCGACCGCCTCGCCGGCCTCCAGCGCGCGCAGCCGGGCCTCGCTGGCGGGCAGGGCCTCCGGGGCCACGATGTGCCGCACCGGCATCGCCAGCAGCTCGTCCTCGGCGTAGCCCAGCATCGCGAGCATGGCCTGGTTGACGTAGAGGTAGTGCCCGCCGCGCATCACGAACACGCCGACCTGGGCGTGCTCCACCAGCGTGCGGTACATCGCCTCGGAGCGCTGCAGCGCCATCGCCATCGCGTGCGCGGCGCTGATGTCCTGCACGGAGCCGGCGAACTGCACCTCGCCCCCGCCGCCGGGATCGATCGTGCGTACGCTGGTGCGCACGCGCAGGCGCCGGCCGCCCTCGCCGAGGATCCAGGTCTCGTGGTCGGTGAAGCCGCCCTCCTCGATCGCCCGGCGCACCAGCACGGCGCGCTCGGCCGGGTCGGCGTAGACCTCGGCCATGCCCGGGATCGCGGCGCGCAGCGCGGGCACGTCGGCGAAGCCCAGCATGCGCGCCAGCGCGGGGTTGGCTTCGACCAGGCGCCCGTCCTGGGCCGAGCGGAACAAGCCCACCGGGCTGTCCTCGAACAGCTCGCGGTACTGCCGCTCGGCGTCCTCGACCGCGCGCTGGCGGGCGCGCTCGACGGTGATGTCGCGGATGGTGCCGGTGGAGGCGATGTCGCCGAGGTACTGCACGGCGTCCGCGCGGACCTCGGCCAGCACCCGCCGGCCGTCGGGCCGCTGCAGGCGCACCTCGTAGTGCTGGGCGTCGGTGGCGCCGTCCTCGCGCTCGCGCCGGCGCGCCGCCTGGGCCTCCGCGTCCTCCGGCGCCACGAGGTCCATGTACAGGCGACCATCGAGCGCGCCGCGGCCGACCCCGAAGATCTGCTCGAGCGCCTGGTTGGCGAACACCACGCGCCCGCGCTGGATCAGGAACACGCCGTCGCGCGCGTTGTCCACCAGCACCCGGTACAGGGCCTCGGACTGCCGCAGCGCCTGCTCGGCCTCGACCTGGGCGGTGATGTCCTCCAGCGAGCCCTCGTAGAACAGCAGCGCGCCGCTGGCGTCGGTGACCGCGTGGGCGTTCTCGCTGCACCAGATCAGGCTGCCGTCGCGGCGCCGGCAGCGCACCCGCAGGCCCTCGAAGCGACCCAGCCGGGCGAGCCGCGCATGCGCCTCCTCGCGCATCGCGGCCTCGGCGTAGACGTCGCTGGCGCGCCCGCGGAAGGCCAGCAGCATCTCCACCGGCGAGGCGTAGCCGAGGATCCGGGCCATCGCCGGGTTGACGTCGATGAAGCCGCCGCCCGGCAGGCTGCGGTACAGGCCCTCGGCGGCGGTGGCGAACAGGCTGCGGTAGCTGTCGGGGTCGACCCGGTCGGGCGGCGGCTCGCCCTCCAGCCGGAGGTCCTGCAGCAGGCAGAACACCGCCCGGTCGCCGCCGCCCACCGCGGGGTCGAGGGTCACCAGCTCGCAGTGCAGGGTCCCGGCACGGACCCGGCCATCGCCGCCGCGGATCCGCACCGCCAGGCCATCGACCTGGCCGCTGGCGCGCAGCCCGCCCCAGATGCTCGCGCGGGTGTCGAGGTCGGGCCAGAAGCCGAGTTCGATCGGTTCGCGCCCCACGACCTGCTCGCGGCGCCAGCCCAGCTGGCGCTCGAAGGCGTCGTTGACGTCGATGAACGCGCCGCTGTCGGCACGCATGAGCGACACCACGCTCGCGGAGAGGCTGAACGCCCCGCAGACCCCCATCGCGCCCCCTTGGCGTCGCCGGCGGGTGGGACGGGGCCGTCGCCCCGGCGCGCCACCACGCATCGTGCACGAGGTATCGGCACAATGGGCCGGGCCTTGAGGCCCGCCCCGGAGCCGACCATGCCGCGCACGCCCTACCACGACCCGAGCGCCCCGCGCCCCGACGAGGTCACGCCGGAGGCCGTCTACCGCGCCCGGCGCCGGCTCATGGGGGCCGGGCTGGCCGCCCCGCTGGCGCTGGTGGCCGGCTGCGGCGATGCCGAGCCGCCGCCCGCCCCGGTGCTGCCGCCGATGCCCCCGGACCCGCGCGGTTTCACCACCACCGAGGCGCAGAGCTCGTTCGAGCAGGCCTCCGGCTACAACAACTTCTACGAGTTCGGCACCTCCAAGGCCGACCCCGCGCGCTACGCCCACACCCTGCGGACCTCGCCGTGGAGCGTGCGCGTCGGCGGCGAGGCCGAGGTGACCGGCGAGGTCGCGCTGGCCGACCTGCTGGCCGGGATCGAGGTCCACGAACGCATCTACCGGCTGCGCTGCGTCGAGGGCTGGTCGATGGTGATCCCGTGGCGCGGGGTGCAGCTGGGCGACGTGCTGGCGCGCTTCCGCCCCACCGCGAAGGCGAAGTACGTGGCGTTCGAGACCCTCGCCGACCCGGAGACCATGCCGGGCGTGCGCTGGCCGAGCATCGACTGGCCCTACCGCGAGGGCCTGCGGATGGACGAGGCGATGCACCCGCTGGCCCTGCTGGCCACCGGCATGTACGGCCGCGACCTGCCGCCGCAGAACGGCGCGCCGCTGCGGCTGGTGGTGCCGTGGAAGTACGGCTTCAAGAGCATCAAGTCGATCGTCGCGATCACCTTCACCGAGACCATGCCGCCGACCAGCTGGAACGAGCTGCAGCCCTCGGAGTACGGCTTCTTCGCGAACGTCAACCCGGCGGTCGACCACCCGCGCTGGAGCCAGGCCAGCGAGCGGCGCATCGCCGGCGGGGCCAACCTGCTGTTCGCCGAGCGCATCCCCACCCTGCCCTTCAACGGCTATGCCGAGCAGGTCGCCGCGATGTACGCGGGCATGGACCTCGCGCGGTGGTACTGAGCCCCACGCGCCTCGCCCGCGCGTGGCCGCTGGCCGCGCACGCCATCGCCGCGCTGCCGCTGGCGTGGCTGGCGTGGCAGGTGGCTCGGCTGCTGCGCGGCGAGGCCGAGACGGGCCTCGGCGTGGATCCGGTCGATGCGATCACACACTTCACCGGCGAATGGGCCCTGCACTTCCTCGTCGCCGGGCTGGCGATGACGCCCCTGCGCCGGCTCGCGGGCTGGGCCTGGCCGCTGCGGCTGCGGCGGATGCTCGGGCTGTGGGCGTTCGCGTTCGCGACCCTGCACTTCGCCACCTGGGTCGTGCTGGACCTGCGCATGGACTGGGGCCAGGTCGGGGCCGAGATCCTCGAGCGGCCCTACCTCACGGTGGGCGCGACCGCCTGGCTGCTGCTGCTGCCGCTGGCGGCCACGTCCACGCGGGGGGCGATGCGCCGCCTCGGCCGCCGCTGGGGCCTGCTGCACCGGCTGGTCTACGCGGTGGGCGTGCTCGCGGTGGTGCATTACGCCTGGCTGGTCAAGGCCGACCTGCGCGAGCCGCTGGCCTGGGCCGCGGCGGTAGCCGTGCTGCTGGGCCTGCGCCTCGCGTGGCGCTGGCGCGCCCGCCGCCGCGACGCCGCCCGCGCGCCTCAGCCCGGCGGCGCGTAGACCAGCAGGCCGGCGATCACCAAGGCGATCGCCAGCGCCGACGCGATCAGCCAGCCCACCGTCCGCCCGCGCGCACCGGGCGCCGGCGGCGCGGCATCGGCCGGCAGCGGGGCGAACGCCACCGCCTGCGCGCGCGGCTCGACCCGGCCGTGCAGCCCGGGCGCCTCGAGCACGAAACGCTGCTGCTCGAACACCAGCTGGTCGCCCGGGGCGAGGATGGCGTCCTTGACGCGGCGGCCGTTGAGCCAGCTGCCTTCGCCGCCGAGGTCGCGCAGCACCACCTTGTCGCCGTGCAGCTCGACCTGGGCGTGGCGCTCGGCGATGGAGGGATCGTCGATGCGCAGGTCGGCCCCGACCCAGCGCCCCACCAGCAGCGGCGAGAACAGCGGGAACGCGCGCCCGAACTGCGGGCCGGAGACCGCGCGCAGCAGCACCCGCGCGGCGTGCGCGCGGCCGGGCTCGTCGACCGGCGCCGGCGGCCGCGCGGGGATGCGGCGCGCGTCGGCGTCGATCGCCTCGGCGCACAGCGCCATCTGCACGCCCTCGACGCACAGCGTGTCGCCGGCGCGCAGCAGCGCGGCGCTGCGCACCGGGCGGGCGTTGAGGTGGGCGGCGGGGGCCTCCGGGGCGATCCCCAGCCAGGCGCCGCGGCGGTCCACGCGGATGCGCGCGAGCTCCACGCCCGCGGGCACGCCCGGCAGCACGACCTCGGCGCCGGCGCCGCCCAGCCGCCACTCGCCGCCGTCCAGGGCGATGTCCGCGTGTTCGCGATGGGGGAACGTCAGCCGCATCCGGGTCTTCCTCGGGGAGGGCGCGAATCTAGCACGCACGCGCGCCGCGGCACGCGGCCGGGGCCGCCGGGCCGGGCCCGCCGCGCGGGCTTGGCCGGGGCGGCGCGACCGGCGCAGAATGCGCCACCCGCCAGGAGCCGCCATGTCCCGCATCGAACTGTCCCGCGCCCACGCCCTGTCCCTCGCGGACGCCCGCGCCCGCGTCGAGCACGTCGCCGAGAAGCTCGCCGAGCGCTTCGACGTGGAGTGGGCCTGGGCCGGCAACGTGCTGCGCTTCAGCCGCAGCGGCGTCGACGGCGAGATCGCCGTCGAGCGCGACCAGGTCCAGGTCACCGCCCAGCTCGGTTTCCTGCTCTCGGCGCTCAAGGGCCCGATCCAGCAGGAGGTCGAACGCTACCTCGAGCGCGAGTTCGGCTGAGCCGCGGCGCCGCCCGCCGCGGGCGGCGCGCCGAACGGATCGGGGTCGCCGGCGAACAGGCGCCGCGACACCCGCGTCTCGCGCCGCGCGATGTCCTCGAGGAAGGCCGCGTGGTCGGGCAGCTGGCCGAACGCGCGGAAGCCGCGCTCCAGGAACTGCTGCAGGGCCGCCACGCCGGCCAGCCGCGCCGGCAGGCGCGAGGCGCGCAGCAGCTTCTCCACGCCGACCATCCGCACCGCCGCGGCGAGCGTCCCGCCGACGCCCGTGACCAGCGCGATCTGACGCGCCCGCGCCCGCGGATGGCCCGCCTCGCGGTAGGCCCACGCGTAGGCCTCGACGTCCAGTGTCCCGGCCCGCGGCCAGCGCGACGCCAGCGCCGCCGCCATCCGCAGGTCGAAGGCGTGGCTGATCGCGCCCAGCGAGATCGCCCCGGCCAGCGCCTGCACGAGGTGCGCCGGCAGCAGCCGCGCCATCAGCGGCGCGACCTTGGCCATGTCGCGGTCGCGCTGGCTGAAGTCACGGTCGTCGTAGAGGTCCTCGAGGAAGAACGTCGCCGCCGGCCGCGAGCGGGGATCGGCCAGCAGGTGGGCGAAGCTGGCGCGCAGCCGGGCCGCCTGCCAGGCGCGCAGCGGACCGAGCCAGGCGAGGCCGTTGCGCGGCTCGCGGACCGGATCGTGGACGCGCTGGTGGGCATCCAGCGCGAGCTGGAGGTGGTGGCGGGCGCGCTGGAGGGGGCTGCTCATGGCGACATCGCGGGCGGAGGCGGCGGGCGGCCGCGCCGCGCATCTTGCCACGGCGCGGCCCCGCGCCTTGCGGGTGGCTCCGCGGCGGGGCTACGCTCGCGGCGTTACCGTCCGGATGTCCCCCATGCTCGTCCTCCATTCCGCCCGCAAGGCGCCCCCCAGCTCCGGGCGCGTCGGCCTCGCCATCGCCGGCGGCGGCCCGATCGGCAGCATGTACGAGCTCGGCGCCCTGCGCGCGCTCGACGCGGCGATCGAGGGCACCGCGATGGACCGGCTCGACGTCTATGTCGGCGTGAGCTCGGGCGCCTTCCTGGCCGCCGGCCTGGCCAACCGCATCCCCACCGACGAGATGTGCCGGATCTTCATCACCGGCGAGGCCGACGACGCCTTCCGTCCGGAGGCCTTCCTGCGGCCGGCCTTCGTCGAGTACGCCAAGCGCGCGTCCTCGCTGCCGCGCATCGCGATGGAGTGGTGGCGCGACCTGCTGCTCGACCCCACGAGCTCGCGGCTCTCCGACATCATCGGCCGCTTCGGCGGCCTGGTGCCCAATGGCCTGTTCAACAACGAGGAGGTCGAGCGCTTCCTCCGCCGGACCTTCGGCAAGCACGGCCGCAGCAACGACTTCCGTACCCTCGACCGCCCGCTGTACGTGGTCGCGGTCGACCTCGACACCGGCGAGGCGGTGCGCTTCGGCGCCGGCGACTGGATGGACGTGCCGATCTCGCGCGCGGTGCAGGCCTCCGCGGCCCTGCCCGGCCTCTACCCGCCGGTCGACATCCGCGGCCGGCACTTCGTCGACGGCGCGCTGCGCCGCACGATGCACGCCTCCGTGGTGCTCGACCACGGCATCGACCTGCTGATCGGGATCAACCCGATGGTGCCCTTCGACGCCAGCCGCGCGCGCAAGCGCGCCGACGGCATGGACCGCCTCGCCGAGGGCGGCCTGCCGGTGGTGCTGTCGCAGACCTTCCGCACGCTGCTGAGCTCGCGGATGGAGGTCGGCCTGGCGAAGTACGCGCAGAACTACCCCGCCACCGACCAGATCGTGCTGACCCCGAACGCCGACGACGGCGAGATGTTCTTCACCAACGCCTTCAGCTTCGACGCGCGCCATCGCGTCTGCGAGCACGCCTACCGCGAGACCCTCGCCGACCTCGGGCGCCGCCGCGACGAACTGGCGCCGATCCTCGCCCGGCACGGCCTCGCGCTGCGCGCCGACGTGCTCGACGATCCCGCGCCGAGCCTGCTCGGCGGCCTGGGCCTTCCCCGGCGCACCGAGACCACGGCCACGCTCGCGCGTGCGCTCGACGAGGTCCAGGCGCTCATCCACCAGCGGCAGCGCCACGCGCGCCGCCGCCGGTCCACGCGAGGCCTCCGCTAGCGATGGTGTGATTGCTCTAGCGAGTGCCTCGATCCTGCGCCCATGCCCGCACACGCCGCGGGCCCACCGATAGGACACCTCGATGGCCAAGCTCAAGTCCTCCGCGTCGCGCGCCAAGCGCACCGCGACCTCCGCCAAGTCCGCCAAGTCCGGCACCTCCAAGGTCGCCGCCGCCGAGGCCCTGCAGAAGTCCATCGTCGAGTCCGCCCAGCAGATCTGGCTGGCCGGCATGGGCGCCTTCGGCCGCGCGCAGCTCGAGGGCACCAAGCTCTTCGAGGGCCTGGTCAAGGAAGGCGGCCTGCTCGAGCAGAGCACCCGCAAGCTCGCCGGCCACCGCGTCGAGGCCGTCCGCGACGTCGTCGAGGAGCGCGTCGGCCAGGTGCGCGAGCGCGCCGCCGACACCTGGGACCGCCTCGAGAAGGTCTTCGAGGACCGCGTGCAGCGCGCCCTCACCCGCCTCGGCGTGCCGACCCGCGACGAGCTGGCCGCGCTGAGCCAGCGCGTCGAGCAGCTGGTCGCCGAACTGCGCAAGATCAACCGCGCCCCGGCCGCCAAGGCCCCCGCCGCGAAGGCCCCGAAGGCCGCGAAGCCGGCCAAGGCCGCCGCCAAGCCGGCCCCGAAGAAGGCGGCCAAGCCGGCCCCGAAGAAGGCCGCCAAGCCCGCCGCCCGCAAGCCGGCCGCCCGCCGCGTCCCGGCCGTCCCGACCCCGGTCACCCCGGGCGCCGAGGGCTGATCCAGGGCCCGATCCCACCGCTTCAACCCGCCAGTCCCCGTCGGAGCGCGCAGCCCCCTCCCCTTGCACCTCCTGGCTGGCGGGTCCTTTCTTCAGAGCAGACGGCGTCCCAGAGTGGGGCGCCGTTTTCTTTTGGCTGGCCCGGGGCGAACGCATACTCCGTTTCCCCCCGGCTGCGCCCCGTGCGCTTCTACGCCAAGGAAGACGGCATGTCCTCGCTCATCACTCCCCTCGGCCCGGCGCTCGCCGTGGCCGCCATCGGCGCCGCCACCCTGTGGTGGGGCGTGCGCGACCTGCTCCGCCGGCGCGCCGAACGGCTGGCCGGCCTCGAAGGCCTCGCCACGCTGAAGTGGCGCGACGTCAGCGCCCACCTGATCAGCGTGCTCGGCCAGCGCGGCTTCCGCGAAGTCGTCCTCGAACGCCTCCCCGCCGACAGCGGCTTCGACGCGCTGCTCGAGCGCGAGGGCCAGCGCCACCTGCTGGCCTGCAAGCACGGGCGCGCCTACCGGCTCGGCGAGCAGACGGTGCGCGCGTTCCACAACGCGATCGGCCTGCAGGGCGCGCAGGGCGGCTTCATCGCGACCCTGGGCACGATCGAGCCCGAGGCCGCCGCCCTCGCCCCGAAGCTCGGCATCGAGCTGATCGACGGCGCCGGCCTGTGGCGCGAACTGCAGCCCGCGCTGCCGCCCGAGCTGCGGGCCGCCGCCCGGGACAGGGCCGAGGCCGGGGCCAAGCGCGGCACCCTGCTCGGCGGCGCGCTGGTCGCCGTCGCCACGGTGGCCACGTATGCGATCGGCGTCGCCGCGTCGGGGCCGGCCACCGAGGCCACCACGGCCGCGCCGATCGTCGCCGCGGCCCCGGCCGCCGCGCTGGCGCCCACGGCCCCGGCCCCGGCCGCCGCCCCCCCTGACGCCGCCACGCAGGCGCAGGCCCCCGCGGCCGTCGAGCCGCCGCCGAGCGACCCGGCGGCGCTCGCGGCGCGCCGGCTGCGCGCCGCGCAGGCGGTGAAGACCCTCGAGCACGTGCTGGACGCGGCCTGGGCGACCGAGTCGACGCTCGTCATCGCCACCCGCGTCCCCGCCGAGGACGCACTGATCGCGGCGGCCTGCGCGCAGCTGGCCGCCTACGAGGAGCTGCGCTTCGTCCGCCTCCAGCTCGAGAGCAGCGGCGACGCCGCGCGCCCGGTGCGCTGGAGGCAGTGCCAGTAGGCCCGCGGGCCTACCAGTGCACGCCGCGCATCAGCGCGGCGAACGCGATCTGCTCGTTGGTGGGCTTGTCGCCCTCGCGCATGCCCTTGATGCCCTTGGCCGCGGACGAGTCGGGGAACAGCTCGAACGCGGTGTTCATCACCACCTCGTAGGCCTTCGGCGCGAGCGCGTTGAGCACCGCGGCGAAGATGCCCAGGCGGGTCGCGATGCGGCTGGGGCGCTCGATGATCGCCTCGACGATGAAGTCGGCGGCCTCCTCGGGCGTCAGCGTGGGCACCGCGTCGTACATCTTCGTGGGCGCGATCATCGGGGTCTTCACCAGCGGCATGTTGATCGTGGTGAAGGCGATGTTCTTGCTCGAGAACTCGGCCTGGGCGCAGCGGCTGAAGGCGTCCAGCGCGGCCTTGGAGGCCACGTAGGCGCTGAAGCGCGGGCTGTTGGCGAGCACGCCGATCGAGGAGATGTTGATGATCTGCCCGCCGCGGCGCTCGGTCATCCCCGGCAGCACGCCCATGATCAGGCGCAGCGAGCCGAAGTAGTTGAGCTGCATCGTGCGCTCGTAGTCGTGGAAGCGGTCGTAGCTGAGCTCGATCGAGCGCCGGATCGAGCGCCCGGCGTTGTTGACCAGGATGTCGACCTGGCCGTGCTCGGCCAGCACCGCCTGCAGCAGTGCGTCGCAGCCGGCCATGTCGGCGAGGTCGGCCTTGTAGATCCAGCACAGGGCGCCGAGGGCCTGGATCTCGCGCTGGGTCTCCTCGAGCTCGAGCTCGCCGCGGGCCGCGATGCAGACCTTGGCGCCGGCCAGCGCGACCTTGATCGCGGCGGCCTTGCCGATGCCCGACGAACCGCCGGTGATCAGCACGACCTTGCCGGCGACCTTGCCGCGCAGCGAGCGGTCGAGGAACAGGTCCGGGTCGAGGTGGCGCTCCCAGTGGTCCCAGAGCTTCCAGGCGTAGTCGTCGAGCCGCGGCACCTCGATGCCGGTGCCGCGCAGCGCGCGCTCGGTCTCGCGGCAGTCGAAGCGCGTGGGGTAGTTGATGAACTTCAGGGCCTGGCGCGGGATGCGCAGGTCGCGCAGCAGCATCGCGGTGAAGCGCTTCACCGGCGGCAGGTTGCCGACCGCGTGGCGCACCGCGCCGGGCAGGAAGGCGGCCATGCGCGCGTCCAGGCGCATGGTCATCTGCGGGGCGTGCGCGGCGCGGCAGAAGCTGTTGAGCACCTCGCCGATGCGGCGCGGCTCCGGGTCGACCAGGTGGAAGCACTGGCCGTCGAGCCCGCGGGCGTGGGCGATGTGGTCCATCGCGTCCACGACGAAGTCCACCGGCACCAGGTTGACCCGGCCGCCCTCGATGCCCAGCACCGGCACCCACTCCGGCAGCATCGAGCGCAGCTTCTTGATCAGGCCGAACAGGTAGTAGGGGCCGTCGATCTTGTCGATCTCGCCGGTCTTGGAGTGGCCCACCACGATCGCCGGCCGGTAGATCCGGAACGGCACCGGGCACTCCTTGCGCACCAGCCCCTCGGAATCGTGCTTGGTGCGGAAATACGGGTCGTCGAGGCCCTCGGCCTCGTCGAACATGTCCTCGCGGAAGGTGCCCGGGTACAGGCCCGCGGCCGCGATCGAGCTGGTGTGGTGGAAGCAGGCCGCGCCGACCGCGCCGGCGAACTCCATCGCGTGGCGGGTGCCCTCGATGTTGGCGACCTTCTGCGACTCGGCGTCGGCCTCGAGGTCGTAGATCGCGGCCAGGTGGAAGACGTGCTTGACCTTGCCCACCAGCGCCTTGAGCGTGGCCGGGGCGACGCCGAGCTTCGGCTTGGCGAGGTCGCCCGCGACCACCTTGACCCGCTTCATGTCCCAGCCCATGCGCTCGCCGATCGCGGCCAGGCGCTCCTGCGAGCCCTTGCGCACGAGGACGTGGACCACGCCCTTGCGGCTGCGCAGCAGGCGATCGACGAGATGCCGGCCGATGAAGCCGGTGGCGCCGGTGACGAAGTAGCTCATGTGTCCCTCCCCAGGGTGCGGTGCCGCGTGGCCGCGGTCATGGGCCACACCTTGCCAGACCGCCGCGGCGCGCGGCAAATCCCGCCGAGGGCGGCGCCGCCCCGGCCACGGCCCGCGGCCCGGAGGCGCCGGCCCGGCACGCGTTGACCACCCCCCGGGCGCATGCGATCTTCCCCGCTCGCGAACCCAGGAGGCGACACGGTGGACCTCAAGCAGGCATTCGAGCAGGCGCAGGCCGACATCAAGCAGCTGCCCGAGCGGCCGGACAACGACACCCTGCTGCGCCTGTACGCGCTGTACAAGCAGGGCGCCGAGGGCGACGTCAAGGGCGACAAGCCGGGCTTCTTCGACTTCGTCGGCACGGCCAAGTACGAGGCCTGGGGCAAGCTCGCGGGCATGGCGCAGGACGAGGCGATGGGCAAGTACGTCGAGCTCGTGAAGAAGCTGCGCGGCTGAGATGGCACGCGACACCCGCCAGCGCATCCTCGACACCAGCCTCGCCATGTTCAACGGGCAGGGCGAGCCGAACGTCACCACCAACCACATCGCCGACGAGCTGGAGATCAGCCCGGGCAACCTGTACTACCACTTCCGCAACAAGGACGACATCATCGAGCAGCTGTTCACGCGCTACGAGGAGCGCATGGACGCCGCGCTGTCGGGCAGCCCGGCCGACCGCCTGCCCGACCTCGAGGACATCTGGATGCAGCTGCACCTGGTGTTCGAGACGATCTGGGACTTCCGCTTCCTCTACCGCGACCTGCTCGACATCCTCAGCCGCAACCGCCGCCTGCGCACGCGCTTCGGGCGGCTGGTCAAGCGCGGCACCGAGAAGGTCGAGGACGTGATGCGCGGCATGGTGCGCGCCGGCGCGATGCGCGCCACGCCCACCGAGATCGAGGCCACGGCCACCAACCTGCTGGTGATCATCACCTTCTGGATCAACTTCTCCTCGCTGCGCGGCGACCGCGACGAGCAGGAATCCATCCGCGTGGGCATCGTGCAGATCATGATGCTGCTCTCGCCGTCGCTGCGCGACGCCGAGCGCGTCCACCTCGACACCCTGACCCGCATCTACCTCGACTGAGCCCCGCCCTCCGGGACCCGGACACGACGACGCCCCGCTCGCGCGGGGCGTCGTCGTTCACGGCGTGCTCGGCGGGCGCCGGGCCGCGAGGGCCTCAGGCGGCCTTGCGGCGGCGCGCCGGGGCCTTGGCCTTCGCGACCTTGGCGGCCGGACGGCGCGCGGTCGCGCGCTTGGCCCTGGCGGCCTTCGCCGCCGGCACCGGCAGGCGCACGCCGACCTTGGCGAGCAGCGGCTGCAGGCGGCCGGCGACCTCGGCCGCGAGGCCTTCGGCGCTGGCCTGGACGCGCTCGACGCGCGCCTCGACGCTGGCCTTCGCCGCCTGCACGCCCTGGGCGACCGGGGCGAGGCGACGCTTGACGCGGGCGCGGGCGCGATCGGCGCCGGCCCCCGCCTCGTCGATCGCGGCGAGCGCCTGCTTGCGGCCGAGGGCGACGGCGCCGAGGCCGGCGAGCCAGACGCGGCGGACGGTGGACTCGGGGGTGCGACGGGCGACGGCCCGGCGCGGGGTACGGGACTTGGCCATGGGGGCAACCTCGGGAACGGTGGGCAAGAGGGGACGGCCATCCATGGCCAGGGAGGGAATCCTGTGGCCGACCATGCGCCGCGCCCGCCGAGCAATCACACTACCCGCGCTTGCGACGGCGCCCGCGCGCGGCGATGCTGCCCCCCTGCCGCCGCAGCCCGCGACGGCGCCACGCCACGGAGACCACGCATGGCCGCCAAGAAGAGCGCCTGGGCCCCCTTCCCGCATCCGGCGAAGGCCTTCGACCTCGACGGCGCGACGCTCGCCAAGGCCTGGCCGGCACTGCACGCCGGCGACGCCGAGCCCTTCCCCGACGACGCCCGCGCCGCGGCCCTGCTCAAGGCGCTGCCGAAGGCCCAGCAGCCCAAGGGGCTCGATGCCGCCGGGCTCGCGGCGGCGCTGCAGGGCGCGTGGCGGGCCTTCCACCGCGGCGACTTCCAGCAGGCCTTCGAGGCCGGCCAGGCGCTGGGGCCCGCGGGCGCCTCGGTCGCGGTCAAGGCGATCGGCATCCATGCCACCTACCTCGTCGACGACGACAAGGAGCGGCTGGCGCGCTACCAGCAGGCCGCCGCGCTGGCCGAGGCCGCGGTCGCCGCCCTGCCCGGCGAGGCCAACAGCCACTACCGCCACGCGTTCGCGCTGGGCCGCTACAGCCAGGGCATCTCGATCGCGGCGGCGCTCAAGCAGGGCCTGGCCGGCAAGGTCCGGGCCGCGCTGCAGGCCACGCTCGAGCGCGCGCCCTCGCACGCCGAGGCGCATGCGGCGCTGGCGATCTACCACGGCGAGATCATCGCCAAGGTCGGCGCGATGATCGGCGGCCTCACCTATGGCGCGAAGGCCTCCGAGGCCGAGAAGCACATCCAGGCGGCGATGAAGCACGCGCCGGCCGCGCCGATCGTGCACGTCGAGCACGGCAACCTGCTGCTCCTGCTGCACGGCGAGAAGCGCGAGGACGACGTGGCCGAGGCGTGGGAGAAGGCGTCCAAGCTCACGCCGCGCGACGCGATGGAAGCGCTCGACGCGGCCTGGGCCGCCGACCAGCTCGCCTGAGCACGCGGAGGCTTGACCGCGCCGCCGGGCCCGCCTAATATTCGCGGCCTTCCCGGGGCGGTTAGCTCAGCGGTAGAGCATTGCCTTCACACGGCAAGGGTCGCAGGTTCGATCCCTGCACCGCCCACCAGGAAGCATCGACCAAGGCCCGCCTCGCGCGGGCCTTGTGCGTTCCAGGCCCTGCCGCCTGCCCCCTGCCCTCGGCGGGCCGCCAGGCTCAGGGCCGCGGCCGCGCCCGCTTGCGCTCCAGCAGGTGCTGGTCCGCGCGATGCACCAGCGCATGCGAATCGAGGTCGTGCTGCTGCATCCCGGTGACGCCGAGGCTGGCCGAGAGCCGGATCGGCTCGCCGGCGAACACCACCGGCGTCGCCGAGATCTGCCCGGCCCAGGCCTCCGCCATGGCCTCGGCCTCGCGCGCGGGCACGCCCGGCAGCAGGATCACGAACTCGTCCCCGCCCCAGCGCGCCACCTCGCCGTCGCCGCCCACCAGCGCGCGCAGGCGGGTGGCAACCGCGCGCAGCAGGGCGTCGCCCGCGTCGTGGCCGATGCCGTCGTTGACCCGCTTGAGGTAGTCCACGTCGAGGAAGACCAGCGACAGCGGCGCGCCGCGCTCGCGGCAGGCGCTGAAGGCCTGCTCGAGGGCGCGCTCGCCGGCGCGGCGGTTCGCCACCCCGGTCAGCGCGTCGCGCTCGGCAAGCGCGCGCACCTGATGGTGCTCGTGCTGGAAGGCCAGCGCGCGCCCGACCATCGCGATGCCCAGCACCAGCGAGGTCAGCGGCAGCGTCGCCAGCGGCCCCCAGAGCGCGATCGGGCCGGGGTCGAGCAGGCCGAACGTGGTCGCGGAGCGCACCAGGTTGGCGATCGCCAGCGGCGACCACGCCAGCGCCAGCCAGGCCGCGCCGGGGTCGCCGCCGCGCCAGCCCCGCCACAGCGCCCAGGCCACGACCACGGGCACCAGCACGCCGGCGAGGCGGCTGCCCTGCCAGACGGCGGGCAGCGACGGCCCACCGGGCACCAGGTAGGCGATCGCGAAGCCGAGGAACAGCCCGGCCGTGGCCAGCAGCAGCCAGCGCGCGGTCCCGTCGCGGCGCGGCAGCACGAGATACGAGCGCACGAACACCAGCAGCAGCGCCGTCGACAGCGAGGACAGCGCCCCGACCGGACTCACCGCGCCGAGCGGGCCGTCCGAGACCCAGGGCCACTGGTAGGCGAAGCCGCTGGCGAACATCGCCCACGCCATCTGCACGGCCACCAGCAGGGCGTAGGCCAGGGTCGCGGGCTCGCGCAGGCGCAGGCCGATCACCAAGTTGCCGGCGACCACCGCCATCAGCATGCCCTGCACGAGCAGGAACAGCGCCAGGTAGACCAGCGCGACGCGTTCGTACTCGGTCGCGGCCTGGACCTCGGCGTTGAAGTACAGCCGCCCGGAGATCAGCACCCGCACGTAGACCGGCCGGCCGCGCTCGAGCGCGGGCAGGTCGAAGCGGAACGCGTGCAGGTCGCGGGGCTCGCCGCTGGGGCGGAAGAAGCTCATCGCGTAGAGCCGGAAGCCGCCGTCGCGCTCCGGCACCCAGACGTCGAGGCCGCGCAGGGGCGAGCGCGTCAGCGCCAGCACGTGGCCGCCGTCGAACGCGTGGTCGGCCGGGTCGAGCCGCAGCCAGACCTCGCCGTCGACCGGATCCACCCGCATCGGCGCGGCCAGCGCGACGCTGAACGCGGCGTCGTACTCGCCCGCGAGCACCCGGCCGGGATCGATCGGCCCGTCGACGGCCTCGAGGCCGGCGACCTCGAGCGCGGTCGTGGCGTGCGCGGACACCGCCGCCGGCCAGGCCAGCAGCGCGACGGCACACCCGATGATCCACCGCGCCACCCCCAGGCGCTTCCCCCCCATCCCACGCGCCCCTGTCGTCGATCTGTCCTGCTAGCGGCCATCCGGCCGCGGAATGAAGGCCCGCGTGCCGCTCAGTGCAGGCGGCTGGCCTGCCGCGCCAGCACCCCCGGCGGCGGCGCGAACGCGTCGCTGCGGGCGTCGGCCCAGAAGGCGCGGAACACCGCATGCTCCGGGGTCCCGCGCAGCAGCTCGCCCGGCTCCAGCGCCCGGTAGAGGCTGGCCAGCGAGCGCACCTCGGTCGCCGAGACCCGGCGCAGCAGGTGTTCCGGCCCGAGCTCGCCGGGGTGCCGCAGCCCCGCGGCGGCCAGCAGCTCGCGCAGCGCCTGCAGCGTGGCGTCATGGTAGCGCGCGACCCGCCCGGCCTTGTCCTCGACGTCGAGGTGGCGCCAGCGCTGCCGGTCCTGGGTGGCGATGCCGGTCGGGCAGCGGTCGGTGTGGCAGGCCAGCGACTGGATGCAGCCCAGCGAGAACATGAAGGCCCGCGCCGCGTTGCCCCAGTCCGCGCCCAGCGCGATCACCCGGGCGAGGTCGAAGGCGGTCGTGATCTTGCCGGCGGCGCCGATCCGGACCCGCTCGCGCAGGCCCAGGCCCACCAGCGTGTTGTGGACCAGCAGCAGGCCCTCGCGCATCGGCGTGCCGACGTGGTTGGCGAACTCCAGCGGCGCCGCGCCGGTGCCTCCCTCGGCGCCGTCGACCACGATGAAGTCCGGCACGATCCCGGTCTCGTGCATCGCCTTGGCGATGCCGAACCACTCCCAGGGGTGCCCGATGGCCAGCTTGAAGCCCACCGGCTTGCCCCCCGAGGCCACGCGCAGGCGCTCGACGAAGGCCAGCAGCCCCGCGGGGCCGTCGAAGACCGAGTGGCGCGCCGGCGACACGCAGTCCACGCCGGCCGGCACCCCGCGGGTGGCAGCGATCTCGGCGCTGACCTTCGCCCCCGGCAGCACGCCGCCGTGGCCGGGCTTCGCGCCCTGGCTGAGCTTCACCTCGATCATCCGCACCTGCGGATCGGCGGCCGCCTCGGCGAAGCGGCCCTCGTCGAAACGGCCCTCGGCGTCGCGGCAGCCGAAGTAGCCCGAGCCGATCTCCCACACCAGGTCGCCGCCGTGCTCGCGGTGGTAGGGCGAGATGCCGCCCTCGCCGGTGTCCTGGAAGAAGCCGCCGCGCTTCGCGCCGCCGTTGAGCGCGCGCACCGCGGCCGGCGAGAGCGAGCCGAAGCTCATGGCCGAGATGTTGAACACGCTGGCGCGGTAGGGCTGCGCGCGGCCCTCGCCGATCGTGATCCGGAAGTCGTGGCCGTCGATCTCCGCCGGCTGCATCGAGTGGTTGATCCACTCGTACTCGTCGCCGTAGACGTCGAGCAGCGTGCCGAAGGGGCGCTTGTCGAGCTGGCCCTTGGCGCGCTGGTAGACCACCGAGCGCTGCTCGCGCGAGAACGGCCGGGCGACCGTGTCGTCCTCGATGAAGTACTGGCGCAGCGCCGGGCCGATCCCCTCGAGGCCGAAGCGCAGGTGGGCCAGCAGCGGGAACACCCGCGCGAGCGTGCGCTTGCGCTGCAGGCGGTCGTGGGCGCCGAGCGCGGCGAGCGCGGCGCCGGGCAGCGCCAGCGCGAGGCCCGCGCCGATGGCGCCGCGCGCCAGCAGCCACAGGCCGGCGAGGAGCGCGCCGATCGCCAGCCCCCAGGGCAGCAGCCGCAGCAGGTGCCTGGGCATCCGGGCGCCCTCAGAGCCGGCCGTCGACGAGGTCGCGCGGCAGCGCGCCCTTCACGTCGTAGAGCACGCCGCCCTCGCGCACCAGCGCGCGCAGCGCGCGGGGGCCGAGCGCGAGCAGCCGGGCGTGCGGCACGGCGAGCACCACCGCGTCGAGGCTGCCCGGCGGCGGCAGCGCGGGCGCCAGCGCCAGGCCGTACTCGCGGGCGGCCTCGGCCGCGTCGACGACCGGGTCGTGCACGACCACGTCCGCGCCCCAGCCGCGCAGCGCCGAGACCAGCTCGACCACGCGGGTGTTGCGCAGGTCGGCGCAGTCCTCCTTGAACGCGAGGCCCAGCACGCCGATCCGCGCGCCGGCGACCGCGCCGCCGCGCGCCAGCAGCGCCTTCACCACCTGCGCGGCCACGAACTCGCCCATCGCGTCGTTGATGCGCCGGCTGGCGACCAGCAGGTCGGGGTGGTAGCCCACCGACTGCGCCTTCTGGATCAGGTAGTAGGGATCGACGCCGATGCAGTGGCCGCCCACCAGGCCGGGCCGGAACGGCAGGAAGTTCCACTTGGTGCCGGCCGCGGCCAGCACGTCGCCGGTGTCGAGGCCGATGCGCTCGAACAGCCGCGCGCACTCGTTCATCAGGGCGATGTTGACGTCGCGCTGGATGTTCTCGAGCACCTTGGCGGCCTCCGCCACGCGCAGGCTCGCGCAGCGGTGGGTGCCCGCGGGGATCACGGCGCGGTAGAGCGCGTCCACCCGCGCGGCCGCGGCCTCGCTCGAGCCCGAGGTCAGCTTGACGATGTCGCCGAGCCGGCGCTGGCGGTCGCCCGGATTGATCCGCTCGGGGCTGTAGCCGACCTCGAAGTCCACGCCGAAGCGCAGGCCGCTCGCGGCCTCGAGCACCGGCACGCAGATCTCCTCGGTCGCCCCGGGGTAGACCGTCGACTCGTAGACCACCAGGCCGCCGGGGCGCAGCGCCGCGCCGACGGTGCGGCTGGCCGCGAGCAGCGGGCTGAAGTCCGGGCGCTTGCTGGCGTCCACCGGCGTGGGCACGGTGACGATGAACACGTCGCGCCCGGCGAGCTCGGCGGGGTCGTCGCTGTAGCGCAGGTGCCGGGCCGCGGCGAGCTCGTCGGCGCCGGCCTCCCCGCTGGCGTCCTCGCCGGCGCGCAGCGCGTCGAGGCGGCGGCGGTCGATGTCGAAGCCGAGGGTGTCGTGGCGGCGCGCGAAGGCCAAGGCCAGCGGCAGCCCGACATAGCCCAGGCCCACCACCGCGATCCGCGGCGCCCCCTGGTCGAGCCCCTCCACCTGAACGCCTGCTGGCTGCTGCATCCCGCACCTCCATTGCCGCCCGTCGCGGGCGGGTGTGAGGATACCCGGCACCCGAGGCGCCGGCACCCGTCGCGCCCGATCCCGGAGCCCCCATGCAGACTTCGTCGCACCGCCGCTTCGCCGTCCCGGCCCTCCTGCTCGCCTGCATCGCCTGCATCGCCCCCGCCGCGGCCCAGCCCGCGCCGGCCGGCGAACCGCCGCTGAGCGCCGAGTCACAGGCGCTGCGCGCGCTGGTGAGTTCCCGCCAGCTCGACACCGCGATCGAGCGTGGCGAAAGCCACCTCGAGCGCCACCCCGACGATGCCGGCGTGCGCTACTGGCTGGGCAACGCGTATTGCCTGCAGGCGCAGGAAGCCAGCGTCCTCACCAAGCTGTCGTGGGCCGGCAAGTGCCGCGACGCCATGGAGGCGGCGATCGCCAGCGAGCCGCGCCTGGTCGACGCCCGCGTGGGCCTGATGCAGTACTACCTGCAGGCGCCGGCGATCGCGGGCGGCGGGCGCGACAACGCCTCGGCCCTGGTCGCGTCCACCCGCGCGGTGGATCCCGCCGCCGCGCAGCTGCTGGTGGCGATCACCGCCCAGGTCGACCGCGACCTGCCGGCGGCGGAGGCGGGCTATCGCGGCGCGCTGGCCGCGTCCGGCGAGGCCCCGCGCTATCGCCAGGCCCTCGCGGGCTTCCTCGCCTCGCAGAGCCGCTGGGCGGACGCCCGGGGCGTGCTCGAAGCGTGGCGTGCGGCCCACCCCGACGACCCGATGGCGATGTTCATGCTCGGTCGCCTGGCGGCGCTGTCCGGCGAGGAGCTCGAGGACGGCCTGGCCGCGCTCGACGCCTACCTCGCGCATCCCGCGCCTCCCGCCGAGATCCTGCCGGGCTCCCCGCACTGGCGGCGCGCCCTCGTCCTCGAGAAGCTCGGCCGCATGGACGAGGCGCGGGCCGCGATCCGCGAGGCGCTGCGCCTGTCGCCCGACCTGCCCGGCGCCGACGCCGACCTCGCCCGGATCGGCGGCTGACGCCGGCACACCCGCCCCACGAGGCTTGACCCCCGGGGCGGGAGGCGCACACTCCTCCCGGCCCCCACCACGAGGACTCCACCATGCTCCGTCCCGTCCGCTCCCTCCTGCTCGCCGCGGCCGCGCTGCTGCTCGCCGCCTGCGCCGGCAACGCGCGCATCCAGATCGACGCCGATCCCTCCGCCGAGTTCAACCGCTACCGCACCTTCGCCTTCGTCAGCCCGCTGGGCACCGACCGCGGCGAGTACGGCACCCTGCTCTCGCAGCGCCTGAAGTCCGCCGCCCAGCGCGAGCTCGAGAGTCGCGGCTACCGCCTCGACGAGGCGGCGCCGGACCTGCTGGTCAACTTCAACGTCGCGGTCGCCGAGCGCGTCGAGAGCACCCCGGGCCCGGCCATCGGGATCGGCTACTACGGCTACCGCGGCGGCTTCTATTCGCCGTGGGCCGGCTGGGGCGGCACCGAGGTCCGCAGCTACCGCGAAGGCACGCTCAACGTCGACCTGGTGGATGCCTCGCGCCGCCAGCTGGTGTGGGAGGGCGTCGCGGTCGGCCGCCTCTCGCGCCAGGCCACGCGCGATCCGCAGGCCTCGGCGGACGCGGCGATCGGCGAGATCTTCGCGCGCTTCCCCTACCGCGCGCCCTGAGCCCACGGCGCCCACGGGCGCCCGCTGACGCATGAACGACGAAGGCGCCCGCGAGGGCGCCTTCGTCGTTCTCCCTGGTCGTCGCGGCGCCGCGCGCCGCCGGTCCTCAGCCCTCGACGATCTCGAGCAGGCCCGAGCGGACCAGGCGACGGGCCAGCACCATGCAGCCGTCGACATCGAGCGCGGCCGCGCCGGGCGCGTCGCGCAGGGCCGCCAGCGGCGTCGCCGCCGAGGCCTGCAGCATCGCCAGCAGCGCGCCGCGCGCGTGCGGCGGCAGCGACAGCCGCACGCCCGCGCACATCAGGGCCAGCTGGCCGGGCTGCTTGGCGTCGTCGACGAGATCGAACACCAGGCCCGGGCGCACCCGCACGCGGGTCTCCGGGGTGATCGCCTCGGCCAGCGCGACCTGGCGCATCTGCCCCGCCAGCACCGGGCTGCGGCCCTGGATGAAGTCGTCGGCGAAGGTGGCGCGGGCCGCCTCGAGGTGGGCCGGGGACGCGGCCACGCGGGCCAGCAGGGCCTCGAAGATGGGCTGCAGCGCCGCGACGTCGGCGCCATGCCCGGCGTAGCCGCGCGGCAGCGTGCGGCGCAGGTCGGCGTCATGCAGCGCGGCCTGCGACACCGCCTCCACCAGCAGCTCGGCCCAGGTGCGGCCGATGATGCCGACGGTGATGTGCAGCGAGTGCTCGCCGATCGTCGAGGCGTCGTGCATCAGGCCGCGCGGGACGTAGGCCACGTCGCCGGGCCCGAGCTCGAAGTCCGCGCTGGGCTCGACCGCGGCATAGGTGCCGGGGAAGAAGCGCTGCCCGCGCAGCGGCAGGTCGACCGGGGTGTCGTACAGGCGCCAGCGCTTGCGGCCGGCGACCTGCAGGACGATCACGTCATGGGTGTCGTAATGGGTCTTGAAGCCCTGCGACGCCGTGGGCGTGAGGTAGATGTTGGTCTGCACGCGGCAGCCGAAGGTGCGCTCGAGCTGGCGGCACAGCGCCGCGAGCGGGGCATGCACGGCGTGCAGCTGCGAGAGCACCAGGGTGGCGCCGTCGGCGTAGTGCCGCCAGACCCGGGCGACGTCGACGACGCCGCCTTCCCAGGTGTAGTCCTCGGGCTCGAGCGGATGCTCGGCCTTGCCGTTGACCATCTGTAGGTCGGGATGCCGCCACTCGAGCGCCGACACCAGGGTATCGATCGCGTCGATGGAAAGCAGGCCGTCGAATCGGCCCGGGGCATCGAACCGGTGCCACCAAGCGCTGCGCTCGAAGTGGCGCTCGAAGAACGTGGCCTCGTCGAGCGGCCCGAGCAGGCGGGCCAGGTCCCAGGCGCCACCGGCCGCCGCGGGGGCGGCCGGGGTCCTGCCTGCGTCAGCGTCCGCCACGCCCGTTGCCCGCTTCGTCGGCGTAGGAGCCGGTGTCGGAGTCGGTCAGGCCGCTGGTGCGCTGGCCGCGGCCGTAGCCGACGCCGTCGGCGTAGGTACCGGTGTCGGAGTCGGTCACGCCGGTGCGGGAGCGGTTGCCGCGGCCGTTGCCGACGCCATCGGCGTTGGAGCCGGTGTCGGAATCGGTCAGGCCGGTGCCGCGCGAACCGCGGCCGTTGCCCACGCCATCGGCGCCGGAGCCGGTGTCGGAATCGGTGACGCCGGTGCGGCGGCGGCTGCCGCGGCCGTTGCCCACGCCGTCGGCGTAGGACCCGGTGTCGGAGTCGGTGATGCCGGTGCCACCGCCGCCACCGTTGCCGCGACCATTGCCCGCGCCGTCGGCGTTGGGGCCGGTGTCGGCGTCGGTCACGCCGGTGCCGCGGCCGCGGCCGGCGCCGTCGGCGTTCGGACCGGCATCGGAGTCGGTGACGCCGGTGCCGCGGCCGCGACCCGGCGGGTCGGCGTTCGGGCCGGTGTCGCTGTCGGAGGCGGACTGCGCCTGGGCCACGGCGGGCACGCCGCCCAGCACGACCGCGGTCGCGCCCACGGCGAGGCCGGCACCGACCATCCTCAGCGCCGAGCGGCGCGAGACGGCGGGCGATTCCTGGAGCTCGTCGTCGCGCAGGCCCTGCGGCTCGGCGTTGGCGTCGGACTGGTCCTTGGTGTCATGGCTCATTCTGGCTTCCCCTGGTGCGCCGGAGTGGCTGGAGGTGTGGTGGTCGGGCAGCACGGATCACGGCGCGTCCCCGGTGCGGAGAGTGCCGTGCTTCACGTCGCGCATGCAACAGGGAGATGCAGGAGGGCGATGGCGGTGGTACCCCGGGCCGGACTCGAACCGGCACGCCTTGCGGCAAGGGCTTTTAAGGCCCGTGCGTCTACCGTTCCGCCACCGGGGCGTGGCCATCGCCGACGAGCCGTCCCCACCGCCGGGGGCCGGAAACGGCAAGGGCCGCGTTGGACGCGGCCCTTGGGCGTGAACTCGATGGAGGCCAGGGTCGGAATTGAACCGGCGTACGCGGATTTGCAGTCCGCTGCATGACCACTCTGCCACCTGGCCATCGAAACTCGTCGTCCCCGGAGCCTAGCGCGCGGCAGGCCGCGCGTGAACCCCGGGAAAAACAAACCCCCGGCGAGCGGGGGTTTGTGGTGTTCTGGAGCGGGAAACGAGACTCGAACTCGCGACCCCGACCTTGGCAAGGTCGTGCTCTACCAACTGAGCTATTCCCGCAGAAGATGACGCGTATTCTAGGGATCGGCGCGCGCATGTCAACACTCGCGCGTCATTTTTTTTGCGAGAGCGTCGGCCACGCCGCATGCAGGTAGGCCATCCCGGACCACAGGGTCAGGATCGCCGCGACCGCCAGCGTCCACTGCCCGATCGCGAACACCGGCAGGCCCAGCAGGTCCTCCCGGAACAGCAGGCAGCTGATCGCCACCATCTGCGCGATCGTCTTGACCTTGCCCACCCAGGCCACCTTGACCGCCGCGCGCTCGCCCAGCTCGGCCATCCACTCGCGCAGCGCCGAGATGGTGATCTCGCGGCCGATGATCACAGCGGCGCCCAGGCCCATCCAGATCCCGCCCGGCTCGCCGGCATGGAACTGCACGATGATCACCAGCGCCACCGCCACCGCCAGCTTGTCGGCGACCGGGTCGAGGAAGGCGCCGAAGGCCGAGGACATGTTGTAGCGCCGCGCGATCCACCCGTCGGCCCAGTCGGTCAGCGCGCCGAAGATGAAGATGCCGGCGGCCGCGTAGTGCGACCAGACGTAGGGCGCGTAGAACAGCGCCACCATCACCGGGATCGTCAGGATCCGGAACAGCGTGATCATGGTGGGGATGGTCAGGTGCATGGAGTCCTCAGGGAGCCGACGGGGGCGTGGCGTCGCCCAGGCCGTGCAGGGCGGCGTAGATGCGCTCGGCCAGGGGGCCGTTGATGCCCTCCACGCGGGCGATCTCCTCGGCGCCGGCGGCCTTGAGGCCGGGCAGTCCGCCGAAGTGCCGCAACAGGTTAGCGCGTCTGCGCGGTCCGATGCCGGGAATATCCTCGAGGCGGCTGGTCTCGCGGGCCTTCTGGCGGCGCCCGCGGTGGCCGGTGATCGCGAAGCGGTGGGCCTCGTCGCGCACCTGCTGCACCAGCTGCAAGCCCGGCGAGGCCGCGCCGGGGCGCAGCGACGGCTTGCCCGGCCGCACCAGGGTCTCCGCGCCGGCCTTGCGCTCCTCGCCCTTGGCCACGCCGACCAGCTCGACGCCGCTGACGCCGAGCTCCTGCAGCACCTCGATCGCCTGGCGCAGCTGGCCCTCGCCGCCGTCGATCAGCAGCACGTCGGGCAGCACGCCGTCCTCCATCCCGCGCTTGAAGCGCCGCTCGAGCGCCTGGCGCATCGCCGCGTAGTCGTCGCCGCCGGTGATCCCGGCGATGTTGTAGCGGCGGTACTGCTGGCGCAGCGGGCCGTTGGCGTCGAACACCACGCAGCTCGCCACCGTGGCCTCGCCCATCGTGTGGGAGATGTCGAAGCACTCGATGCGCTGCGGCGCCGCGTCGAGCCCCAGCATGGCGCGCAGGTCCTCGACCCGGGCGCGCTGGGTGGAGGCGCTGGCCAGCTCGGTGGCCAGCGCGGCGTCGGCGTTGCGGCGGGCGATGTCGAGGAAGCGCGCGCGGTCCCCGCGCACCCGCGGCTTGAGCTCGACCTTGCGGCCGGCGCTGGCGCCGAGGGCCTCCTCGAGCAGCTCGGCGTCCTCGACCTCGTGGCTGAGCACCAGCTCCGGCGGCGGCGCCTGCTCGAGGTAGTACTGCGCGATGAACGCGCCCAGCACCTCGCCCGGCCCCGCCTCGCCCTGCATGCGTGGGAAGAAGCTGCGCGTGCCCAGGTTCATGCCGCCGCGGAAGGCCAGCAGCACGACGCAGGCGACGCCCTGCCCCACCGCGACGGCGAGCACGTCCATCTCGGCCTCGCCGCCCTCGACGTAGCTGCGCGCCTGCACGCGCCGGATCAGCACCACCTGGTCGCGCAGCCGGGCCGCCTCCTCGAAGTCCAGGCGCTGGCTGGCGGCCTCCATCGAGGTGGTGAGTTCGCCGACCAGCTCGTTGCTGCGGCCGTCGAGGAACAGCGCCGCGCGGCGGACCGTGTCGGCGTAGGCGCGGGCCTGCACCAGGCCGACGCAGGGCGCCGAGCAGCGCCCGATCTGGTGCTGCAGGCAGGGCCGGGAGCGGTTGCGGAACACCGAGTCCTCGCAGCCGCGCAGCCGGAACAGCTTGTGCATCAGCCCCATCGTCTCGCGCACCGCCACCACGCTCGGGTACGGCCCGAAGTAGCGCCCCTGCAGCGAGCGCGCGCCGCGGTGGAAGGCGATCCGCGGCCATGGCTCGTCGGTGATGACGATGTAGGGGTAGCTCTTGTCGTCGCGCAGCAGCACGTTGAAGCGCGGCTTGAGCGACTTGATGAGCTGGTTCTCGAGCACCAGCGCCTCGGCCGGCGTGCGCGTGAGGGTGACCTCGATGCGCGCGATCTGCCCGACCATCGCCGCGATCCGGGCCGAGGGCAGCGTCTTGAGGAAGTAGCTGGCGACCCGCTTGCGCAGGCTGGCGGCCTTGCCCACGTACAGCACCGCGCCGTCGGCGGCGAGCATGCGGTACACGCCCGGCGCCGGGCTGAGGGTGGCGAGGAAGGCCTTGTGGTCGAAGCCGGCGGAGGCGTCCGGCGGGATGCGCTCGCCCATCAGCCCCCCACGGCCACCCGCTCGGCGTGCCCGGTCGCGGTGTCGATGCGCCACAGCGCGTGGGCGTCGGCGTCGGTGGCCCAGAGCACGCCGTCGGCGACGGCGAGGCCCGCCGGGCGCTGCAGGCGCGCGTCGAGCGCCAGGGTCTGCAGGTCGCCGCCGCCCAGCTTGAGCCGGCGCAGGCTGCGGTTGCCGGCGTCCGCGATCCACAGCACCGGGGCGCCGGGCTCGCCGGCGACCGCGACCGGGCCGGCCAGCAGCGCATGGCCGCGGACGCCGTCCGCGTCGCCGTGGGTCCACGGCCCCTGCCCCAGCAGGGTGTTCACCGTGGCGCTGCCGAGCTGGACCTGGCGGATCGCCGAGGCGCCCGCGTCGGCGCTGTAGAGGGACTGGTGGACCAGCGCGAGGCCGGCCGGCTGGCCGAACGACGCCTCGGCGCCGACGCCGTCCTCGAGCGCGAAGCGGCCGCTGCCCGCCAGCCGCTGCAGGCGGCCCGAGGCGAGGTCGTAGCGCCAGAGCTGCTGCTCGCCGGCGAGCGCCAGGAAGACCTGGTCGGCGGTGGCGGCCACGCCCCAGGGCGCATGCAGGCTGGTCTCGCGCGGGTCCTCGACCTTGCCCTCGCGCGGCGTGCCGGGCTGGCCGTGGCCGATGAGGGTGCGCACGGCGCCGCTGCGCAGGTCGATCAGGCGCAGCGCGTGGTTGCCGGCGTCGGCGACGAAGATCGCCTCGCGGCCCGCGGCGACGGCGCGCGGGCGGCGGAACGCGGCCTCGTCCGGCGGGCCGTCGAGGAAATCGGGATGGCCGCTGCCGAAGCTGCGGACGATGCGGCCGTCGAGCGCGAGCTCGAGCACGCGGTGGTGGCCGGTGTCGGCCACGTACAGGCGCTCGCCCGCGAGGGCGAGGCCGGAGGGGAAGCGCAGCGCCCCGTCGGGCTCCGGCGAGCGCAGCAGGTGCCCGCGCGCGCCGTCGCGCACGCCCACCGCGCCCTCGTCCACCAGCGCCTCGACGCGGCTGGCCAAGGTCGCGGCCTGGCCGTCGCCGACCAGGATCTCGCGCAGCACGCCGCGATGGTCGATCAGCGCGGCGCTCGGCCAGGCCGTGAAGCCCAGCGCGCGCCAGCCCGCCCACTGCGGGTCGTGCGCGACCGGGAAGCCCAGCTCGAGCCGGTTGACCGCCTTCAGGGCGGTGCCGGCGTCGCGCTCGGCGGCGTACTTCGGCAGGTGCAGGCCGAGCACGCGCACGGTGTCGGGGAAGCGCGACTGCAGCAGGCCCAGCGCGTCGAGGAAGGTCTCGCTCCAGGCCGAGCCGCTGTTGAACGCGCCCACCACGACGACCTGGCCGCGCAGCGCGCGCAGCGACTGCGGCGGCGCGTTGAGCCATTCGAGCGCGCCGGGCAGCTCGACGGACGGCGGGGCGGCGGGGGCCTTGGCGGGGGGACTCATGGGCGGTCCTGCGATCGGGGGGCCCGCGGAGTATGCCGGCCCGCGCCCCGCGACGGGCGGCGCGCTGGCCCCGTCGCGACGCCCGGGCCCGCCCGCGGGCGGGGAGGCCTCAGCCCGCGCCGCCCTCGGCCCAGCGGCGCTCGGCGCGCGCGAGGTCCTCGGGGGTGTCGACGCCGGGCGGGAACGGCACCGGGGTGGGCATCACGGCGATCCGCGCGCCGTGCTCGAGCGCGCGCAGCTGCTCGAGCGACTCCAGCTGCTCGAGCCGCCCCGGCGGCAGCGCGCTGAAGCGCTGCAGGTAGCCCGCGGTGTAGGCGTAGAGGCCGATGTGGCGCCAGTGCGACGGGGCGTCGCCGAGCCGCTCGCGGACGAAGCGGTCGCGCTCCCACGGGATCGGGGCGCGGCTGAAATAGCGCGCGTCGCCGGCGGCGTCCATCACCACCTTCACCACGTTGGGATCGAACACGACGTCGAGGTCGACCGCCGGCGCCACCAGCGTGGCCATTTCGGCGCCGGAGCGGCGCAGCAGCGCCGCCACCGCGCGGATGCCCTCCGGGGGCGCGAACGGCTCGTCGCCCTGCAGGTTCACGACCACCGCGTCGTCGGCCCAGCCGAGCGTCCGCGCGCACTCGGCGAGGCGGTCGGTGCCGGAGGCGTGGGCGGGATCGGTCATGCAGACGGTGACCGGGGTGCCGGCCAGGGCCTCGGCGATGCGCGCGTCGTCGGTGGCGACGACCACCTCGCGGGCGCCCGCGGCCAGCGCGCGCTCGGCGACGCGCAGCACCATCGGGGCCCCGCCGATCGGGCGCAGCGGCTTGCCGGGCAGGCGCGAGGCGCCGAAGCGCGCGGGGATGGCGACGATGAAGTCGCCGGCGTCAGGCGGGGTGGACATGCGGGGTCTCGCGGGGCGGGGCCGGGCCGAGCGCGGCCAGCAGCTGCTGCAGGCGGCGCCAGAACTCCGCCGGGAGCGCGGCGTCGACCGGGATGTAGGCGAGGTTGCGGACCTGGCCGGGCGGCAGCTTCACCGCGTCCTTCTCGGTCAGCAGCACCGGCAGGCCGTCGGCGAAGGCCAGCTCGGCCGGGGTGAAGGGGTGGTGGTCGGGGAAGGCATGCTCGATCACCTGCAGGCCCGCGTCGCGCAGCATCTGGAAGAAGCGCTGCGGATGGCCGATGCCGGCCACCGCGTGCACGCGCCGGCCCTGCAGCGCCGCCAGCGGCACCGCCGGGCGGCCGTCGAGCGGGGTGACCATGCCCGGCAGCAGGTGCATCGGCAGCTCGCCCTCGTTGGCCAGCCCGCCGTTGGCGACCCGCAGCGCGCAGCGCGCGCCGCGCGCGATCGGCTCGCGCAGCGGGCCCGCCGGCAGCAGCCGGCCGTTGCCGTAGCGGCGCAGGCCGTCGACGACCTCGATCTCGAGGTCGCGGGCCAGGCGGTAGTGCTGCAGGCCGTCGTCGGCGAGCACCAGGTTGCAGCCCTGGGCCACCAGCGCGCGGGCCGCCGCCACGCGGTCGCGGTCGACGCGCACGGGCACGCCGGTGCGGCGGCGGATCAGCAGCGGCTCGTCGCCGCAGGCCTCCGGCGGGGTGTCGTCCTCGACCTGCACCGGGCCGTGGCCGAGTCGGCCGTAGCCGCGGCTGACCACGCCGGGGCGCCAGCCGCGCTCGCGCAGGCCCTGGGCCAGCGCGACGGTGAGCGGGGTCTTGCCGGCGCCGCCGACGATCAGGTTGCCGACCACCAGCACCGGCGCGGGGATGCGGTGCGAGGGCAGCAGGCCCCAGGCGTAGGCGCGGCGGCGCAGCCCGGTGGCCACGCCGTAGGCGGTGGAGAGCAGGCGCAGCCGGAGCTCGGGCGGGGTGCCGCCGAACCAGCGCTCCGCCAGCCAGGCGCCGCGGGCGTCGCTCATGCGTCGGCCTCGCGGAACTGCATGCGGTGCAGGTGGGTGTAGAGCCCGCCGCGGGCGAGCAGCTCGGCGTGCGTGCCCTGCTCCACCAGCTTGCCGGCGTCGAGCACCAGCACCTGGTCGGCGTGCTCGATGGTCGAGAGGCGATGCGCGATGACCAGCGTGGTGCGGTCGGGCACGAGGCGGTCGAGCGCGGCCTGCACGAGGCGCTCGGACTCGTTGTCGAGCGCCGCGGTGGCCTCGTCGAGGATCAGCACCGGCGCGTCCTTGAGCACGGCGCGGGCGATCGCGAGGCGCTGGCGCTGGCCGCCGGAGAGCCGCCCGCCGTTCTCGCCGATGTGCGCCTCGAGCCCGCCCGGCAGGCGCTGGATGAATTCCCAGGCGTTGGCGTCCTCGGCCGCGGCGCGGACCCGGCCGGCGTCGGCGCCGACGGCCCCGTAGGCGATGTTGGCCGCGACCGAGTCGTCGAACAGCATCACCTTCTGCCCGACCAGGCCGACCTGGCGGCGCAGGTCGACGAGCCGGTAGTCCGAGAGCGGGCGGCCGTCGAGCAGCACCTGGCCCTGGTCGGGGTCGTAGAAGCGCGGGATCAGGCGCACCAGCGTGGACTTGCCCGAGCCCGAGCGGCCGACGATCGCGGTGACCGTGCCGGGGCGGGCGGTGAAGCTGATCCCGTCGAGCGCCGGGTGGTCCTGGCCGGCGTAGCGCAGCCCGACGCCGCGGAACTCGAGCTCGCCGCGCGCGCGCGCCAGCGGCTGCGCGCCGCCGTCGGGCTCCTCGACCGCGTCGAGGACGCCGAAGATGCGCTCGGCCGCGGCGAGGCCGCGGGCGATCGCGCTCTGCACGGTGGTGATGCGCTTGAGCGAGGGCAGCAGGGCCATCATCGCGAACATCACCGCCATGAACGCGCCGGCGTCGAGCCTGCCGGCCAGGGCCTCGCGCGAGGCGACCGCGACGATGACCGCGAGCGCGAGCGCCGCCAGCAGCTGCACCAGCGCCGAGGACAGCCCGCGCGTGGTCTCGACCTTGAGCTGCAGGCCGAGCAGGCGGTTGGCGATGCGCGCGTAGCGGCCCAGCTCGCTGTCCTGGGCGCCGTAGACCTTCACTTCCTGCTGGGCCGCGAGCACCTGCTCGGCCTGGTGGGACATGTGCCCCACGCCCTCCTGGATGCCGACGTTGAGCTTGCGGTAGCGCCGCCCCACGACCGCGACGATGCCGCCGATCAGCGGGCCGATCACGAACATCGTCAGCGTCAGCAGCGGCGAGTGCCACAGCATCACGCCGATCAGGCCGATGATCAGCAGGGTGTCGGTGACGATCACCTTCAGCGCGTCGGTGCTGGCCTGGGCCACCTGCTCGGTGTCGTAGTTCAGGCGCGAGACCATCACCGGCACCGGCTCGGCGTCGAAGTCGCGGCTGGGCAGGCGCAGGAACTTCGCCAGCATCGCCTGGCGCAGGTCGCGCACCACGCTGCGGCCCACGCGGGCCATGCCGTAGTCGGTGGCGAACGTGGCCAGGCCGCGGGCCAGGAACAGCCCGACGATGATCAGCGCCAGGCGCTCGCCCGAGCCCGGGGTGGGATTGACGAAGCCGGTGGTGACCAGCGGGTCCATCAGCGAGGCGAAGTAGGCGCCGGCGGCGGCCTCGATCACCATGCCCAGCACCGCGACGCCCAGCAGCCAGCGGTAAGGCCGGGTATAGCCGAGCAGGCGGCCATAGGTGGCCCAGGTGCCCATGCGGCGACTCACTCGGCGGCCTCCACCGGCATCGTGGCGAACGACACGCGCTCGAAACCGAGCTGGGTGAGCGCGTCGAGCGCGGTCATGGTGGCCTGGGTCTCGGCGCGCGCGTCGGCGCGCACCACGACCTGGCGGGAGCGGTCGGCGCCGGCGACCTCGGCGATGGCCTCGCGCAGCGACCGGCCGTCGCGGCCCAGCACCTCGTTGGCGCCGACGAAGAAGCGGCCCTCGGCGTCCACGACCACCACCAGCGGCTCCACCGCCTCCAGCGGCGCGCTCGCCTCGACCCGCGGCAGCGTGAGCTTGAGCGCGGAGCGGGTGTCGAAGGTGGTCGAGACGACCAGGAAGATGATGATGCAGAACACCACGTCGATCAGCGAGACGAGGTTGATCTCGGGCTCGTCGGCGCCGGCGGGGGACGAGGACAGCTTCATCAGGCGCCGCGCCCCCGGGCGGGCGGCGCGGCCGGGGCCGCCGGGGCGGGCGCGCCCGCGGCGGGCGGCGGCGAGGGCGCGCGGCCACCGGCGTCGAGGGTGTCGACGAGCGCGATGGCCTGCTTCTCCATCTCGACCACGTAGGCCTGGATGCGGCCGCGGAAGTAGCGGTGGAACATCAGCGCCGGGATGGCCACGCACAGGCCCGCCGCGGTGCTCACCAGCGCCTGGCCGATGCCGCCGGCCAGCCGGTTGGCGTCGCCGAGCCCCGCGCCGACGATCTCGAGGAACATCTCGATCATGCCGAACACGGTGCCCAGCAGGCCCAGCAGCGGCGTGACCGCGGCGATCGTGCCGAGCGTGTTGAGGAAGCGCTCCATCTGGTGGACGAGGTGGCGACCCACGTCCTCGAGGCGCTCCTTGATCTGGTCGCGCGGGCGCTGGCGCACGTCGAGCGCGGCCGCCAGCAGCTCGCCCAGCGGCGAGGTGCGGCGCAGCGCGTCGATGTGGGCGGGGTCGAGCTGGCGGCGGGCGGCCCAGGCGCGGACCTCGTCGCCGAGGCCGGCCGGGAGCACCTGCTTGCGGCGCAGGGTCCAGAAGCGCTCGGCGACGATGCCGGTGGCCAGTAGCGACAGCACGACGAGGGGCAACATCACCCAGCCGCCGGCGATGATCAGGTCCAGCACGCGTCACCTCGGGGGTGCATCAGGGGCGCCTAGCATACCCGCGGGCGCCGCCGCCGGCCCAGCCGCCGTGGCCCCGGGCGCGTGCCAGAGCCGCCGGTGGCGCGCGCGGTAGGCCTCGGGCGGCGCGCCTGGCGCGCGCGGCAGGTGCAGCACCAGCGCCCCGCCCTCGCCGGTGCTCAAGACCTCCGCCCCGCCCTCGCGCCAGCGCCGCACCACCTCCGGCCGCGGCAGCCCGCCCCGGCGGCCGTGCGCGGCCGACACCAGCGCCAGCCGCGCGCCGCTGGCCACCACCAGCGCGCGCGAGGACGAGCCCGCGCTACCGTGGTGGGGCACCAGCACCGCGTCCGCGCGCAGGGCCGCGGCGTCGCGGCGGCGCAGCCGCGCCTCGATGACCTCGCCGATGTCGCCGGTGAGCAGCAGCGCGCTGCCCGCCGCCTCGATCCGCAGCACGCAGCTGCTCTCGTTGCCGAGGTAGGGCAGCCCGGGCGTGGGATGCAGCACCGCGAACGCCACCCCGTCCCAGTCCCAGTGCTGGCCCGCCACGCAGGCGCCGCCCGGATGGGCGCGCACCGCGGCCGGCAGCGGCGCGCCGGCCGGCGCCATCCAGCGCTCGACCGGCAGGCCCGCCAGCACCGCGGCCGCGCCGCCGGCGTGGTCGGCGTCGTGGTGGCTCAGCAGCAGGCCGTCCAGCCGGCGCACGCCGAGCGCGCGCAGCGCCGGCAACACCACCTGCGCGCCGAGGTCGGCGCCCCGGGGCGACGCGGGCCCGGCGTCCACCAGCAGCGCGTGCCCCGCGGTCCGGACCAGCACCGCGTTGCCCTGCCCCACGTCGAGCACGTCGATGCGCGCCTCGCCGGGACCCGGCAGGTCGAGCCGCGGCCACAGCAGCGGCAGGCACAGCGCGAGCCCCAGCGGCCGCGCGGGCAGCCCGCGCGGCGCGAGCATCCACGCCAGCCCGAGCAGCGCCAGCGGCAGGGCCCAGCGCGGGGCCTGCGCGCCCCACCACAGCGTGCCCGGATGCTCGGCGAGCCAGGCCATCGCCGGCCAGGCGCGCTCGACGGCAGCCGCCGCGGCGTCGAGCAGCGCGCCCGCGCCGGGCACACCCGCCAGCAGGCCCGCGGTGCCCAGCAGGCAGGCCGGCACGAGCAGCAGGCTCACGACCGGGATCGCGACGAGGTTCACCAGCGGGCCGACGAGGGCGAGCTGGCCGAACCAGGCCAAGCCCAGCGGCAGCAGGCCGAGGCTGGCCACCCACTGCGCGCGCAGGAAGGCCAGGGCCCGCGCGCCCAGCCCGCGCGCGTCGCCGACGCACAGCATCAGCCAGCCCACGCCGAGCACGCTCAGCCAGAACCCGGGCGCCAGTACCGCCAGCGGGTCGCCGGCGAGCAGCACGAGTGCCGCGAGCGCCAGCGCCTGGGGCCCGCCGCCCCGCTGCCGCAGCAGGCGCACCAGCAGCGCCACCGCGATCATCAGCGCGGTGCGCACCGTCGGCAGCGCCGCGCCGGCGAGCACGGTGTAGCCGGCGGCCGCGGCCGCGGCGGCCACCGCCGCGGCGAGCGTGCGCGGGCAGCGCAGGCCCAGCCCCGGCAGCAGCCACCAGACGATCCGCGCCGCCAGCGCGCCGGCGCCGGCGACGAGGCCAACGTGGAAGCCGGAGATCGCGACCAGGTGGGTCAGGCCGAGCGCGCGCAGCAGGTCCCAGTCGCGCTCCTCGAGCCCGCGGACATCGCCCAGCGCCAGCGCCCGCACGATCCGGCCGCCGGTCCGTGGCAGCCGCGCCTCCAGGCGCTGCGCGGCGCGCCCGCGCAGCCCGGCCAGGCCGTCCGGCGGCGCGAGGCGCGCCGGCGCGCCCGCGCCCGGCCGGGCCC
>JBHYGK010000022.1:0-40529 GCA_051859045.1 Lysobacteraceae bacterium | reverse complement strand
CCCGCCGCCGCGCCGCGCCCGCGCCGCCGCCAGGCGCGCGCGGCCAGCAGGCCGAGCGCGGCCGCCGCGGCGGTCGCCGCGGCGAGGGCCAGCACGAATTGGGGGTCGGAAAAGGCCATGCGCCCGGGGGATCGGCCTGTGGAGCTGCATCGTGGAGATTCCGCGTAGCCAGCGGCAATACGCGGCACCTTTACGCGCGCGGGCCGGCGGCACGGGCCCACGGGCGGGGCTCAGTCGCCCTGCGCGCGCTTGACCGCGATGGGCTCGCGCAGGCCCACCGACTTGGCGTAGCGGTAGAGCTTCTCGAGCGACGCCTCGCTCAGCGTCATCCCGGCGCCCAGCAGCAGCGTGCCGGTGCGGGTGTACAGCGGGGCGGTGAGCTCGTCGCCGGGGCGCAGCGCGAGCACCGCCACCTCCTGCGAGGCGAGGTGCTGGCGCAGCGGGAAGTCGCGCAGCGCCTCGAGCACCTCGGCCGGGAGCGCGGGGCGCAGCTCGGCCAGCAGCTGGCCGACCGTCGCCTCGGGGCGCGAGGCGCCGTACTCCAGCGCGTGCGCGGCGCGCAGCACCTGCGCGCACGCCGCCTCGGCGGGATCCAGCCCGGCCGGCGGGCTGCGGTCCTGCCATTCGACGATCCGCGCCACGCCGTCGAGCAGCGGGATCTTCGCGAGCAGGCGGGCGCCGCTCTCGGCGACCAGGGAGTGCGGGGTGTTGTCGGGCATCCCGCCCACCGCGCCGATCTCGGCCAGCCGGGCGGCCACCTCGAGCATCCACGCGCGCTCGCCGAGGCCCAGCCGCGGGGCGGCGTGGGCGGCGCAGCGGCGCAGCAGGGTGGTGCGCTGGAAGGCCTCGGGGGCGACCATCGCGAGGATGTCGGCGAGCGTGCCGGCGACGCCGGTCAGCGTGCCCTCGAGCAGCTCGCGCCGCTCGCGGCGCAGCCGCACCCGCTCGCAGGCCGCCGACAGCGCCTCCATCAGCACGTCGTGCGGGCAGGGCTTGAGCAGGAAGCGGAACACGCCGCCGCGGTTCACGGCCGCGGTGGCGGCGTCGAGGTCGGCCTGGCCGGTGAGCAGGATGCGCTCGGTGGCCGGCCAGCCCAGGCGCACGCGCTCGAGCAGCTCCGAGCCCTGCAGGCCCGGCATGCGCTCGTCGGAGATCACCACGTCGAACGCGGGCCGCGAGGCGAGCAGCGCCAGCGCGGCCTCGCCGCCCTCGGCGACCTCCACCTCGTAGTGCTCGAACAGGCTGCGCTGCAGCGCCGAGAGCATGCGCGGCTCGTCGTCGACGCACAGCACGCGGGGCAGGGGCTGGCTCATGCGGCGTCGTCCGGGGTCTTGAGGTTGGTGACCAGCTCGCGCCAGGTCCGCAGGTGCGGCTGCATGCCCACCGCGGCGAGGTAGCCTTCGTCGACCTCGCGCTGGCCGGCCAGCATCCAGGCCACGTGGACCGCGCCGGCCACGGCGAACTGCGGGCCGCCGAGGCGCGGCGTGCGGTGGCAGGCGATCGCCTCGGCCAGCGCGTCGGGCAGGCCCCACAGCGACAGCAGGCAGGCGCCGGCCTCGGCGTAGGCGGGCGCGGCGTCGGGCAGGTCGGGGCCGTCGTCGACGAAGCCCGGCAGCAGGGTGCCGATGCCGGCCAGCAGGGCGGCGGTGCCGGCGAGCTCGGCCGAGAGGCGGTCGGGCAGCAGGCGCAGGGCCAGCCACGAGGCCATCAGGCTGCGCGTCTGCAGCGCGGCCACCTCGGGCCCGGCGTCCTGGCGGAAGAGCTCGGCGGCCAGCGCGAGGTTGCGCACCGAGCGCAGGCCGAGGCGGTTGATCGCGCCCTTCACGTCGGCGATCGGGCGGCCGTTGGAGTACAGCGCCGAGTTGCACAGCTGCAGCACGCGGGTGGCCAGCGCCGGCTCCTCGCCGACGATGCCGGCGATGCTGGCGGTGTCGCTGAGCGGGTTGTCCAGCGCCTCGAGCAGCTTCATGTACAGCCGCGGCACCGCGGGCAGGCGGCCCGCGCCGGCGATCGCCTCGCGCAGCGCCGGGCGGCGCAGCCGCTCGATCAGGCTGGCCATGCGCTCCACCAGCCCGACCAGCTCGTCGGCCTGGCAGGGCTTGGTGATGAAGCGGTGGGCGACGGCGATCGCGCGCAGCGCGATGTCCTCGTCGGCGTGGCCCGAGAGCACGATCCGCACCGTCGCCGGATGCAGGGCGCGCACGCGGCGCAGCAGCTCGACGCCGTCCAGCCCGGGCATGCGCAGGTCGGAGACCACCACGTCCACCGGGACCCGCTCCATCGAGGCCAGCGCCTCCTGGGGATCGTGGTGGAACTGCAGGTTCCAGTCGCAGCCCGAGAGCTCGAGCGAGCGCCGCAGCGCCTCGAGGATCCTGGTCTCGTCGTCGACGAACATCACCCGGAGCATGCGTCCTCCTGATCGGGGTACAGCGGCAGCAGCAGGGTGAAGGTGGTGCCCTCGCCGGGGGTGGAGTCGACCAGCACCTCGCCGCCGTGCTTGTCGACGATCACCGACCAGACGATCGCGAGGCCCTGGCCCGTGCCGCGGCCGACCTCCTTGGTGGTGAAGAACGGCTCGAAGATGCGCTCGCGGATCTTGGCCGGGATGCCGCCGCCGTCGTCGGAGACCTGGATCTCGCCGCGGTCGCCGGCGCGCCGCGTGCGCACGCGGATGTGGCCGCGCGCGGGGTCCCCGCGCTGCTGGCGTTCCTCGATGGCGTGGGCGGCGTTGATCACGAGGTTGAGGATGACCTGGTTGAACTGGTCGCGGAGGCAGGGCAGCTGGGGCAGGTCGGGGTCGAACGCGGTCTCGACGTCCGCCACGTACTTCCACTCGTTGCGGCAGACCTCGAGGGTGGTGTTGATCGCCCCGGGCAGGTCGATCGGGATCTTGATGCCTTGCGAGGGATGCGAGAAGGCCTTCATGGCCCCCACGATGGTGGCGATGCGCGAGAGCCCCTCCAGCGCCTGGCTGATCGCCGGCGGGACCTCGTCGCGCAGGAACGCGAGCTTGCGCCGCGCGAGGACGGCGTCGAAGGCGGCCAGCGCCTCGGCCGGCAGGGCGTCGCGGTGGCGCCCGACCAGCGCGAGGGCATCGTCGAGGGCGCCGAGGATGCCGCCGAGCGCGCCCTGCAGGAAGCGCACGTTGTCCATCGCGTACTGGGTGGGGGTGTTGATCTCGTGGGCGATGCCGGCCGCGAGCTGGCCGATCGCGTCCATCTTGCTGGCCTGCAGCAGCTGGGCCTGGGTCTGGCGGAGCTCCTCCATCGCCCACTCGAGCTCCGCGTGCTGCATGCGCAGCTCCTCGGTGCGCTCGGCGACGACGTCGTCGAACATCCGCTCGCGCAGCGAGAGGGCCTCCTCGAGCTCGGCGATCCTCGCCAGCGCGTCCTCAACGTCCAAACGCCACCCCCACCAGGGTCTGGTTCATGTGCGCGCCGTGGCACTGCTCGCCGAAGGTCGAGAAGCCGACGATCCGGTGCCGGGCGTAGAGCTCGCCCATCTCCCCGGCGATGCCCTCGTCCTCGAACTGCACCCGGCGCAGGATGCAGTCCAGGCCGAGCACCGCCTCGGGCTCGCCGATCTCCGCGCGCACCCCGGCCAGCGTGGCCAGCAGGCGCTCGCGCGGGTCGAGCGCGCGGGCGATGCTCATCGACTCGCCTTCCTCGATCGCGCCCAGCAGCGACAGGCCGCCGCCGGGCAGCACGCGGGCGATCGACACCACCCGCGAGCGCGCGCCCTCGCGCACCTCCAGCGGATTGCGGGCGAACACCGCCGGGCCGAGGTCGGCCTCGGCGACGCCCAGGCTGCGGGCGTAGACCCCGGCGGCCGGGGCCCCGTCGAGCTCCAGCACCTCGCGGCGCGCGGGCTCGGCGCGGGTGCACACGAGCTTGCGCAGGCCGGCCTCGAAGTGGTGGCTGCGCAGCAGCGCCAGCGGCGCGTCGGACTCCAGCAGCACCAGCACGCCGGTGGCCGCGGCGAAGCCGCCGCCCACCAGCACCGCGGTGCCGGCGAAGCGCAGGTCGTCGCCGGCCGAGCCGCCGACGATCCCGAGGCCGGGCAGGGCGCGCGCCAGCGCGGCCGCGACCGCCTCCTCGCGGGTGCTCAGGCCGTCCACCAGCAGCACCGCGGCGCGGTGCCAGCCGGGCGTCGCCGGCGGCAGCGCCGCGGCCACGCGGGCCGCGCAGGCCGCGGCGTCGTCGAGCGGGCCCAGCGGCAGCGGGTGCAGCCGCGCGCGGCGCCCGTCGAGCGCGATCGCCAGCAGGCCGCGCCGCGCGAAGCCGGCCTCGCCCACCACTCCGGCGGCGGTGCAGCCCGCCAGCGGGCCCGGGAAGGCCGCGGCGAGCGCGGCGGCCAGGGCGGCGTGGTCGTGGCCGTCGTCGGCGAACACCAGCAGGCCGCCATCGGCGGCCCCGGCCAGCGCGGCCTGCAGCTCCGCCACCGCGGCGGCGGCGTCGCGGGCGTCACTCTGGGCGATGCGGATCCTCGGCATGCGGCGTCCCGGGGGGGAGGGGGTGTTCCACAACCCCTAACGGCCGCGATCCGCCGGCCTTGAGCGCACTCGCTGCTACCCTAGGCCCCGCATGAGCCCACGCCCCCGCCCGACCGCCGCCGCCCTGCGCGCCCGCCTGCCCGCCTACTGGCGCCTGCTCCGGGGCGACCGCCCGGTCGGCGCGCTGCTGCTGCTGTGGCCGACCTGGTGGGCGCTGTGGATCGCGGCCGAGGGCGTCCCGCCCTGGGGCGTGCTGGCGATCTTCACCGCCGGCGTCTGGCTGACCCGCTCCGCCGGCTGCGTCATCAACGACTACGCCGACCGCTGGCTCGACGGCCAGGTCGAGCGCACCCGGCACCGCCCGCTGGCCACCGGCGAGGTCCGCGCCCACGAGGCGCTGTGGCTGTTCGCGGGCCTGATGCTGCTGGCCTTCGGCCTGGTCCTGATGACCAACGCGCTCACCGTCGGGCTGAGCGTCGCCGCGGTGCTGCTGGCCGCCACCTATCCCTTCCTCAAGCGCTACACCTACCTGCCCCAGGCCTGGCTGGGCCTGGCCTTCGGCTGGGGCATCCCGATGGCCTTCGCGGCGGTGCGCGGCGAGGTGCCGGCGGTCGCGTGGCTGCTCTACCTCGCCAACCTGCTGTGGACCACCGCCTACGACACCTGGTACGCGATGGTCGACCGCGACGACGACCTGCGCGCCGGGGCCAAGTCCACCGCGATCCTGTTCGGCGACGCCGACCTGCCGGCGCTGGGCATCCTGTACGCCTGCGCCTTCGCGGCCTTCGGCCTGCTCGGCCGCCAGCTCGGCCTCGGCTGGCCGTGGTGGCTGGGCCTGGGCGTGGCCCTGGCCCTGGTGGCCTGGCAGTTCGTGCGGGCCCGCGGCCGCGGCCGCGAGGCCTGCTTCCGCGCGTTCCTCGACAACCAGTGGGTCGGCGCGGCCGTGTTCGCCGGCCTCGCCGGGCACTACGCCCTGGCCGGCTGAGGGCTCACCGGCCCCGGATCGGGCGCCGGCGCTTCAGGATCGCGGGCGACGGCCGACAGTTAAGGAATGCCCCGACATCCCCGCCCCGCCCCCACCGCCAGGCCCGCCGCATGACGCCTCCCACCCACGCCACGCTCCGCCTGATGGTCGCCAGCGTGGACCCGCGCATCGCCGACGACCTCCGGCATGCGTTCGGCCTGCTCGGTGAGGACGTCGAGATCATCCACGCGGCCGACGCCAACGACGCCATCGCGATCGCCGCCGACGCCCCGCCCGACGCCGTGGTCGCCGAGCCCCGCCTGATGGGCGGCTCGGGCAATGCCCTGCTCGGGCGCTTCAAGCGCGAGCAGCCCACCACGGTGCGCATCCTGCTGCTCGACGACGGCCGCGACGGCCCGGCCCTGGCCGCGCTCGAGAACCTGCACCGCATGCTCTACCGGCCGCTGCAGGCCGAGAACCTGCTCGCCGCGGTGCGCTCGGTGGCCGAGCTGCGCCAGCGCCTCGAGAACCCGGCCCTGGCCGCGATCATCGGCCGCATCGGCAAGCTGCCGCCGCCGCCGGCGCTGTCGCTGGAGCTGATGCGCAAGACCGAGGATCCCGAGGTCAGCTCGCGCGAGGTCTCCGAGCTGGTCGAGCGCGACCCCACCCTCGCGGCCAAGGTGCTGCGCCTGTGCAATTCCGCGATGTACAGCGGCGGCCGCCCGATCCGCGACATCCGCACCGCCGTGGTGTGGCTGGGCAACCTGACCCTGCGCCGGCTGGTGCTGGCCGGCGAGATCTTCGGCGGCGGGCGCATGCGCGCCGAGGCCGCCGACCGCGAACGCCTGCGCCGGCAGAGCCTGCTGGCCTCGCGGCTGGCCGCGCGCCTGCTGCCCGGCGCCAAGGCCGACCTGGCCGGCACCGCGGCGCTGCTCGCCGGCGTCGGCCGCCTGCTGCCCGACGTCGCCCTGCCCTGGGTGCCGTTCGAGCCCGATCCGGTCGACCCCGAGCGCCCGGCGCCGCCGAGCTACGCCGACGCCGGCGCCTACCTGCTGGGCCTGTGGGGCCTGCCCTCGATCCTGGTCGAGGCCGCGGCGCTGCATCCCACGCCGGCGCTCGCCGGCGAGCGCGGCCTGGGCATCGTCGGCGCCGTGCACCTGGCCTGGGCGCTGCTCGGCGAGGTGCCGCTCGACGCCGCCTGGGTCGAGGCCCAGGGCCTGTCCGGCGAGGCCGAGCGCTGGCGCGTGCTCGCCGAGGACGTGATGCGCGAGCCCGATTGAGGCACGCTGTGCCTCGATGAAGCCGCTTCCCCCCCGCGACCTCGACCCGGTCACCCGCCTCGCCCGCCTCGGCGCCGAGGTGGACGGCCTGCCGCGCCTGCTGCAGGACGCCGGCGAGGCGGGCGAGCAGGTGGCCCTGCTGCACGTCGACCTCGACGACTTCGGCTCGATCAACGAGTCGATGGGCGAGGACGTGGGCGACCTCGCGCTGGCCGCGGTGGCCCAGCGCCTGCTCGACGTGGTCGGCCCGCGCGGGCGCGTGTGGCGCCTGACCAGCGACGAGTTCATCGTCGCGCTGCCCTACGCGCCGGGCGCGATCGAGCCGCTGCGCTTCGCCGACCACCTGCGCGAGGAGCTCGAGGTCCCGCTGCAGGTCATCCCCTACACCCTGCAGGTCGGCGGCAGCGTCGGCGTGGCCGTGCATCCCGAGGACGCCGCCAGCGCCGCCACCCTGCTCGCCGCCGCCGAGACCGCGCTGGGCCAGGCCCGGCGCCGCGGCCTCAACCGCTCCGCGCGCTACTCCCGCGCCGGCTTCATCCCGCACGCGCGCACCACCAGCCAGGCCCGGCGGATCGGCGACGCGATCGGCCGCGACGAGCTCGAGGTGCACTACCAGCCCTTCCTCGACGCGGCCGACGGCCGCATCGTCGGCGTCGAGGCGCTGCTGCGCTGGAACTCGCCCGAGCACGGCCTCGTCGGCCCGGGGCAGTTCATGCCGATCGCCGAGAAACTCGGCCTGATGGCCGGCATCGGCACCTGGGTGGTCGAGCAGGTGGTGCAGCAGGCCAAGCGCTGGCGCGCCGCCGGCCTCGACGACCTCAAGGTGGCGATCAACCTCTCCACCGCGCAGCTCATGCAGACCGACTTCATCGACCGCCTCGAGTCCACGCTCGCGGCGGCCGACGTGCCGTTCCGGCAGTTCGAGATCGAGCTCTCCGAGGGCACCCTCAACCGCAACGTGGCCCGCGTGCGCGAGCGCCTGCGCCGGCTGCGCGACCAGGGCATGGAGCTGACGCTCGACGACTTCGGCATCGGCGGCGCCGGCCTGGTGAACCTGCCGCGCTACCCGCTCAACAAGCTCAAGATCGACCGCGGCTTCGTCAGCGAGGTCGCGGTGGACGCGTCGCAGGCCGCGACCGCGCGCGCGATCATCGCCATGGGCCACCAGATGCAGATGCAGGTGATGGCCGAGGGCGTCGAGACCGAGGCCCAGGTGGGCTTCCTGCGCCGCAACCACTGCGACCAGCTGCAGGGCTACCTGTTCGGCCCGCCGGCCAGCGCGGACGCGCTCGAGCAGGTGCTCCGGCGCCGCTACCTGCGCCCGGAGCTGTTCGCCAACACCTCGGCGGGGCGCACGCTGCTGCTGCTCGACGACGAGGAGAACGTGCTGCGCGCGCTGCTGCGCGTGTTCCGCCGCGAGGGCTACCGCATCCTCACCGCCAGCCGCGTGCAGGAGGCCTTCGAGCTGCTGGCCACCAACGAGGTGCAGGTCATCCTGTCCGACCAGCGCATGTCCGACATGTCGGGCACCGAGTTCCTGGGCCGGGTGAAGGAGCTCTACCCCGACACGGTGCGCATGGTTCTCTCGGGCTACACCGACCTGGCCACCGTCACCGATGCGATCAACCGCGGCTCGATCTACCGCTTCCTGACCAAGCCCTGGGAAGACGACGAGCTGCGCGCGCACATCCGCGAGGCCTTCCGCACCCACGACGCGGCCCACGGCCCCGGCCGCGGCTGAGCGGCGGGGCGGGGTGGCTCAGCCCCGGCGGCGCACCGGCAGTACCACCGTGAACACCGCGCCGCCGCCCGGCGGGCTGGCCACCTCGATGCGGCCGTGGTGCTTGGCGATGATCGAATAGCTGATCGACAGCCCCAGGCCCGTGCCCTGGCCGACGGGCTTGGTGGTGAAGAAGGGATCGAAGATCTTCGGCAGCACGTCCTCGGGGATGCCCGGGCCGGAGTCGCCGATGCTCACCCAGGCCTCGTCGGCGCTGGCGCCGGTGCGCAGCGTGATCACGCCGCGGTCGCCGATGGCCTGGCCGGCGTTGAGCAGCAGGTTCATGAACACCTGGTTGAGCTCGCTGGGCAGGCATTCCACCAGCGGCAGCTCGCCGTACTCCTTCACGACCTTCGCCTTGTACTTGAGGTCGTTCCAGACGATGTTGAGCGTGCTCTCCAGGCCCTTGTGCAGGTCGGCCTTGCGCCAGGCGTCGTCGCGGCCGACGTGGCTGAAGTCCTTGAGGTCCTGGACGATCTTGCGCACCCGCTCGATGCCCTCGCGCGACTCGCTGAGCAGCTGGGGCAGGTCGGAGGACACGAAGTCGTAGTCGATGCGCTGGCGCTGGGCGTCGATGGAGGCGCGCGCGGCGGCCGGATCCGGGCCCTGCAGGGCCTCGTCGTAGGCCGCGATCAGCTCGAGCAGGCCGCGCGCGTACTCGCGCAGGCTGGTCAGGTTGGAGTGCACGTAGCCGATCGGGTTGTTGATCTCGTGCGCGATGCCGGCGGCGAGCTGGCCGATCGAGGCCATCTTCTCGGACTGCAGCAGCTGCTCCTGGGTGCCGGCGAGGCGCGCGTAGGTCTGCTGCAGCTCGGCGTGGCGGCGCTTGAGCTCGTCCTGGCGCGCGCGGATCTCGCTGACGTCGCGCAGCATCATCAGGCTGCCCTCGCCCTCCTCGCGCCAGGGGTAGATCCGCGCCCACATCACCAGCGGGCCGTCGGGATCGCGCGCGTCGCCGCTCCAGCGCGAGCTGGCGGGCAGGTCGAGCGCCTCGGGCGGCAGCAGGGCGAGCAGGCGGGCGGGGTCGAGCAGGTCGGGCCCGGGCGCGGCGATGCGGCTGGCGAAGCGCCGCGCCGCGGGATTGGCGTACAGCGGCCGGCGCCGCGCGTCGAGCAGCACGACGCCCTCCTCGATCATCTCGAGGAAGGCGTGGAGGTCGGGCGTGAACATGAGGCGGGGGCTGGCGGCGGTCTCGGTCATGGGATCCTGACCGCGCGCCGGGCGGGCGCCGTCAGGCGACCGCGAGTGCGCGCGAGGTGTAGGCGCTGGCCGCCTTGCCGCGGGCATCGTACCCCGACGGGCCCTCGCTGCGGCCGAGCTGGCGCAGCGCCCAGCCCACCGCGCGCCGGCGCCGGGCCAGCAGCAGCCCGTTCTGGCGGTTGAGTTCGGCCAGCGCCTGCACGCGCTGGTGCGCGTCGAGCGGCGGGGCGGCGCCCTCGACCGCGCGCAGGGCCGCCAGCTTGGCCTCGGTGGAGCGCACCAAGGCCTCCACGTCGTGGCCCAGCAGGGCGTCGCGCTCGGCCTCGAGCGCGTGCTCGAGGACATCCAGCGGATGCGCGTTCACGCGCCGAGCTCGCGGTCGAGCTTGACCATCGCCTCGGCGATGGCCTCGGGCTGGACCTCGTAGGTGCCCGCGTTGACGGCCTCCGACAGGCGGGCGACCTTGACCGCGTCGACCGGGGCCGGGCCGGCCTTGGTGTCCTTCTGCAGCGTGCGCAGGCTCTCGGCCTCGCCGGTCAGGCGGACCTCGTCGCTGGCGCGCACGGCGCCGACGTCGCCCGGCGTGCCGCTGCCGGCGCGGGCCGTCTCGCTGGTCTTGGGGGTGGTGGCGACCCGGCCGAGCGGGGTGCCACTGCCATCGATCTTCTGGGTCATGACGACCCTCCTTGGTGGGGTTCGGGAAGACTAGCGGCGAGGGAGAGCGGGACTTTAGTGGAGGTGATGGACGGCACGTCCCGGAGTGGGCTGCCGTTCAGCGTCCGCCGACCCGGACTTCGCCGTTGGCCATGACCACGCCGTGGACCACCCGGCGGGAGCTGAGGTTCTCGACCGCGACCGCCTCGGCGACGCCCGCCGCGCCCATCGCCCGGCCGGCCATGCGCACCTCGATGCCGCCGGCGCCGGAGACCAGGGTGACCGGGTCGCCCCGGCGCAGGAGGCGCTCGGCCTGCAGGTCGGCGGCGGCGATCACCGCGCCGGCCCGGCTGGGGCGGCGCAGCACGCGGCCGATGGCCTGGCTGGGATCGGTCAGCGGGGCGCCGAGCACGCGGCCGGCGTCGCGGGTCTCGACCCGCAGCTGGTCGGCGCGCAGCGGTTCGCCGGCGGCGGCGTTGGCGGCCAGCACCAGCACCGGCTGCACGCGCTGCACCCGCACCGGCACGAACAGGCGCCAGCCGCCTGGGCAGCCGACCTCGACGGTGCCGGCCGAGGCCAGCGTGGCCTGCAGGCCCTCCGGGCAGCGCGGCAGCCGCAGCGCGGGGTCGAGCGTGGCCTCGGCCTGGCCGGCCTCGGCGCCCGGGACCGCCGCGAGGGCGGCCTGGCGGATGGACTCGACCGGCTCGAAGGCGTCCTGCGCCCGGGCCGCCGGTGCGGCGGCGAGCGCCAGCCCCAGGGCGGCGGCGGTGGCATACAGGAAGGCGTGGCTGCGCATGGTCGGCTCCGGCCGGCGGTGGATGCGCGGATCCTGCAAGCCGCATGCCGCCGGTGGGCCCCGCGGCGCCAGCCCCGGCCGGGGGACCGTCCGGCGTCGCGGGCCTCAAGTTCGCGCCGGCCGGGCCGACACCGGATCCATGTCGCGCAATCTCCTCAACCAGATCGACCAGCGGACCCGCCTGGCGGGCCACAACCGGCTCGCCCTGCTGCTGTTCCGGCTGGGCGGGCGCCAGCTTTTTGGCGTCAACGTGTTCAAGGTGCAGGAGGTCCTGCGCCGGCCGCCGATGTTCCCGATCCCGCGCCTCCCCCCGGGCTTCGTGGGCGCGGCCGACGTGCGCGGCCGCTCGGTGCCGGTGCTGGACCTCGGCGCCGCGGTGCACTTCCCCGAGCGGGTGGCCGAGCCGGGCTACATGGTGGTCACCGAGTTCAACCGCAGCGTCCAGGGCTTCCTGGTGGCCGACGTCGACCGCATCGTCAACATCGCGGTCGAGGAGATCCACCCGCCGCCGGAGATGGGCGCCGAGAACAGCTACCTCACGGCCGTCACCCGCCACCACGGCGAGCTGATCCAGGTGCTGGACGTGGAGAGCATCATCGCCGACGCCACCGGGGCCAAGACCCTGGTGCCGATCGAGCGCAGCCTGCAGGGCTCGCTCGAGGGCGAACCGCTGCGGGTGCTGGTGGTGGACGACTCGCGCGTGGCCCGCAACCAGATCCGCAGCGTGCTCGACCAGCTGGGCGTGCTCTCCACCCAGCTCTCCGACGGCCGCCAGGCCCTGGACCACCTCAAGCAGCTGGCCGCCGAGGGCGTCGACGTGCCCGGCCGCTACGCCATGGTGATCTCCGACATCGAGATGCCGGCGATGGACGGCTACACCCTGACGACGGAAATCCGGCGCGACCCGGCCCTGGCCGGGCTGTGGGTGCTGCTGCACACCTCGCTGTCGGGCGTGTTCAACAACGCCATGGTCGAGCAGGTGGGCGCCAACGCCTTCGTGCCCAAGTACTCGCCCAACGAGCTGGCCGAGAAGGTGCTGGAGCGCCTGCACTTCGTCCAGGCCTCGCTGGCGGCCTGAGCCCCGGGCCGGGCCCGGCCCGGCCGCGCGCTCCCCCCCGGCCGCCCCCGGGCCGCCCCGCCGGGGTGCCCCCATCCCCCCGCCGCCCCCGCGCCTCCCGCCCGCCCGGCGCCGCCGTGGCACGCCGATTGCAGCGTCCCGCCCACCGGACCTGCCCCGAGGCGCGCCATGGCTTCCCCCTTCGACAACCCGCTTGGCCTCTCCGCCGCCGCGCTGCCCCTGCGCGAGGCGCGGATGCAGCTGATCGCGTCGAACCTGGCCAATGCCGACACCCCCGGCTTCAAGGCCCGCGACATCGACTTCGCCCAGACCCTGCAGGCCCTCGCCACCGACCTCAACGGCGGCGGCGCGGGCGCCGCGGGCGTCCCGGGCACCGCGCTGCAGGCCACCCACCGGCTGCACGTGGGCGCCGGCACCGACCCGGGCGGCGGCGACGTGCCCGGCGGCCGCGTCCACGAGCGCGACGCCGTGCAGCCCAGCCTCGACGGCAACACCGTCAACGCCGAGATCGAGAACGCGGCCTTCGCCCGCGCGGCCCTCGAATACCGCGCCAGCCTGAGTTTCGTCGAAGGCCGCGTGCGCAGCCTCCTCACCGCGATCACGGGGCAGTAAGCCATGGCCAGCCTTCCGATCTTCGACGTCGCCGGCTCCGCGCTCAGCGCGCAGTCGATGCGTCTGAACACCATCGCCTCCAACCTCGCCAACGCCGAGTCCGTCGGCGCCACGCCGGACGCGGTCTACCGGCCGATCGAGCCGATGTTCCGCGCCCAGGGCATGCCCGGCCACGGCGACCTGACCACGGTCGAGGTGCTGGGCATCGAGGAGTCCAAGGCCGAACCCATCAAGCGCTACCAGCCCGGCCATCCGATGGCCGACGCCGAAGGCTACGTGTACGCGCCGGACATCGATCCGGTCGCGCAGATGGTCAACATGATCTCGGCCTCGCGCAGCTATCAGGCCAGCGTCGAGGTCCTCAACACCGCGAAGGAACTCGCCATGTCCACCCTGATGATGGGCCGCTGACGCCATGGGCGCCGTCTCCAGCGACATCTACAACCAGATCGGCCTCGGCGTGCAGCCGCAGTCGCGCAACGAGAGCCTCGGCCAGGCCGACTTCCTGCGCCTGATGACCGAGCAGCTGCGCAACCAGGACCCGCTCAAGCCGCTGTCGAACAACGAGTTCCTCGGCCAGCTGGCGCAGTTCTCGACCGTGCAGGGCATCCAGGAGCTCAACACCAGCTTCGGCGGCCTGCAGGGCGCGCTCGGCGGCGACCAGGTGCTGCGCGCCGCCTCGCTGGTCGGGCACGAGGTGCTGGTGCCGTCGGACCGCGTGCAGCTGGTGCCCGGCGAGCCGGCCGAGGGCCTGGTGGCCACGCCGGCCGCGGGCACCGTGGTGATGGACATCAAGGACGCCTCGGGCCAGCTCGTGCGCCGCCTCGAGATCCCGTCGCCGGGCGCCGGCGACGTGCCCTTCAGCTGGGACGGCCGCGACCAGGCCGGCAACCTGATGCCCGCCGGCGCCTACACCATCAGCGCCACCCAGGGCGTGGGCCAGCAGGCCGTGGCCCTGGAGACCGGCGTGGTCGCCGCGATCCAGAGCGTCTCGGTGGCCTCCAACGGCCTCTACCTCAACCTCGCCGGCCTCGGCACCGTCCCCCTCGAATCCGTCCGCCGCATCGGCGGCTGATCCCCACGCCAGGAGTCCCGCCATGAGCTTCCGCGCCGCCCTCTCGGGCATCAACGCCGCCCAGTCCGACCTGGGCGTGACCTCCAACAACATCGCCAACGTCGCCACCGCGGGCTTCAAGCAGTCGCGCGCCGAGTTCGGCGACGTCTTCGCCGCCTCGATCTACGGCGTCTCGCGCAACACCGCCGGCTCCGGCGTGCGCGTCACCGGCATCACCCAGCAGTTCACCCAGGGCTCGGTCGAATTCAGCGACCGCAACCTCGACCTGGCGATCTCCGGCTCGGGCTTCTTCACCCTCAACGACAACGGCGCCACCGTGTATTCGCGCGCCGGCAACTTCGGCCTCGACCGCGACGGCTTCGTGGTGAACCCGGGCGGCGCCCGCCTGCAGGTGTTCCCGCCGGTCGGCGACGGCACCGCCACCTTCGAGACCGGCCGCCTGTCCGACCTGCAGCTGCTCACCAGCGACTCGCCCCCGCAGCAGACCTCCGAGGTCTCGGTCGGCACCAACCTGCCGGCGAACGCGCCGCAGCCGACCGTCGCGCCCTTCGACCCGGCGGACGCCAACAGCTACAACTTCTCCACCTCGGTCACCGTCTACGACTCGCTGGGCGTCGCCCACGTGCAGACGCTGTACTTCACCAAGACCGCCACGCCCAACACCTGGGAGCTGCGCGCCTACGTCGACGGCACCGCGGTCGGCGGCCCGCAGACCCTGGAGTACTCCGACACCGGCGCGCTGGTGACCCCGGCCACCGGCACCCTCGCGCTGCCGGCCTACACGCCCACCAACGGCGCCGCCGCGCTGCCGATCACCCTCGACCTCGCCGGCTCCACCCAGTACGGCGAGCGCTTCTCGGTGAACGACCTGCGCCAGGACGGCTACGGCACCGGCCGCCTGGTGGGCATCGAGGTCTCGCAGGAGGGCGTGGTGTTCGCGCGCTACACCAACGGCGTGGCCAACCCGCTGGGCCAGGTGGCGATGACCAACTTCCAGAACCCGCAGGGCCTGCAGTCGCTGGGCAACAACGCCTGGACCGAGACCTTCGAGTCGGGCATCCCGCGCCGCGGCGCGGCCGGCTCCTCGGACTTCGGCGCGGTGCAGTCCGGCGCGCTGGAGGCCTCCAACGTCGACCTCACCGCCCAGCTGGTGAACATGATCACCGCGCAGCGCAACTTCCAGGCCAACGCGCAGATGATCCAGACCACCGACCAGATCACCCAGGCCGTGATCAACATCCGCTGAGCCCCCGGGCCCGGCCGGATAGGAGCCCCGCATGGACAAGGCCCTCTACGTCGCGATGACCGGTGCGCAGGCCAACCTGCGCGCCCAGGCCGCCGTCGCGCACAACCTCGCCAACGTCGAGACCACCGGCTTCAAGGCCGCGCTCGCCACCACCGAGGCCTTCCAGGTGCAGGGCGCCGGCCAGCCCACGCGCACGCCGGCGATGGCGCTGGTGGGCGGCTTCGACGCCACCGGCGGCGGCCTGGTCAACACCGGCAACCCGCTCGACCTGGCCCTGCAGGACGGCTTCTGGCTGGGCGTGCAGGACGGCGCCGGGCAGGAGGCCTACACCCGCGCCGCCGACCTCCACGTGGACGCCAACGGCCTGCTCGCCAATTCGCGCGGGCAGCTGGTGCTCGGCGAGGACGGCGCCCCGGTGGCGATCCCGCCCTACCAGGCGCTGAGCATCGGCGCCGACGGCACGGTGTCGGTGCAGCCGCTGGGCGAGCCGCCGTCCACCACCAACCAGATCGGCCGCCTGCGCCTGGTCGAGGTCGACCACCGCAGCCTCGGCCGCGGCGAGGACGGCCTGATGCGCCAGGCCGCCGGCAGCCCGCCGCCGGCCCAGGCCGTGGGCGAGGTGCTGTTCAGCGGCACCATCGAGCGCAGCAACGTGGACGCCGCCGGCGCGCTGGTGCAGATGATCTCGCTGGCCCGCCAGTTCGAGCTCAACATCAACCTGATCAAGTCCGGCGACGAGAACGCCCGCGCCGCCAACAGCCTGCTGCGCGCCCGCTGACCCCCGGCGGCGCCCCCCGCCGCCCCGCCGACCCCGCCCCCGACGCCCGCGCCAAGCGGGCGTCGCCGCATCCGGGCCCGCGTCGGAACTCCGTCAGCGACCCGTCGCCATGATTCCGGCACGCCCCTTGCAGCGTCCTCCGCGAAGGCCCGCCCCGCGCGTGGCCACCCGCCGCAAGGAACACCGCCATGAACCAGGCACTGTGGATCGCCAAGACCGGCCTCGACGCGCAGCAGACGCGGATGTCGGTGGTGTCGAACAACCTCGCCAACACCAACACCACGGGCTTCAAGCGCGACCGCGCCAGCTTCGAGGACCTGCTCTACCAGCAGGTCCGCGCGCCCGGCGGCGCCAGCTCGCAGCAGACCAGCCTGCCCACCGGCCTGCAGGTCGGCACCGGCGTGCGCGTGGTCGCCACCGCGAAGGCCCACGTGCAGGGCAGCCTGCTGCAGACCGGCAACGCGCTCGACGTCGCGGTCAACGGCCGCGGCTTCTTCGAGGTGCTGCTGCCCGACGGCACGTCGGCCTACACGCGCGACGGCAGCTTCCAGGTCAACGCGCAGGGCGAGCTCGTCACCAACGCCGGCTACGCGGTGCAGCCCGGCATCCAGATCCCCGAGGGCGCGCAGAGCATCTCGATCGGCTCCGACGGCACGATCACCGTGACCGTCGCCGGCCAGGCGCAGCCGCAGGAAGTCGGCAACCTGGCGCTGGTGGATTTCGTGAACCCCGCCGGCCTGCAGAGCCGCGGCGAGAACCTCTACCTCGAGACCGGCGCCAGCGGCCCGGCGCAGCCCGGCACGCCCGGGCTCGCGGGCCTCGGCATGACCGTGCAGGGCTCGCTGGAGGGCAGCAACGTCAACGTGGTGGAGGAGCTGGTGTCGATGATCGAGACCCAGCGCGCCTACGAGATGAACGCCAAGGCCATCTCCACCACCGACCAGATGCTCGGCTACCTCAACAACAACGTCTGAGGACCCACGCCATGGCCGCCTCCCCCCGCCCGCTCCGCCCTGTACGCCGCCCCGTCCGCCGCCCCCTCCTCGCCGCCGCGCTCGCGCTGCCGCTGGCCGCCTGCGGGATGTCGCCGCCCGGCGACATCCGCCCCTACGCCGCGCTCGAGCCGATGCAGGTGCCGACCGCGCAGGTCGCCACGCCCACCGCCGGCGCGATCTACCGCGACGGCCCGTCGCTCGCGCTGTTCACCGACAACAAGGCCCGCGACGTGGGCGACCTGCTCACCATCGAGCTGGTCGAGCGCACCACCGCCACCACCCAGGCCACGACCTCGGTCGACAAGGAATCCACCACCGCGGTCGGCGTGGGCTCGCTGCTCGGCGCGCCGGTCACCGTCAACGGCCTCGAGGTGCTCAACGCCGAGTTCGGCGGCACCCGCGAGTTCGCCGGCACCGGCGCCTCGGCGCAGAGCAACCGCCTCGACGGCTCGATCACCGTCACCGTCATCCAGCGCCTGCCCAACGGCAACCTCGTCGTGCAGGGCCAGAAGCAGGTGCGCCTGAACCAGGGCAACGAGCTGGTGCAGGTGCAGGGCATCGTGCGCGCCGAGGACATCACGCCCAACAACACCGTGCCCTCCAGCCGCGTGGCCGAGGCCCGGATCGTCTACGGCGGGCGCGGCCCGATGGCGCGCTCGAACGTCATGGGCTGGCTCGACCGCTTCTTCAATTCCCCGGCCTTCCCCTACTGAGGCGACCGGCGGCGCGCGCGCCTCGCGCCGCTGGCCCGCGACTTGCAACGCACCACCCCGACGGCCCGCGACCAGCGCGCCGCCCGCACCAGACCCCGCGCTCCGGGGTCGCCCGAGGACCCGCCCATGCGCCATGCCATCGCCCTCGTCCGCTCCCTCGCCCTCGGCGCGCTGCTGCTCGCCGCGGCGCCCGAGGCGCGCGCCGAGCGGATCAAGGACATCGCCCAGGTCGAAGGCGTGCGCGGCAACGCGCTGGTGGGCTACGGCCTGGTGGTGGGCCTGGACGGCACCGGCGACCGCACCTCGCAGTCGCCGTTCACCGTGCAGAGCCTGCGCGCGATGCTCGACGAGCTCGGCGTCACCCTGCCGCCGGGCGTGAACCCGCAGACCAAGAACGTCGCCGCGGTGGCGATCCACGCCGAGCTGCCGCCGTTCGCGCGGCCCGGCCAGCCGATCGACGTCACCGTCTCCTCGATCTCCAACGCGGTGTCGCTGCGCGGCGGCGCGCTGCTGATGGCCCCGCTGCGCGGCGCCGACGGCCAGGTCTACGCGATCGCCCAGGGCAACCTGGTGGTCGGCGGCTTCGGCGCCGAGGGCCGCGACGGCTCGCGGGTGTCGGTCAACGTGCCCAGCTCCGGCCGCATCCCGAATGGCGCCACCGTCGAGCGCGCCGCGCCCGACGGCCTCAACGCCGGCGGGGCGGCGGGCGGCAACCCCGACGAGATCACGCTCAACCTGCACACCTTCGACTTCACCACCGCCGCGCGCACCGTCGAGGCCCTGGAGGCCGCGTTCGGCGACGGCGTCGCCCGCGCCGTGGACGGCGGCACGATCGCCGTGCGCGCGCCCCAGGATCCCGGCGCCCGCGTCGGCTTCATGGCGCGGCTGGAGAACCTCGAGATCGATCCCGGCGAGTCCGCCGCGCGCGTGGTCATCAACTCGCGCACCGGCACCATCGTGATCGGCAACAACGTCCGCGTGATGCCGGCCGCCGTCGCGCACGGCTCGCTGACGGTGACCATCCGCGAGGACTTCGACGTCAGCCAGCCGGCGCCCTTCGCCGCCGGCGAGACGGTGGTGACGCCGGAGACCGGCGTCAGCGTCGAGCAGACCGGCTCGCGCATGTTCCTGTTCGAGGGCGGCACCTCGCTCGACGAGATCGTGCGCGCCGTCAACGAGGTGGGCGCCGCCCCCGGCGACCTGATCGCGATCCTCGAGGCGCTGCGCCAGGCCGGCGCCCTGCGCGCCGAGCTGGAAGTCATCTGAGGCCCCGCCATGAACCTCACCGCGCCCCTGCCGCTGACCGGCACCGCCGCCGCCCCGCGCGCGGCGACCACCCCCGAGGACCGCGCCCGCATCGAGCAGGTCGCGCGCGACCTCGAGGGCCAGTTCGCGCAGATGATGGTCAAGAGCATGCGCGACGCCGGCTTCGGCGACAGCATGCTGGGCGGCCAGAACACCGCCTTCCGCGACATGCACGACCGCCAGGTCGCGCAGCAGCTCACCAGCGGCCGCGGGCTGGGCCTGCAGCCGATGATCGTGCGCCAGCTCGCCGGCCCCGAGGCGCTGCCAGCGCCCGGCGCCGCGCCCGCCTCCAGCGGCAGCTACCGCGACCCGCGCCTCGAGGCCGGGCGGATGTTCTCGCTGGCCGGCTACAGCCGCCCGGTCGCGGCCCGCCCGCTCGAGCTCGCGCCGAGCAGCGCCGCGCCGCGCGCGAACTGGATCGCCCCCGCGACGGCCTCCGCCGCGCCCCCGGCGCCGCTGGCGTCGGCCACCGACATCGCGCCCGCCGCGCCCGCCACCCCGGCCGCGCGGCTGGAGGGCCTGCGCGCCGAGGTCCGCGCGGGCAGCCCCGAGGCCTTCGTCGCCGAGATCCTGCCGCACGCCGAGCGCGCGGCCGAGGCGCTGGGCGTGGACGCCCGCGCGCTGATCGCCCAGGCCGCTCTCGAGACCGGCTGGGGCCGGCGCCAGATCCAGGGCGCCGACGGCCCGGCGAACAACCTCTTCGGCATCAAGGCCACCGGCCGCTGGAGCGGCGACGTCGCCAGCGCCCGCACCCACGAGTTCGTCGACGGCGCGATGCGCGCCGAGCGCGCCGACTTCCGCGCCTACGCCTCGCCGGCGGAGAGCTTCGCCGACTACGTGCGCCTGCTGCAGACCAGCCCGCGCTACCAGCAGGCGCTGGCGGCCGGCGAGGACATCCAGGGCTTCGCCCGCGGCCTGCAGCGGGCCGGCTACGCCACCGATCCGGCCTACGCCGCCAAGATCACGGCGATCGCGCAGGGCCCCACCCTCGACCGGGCGCTCGCCGCGCTCGGCCGCGTCGGCGGGAGGGGCTGACCCATGCCTTCGATGCTCGGCAACGGCACCTCGGCCCTGCTCGCGTTCCAGCGCGCGCTCAACACCGTCAGCCACAACATCGCGAACGCGTCGACGGCGGGCTACACCCGCCAGCGCGTCGAGCTGGCCAACCGCGCGGGCTCGCCCGACGGCAGCGGCTACACCGGCGCGGGCGTGCTGGTCTCGGGCATCACCCGGCTCTCCGACAGCCTCGTCACCGGCCGCCTGCTCGACAGCGGCGGCGAGATCGGCCGCCTGCAGCTGGGCGCCACCCTGGCCGGCCGCGTCGACCGCCTGTTCTCCGACGTCTCCACCAACCTCACCGGCCCGTGGTCGAACTTCTTCGACGCCGCCGAGGGCGTGGCCGCGCAGCCCGGCTCCACCGCCGCGCGCGAGGACATGCTGGCGCGCGCCAACGCGCTGACGGCGCGCTTCGACCTGCTCGAGGCCGGCCTGCAGCAGGTCGACGACGAGATCGACGCCAAGCTCGTCGGCGGCGCGGAGGAGGTCAACCGCCTCACCACCGCGATCGCCAAGCTCAACACCGAGGTCGCGCGCAGCGCGCGCGGCGCCTCGCCCGACCTGCTCGACGAGCGCGACCGCCTGGTCGGCGAACTCTCCACCCTGGTCGGCGTGACCACGCTGCCGCAGGAGGACGGCTCGCTGAACGTCTTCACCAGCGGCGGCCAGCCGCTGGTGGTGGGCGCCAGCGCCTCGCGCTTCACCTCGCAGCAGGACGACTACCGCCCCGACCGCTCGGTGCTGGTGCTGCAGACCCCCACCGGCACCGTCCGGCTGGGCCCGGGCACGCTCGGCGGCAGCCTCGGCGGTGCGATCGCGCTGCGCGCGGAGATGGTCGACCCCACCCGCGCCGAGCTCGGGCGCATCGCCACCGGCCTCGCGATCGCGGTCAACACCCAGAGCGCCCGGGGCATGGACCTCAACGGCGCCCAGGGCACCGACTTCTTCACTCTGCCCGCGCCGGTCGCCGCGCCCAACCGGCTCAACACCGGCGCCGGCACGCTGGCGATCGGCGTCACCAACCTCGGCAACCTCACCGGCGCGCCCTTCGTGCTGCGCTTCGACGGCGCCGGCTGGGTGGCCACCGACGCGGTCTCCGGCGCCCCGGTCGCGATGACCGGCACCGGCACCCCGGCCGACCCGCTGGTGATCGGCGGCCTGTCGATCGTGCCCGGCGGCACCCCGGCCGTGAACGACCGCTTCCTGGTCGATCCCACCGGCCAGGCCGCGCGCGGCATCGGCGTGGCGATCAACGACCCCAACCGCATCGCCGCCGCCAGCCTGGTTCGCCCGACCGCCGACCTCGGCAACCTCGGCGACGCCCGGGTGGTGTCGCTGGCGGTCAACGACGCCACCAACCCGGCGCTGACCACGCCCTCGAACGTGGTGTTCCTCGACGCCACCACCTACAGCATCGACGGCGGCCCGCCGCAGCCCTTCGTGCCCGGCGGCACCATCAGCGCCAACGGCTGGACCCTGGTGCTCGACGGCCTGCCCGCCGCCGGCGACAGCTTCTCGATCGGCCCCAACCAGGCCGGCTCCAGCGACAACACCAACATGCGCGCCTGGTCGGCGCTCGAGGGCCAGCGCCTGCTCGGCAACGGCAACACCTCGCTCAACGACGCGATCGGCGGCCTGACCACCCGGATCGGCTCGACCGCGCGCGACGCCGCGGTGTCGCTGCAGGGCCAGGAGGCGATCGACGCCGGCCTGGTCGCCGAACGCGAGGGCCTCTCCGGCGTCAACCTCGACGAGGAGGCCTCCAACCTGCTGCGCTACCAGCAGGCCTACCAGGCCGCGGCGCAGGTGATCGCCACGTCCGACACCCTGTTCCAGGCCGTGCTGGCGGCGGCGCGCCGATGAGCATCCGGATCTCCACCTCCTCGATGTTCCAGGGCGGCCTCAGCCAGCTGCTGGCGCGCCAGGCCCAGGTCGTGCAGACCCAGAACCAGCTCGCCACCGGGCGGCGCGTGGTCAATGGCGCCGACGACCCGCTGGCCGCCGGCGCGGCGGTGGCGCTGGACCGCGGCATCGCCGAGCTGGCCCGCTACGGGCTCAACGCCTCGGTGCTGCAGAACCGCCTGAACCTGCAGGAAAGCGCCCTGACCGAAGCCGGCGACGCGCTGCAGCGGCTGCGCGAGCTGGGCGTGCAGGCCGCCAACGCCACCCTGACCGCGAACGACCGCGTGTCGCTGTCGAAGGAGGTCGAGCAGATCCGCGAGCGCCTGCTGGGCCTCGCCAACGGCACCGACTCCGGCGGCCGCTACCTGTTCGCCGGCTCCCAGGACGACCGCAAGCCCTTCATCGACAGCCCCGCGGGCGTGAGCTACCAGGGCGACCAGGTGCAGCGCCGGGTCGAGGTGGCCCCCGAGCTCGCCGTCGCCGACGCCGAGCCCGGCGCCGAGGCGTGGATGCGCGTGCCCACCGGCGTGGGCGCGCTGGCCGCGACCGCCGGCGCCGGCAACACCGGCTCCGCGCTGCTGGGCACCTACTCGCTGCTCGACGCCACCGCCTTCGGCGGCCAGGACTACACCGTGGTCTTCACCGGCCCGGGCACCTACGACATCGAGGACGCCGGCGGCACCGTGCTCTCCAGCGGCACCTACGTCCCGGGCCAGACCCTGAGCTTCAACGGCGTGAGCATGAAGCTCGACGGCGTCCCCGCGGCCGGCGACACCTTCGCCATCGGCCCCAGCCGCTCGCGCGACGTGTTCGCCACCGTGCAGGCCTTCATCGACGCGCTGCAGGCGCCCTCGATCACGCCGGTGGAGCGCACCCGCCAGGTCAACGCGCTGGGCTCGCTGCTGGCCGACCTCAGCGCCGCCGGCGACCACCTCATCGACAAGCGAGCCGGCGGTGGCGCGCGACTTGCAGCGATCGACGACGCGGCCGAACTGCGCGCGGCCCAGGACATCACCCTGCGCGAGACGCTCTCGGGACTGCGCGACGTCAACGTCGCGGAGGCCGCGAGCCGCCTCGCCCAGCAATCCACCGCGCTGGAGGCCGCCCAGGCGTCCTTCGTGCGCCTGCAGGGGCTGAGCCTCTTCAACTACCTGCGATGACCGACTGAACACCGAACGCCGGGCGCGGCGTGTGCGGCTGCACCACGCCCTTCCACCCCGTGAGACCAGCCGCACAAGACACCGCAGCGGAAGCCCGAGACAGGCCCAGCGACGCGGACATCCGCCGGCGGGACGCATCCCCCGGACACCCAAGAGAGAGAGTCAGGAGAACGCCATGTCCATCATCAACACCAACGTGATCTCGCTGAATTCCCAGCGCAACCTGTCCACGAACAGCGCGTCGCTGGCCACGACCATCCAGCGCCTCTCCAGCGGCCTGCGCATCAACTCGGCCAAGGACGACGCCGCCGGCCTCGCCATCTCCGAGCGCTTCACCACCCAGATCCGCGGCCTCAACCAGGCCGCGCGCAACGCCAACGACGGCATCTCGCTGTCGCAGGTGGCCGAGGGCGCGCTGGGCGAGGTGTCCAACAACCTCCAGCGCATCCGCGAGCTGGCCGTGCAGTCGCGCAACGCCACCAACTCCGCGTCCGACCGCCTCGCGCTGCAGGCCGAAGTGGCCCAGCTGAAGTCCGAGATCGACCGCGTCGCCAACCAGACCACCTTCAACGGCCTGAACCTGCTCGACGGCAGCTTCACCACCCAGGTCTTCCAGGTCGGCGCCAACCAGGGCGACACCATCGCCGTGGACGCGATCGTCGACACCAACATCGACGCGCTGGGCAACTGGACCTCGGTGCCGACGCCGTCGACCTCGGTCGCGGTGGGCGCGATCGGCGTGGGCTCGGTCGCGGGCACCACCACCAGCGACTACACCTTCGACCTCGAGATCGACGGCCTGACCCTGTTCAGCGCCACGGTGCTGACCGGCGCCACCGACGCCGAGATCGTCTCCGGCGCCGCGCTCGATGCCGCCTGGCCGACCTTCGCGCTGGCCAACCCCGGCTACACGCTGACCGGCAGCTTCGCCGCCGGCACCGCGGTGATCGGCAAGACCGACGGCACCCCGCTGGCGATCACCGCCACCGGCGCCGGCGGCGCGGGCGGCACGGTGACCGCGCCGACCTTCGGCGCCGGCTTCATCGCCACCCACTCCAACGGCGCCGCCGGCACCGCGCAGGTGGGCTTCACCTCGCTCAGCATCGCCACCGCGCAGGGCGCCGACAACGCGATCCTCGCGATGGACGCGGCGCTGGAGGAGGTCAACTCGGCCCGCGCCGACCTCGGTGCGATCCAGAACCGCTTCATGTCGGTGATCTCCAACCTCAACACGACCTCCGAGAACCTCTCGGCCTCGCGCTCGCGCATCCGCGACACCGACTACGCCAAGGAGACCGCCGAGCTCACGCGCACGCAGATCCTGCAGCAGGCCGGCACGGCGATGCTGGCACAGGCCAACCAGGTACCGCAGAGCGTGCTGACGCTGCTGCAGGGCTGATCGAAGGCGCTGCGCCGAGTGCGCTAAAGGAATCGCCGTCGCTGCCGAAGAGGGCGCGGGACGTGAGTCCCGCGCCCTTTTCGTTGCGCGCATCCGGATGACGAACGGCGGCTAAAGGATCCATGGGGTGGTGCCGTTACTTGGTCTGCAGCGGGAATGGCGGGTACGTCCACCACCACTGCCAGTCCCTCTCCCCAGACGCATCCCACACCGGAGTCAGCTCATGTCCACGATCAACACCAACACGATCTCGCTGAATTCCCAGCGCAACCTGATGACCAACTCGAGCTCGCTGGCGACGTCGATCCAGCGCCTGTCCTCGGGCCTGCGCATCAACTCGGCCAAGGACGACGCGGCCGGCCTGGCGATCTCCGAGCGCTTCACCACCCAGATCCGCGGCCTGAACCAGGCCTCGCGTAACGCCAACGACGGCATCTCGCTGTCGCAGACCGCCGAGGGCGCGCTGGGCGAGATCTCCAACAACCTCCAGCGCATCCGCGAGCTGGCCGTTCAGTCGCGCAACGCCACCAACTCCACCACCGACCGCGCCGCGCTGCAGGCCGAAGTCGCGCAGCTGAAGTCGGAAATCGACCGCGTCGCCGACCAGACCTCGTTCAACGGCCTGAAGCTGATCGACGGCTCGTTCACCGCCCAGGCCTTCCAGGTCGGCGCCGACCAGGGCCAGACCATCTCGGTCTCCGGCCTCGTGGACGCCAACATCGCCGCGCTGGGTTCGTGGACCTCGGTCGACACCCCGACCACCACCGCCGCCGTCGGCACGATCACCACCGGCTCGGTGTCCGGCACGACCACCGCCGCCTACCAGTACGACCTCGAGATCGACGGCAACACGCTGTTCTCGAAGACCGTCGCCATCGGCGCCACCGATGCCGCCGTCGTCACCGGCGCCGACCTCGATGCCGCCTGGACCACCTTCGCCTCGTCCAACACCGGCTACACGCTGTCGGGCACCTTCGCCGCCGGCACCGCGGTGATCTCCAAGACCGACGGCACCGACATCGTGATCACCTCGGTCGGCTCCGGCGGCACCGGCGGCACCGTGGTGGCCCCGGCCTTCGGCGCCGGCTTCGTCGGCACCGCCAGCAACGGCACCGAGGGCAGCGCGCAGACCGGCTTCGCCAACCTGACCGTCGCCAACACCGAGGGCGCCGACAACGCGATCCTCGCGATGGACGCGGCCCTGACCGCCATCAACTCCGCCCGTGCGGACCTCGGCGCCATCCAGAACCGCTTCAGCTCGGTGATCTCGAACCTCAACACCACCTCCGAGAACCTCTCGGCCTCCCGCTCCCGCATCCGCGACACCGACTACGCCAAGGAGACGGCCGAGCTCACCCGCGCCCAGATCCTGCAGCAGGCCGGCACGGCGATGCTCGCCCAGGCCAACCAGGTCCCGCAGAACGTGCTCAGCCTGCTGCGCTGATCCACGCGACGCGTTGCCGATGCACCCCGGAGGGGCCCGCCGCCAGGCGGGCCCTTTCCGTTTGCTAAAGGTAGGAGACATGCATCGGCCGCCCCCCCGCGCGGACGCCATCGTCCACCGAGGCCACGGACCGGATGTCCACGATCAACACCAACACGATCTCGCTCAACGCCCAGCGCAACCTGTCCACCTCGGCGGGCTCGCTGGCGACGTCGATCCAGCGCCTCTCCAGCGGCCTGCGCATCAACTCGGCCAAGGACGACGCGGCCGGCCTGGCGATCTCCGAGCGCTTCACCACCCAGATCCGCGGCCTGAACCAGGCGTCCCGCAACGCCAACGACGGCATCTCGCTGGCGCAGACCGCCGAGGGCGCGCTGGGCGAGATCTCGGGCAACCTCCAGCGCATCCGCGAGCTGGCCGTGCAGTCGCGCAACGCCACCAACTCCAGCACCGACCGCGCCGCGCTGCAGGCCGAAGTGGCCCAGCTCACCGCGGAGGTCGAGCGCGTCGCCAACCAGACGGCCTTCAACGGCACCAGGCTGCTCGACGGCTCGTTCACCGCGCAGGCCTTCCAGGTCGGCGCCGACCAGGGCCAGACGATCGCGGTGGCCGGGCTGCTCGACGCCAACGTCGCGGCGCTGGGAAGCTGGACGTCGGTGGCCACGCCCGCGGCGGATGTCACCGGCGTGGCGCCGGTGGCCGCAGGCGCCAGCCCGGCGACGCCGGCGACGCTGGCGCTGGGCGCGCTGACCGGCGCGACCACGTCCGCTCCTGGCGACCAGTACACGTTTTCGGTCAGCACCGGTACGCAGACGATGGGGGTCAACGGCCCCCCTGGCGACGTCGACGTGTTCTCGGTCACCAGCGGCCTGCTCGCGAATGGCTTCGGATTGGACGGCTCCGGCGACTTCGCCGGCTTCTCGCTGGATCTCGGCGGGGCCATCGACCTGTTCGACGCCGTCGCGTCGGGCACCTTGTCGATCGAGCGCGCGGACGGCGCGAACTTCACCTTCGTCGAGAGCACGTCCAACGCGTTCGGCGGCCCGGCCAGCTACAGCGCGACCCCAGGCTTCCCCGCGGCCCCCGGTGCCTCCGTCGACGGCGTCGCGGCCAGCACCGGCAGCTTCGCCAACGTCGACTTCCAGCTCAACGGCACCGCCATCAGCGTCACCGCGCAGTCCGGCGCCGGCGCCCAGCTCACCGCCGTGCGCGAGGCGATCAACGCCGCCACCGGCACCACCGGCGTCGCGGCCTCGATCAGCGGCGGCGCGCTGCGGCTGACCTCGGTGGGCGGCAGCGGCGACATCACCATCGCGGCCGGCGGCTCCAACGCCGCGGCCATCCTCGCCAACACCGGCCTCACCGTGGCGGCGAACCCGGGCACCCCGGGCGGCCCACAGGTAGGCTTCGCCGGGCTCAGCGTGGCCACCACGGCCGGGGCCGACAACGCGATCCTGGCGATGGACGCGGCGCTGACCGCCGTGAACGCCGCCCGCGCGGACCTCGGCGCCATCCAGAACCGCTTCGGCTCGGTGATCTCGAACCTCGCCACCACGTCCGAGAACCTCTCGGCCTCGCGCTCGCGCATCCGCGACACCGACTACGCCCGCGAGACCGCCGAGCTCACCCGTGCCCAGATCCTGCAGCAGGCCGGCACGGCGATGCTCGCCCAGGCCAACCAGGTGCCGCAGAACGTGCTGAGCCTCCTGCGCTGAGGGTCGCGCGCCGGCCGAGGGGCGTGATCCGGCCCCGTTGCGGGGGCGTCGCCGCCGCCGCGGCACCGGTCTTGCATCGGACGGGCGGGGCCCTGCCGCGTTCAAGATCGCGGCGCGGTCGCCGTTACTCCTTACAGGTCGGGACCGCGGCGGCCGCCGCGACCCGGTGTCGCCCGCCGCGCGATGGATCGCGTGGACGGGCCGCGGCAGCAGGCCGGGCGATCCGCCCGGCGAGGGTCAGCGCCATGTCCATCGGCACCTCCAGCATCGACGTCAACAGCCTGGTCTCGCAGCTCGTCGCCGCCGAGCGCGCGCCGGGCGACCGGCGCTTCCAGACCCTCGAGACCACCGCCAAGAACCAGCTCAGCGCCTTCGGCTCGCTGCGCAGCGGCCTCGACGGCCTGCAGACCGCGCTGGCCAAGTTCACCGGCACCGGCGCCTCGCTGGGCCGGCGCACCGCCGTGCAGGCCGACGCCGGCTTCACCGCCAGCGCCGCCTCCAGCGCGGCGCTCGGCCGCTACCAGATCAGCGTCGAATCGCTGGCCACCGCGCAGAAGATGCAGTCCGCGCCGCTGGCCAGCGCCACCGAGCTCGGCTCGGGCACGCTCACGATCACGGTCGGCAGCGGCGATCCGCTCACCGTCAACGTCGCGCCGGGCTCGGGCACCCTCGCGGGCATCCGCGACGCCATCAACCAGGCCGCGGCCGGGCAGGGCATCACCGCCACCCTGGTGCGCGGCGACGCCGGCGACGTGCTCACGCTCACCTCCACCGCGGTGGGCACGGCCGGCGCGTTCACCATCGCCACCAGCGGCGGTGGCCTCGACGCGCTCGCCACCACCGGCGGCACCCTGGTGCCGGTCACCCCGGCCGCCAACGCCCAGGTGATCGTCGACGGCGTCACCCGCACCGCCAGCGGCAACAGCCTCACCGACCTCATCGACGGGGTCACGGTGAACCTCACCAAGGCCGCGCCGGGCACCAGCTTCAGCCTCGACGTCACCAGCGACCTCGCCGGCCTGCGCGGGAACATGCAGGGCCTGGTCACCGCCTACAACGCCGCGCTGAACGCGGTGCGGGTGTCCTCGGCCTACAACTCCACCACCGGCTTCGCCGCCGCGCTCAACGGCGACGCCGCGCCGCGCTCGATCCTGTCGTCGCTGCGCAATGCGATCTCGGGCTCCTACGCCGAGCTCTCGGCGCTGGGCCTGAAGACCGCCACCGACGGCACGCTCAGCCTCGACGCGGCGAAGTTCGACGCCGCCATCGCCGCCGACCCCACCGCGGCCACCCGCCTGCTCGGCGACGCCGGCAGCCTCGGCGCCGGCCTGCGCGGCACGCTCACCGGCCTGGTCGGCACCGGCGGCCTGCTCGAGAGCCGCACCGCCTCGCTCAACGAGCGCCTGAAGCAGATCGAGCGCCAGCGCGAGTCCTTCGAGGTGCGGATCTCCAACGTCGAGTCCACCTACCGCCGCCAGTTCACCGCGCTCGACACCCTGGTCTCCCAGCTCGGCGCCACCCAGACCTTCCTCACCCAGCAGTTCGCCAACCTCTCCTCGAGCAGCTCATGACCATTCCCCGCCCCCCCAGCGGTGCCGTGGCCCAGTACCGACGCACCGGCGTCGAGTCCCAGGTCATCGATGCCGATCCGCACAAGCTCATCGCCCTGATGCTGACCGGCGCGATCCAGCGCCTGCAGCTGGCGCAGGCCGCGATCGCCCAGGGCGACGTGCCGCGAAAGGCCAAGGCCGCGTCCGAGGCCGGCGCGATCATCGACGCGCTGTCGGCCTGCCTCGACCAGGAGGCCGGCGGCGACATCGCCGACGGCCTCGCCGCCCTCTACGACTACGCCACCCGCCGCCTCGCGATCGCCAACGCCCAGAACGACGGCGAGGGCTTCAAGGAGGTCGAAGGCCTGCTGGCCGAGGTCGAGGGCGCCTGGCGGCAGATCCGCCCGACCGAGGTGGCCTGAGCGCATGGACGCCGCCCTCGCCGCCGCGGAGGCGCCCGAGGCCGTCGCCGGCCCGCTGATGGCGGCCGCCGAGGCGCTGGCGCGCGCCCGCGACTGGGTCGGCCTCGGCGAGTACCCCGCGGCGGTGCAGGCGCTGGCCGAGCACGACGCGCTGCTGCGCGAGGCCGTCGAGGCGGGCGTGCCGGCGTCGCTGCATCCCGCCCTGCGCGACATCCTCGCCGCCCAGCAGGCGCTGGCCGAGGAATGGACCACCGCGCGCGACGCGATCGCCCAGGCGCTGGGCGACACCCAGCGCGGCGCCGGCGCCGCCCGCGCCTACCTCGACGCGGCGCGGGGCTGAGGCCGTGACCGCCGCGCCCACCGCCGCCGCCCAGGCCGCCGACCACGCGCTGTTCGGCGACGCGGTGGCCTGCGAGCTGGAGACGGCCGTGCTGCTGGCCCCGGGCCATCCCGGCCTCGACAGCCAGCGCCGCGCCGAGCACCTGCTGCGCGACATCGGCGTCGCCGAGGAGCGTCGGCACGAGGACCACGAGGACCGCACCCCCGCCGAGGACGGCCTGCGCCGCCTCGAGGCCAAGGTCGACCTGCTCACCCGGCTGGTGGCCGGCGTGCTCGCCCGCGAGGGCGGCCTGCCCGCGCACCGGCGGGTCCACCTCAGCCGGCGCGGCGCGCGCATCCACGGCCTGCCCGCGCCCGAGGCCGCCGGCCCGGTGCGGCTGCGCCTGCAGGTGGCCGACTGGCTGCCCGAGCTGCTCGAGTTCCCCGCCGCGGTGATCGAGGCCGAGGCCGACACGCTGTGGCTGCGTTTCGATGCGCTGGCGCCGGGCCTGGAGGCCGCGCTCGAGCGGCTGGTGTTCCGCCTGCACCGGCGCCAGGTGGCCGTCACCCGGAGGCTCGACTGATGCGGGGCCACGCGGGCCTCGCCCGCGGACGCGCCAATCCTCTGGCGCCGGGCGCCCGCCTTCGCTACCGTGAGGCCCGGGGTCGCCCCGGCCGCCCCGCCCCGATCGTCTTCCAGCACGAGGTGACACCCCAGTGCGGGTCCTGATCGTCGACGACCACACCCTGGTACGCGCCGGCATCCGCCGCCTCCTCGAAGGCTTCGAGGGGGTGGAGGTGATCGGCGAGGCCGGCTCCGCGCAGGAGGCCCTCGACCTCGTCGCGCTGCGCCATCCCGACATCGTGCTGCTCGACCTCTCCATGCCCGGCCGCAACGGCTTCGAGGTGCTGGCCGAGCTGCGCGCCACCGCCCCGGCCTCGCGGGTGGTGATCATGTCGATGCACGACGACCCCCTGCACGTGCGCGAGGCGCTCGACCGCGGCGCCTCGGGCTTCGTGGTCAAGGAGGCCGCGCCGGCCGAGCTCGAGGTGGCGCTGCGCGCCGCCGCCGCCGGCCAGACCTTCCTCAGCCCGCAGGTCTCGGCGCGGATGCTGCAGCCGATGCTGCGCCACCGCGACCGCCCCGGCGGGATGGACGCGCTGAGCCCGCGCCAGCGCGAGATCCTGCGCGGCCTCGGCCGCGGCCTGGGCAACAAGGAGATCGCCTCCGAGCTCGGGATCAGCGTCAAGACCGTCGAGACCCACCGCGCGCGGCTGATGGAGGCGCTGGGCTGCCGGCGCGCGAGCGAGCTGCTGCGGCTCGCGGTGCAGCTCGACGCCGGCCTCGGCGGCTGAGGTCGCCCCGCGCGACGGACTTCCGTCACTCGTGGGGATTCTCCCCACACCGCGTCAGAAACTGGATGGTCGCGGGCGGGGTCTCCCCGATTCCTGCGCCGTCGCCGCTCCCCGTAGCCTGCAAGTCCTGCGCCAGTCGTGGCGCAGCGGGGACCAGGGGACGCACCATGAAAGCCGTCATGAAGGCCCAGCTCGGGCAGTCGCTGCACCTCACGCCGCAGCTGCTGCAGTCGATCCGGCTGCTGCAGCTCACCGGCCTCGAGCTGGAGCTCGAGATCCGCCGCGCGCTCGAGACCAACCCGCTGCTCGAGCGCGAGGACGAGGCGCCCGAGGTCGAGGCCGCCGGCGACGCCGCCACCGCCTCCTTCGAGGTCGCCGCCTTCGACGAGCTCCCCGACACCCTGGCCTGGGCCGCCTCCGGCAGCCAGGGCTTCGACCCCGCCGAGCTCGACGACCGCCTCGGCGCGCTGCCGGCCGGCGAGTCCAGCGACCCGGCCCTGCGCGCCCTGGAGCGCGCCCGCTTCGACCTCGACGACGCCGCGCTGGCGATCGCCGCGTTCTGGCTCGAGCACACCGGCGACCACGGCTGGCTCGAGGGCGACCGCGAGGCCCTGGCCGCCGAGGCCGCCGCGCGCTTCGCCGTCTCGCCCGCCGACGCCGAGGCCGTGCGCCAGGCCCTGCTGCACGGCGACCCGGCCGGCCTGTGCGCCGTCGACCTCGCCGAATGCCTCGGCGCCCAGCTCGACGAGCTCCCGCACGACGCCTACGGCCTGGACGTGGCCCGCCGCATCCTCGACGGCGGCCTCGAGCGCCTGGCCGCCGACGACGCCGCCGGCCTGGCCCGGCACTGCGCCTGCACCCCCGACGCCCTGCCGCCGGCGGTGGCCCTGCTGCGCAGCCTCGACCCCAAGCCCGGCCTGCGCCTGCTCAAGGACGAGGACCCGGTGGTGCTGCCGGACGTCGTCACCTGGTTCGCCGACGGCGCCTGGCGCGTCGCGCTGAACCCGGTCACCGCGCCGAAGCTGCGCGTGGCCCCCGACCTCGAGGCCATGCTGGCCTCCGCCGAAGAAACGGAGGCCACCCGCGCCATGCGCGAGCTGCTCGGCGAGGCCCGCTGGCTGGCCCGCGGCGTCGCCCAGCGCGGCGACACGCTGCTGCGCACGGCGCGCGCGATCGTCGCCCGCCAGGCCGCCTTCCTCGAGCGCGGCGACGAGGGCATGGCCCCGCTGACGCTCAAGGAGATCGCCACCGAGATCGGCATGCACGAGAGCACCATCTCGCGCATCACCACCGGCAAGTACCTGCAGACCCCGCGCGGGATGGTCGAGCTCAAGCACTTCTTCGCCGTGCGCCTCGAGGGCGCCGCGGTGTCGGGCACGGCGGTCAAGGCGATGGTCAAGCGGCTCATCGACGCCGAGCCCGCCCACGCGCCGCTGGCCGACGACACCATCGCCGGGCTGCTGGCCCGGCAGGGCATCCAGGTGGCACGCCGCACCGTGGCGAAGTACCGTGAGCAGCTGGAGATCCCGCCGGCGCGGCTGCGCGGGGCCTCGACCCGCCGCCAGGCCGCCCCGTCGGGGCTGCTGCGCGCGGGCTGACCACCCCACCCGGGCCCGCCGCGACGCGCGCCCCCTTCGAGCCCACCGCCCATGCGCCGCATCACCGTCCTGATCGTCGACGACCACGAAGGCTTCATCAACGCCGCCGTGCGCCACCTGCGCAACGTCGCCTGGGTCGAGATCATCGGCCGCGCCTTCAACGGCCTCGAGGCCGTCGAGGCCAGCGAGCGGCTGCGCCCGGACGTGGTGCTGATGGACCTCGCGATGCCCGAGATGGGCGGCCTGCAGGCCACCCGCCTGATCAAGGCCCAGGACACGCCGCCCTTCGTGGCCATCGCCTCGCACTTCGACGACGCCGAGCACCGCGAGCACGCCCAGCGCGCGGGCGCGGACGCCTTCGTCAGCAAGCTCAGCTACATCCAGGAAGTGCTGCCGCTGCTCGAGCGGATCGCCTCGGGGCCCGCGCATGAGTGAGTCGCGCATCCTGGTCGTGGACGCCGATGGCGCCCGCGCCGAGCGCATCGCGACCCTGCTCGACTTCCTCGACTTCAGCCCGCGCCTGGTGGGCGGGGTCGACGAGCTCGACCTGTCCCGCCACAAGCCCGAGGACTGGGCCGCGATCGTGGTCGGCCGGCTCGAGGACCCCCAGGCCTTCCGCGACTTCACCCGCTGGCTGGCCAAGCGCCCGCTGCACCCGCCGCTGCTGGCCCTGCCCGAGCACCACGAGGCGCCCGGCGCGCTCGGCGTGCACGAGGCCTCGGCCTGGCTGCTGGACTACCCGCTCAAGCACGGCCAGATCGAGGCGCTGCTGCGCCGCGCCAGCCTCAAGCGCATCGAGGCCGAGGAGGCCCCGCGCCAGGCCGTCGGTCCCACCGGCGCCAGCCCGGCGGTGTGCCGGCTGCGGCGGATGATCGAGCAGGTGGCCGGCTTCGACACCACCGTGCTGATCCTCGGCGAGTCGGGCACCGGCAAGGAGGTCGCCGCGCGCGCGGTGCACGAGCTCTCGCCGCGCCGCGACGGCCCGTTCGTCGCGATCAACTGCGGCGCGATCCCGCCCGACCTGCTGGAAAGCGAACTCTTCGGCCACGAGAAGGGCGCGTTCACCGGCGCGCTGACCGCGCGCAAGGGCCGCTTCGAGATGGCCGAGGGCGGCACCCTGCTGCTCGACGAGATCGGGGACATGTCGCTGCCGATGCAGGTCAAGCTGCTGCGCGTGCTGCAGGAGCGCAGCTACGAGCGCGTCGGCGGCAACCAGACCCTGAAATGCAACGTGCGCGTGATCGCGGCCACCCACCGCAACCTCGAGGAGCAGATCGGCAAGGGCCACTTCCGCGAGGACCTGTTCTACCGCCTCAACGTCTTCCCGATCGAGATGCCCGGCCTGCGCGAGCGCACCGAGGACCTGCCCGCGCTGGTGCAGGCGATCACCGCCCAGCTGGTGAAGACCGGCCGCGGCGAGGTCACCCTCGGCGAGGAGGCCATCCGCGCGCTGCAGGCCTATCCGTGGCCGGGCAACGTGCGCGAGCTGACCAACCTCGTCGAGCGCCTGGCCGTGCTGCATCCCGGCAGCGTCGTGCACCTGCGCGACCTGCCCGAGCGCTACCGCGCCCACGTGCCGGCCGAGGCGCTGGCCGCGCCGCCGGCCGCCGCCGCGCCGGCCGGCGACCCGGCCCACCTGCCCGAGGGCGGGCTGGACCTGCGCGAGCACATCGCCCGGATCGAGCTCGGCCTGATCCGCGCCGCGCTCGAGCGCAGCCACGGCGTGGTCGCGCACGCGGCCCAGCTGCTGGGCCTGCGCCGCACCACCCTGGTCGAGAAGCTGCGCAAGTACGGCATCGAGCGCGACGAGACCGCGCCGGAAACCTGACGCCTCCGGCGGGGGCGCGCCGCGTCCCGGCGCCCGCCCCCGTCCAGCCACGCCCTCCGTCCCCGCACCGCCGCCATGGCACGCGGCTTGCACCATCCCGGCGAGCCCGTCGCCGACGCGGGCGCCGAAGGTGACGCCGCATGTCCTCCCCCGCCATCAGCTCGATCCTGTCGCAGATCCGCGCCTTCGAGGGCCAGGCCCGCGCGGCCTCGGCCGGCGGGTCGATCCTGCCTCCCGGCGGGCTCGGCGGCCCGGCCGGCGTCGGCGGCCCCGGCGCGGCCACCGGCCCCGCCGCCGCCCCGGGGGCCAGCTTCGGCGACGCGATGACCCGCGCGCTGCGCTCGGTCAACACCACCCAGCAGGAGGCCGGCGCGCTGCAGCGCGCGTTCGAGACCGGCGACCCGCGCGCCGACCTGGCCCGGGTGATGGTGGCCTCGCAGGCCTCGCAGGTGGCGTTCCGGGCCACGGTCGAGGTGCGCAACCGGCTGGTGCAGGCCTACCAGGACGTCATGAACATGCCGCTGTGACCCCCGCCGTCCCGCGCCCCGCCACGCCGCACCCCGCCTGACGCCCCGCCCCCTTTCCCCTGGATCCGCCGATGAGCACGCCCGCCTCCGCGCTGCCGACGCCCACCAACACCCTCACCCAGCTCTCCGACGCCGGCGTGTTCCGCCAGCTGTTCGCGATGCTGGTGCTGGCGGGCGCGATCGCCGGCGGGCTGTGGCTGTTCTTCTGGCTGCAGAAGCCGCCGATGGCGGTGCTGCAGGACGGCCTCGACCCGCGCACCAGCGCCGAGCTGGTGGAGCTGCTGCGCCAGCAGCAGCTGCCCTTCGAGCTCGATCCCGCCACCGGCGCCGTCAAGGTCCCGGCGGAGCGCCTGCAGGAGGCCCGGCTGCAGATGGCGGCCGCCGGCCTCGGCCAGCTCAACGGCAGCGGCATGGAGATGATCGAGCGCGACCCGGGCTTCGGCGTCAGCCAGTTCGTCGAGACCGCCCGCTACCAGCGCGCGCTGGAAACCGAGCTGGCCCGCACCATCGGCAACCTGCGCCCGGTCCGCGAGGCCCGCGTGCACCTCGCCCTGCCCAAGCCCAGCGCCTTCACCCGCCAGCGCGAGCCGGCGGCGGCGTCGGTGGTGCTGCAGCTGCACGCCGGCCGCACCCTCGAGCGCAACCAGGTCGACGCGATCGTGCACCTGGTGGCGTCCTCGATCCCCGGCCTGACCCCGGAGCGGGTCACGGTGGTGGACGGCACCGGCCGCCTGCTGACCCTGCCCGACGGCGCCGAGGACCCGCAGGCCACCAGCGCCGAGCAGTTCGAGCGCATCCGCCGCCAGGAATCCAGCTTCTCCGCCCGCATCGACCAGCTGCTCGAGCCGATCACCGGCGCCGGCCGCGTGCGTTCGCAGGTCGCGGTGGACATGGACTTCTCGGCGGTCGAGGAGGCCCGCGAGACCTACGGCCCCGACTCCGCCCAGGTGCGCAGCGAGCAGCTCACCGAGAGCGAGCGCCGCGACGGCCAGGGCCAGGGCCCCGAGGGCATCCCGGGCGCCACCGCCAACACCCCGCCGGGCCCGGCCGCCGCCGGCGCCGCCGCCGATCCGGCCGCCCCGGCCGCGCCCGCGCCGCCGACCGAGGCCAACCGCAGCGAGACCCGCAACTACGAGCTCGACCGCACCCTCAGCCACACCCGGCAGCCGCCGGGCCGGATCCGCCGGGTCACCGTGGCGGTGCTGGTCGACCACGTGCCGGGCGTCGACGCCGAGGGCAACCCGATCGAGCGCGCCCTGACCGCGGACGAGCTGACCCGGATCGAGGCCCTGGTCCGCGAGGCGGTGGGCTTCGACGCGGACCGCGGCGACTCGGTGTCGGTGATGAACGCGCCGTTCATCCGCCCGGAGCTCGAGGAGCCCGGCGACGCGGCCCCGTTCTGGGAGAATCCGACCATCCGCGAGCTGCTGCGCATCGGCCTGGGCGCGATCGTGGTGCTGGTGCTGATCTTCGCGGTGCTGCGCCCGGCGCTGCGCACGCTGATCAGCCCGCCCCGCACCCGCACCGAGGTCGATGCCGGCGACGCCCAGCTGCAGGCGCAGGCCAACCTGCCCGCGCTGGCCCAGGCGCAGGCGGCGCAGATCGGCAGCGACGGCCAGCCCGCGCAGCTGGCGCTGCCGCCCAACAGCTACGAGGCGCGCCTGGACGTGGCGCGCCAGGCCGTCAACGAGGACTCCAAGCGGGTCGCTCAGGTGGTGAAGGAGTGGGTGGCGAGCGATGGCTGACAAGATCGAACCCCTGACCGGCACCCAGCGCGCCGCCGTCCTGCTGCTCTCGCTCGGCGAGAAGGAGGCGGCCGAGGTGCTCAAGCACATGACGGCGAAGGAGGTGCAGAAGCTCGGCACCGCCATGACCTCGCTGGCCTCGATCAGCCGCGAGCAGGTCGAGGGCGTCGTGCAGACCTTCGTGCAGGCGCTCGACAAGCAGACCTCGCTGGGCGTCGGCGCCGACGACTACGTGCGCAAGGTGCTGGTGAGCGCGCTCGGCGAGGACAAGGCCGGCTCGCTGATCGACCGCATCCTGCTGGGCCGCAACACCACCGGCCTCGACACGCTGAAGTGGATGGACCCGCGCGCGATCGCCGACCTCATCCGCCTCGAGCACCCGCAGATCATCGCCATCGTGCTGGCCCACCTCGACCCCGACCAGGCCGCCGAGACCCTGAAGTCCCTGCCCGAGCGCACCCGCTCGGACGTGCTGCTGCGCATCGCCACCCTCGACGGCATCCCGCCCGGCGCGCTCAACGAGCTCAACGAGGTCATGGAGCGCCAGTTCTCCGGCAACCAGGCCATGAAGTCCTCGACGGTGGGCGGCGTGAAGGTGGCCGCGAACATCCTCAACTTCATGGACGGCGGCCAGGACCAGATCATCCTCGGCGCGATCGGCAAGGTCGACGAGGCGCTGTCGGGCCAGATCCAGGACCTGATGTTCGTCTTCGACGACCTCGGCGAGGTCGACGACCGCTCGATGCAGGCGATCCTGCGCGAGGTCCCGGGCGACCGCCTGCCGCTGGCCCTGCGCGGCGCCTCGCCGGCGGTCAAGGACAAGATCCTCAAGAACATGTCGCAGCGCGCCGCCACCATCCTGCAGGAGGACATGGAGGACCGCGGCCCGGTCAAGCTGGCCGAGGTCGAGGGCGCGCAGAAGGAGATCCTCGCGATCGTCCGCCGCCTGGCCGATGAGGGCACCATCTCGCTCGGCGGCAAGACCGAGGAGCTGGTGTGAGCATGGACGCCGCGACCCTCTGGACCCTGCCCGAGCTCGGCGTGAACCCGCGCCGCGAGCCCGAGAAGCGCCCGCCGACGGTGCAGGAGATCGAGGCCATCGAGACCCAGGCCCGGCGCGAGGGCTATGCCGCCGGCCACGCCGAGGGCTTGGCCGCCGCCCAGGGCGAGATGCGCCGCCTGGCCGCGCAGTTCGAGGGCGTCGTCGACGCCCTCGCGCGCCCGCTGGGCAAGCTCGAGGACGAGGTCGCCGGCGCGCTCGGCGAGCTCGCCGTGCGCATCGCCGGCGTGCTGGTCGGCCCGGCCTACCAGGCCGACCCGATGCTGCTCGCCGAGCTGGTGCGCGCCGCGCTCGACGCGGCCGGCAGCGGCCAGCGCGAGCTCGAGGTGCGCCTGCATCCCGACGACATCGCCGCGCTGGCGCCGCACCTGCCCGCCTTCCCCGACGCCCGCCTGGTGCCCGACCTCAGCCTCGGCCGCGGCGACGTGCGCGTGCACGCCGAGTCCGTGCGCATCGACGGCCGCCTCGAGGCGCGCCTGCGCGCCGCGCTCGAGGCCACGCTGCGCCAGGGGAGCGCCCCGTGAGCCCGCTGCGCGGGCCCGACGAGGCCGAGGCCCCGCCGCCGCCGGTGGGCCTGGACTTCACCCGCGGCCGCAGCGCGCGCCTGGCCACCCGGCTCGGCGCCGCCGACCCGCGCATGCCCGCGATGGGCTGCCTGCGCGAGGGCGTGCTCAAGCGCGCCGTCGGCCTGACCCTCGAGGCCACCGGCTGCGAGGAGCCCATGGGCGCCGCGGTGCGCGTGGAGAGCGCCGGCGGCTGGGTCGAGGCCGAGGTCGTGGGCTTCGCCTCCGACCGCACCTTCCTCATGCCCACCCAGGAGCTCCACGGCCTGCTGCCCAAGGCCCGCGTGGTGCCCTCGAGCAAGCGCGGCCAGGTCGAGGTCAGCGACGGCCTGCTGGGCCGGGTCATCGACTCCGACGGCCACCCGCTCGACGGGCGCGGCCCGATCCGCGCCGAGGGCGCGGTCACCCTGGCCGGCGTACCGCTCAACCCGCTGATGCGCGAGCCCATCACCTCCCCGCTGGACGTCGGCGTGCGCGCGATCAACGCGCTGCTGCCGATCGGCCGCGGCCAGCGCGTGGGCCTGTTCGCCGGCTCCGGCGTCGGCAAGTCGACGCTGCTGGGCATGATGACCCGCTTCACCAAGGCCGACGTGATCGTGGTCGGCCTGATCGGCGAGCGAGGCCGCGAAGTGCGCGACTTCGTCGAGTCCACGCTGGGCCCCGGCGGCCTGGCCCGCGCGGTGGTCGTCGCGGCCCCGGCCGACCGCCCGCCGCTGGCGCGCATCCACGGCGCGCTGCGCGCCACGGCGATTGCCGAATGGTTCCGCGACCAGGGCCTGAACGTGCTGCTGTTGATGGACTCGCTGACCCGCTTCGCCCAGGCCCAGCGCGAGATCGGCCTCTCGGTCGGCGAGCCGCCGACCACCCGCGGCTACCCGCCCTCGGTGTTCGCCAAGCTGCCGGCGCTGGTGGAGCGCGCGGGCATGGGCCCGGCCGGCCGCGGCTCGATCACCGCGTTCTACACCGTGCTCACCGAGGGCGACGACCAGCAGGAGCCGATCGCCGACGCCTCGCGCGCGATCCTCGACGGCCACATCGTGCTCAGCCGGCGGATCGCCGACGCCGGCCTGTACCCGGCGATCGACATCGAGCAGTCGGTCAGCCGCGTGGTCACCGACATCGCCGACCTGCCCTGGCGCGAGCGCATGCGCAAGCTCAAGCGCCTGATCGCGGCCTATTCCAACCAGCGCGACCTGATCAACATCGGCGCCTACCAGAAGGGCGCCGACCCCCTCGTCGACGAGGCGCTCGCGCGCTGGTCCGACATCCAGGCCTTCCTCGGCCAGGACGTCGCCGAGGCCGCGTCGCTCGCCGACTCCAAGGCCGCGCTGTCGCGGCTGCTCGACAAGTAAGCCCCGAGGACCGCCCCGCCATGACCCACCGCCGTCTCGATCCCCTGCTGCAGCGCGCCCAGGAGCGCGAGGACCGCGTGGCCCAGGAGCTGGCCAAGGTCCGCGAGGCCCAGCGCCTGCAGGAGCAGCGGCTGGAGGAGCTCGCCCGCTTCAAGGACGAGTACCACCAGCCCGCGCCGGCCGGCGGCACCCTCAACCCGGCGCTGCTGGCCAACCGCCAGGCCTTCATCGAGCGCATCGAGCAGGCCGTCGCGGTGCAGAAGCGCGCGGTGGAGCAGGGCCGGGGCACGCTCGAGATCGAGCGCACCCGGCTGCTGCTCGCCAGCCGCGACAAGCAGGTGCTCGAGAAGCTCGCCGCCAGCTACCGCGCCGAGGAGGCGAAGAAGGAGCAGAAGCGCGCCCAGGGCGAGCTCGACGAACTCGCCGGCCGGCGCCGTCCGGCCCGGCTCGGCGACGGCGAGGAGCCGGCATGAGCGCGTTCGCGCTGGGCATCCCCGCGCCGGCCCCCGCGCCGGCGCCGGGCGCGCGCGGCCCGGCGGCCGCGGCGGGCGAGGGCGGCGGCGAGC
>JBHYGK010000021.1:0-40921 GCA_051859045.1 Lysobacteraceae bacterium | reverse complement strand
CCGCGGCCAGCGCCGCCGTCGCGCCGCGGGCCGCCGTCGCGGCCGCCCGCACCCCGCGCATCGCCGCCGCGCGCATCGCCGCCGCGGCCGTCGCGGCCGCCCACCTGGCTGCGCGCCTGCGGCGACGCCCCGGCCTCGGGCAGCGGGTCGTCCAGGCGCAGGGTCAGCGCGATGCGCTGGCGCGGCAGATCCACCTCGAGCACCTTCACCTTGACGATGTCGCCGGCCTTCACCACCTCGCGCGGGTCCTTCACGAAGGTGCGGCTGAGCGCGCTCACGTGCACCAGGCCGTCCTGGTGCACGCCGATGTCGACGAAGGCGCCGAACGCGGCGACGTTGCTGATCGTGCCCTCGAGCACCATGCCGGGCTTGAGGTCCTTCACCGACTCCACGCCCTCGGCGAACTGCGCGGCGCGGAACTCCGGGCGCGGGTCGCGGCCGGGCTTCTCGAGCTCGCGCAGGATGTCGCGCACGGTCGGCAGGCCGAAGCGCTCGTCGGTGAACTGCTCCGGGCGCAGCGCGCGCACCGCCGACGGGTCCTTCAGCAGCGACGCCACCGGCTTGCCGCAGGCCTTCACCATCCGCTCGACCACCGGGTAGGCCTCGGGATGCACCGAGGACGCGTCCAGCGGCTCGTCGCCGTCGGGGATGCGCAGGAAGCCCGCGGCCTGCTCGAAGGTCTTCTCGCCCAGGCGCGGCACCTTCAGCAGGTCGCGCCGGCGCTTGAACGGGCCGTGCTCGTCGCGATGCCGCACGATGTTCTCGGCCACCGTCGCGCTCAGGCCGGACACCCGCGCCAGCAGCGGCGCCGAGGCCATGTTCACCAGCACGCCCACCGCGTTCACGCAGTCCTCGACGCGGGCGTCGAGCGCGCGCGCCAGCCGGGTCTGGTCGACGTCGTGCTGGTACTGGCCGACGCCGATCGCCTTGGGCTCGATCTTCACCAGTTCCGCCAGCGGATCCTGCAGGCGGCGCGCGATCGACACCGCGCCTCTGAGGCTGACGTCCAGCGCCGGGAACTCGCGCGAGGCCAGCTCGGACGCCGAGTACACCGACGCGCCGGCCTCGCTGACCACGATCTTCTGCATCTTCAGCTGCGGCAGCAGCTTCAGCAGCTCGCCGGCCAGCTTGTCGGTCTCGCGGCTGGCGGTGCCGTTGCCGATCGCGATCAGCGCCACGCCGTGCTTCGCGCACAGCCGGCCCAGGATGGCCAGCGACTCGTCCCAGCGGTTGGAGGGCTGGTGCGGGTAGATCGTGGCGGTGTCCACCAGCTTGCCGGTGCCGTCCACGATCGCCACCTTCACGCCGGTGCGCAGGCCCGGGTCGAGGCCCATGACGGGCTTGGCGCCGGCCGGCGCGGCCAGCAGCAGGTCCTTGAGGTTGTCGCCGAAGATCCGGATGGCCTCGGCCTCGGCGGCCTCGCGGGCCTGCACGAACAGGTCGAGCATCAGGTGCAGGTGCAGCTTGACCTTCCAGGCCATGCGGCAGCCCTCGAACAGCCAGGCGTCGGCGGCGCGGCCGCGCTGCGCGATGCCCAGGTGCTGGGCCACGCGGCCGGTGGCCTCGGCGTGGCCCTGCTCGGGCTCGGCGCCGGGCTCGAGCTCGAGGAACAGCACGCCCTCGTTGCGCGCGCGGAACAGCGCCAGCAGGCGGTGCGAGGGGATGCGCGCCAGCGGCTCGGCGTGGTCGAAGTAGTCGCGGTACTTCGCGCCCTCGGCCTCCTTGCCCTCGGCCACGCGCGAGCGGATGCGGCCGTTGCCCTGCAGCCAGCCGCGCAGCCCGCCGATCAGCGCGGCGTCCTCGCCCGCGCGCTCGATCAGGATCTGGCGGGCGCCGTCCAGCGCGGCCTTGGCGTCGGCCACCTCCTTCTCGGCGCTGACGTAGCCCGCGGCCTCGGCCTGCGGGTCGAGCGCGGGATCCTTCAGCAGCGCGTCGAGCAGCGGCTCCAGGCCGGCCTCGCGGGCGATCTGCGCGCGGGTGCGGCGCTTGGGCTTGTAGGGCAGGTAGAGGTCTTCCAGGCGCGCCTTGGTGTCGGCGGCCTCCAGCTCGGCGCGCAGCGCGTCGGTGAGCTTGCCTTGCTCCTCGATGCTGGCGATCACCGCCGCGCGGCGGTCCTCCAGCTCGCGCAGGTAGACCAGCCGCTGCTCGAGCGCGCGCAGCTGGATGTCGTCGAGGCCGCCGGTGACTTCCTTGCGGTAGCGCGCGATGAACGGCACGGTCGCGCCCTCGTCGAGCAGGGCCACCGCCGCCTCCACCTGCGCGGGCGCCGCCTGGATCTCGGCGGCGATGAGGGAGGCGATCTTGCGGGCGGTGGCGGGGGACGGCGTGGGGCTCATGCTTCGGTGGACCTGCGGCGTACGGATGGCCGCCGATTGTCCCCCATCGCGCGGCCCCTGCCAGCCTTGCGCCGGCGCGCGGAATCGGGTGGGGCCGGTGTCGCTGACCGCGGCCCCGTTCACATTGACAGCACCCGGGCTCACCGGGCTCTCTGGCCCTTGGGGACAGCGGAGCCAGGGATGCGGCGCGAAGCGAAACGATGGCTGTGGATCGGCCTGACGCTGGTGGCCTGCGCGTGGCTCGCCTTCGCCCCGGACCCTGTCCAGTCGCTGGATCTGGATCGCGAACGCTGGCTGGCCGGCTACAGCGCCGAGGGGCTGCAGTCGCCGCCGCCCGAGGAGGATGGGCTGGTCCTCGCCGGGCATGCCTGTGCCGTGGTCGAGCGGAGCGCGACGGCGCTCAGGGTGACCTGTGAAGTCGAGGTCGGTCGCGCGAACTCCGCGCCGCTCTGGGACATCGCCGATGCGTTCACGGGCCGGTTCGTGGCATCCCGCTACCTGACCGTGCAGCGGCTGCGGGTCGAACCGATCGGCGTCGCGCCGTGGCTGCCCTGGCTGTCGCCCTCCTCGGCGGTGCGCCTCTCGATCGCGGCGCTGATCCTGACCGTGATCTGGGTGATCCGGCGCCGCAGGCGACGCGACGGCCACGACCCGGAAGCCCATCCGGACGGGCGGGACGCCCTCTCCCCGCGAACCGCTTGGCTCTGCGCGATCGCCCTGCTGCTGGTGGTGATCGGAACCATGGCACTCGGCGTCGAGCAAGGCGCCGCCGTGGCGTCGGGGATCGTGGCCACGGTGCTGGTGGCACCGCTCTGGGAGGAGGTGCTCTACCGGGAGGCCCTGCTGCGCTTCCAGCCCGATGCGCTGCTGCGAGGCTTCGCGGTCGGGATCGGCGCGTTCGCGTTCGCGTTCGCGCATGGGCAGCCGTCACGGACGCTGGAGCTCGTCGCGTTCGGGGTCATCTGTGGCCTGTCGTGGTGTCGCACACGCTCGGTCTGGCCGCCGGTAGCGCTGCATGCGGCCTGGAACTTCGTGGTCTCGACCACCTGAGGCCGGGCGCCGAGGCTCAGGCCGCGCGGCCGCGTTTCTTCACGATGTGCACCAGCAGCAGGCTGATCGCCGCCGGCGTCACGCCGGGCACGCGCGCGGCCTGGCCCAGAGTGTCGGGGCGCAGGCGGGCCAGGCGCTCGATCACCTCGGTGCCCAGGCCCGGCACCGCGGCGTAGTCGAAGCCCGCCGGGATGGCGGTGGCCTCGTGGCGCGCGGCGCGGGCGATCTCCTCGCGCTGGCGCTCGAGGTAGCCGGCGTACATCGCCTCGATCTCCACCTGCTCGGCGGCCGCCGGGTCGGCCAGGCCGGGGCCCAGCGAGGTGGCCATCAGCGCCGCGTAGCCCACCTCGGGCCGGCGCAGCAGGTCGAAGGCGTTGGCCTCGCGCATCAGCGGGTGCGCCAGCAGCGGCATCACCTCGGCGCCCAGCGCGTTCACCGGCGAGGCCCAGGTCGCGCGCAGCCGGGCCAGCTCGCCCTGCACCGCCTCGTGCTTGCGCGCCCATGCCGCATGCCGCGCCTCGTCCACCAGCCCGAGCTCGCGGCCGACCGGCGTGAGCCGGGTATCGGCGTTGTCCTCGCGCAGCTGCAGGCGGTACTCGGCGCGCGAGGTGAACATGCGGTAGGGCTCGGTGACGCCGCGGGTCACCAGGTCGTCCACCAGCACGCCCAGGTAGGCCTCGTCGCGGCGCGGCACCCACGGCGCCTCGCCGCGGGCCGCGCGCGCGGCGTTGAGCCCGGCCAGCAGGCCCTGGGCGGCGGCCTCCTCGTAGCCGGTGGTGCCGTTCACCTGCCCGGCCAGGTACAGGCCCTGCACGGCCTTGCTGGCCAGCGAGGCGTGCAGGCCGCGCGGGTCGAAGTAGTCGTACTCGATGGCGTAGCCCGGGCGGGTGATCACGGCGCGCTCGAAGCCGCGGATCGAGCGCACCACGTCCAGCTGCACGTCGAAGGGCAGCGAGGTGGAGATGCCGTTGGGGTACAGCTCGATGCTGTCCAGACCTTCGGGCTCGACGAACACCTGGTGGCGCTCGCGGTCGGCGAAGCGCACCACCTTGTCCTCGATCGACGGGCAGTAGCGCGGGCCGACGCCCTCGATCGCGCCCGAGAACATCGGGCTGCGGTGCAGCGCGGCGCGGATCAGGTCGTGGGTGCGCTCGCTGGTCCAGGTGATGTGGCAGGGCACCTGGCGCGGATGGTCGGCGGCGCTGCCAAGGAAGGAGAACACCGGCCGCGGCTCGTCGCCGGGCTGCAGCTCCAGCGCGTCGAGGTCGACGCTGCGCGCGTCGATGCGCGGCGGGGTGCCGGTCTTGAGCCGGCCGGCCGGCAGCTGGGCCTCGCGCAGGAAGGCCGCCAGCGCGTTCGACGGCGCCTCGCCCGCGCGCCCACCCGCGTGGTTCGCCTCGCCCACGTGGATGCGCCCGGCCAGGAAGGTGCCCGCGGTGAGCACCACGCAGGGCGCCTCGAACACCAGGCCGGTGGACGTGCGCACGCCGCGCACCCGGTCGCCGTCGAGCAGCACCTCGTCCACCGCGGCCTGGAACAGCGCCAGCCCCGGCTGCGCCTCGACGATCCGCCGGATCGCGGCGCGGTACAGCGCGCGGTCGGCCTGACAGCGCGTGGCGCGCACGGCCGGTCCCTTGCTGGCGTTGAGGGTGCGCCACTGGATGCCGGCGGCATCCGCCGCGCGCGCCATCGCGCCGCCCAGCGCATCGATCTCGCGGACCAGGTGGCCCTTGCCGATGCCGCCGATCGCCGGGTTGCAGCTCATCGCGCCCACGGTCTCGAGGCTGTGGCTGACGAGCAGCGTGCGCGCGCCGGCCCGCGCCGCGGCCAGCGCGGCCTCGGTGCCGGCGTGGCCGCCGCCGATCACGATGACGTCGGGGGTGAGCATGGGCGTCGGGGTGGGCGATCCATCGGGGGGGCGGGATGTTGGCACGGTTCGTGCGGAGGCTGGGCGGCACTCACGCTGGCAGGCGCCGGGGGGCGCCGACCGGTATCAGGAACAGGGGCCGGTCACGCGCAGCGCGAGGAAGCCCACCGGGCGTCGCAAGACGCCCGGTTTTTTTTGCCTCGGAGACGACTTTGCGATGCCGGTCACGCTTCGAAGCGGGAACACATCACGCTTCTGGACGGGCAGTGAAAATGCCGACGCCCGGCCGGCCATGGGAACAGGGGGTATCCAGGGGACCGACCGGGCATCGACAAGGGTGGCTGACGCCGCGGGGGCGGGTGACGCGCCGGGCCGGAATCAGGCCCGAAAGTGACGCATCCCGTCAGTCATGGCCGCAGGATGCCCCCACCGACGGGTGGGGGCAAGCCGGCTCATTCGATCTCCTGCACCGCCGGCGACTCCATGCGCGGCGGCGGGGGCGGCGGGGGCGGCGGCGGGGGCGGCGCCATGCGGGGCTGCTCCATGCGCGGCTGTTCCATGCGGGGCTCCTGCATGCGCGGCTGCTCGAAGCGCGGCTGCTCCATGCGCGGCTGCTGCATCCGGCCCTCGCCGCGATCGATCTGCGGCATCCCGCGGAACCCGCCATCGACGGGGCGCTCCATGCGCGGCTCCGGGCGCGGCTCGCGCATCCGCGGCGGCTCCATGCGGGGCTGCTGCATCCGGCCGCCGCCGCGATCGGTCTCGGGCATGCCGCGGAAGCCGCGCGACGGCAGCGGGATGCCGGTGCTGCGATCCGGGGCGCGCGGCGCAGTGCCGCCGTCGGCCTCGTACGTGCCCCCGCGGATCACCCGGCCGGTGCGCGTGTTCTGGTCGTCGACGACCTCGTACGGACGCCCGTTGCGGCCCGCGTCGACGTCGACCGGGGGGCGCGGCGCCGGGCGGCCGCCGGTGATGCCGGGGCGCTTGCCGGCGTCGTCGAGGCGCGGCGGGCCACCGCCGCCATCGACCAGCGGCGGCTGCACGGGCGGAAGGCGGACGCCACCGCGACGGATCGGGCCGAAGCGCTCGAGCGGATCGCCGCTGTCGGGGCCGCCGGTGCCGGGCCCCGGCCCCGGGCCGGGCCCCGGATGCGGACGCGGGCGGGGATGGTGGTAGCCATACCAGTCGCGGCGGTAGGGCCAGGGGTCGTACCAGCCGCCGTAGCCCCACCCGTAGCCGTAGGACCACGGGCTCCAGCCGAAGCCGGAGTGGTAGCCGAGGCTCCAGTGGGAATACGGGCGGTAGTAGCGGTAGGAGACGCCGTAGCTCCAGGCGGGATGGCGCCAGTACGGGCCGTAGCCGTAGCTCCACAGCAGCGGCGAATAGAGGCTGGAGTAGGCCCAGTAGGGGTCGCGGGCCTCCGGCGCGGGGTCGCGGTAGTAGTAGTCGCCGTAGCCGTCCTCGGCCGGGGCGTAGACGCTGCCGTCCTTGCCCTTCACGACGTCCTCGTTGGCCGCGCCGCGCCAGTAACCGTCGCGGTAGCCCTGTTCGTAGCTCGCGCAGCCGCTGAGGCCGGCGAGGACCAAGGTGAGGCAGGCGAGCTTGCGGACCATGGCGGACCCCCTTGTGTGAGGCGGTGAGTATTGATCCTGTGGCGGTGAATCGGTGCTAAACCCGCGGAAAGTTCCCCGCCGCTGGTCGCCGACGGCCGCGCGGGTTCATGATCCGCACACCTTCCCACGCGACGCACCGCCATGGCCCTGCACCAGGCCTCCGGCCGCTGGCGGCTGGGGCTCGGGCTGGCGCTGGCCACCGCGGGCTTCTGGGCCACCCTGCCGGTCGCGCTCAAGCTCACGCTCGAGCAGCTCGACCCGATGACCCTCACCTGGTTCCGCTTCCTGGTGGCCTTCGCGGGCACCCTGGCGCTGCTGTCGATGCGCGGCGGCCTCGGCCAGCTGCGCGGGCTGGGCGGGCGGCACCGCTGGCTGCTGGTGGTGGCGGCGCTGGGGCTGATCGGCAACTACGTCTTCTACCTGCTGGGCGTGCAGCGCACGAGCCCGGGCAACGCGCAGCTGCTGATCCAGCTGGCGCCGCTGGGGATGCTGCTGGGCGGGGTGTTCGTGTTCGGCGAGCGCTTCCGCGCCGCGCAGTGGGTCGGCGTGGCGCTGCTGGTGGGCGGGCTGGCGCTGTTCTTCCGCGAGCAGCTGGTGCACGCCGCGGACGTCGCGCACGCCACGCCCTCGGGCTACCTCGTGGGCTCGGCGCTGGTGGTGCTGGCCGCGGCGGTGTGGGCGGTGTACGCGCTGGCGCAGAAGCAGCTGCTGCTGCGGCTGGGCTCGCAGGGCATCCTGCTGGTGATCTACGGCGCGGCCACGCTGCTGCTGCTGCCCTTCGCCACGCCTTCGGCGCTGCTGCGGATGGATGCGCTGCACTGGGCGCTGCTGGGCTACTGCGCGATCAACACCCTCGGCGCCTATGGCTGCTTCGCCGAGGCGCTGGCGCACTGGGAGGCCTCGCGGGTCAGCGCGGTGCTGGCGATGACGCCGCTGCTGACGATCCTCAGCGTGATGGCCGTGCACGCGGTCTGGCCGGGCGTGATCCAGCCCGAGGCCGTGGGGCTGGGCGGCTGGATCGGCGCGGGCCTGGTGGTGGCGGGCTCGGCCGCGGTGAGCCTGCTGGGGCAGCGCAAGGCCGGCTGACGCGGGCCGCCTGACGCGGGGGCCCTGACGCGGGGGCTGCGGGGCGGGCGTCCCCGCGCGGGCATGCCGGGGCGCCGACCCGGGGCCACCGTGGCGACCTGCACGCGCGCGCCACCCGCGTCCGGGCTAGGGTCGGGGCCTGACGACTGGAGACGCCCCGATGCCGACGCCCACCCGCGCCCGCCCGCGCGCCCTCGCCCTGCCGCTCGCGACCGACCTGCGCGCGCGCGCACGGACCGCGGCCGCGGCGCTGCTGGCGTCCCTGCTGCTCGCGGCGCTGGCGCTGCCGGCCGCGCGCGCCGCGGATGGCGCGCGTGCCGATGCGCCGCCCGCCGCCGCATTGGCCACGCCCGACGCCGAGGTGCCCTTCGACCCCGAGGTGCTGCGCGGCACGCTCGACAACGGCCTGCGCTACTTCATCCGCCGCAACCCCGAGCCGCGCGGCCGCGCCGAGCTGCGCCTGGTGGTGCTGGCGGGCTCGCTGGTGGAGGCCGGGGACCAGCGCGGCGCCGCGCACTACCTCGAGCACATGGCCTTCAACGGCACCGCGCGTTTCCCCGAGAACGACCTGGTGGCCTTCCTGCAGCGCGCGGGCATCCGCTTCGGTGCCGACCTCAACGCCTACACCTCGTTCGAGGAGACGGTGTACATGCTGCCGATCCCCACCGCCGACGCCACGCTGCTGCCCACCGGGCTGGACGTGCTGCGCGACTGGGCCGGCGGGATCACGCTCGACGAGGCGCAGTTCGAGGCCGAGCGCGGCGTGGTGATGAGCGAGTACCGCCGGCGCCTGGGCGCGGGCGAGCGCGTCTCGCGCGAGCTGATCCCGCTGCTGTACGCCGGCGGCCCGCACCCCGAGCGCCTGCCCATCGGCACCGAGGCCAGCCTGCAGGCGATGGACGTGGAGGCGCTGCGCCGCTACTACCGCGACTGGTACCGGCCCTCGCTGATGGCGGTGGTGGCGGTGGGCGACCTCGACCCGGCGGCGGTGGAGGCGATGGTGCGCGCGCGCTTCGGCGACCTGCGCGACCCGCCCGACGCCCCGCCGCGCCCGGCGCCCGCGCGCTTCAGCGCGCGCGACGCCGACGCGGTGCACGTGATCGCCGACGACGAGCTCACCTCCACCGCGGTGCAGCTGCAGCTGCCCTGGCGCGAGCGCCCGGTCGCGCGCGACCACGCCGACGCCCTGGCCTCGCTGCGCCGCGGCCTGGTGGCGCAGATGCTCAACCAGCGCCTGGCCGAGGCGCTCGAAGCCAACCCCGAGGCGGCGCTCCAGCTGCGCGCCGGCGACGGCGCCAGCGCCCGCGGCCAGCAGTCGCTGGGCCTGATGGCGGGCGCGAACGCCGGCGGCGCCGAGGCCGCCACCCGCGTGCTGCTGGACGAGCTCGAGCGCGTGCGCCGCGACGGCGTGCGCCCCGACGAGCTCGAGGCCGCCATCCAGCGCAGCCTGGCCGGCCTGCGCGCGCGCGCCGAGGGCAGCGCCACGCGCACCTCGTCCGCGCGCGTGCAGGAGCTGGTGAGCCACGTCACCGACGAGGCGCGGGTGCCGCCGGACGCGTGGTTCGTGGAGGCGCTGGCCGGCCCGCTGGCCGCCACCACGCCGGCCGACATGGCGCCGCTGGTGGCCGAGGTGCTGGGCCCGCCGAACGGCCCGCTGCTGCTGGCCGCCTGGGGCCCGCCCACGGCCGACGGCGCCCCGCCCGCCGACGCCGAGGCGCTGCGCGCCCTGCTCGCCGGCCGCGCCGCGCGCACGCTCGACGCCTCGGTGGCCGAGGCCGTCGACGGCCCGCTGCTGCCCGCGCCCGCCCCGGGCGAGCGCCTCGGCCCGACCGAGGTGCTGGGCGAGGGCCACCTGCGGGTGCGCTACGCCAACGGGGTGTCGGTGGAGCTGCGCCGGACCGACTTCCGCGACGACGAGATCCAGCTCGCCGGCATCCGCCCCGGCGGCGTCTACACCCTGCCCGAGGCCCAGCGCGGCGCGGCGGGCGACCTGCTGGCGCTGTTCGAGGAGACCGGCTGGGGCGCGTGGAGCGCCAGCGCGCTGCGCCGCCGGCTCGCCGGCGAGAATGCGCAGGCCCAGCTCGGCCTGCGCGAGCACCACGACCAGCTCGCCGGGGCCAGCACCCGCGCCTCGCTCGAGACGATGCTGCAGCTGCTGCACCTGAAGATGACCGCCCCGCGCGGCGACGCCCGCCTGCTGGCCGCCCGCCAGGCCCAGATCCGCGCGCTGCTGCCGCAGTACGTCACCACGCCCGAGTACCGGGTGTCGGAGGCCTGGCGCCTGCGCGACACCGGCGAGCAGCCCGGCCAGGCGCGGCCCGACGATCCGGCCCTGCTGGACGCCACGGTGGAGGACATGCGCGCGATCCACCGCGCGCGCTTCGCCAACGCGCGCGGCTTCGAGCTGATCCTGATCGGCGACCTCGACCCCGAGGCCACGCTGCCGCTGGTGGACCGCTGGCTCGGCGGCCTGCCCGCCGAGGCCGCGCCGCCGCCGGCCCCGCGAGGCGACGAGCGCCTGGAGTACCCGGTGGCGCCCGGCACCTTCACCACCCGCGCCGGCCGCGAGGCCAAGGCCGAATGGCGGCTGGCCATGCACGCCCCGGCCGAGGCCTCGCCCGACGCGCTGCTGCGCCTGATGGCGCTGCACGAGAGCCTGCGCATCGTGCTGACCGAGGCGCTGCGCGAGGAGATGGGCAGCACCTACTCGCCCTCGGCCAGCCGCTGGCTGGACCCGACGGGCACGCCGCGGCAGTTCATCCGCATCGACCTGGAGCTGGCGCCCGACCAGGTGGACGCCGCGCGCGCCCGCGTGGAGCGCGAGCTGGCCCGGCTGGCCGCCGAGGGCCCGAGCGCCGACGTGCTCGATCGCGTGGTGGCGGGCTGGCTGGCCCAGCTGCCGATGTCGCTGCGCACGAATGGCTACTGGCGCGGGCGCTTCGTGAACACCCGCGTGCAGCCCGCGCTGGAGTCGGATCCCGACACGCTGGAGCCGCGCGCCCGCGCGCTGACGCCCGAGGCCCTGGTGCCGCTGGCGCGCGCGCTGTTCGTCGACGGCGTGCGGCTGGAGCAGGTGGTGCTGCCGGAGGACGACGCGGCGAGCGATGCCGCCAGGTCGGAGTGACGCGCGCCTCCGCGGGCGATGGCGCCCGCGGGGACGGCCGGCTCAGCCGCGCAGGCGGGCCAGGGTCTCGCTGGCGTCGCGCGACGCCAGCGTGGCCGCCAGCTGCTCGAGCACCGCGCCGGCGTGGGCGCGGCGACCGGCATCGAGCCGCGTCCAGCTCTCGAACGCGCCCAGCAGCCGCGCCGCGACCTGCGGGTTGGTGCGGTCGAGCGCCGGCAGCTGCGCGCCGAGCAGGCGGTAGCCCGCGCCGTCGGGGCGGTGGAAGGCGCGCGGGTTGCTGCGCGCGAACGCGCCCAGCAGCGCGCGCACGCGGTTGGGATTGGTGGGCGTCCACCACGGCGAGGCCAGCAGCGCCTCGACGTCGGCCAGCGCGTCGACGTGCGGTCGCGTCGCCACCAGCGTGATCCACTTGTCGCTCACCAGCGGGTCGTGCGCGAAGGCGGCGCGGAAGGCCTCCAGCGCCTCGGCGGCCGCCGGCGCGCCGGCGTGCACCAGGCAGCGCAGCGCGCCGAGGCGCTCGGTCATCGAGCGCGCGTGGGCGAGCTGGGCCTGGGCCAGCCGGGCCTCGGGGTCGCGGCGCGTGAGCAGGCCGAGCAGGCCGTTGCGCAGGCCGCGCGCGGCGATCGCCGGGCCCTCGAGCCCGCCGGCCGCCGCCTGGGCCAGCGCGCCGTAGCGCGCCAGCGCGCGCGGCTCGTGCACGCGCGCGAGCTGGTCGAGCAGCGCGTCGCGGCCGTCGAGCAGCGCGTCGACGTCGAGCGCGCCCGTCGCCGCCTCGGCCAGGGTGTCGACATCAGGCAGCGCCAGGCACTCGGCCACGAAGGCCGGTTCGGCCGCGGCATCGACCAGCAGCGCGGCCAGCCCGCGCGAGTACGCGGTGGCCGCGGCGCTGCCGCCGTCCTCGCCGCGCTTGAGCAGCGCGTCGGTGGCCAGGCGCTGCAGCGCGTCCCAGCGCGTGAGCGGATCGGCGTCGAGCCGCGCCAGCAGGCCGAGGTCGTCGGCGCTCCAGGCGTAGTCCACCTTCACCGGCGCCGAGAAGCCCTGGTTGAAGGCGGGCAGCGGCGCGGCGGACAGACCGCGCACGCTCAGGCGGGTGGTGCCCGCGGTGAGCTCGATGAGCTCGGCGCCGCCGTCGGCGACGGCCTGGCCGCCGCCGCGCAGGCGCACGCGGCGGCCGCTGGCGCGGTCGTACAGCGCCAGCTTGAAGGGCAGGTGCAGCGGCTGCTTGTCGGCTTGGCCCGGGGTGGGCGGCGTGGACTGGCGCAGCGTCAGGGTCCAGGTGCCGGTGGCCGCGTCGAAGGCGTCGCTGGCCTGCACCACCGGCGTGCCGGCCTGGGCGTACCAGCGCGCGAACTGCGCCAGGTCGCGGCCGCTGGCCACCTCGAAGGCGAACAGGAAGTCCTCGATGGTGGCGGCGCGGCCGTCGTTGGCGGCGAAGTACTGGTCCATGCCGGCGCGGAACACGCGCTCGCCGAGCAGGGTGTGCAGCATGCGCACGATCTCGGCGCCCTTCTCGTACACCGTCAGGGTGTAGAAGTTGTTGATCTCGCGGTACTCGGCCGGGCGCACCGGATGCGCCAGCGCGCCACCGTCCTCGGCGAACTGCCGCGCGCGCAGCAGGCGCACGTCCTCGATGCGCTTGACCGCGCGCGAGTGCAGGTCGGAGGTGAACTCCTGGTCGCGGAACACCGTCAGGCCTTCCTTCAGCGCCAGCTGGAACCAGTCGCGCAGCGTGACGCGGTTGCCCGACCAGTTGTGGAAGTACTCGTGCCCGATCACCGACTCGATGGCCACGTGGTCGGCGTCGGTGGCGGTGGCGGCGTCGGCCAAGATGTAGCGGGCGTTGAAGATGTTGAGGCCCTTGTTCTCCATCGCGCCCATCGTGAAGTCCTGGGCGGCCACCACGTTGAACTGCTCGAGGTCGTACTCGCGGCCGAAGCGCGCCTCGTCCCAGCGCAGCGAGCGCTCGACGCAGTCCAGCGCCCAGTGGCAGCGCCCCACGTCGGCGGCCTCGGCCCAGACGGCCAGCAGCACCGGGCGACCCGAGGCCGTGCGCACCTCGCGCTTCACGCATTCGAGCTCGCCGGCGACCAGCGCGAACAGGTAGCAGGGCGTGGGGTGCGGGTTCTCCCAGGTGCGCTCGTGGCGGCCGCCGTCGAGCCAACGCGCGCCGACCGGATTGCCGTTGGCCAGCAGCACCGGGAAGCGCTGCCCGTCGGCGGCCAGCGTGATGCGCCAGGTGGGCATCACGTCGGGGCGGTCGACGAAGAAGGTGATGCGGCGGAAGCCCTCGGCCTCGCACTGGGTGAAGAGCATGCCGCGGCTGGCGTACAGGCCCTCGAGGCGGGTGTTGCCCTCGGGCTTCACCCGCACCGTGGTCTCGAGCACGCAGGCGGCCTGCACGCCGGGGATGGTCAGGCCGGTGGCGTCGTGGCTGTACTCGTGGGCCTCGAGCAGGCGGCCGTCGAGGCGCAGCTCGAGCAACTCCAGGTCCTCGCCGTCCAGGCGCAGCGGCGCCGGCGGGACGCCGGGGGCGCGCTCGGGATCGGGCACCAGCTGCAGCCAGGCGTGCACCTCGGTGCTGGCCAGGTCGAGCTCGAAGGCGATGTCGACGTGGCGGACGCTCCAGGCCGGCGGCCGGTAGTCGGCCAGGCGGATCGGGGCGTCGGCGGCGGACGCGGCGGCGGCGGCGGACGACGCGGGGGCGTCGCCCTGCGGGGCGGGGCTGGACAGGGTCATGGGCATCGGGGTGCTTCGGGGGACGCGCAGGCTAGCACGCGAGGCCGGCGAGGCCGTTGCAGCGGGCTTTCAGCTTCATCAGCGCGGGCGACATCGGCCCCCCGCGCTTGCCCCGGCGCGGGCCGGCTGCGAGGCTCGGGGTCCACCGACGCCTCCGGACACGGATGACCCGCACGCGCCGCCCGCTGCTGCTGTTCGCCCTCGCGCTGCTGCTCGCCGCCGGCCTCGGCGCGTGGCAGGGGCGGCAGGCCCGTGTCGAGGCGCAGGCCGCCGCGGAGACGGCGGCTCCCGTGGAGGTCGCCGCCGACGCCTGGGCCGATGTGCCGGCCGAGTTCAGCGACGCCCCACCCGTGCCCGAGCTGCCCGACCTGCCGCCGCTACCGCCGGCGTCGATGCGCCTCGGCGAGGCCTGGCCCGTGCTCGAGGCGCGCGCGCTGGCCGGCGACTGGCGCGCGGGCTGCCGGCTGGCCGATGCGCTGACCGCCTGCCAGGCCGGCGAATCGCTGCGCGTCAGCATCATCGACAAGGCGGGCGACCCGGCGCTGGCCCTGCCGCCCGACTGCCGCGACGTGCCCGCGTCGTTGCTGCGCCGGCGCGCGATCTACCGCCTGGCCGCCGCGCAGGCCGGGCACCGCGCATCGGCCGAGACCTTCCTGCTGGGCATCGATCTGCCGATCGAGGACCTGTCCAGCGCCGCCGCGGAGCCCGCGCTCATCGCCTACCGCGAGCACTACACGCCGCTGCGGATGCAGCTGCTGGAACTGGGCTCGCTCACAGCCGCGACCGGTGGCCGCGCCGGTGAGTACCGGACCCGCGGCGAAGGCCCGACCCCGGCCGAGGAAGCCATGCTGCAGGCCGCACTCTCGCGGCACGGCGATGGCGACGCGGCGATCGCGGAGGGCGAGACGGGCGAGCGCGTACGGCGCTGGCTGTCGCGGATTCCGCCCGACGCGCTCGCGGAGCAGCGACGGCCCCGCCGGCGTGGCGAGACGAGCGCCCGCGATGGCGTCTTCGCGCGGCGACAGCTGGGCGGCGGCGATCCCACCTGCCCGACGGAGGCGCCATGAGACCCGCGCGCCGTGTCACGACCTGGGCGCTCGGCGCGCTCGCGCTCGGCGCGGCGTGGTGGCTGGGCCAGCAGGGCGCGCGGCTGGGCGCCCCGCCGGCGCCGGTCGTATCGGCGCCTGCCGTCGCCGCCCCCACGGCCTGGATCGTGCCGGTGCCGCTCCCGGCGCCGGCCACGCCGGGCACCGTGCCGCCCCCGATGCCAGCCCCCGGCGCGCGGTTCGTCGACGCCTGGCCCGCGCTGCTGGCCCGCGCCGAGGCGGGCGACCGCGTGGCCTCCTGCCGGCTGGCCATGACCGCCTTCCGCTGCTCGACGGAGAACAGCAACCCCGCCGACACCGACACCCCGGACATGCGCGGCATCGAGGCCCTCCCGGAAGACATGCACGAACCGATGGTCGAGCACTTCGCCGGCTGGCTCGAGTCGCGCGTGCGCGACCGCGCGGTCTGCGGCGGCGTGGACGACGCGCTGGTCCAGTCGTTCCCCTCGATGCTGTACCGCGCCGCGCGCGGCAGCGACGACCCGCATGCGCTGGCGCTGTTCGCCGACGGCAGCCAATCGGGCCGCCACCTGCTGTTCGACGAGGCGGGCCGCCGCCTGCATCGCGAGCATGGCGGCTGGGCCATCGATCGCCTGATCGCGCTCGGCGAGGGGCACGGGCTGTTCCTGCTGATGGTCGGCGCCAGCGACGTGCGCTACGGCACGATCCACTCGGCGGTGCCCGAGGACCGCATCCTGCTGCACGCCGCGCGCGAGTTGAGCCGCGAGGCCGGTGGCGAGCGCGAGCGGTCGCTGGCATACGCGAACCTCGACGCCGGCACGCAAGCCCTGGTGGAGGCGCGGCTCGACGACCTGCGCGCGCGCTTCGGCGCCGAGCGGCCCGCCTGGCACGGCGAGGTGCCGAGTCCGGGCATGCTGCCGTTCCTGTCGATGGAGCTGACGCCCGCGCAGCTCGACGCGTACTGCCAGGTTGCGATCGCGCAGCGCACGCCATGACCGATCGACGCCGCGCCATCGCGCTGTTCGCCCTCGCGCTGCTGCTCGCCGCCGGCCTCGGCGCGTGGCAGGGGCGGCAGGCCCGTGTCGAGGCGCAGGCCGCCGCGGAGACGGCGGCTCCCGTGGAGGTCGCCGCCGACGCCTGGGCCGATGTGCCGGCCGAGTTCAGCGACGCCCCACCCGTGCCCGAGCTGCCCGACCTGCCGCCGCTACCGCCGGCGTCGATGCGCCTCGGCGAGGCCTGGCCCGTGCTCGAGGCGCGCGCGCTGGCCGGCGACTGGCGCGCGGGCTGCCGGCTGGCCGATGCGCTGACGGCGTGCAGCCCACGCGGCGTGATGCGCCAGGCCGTGGCGCTGCTCGATGGCATCGAGCTCCCGCCAGCGGACTGCGACGACGTGCCCGCCTCGCTGCTGGAGCGCCGCGCGCTGTTCCGGCTGGCCGCAGCGCAGGCGGGCCACCGCGCCTCGGCCGAGGCCTTCGTCTACGGCATCGACCTGCCGGCGCTGGAGTCGCTGTCGCCGGGCATCGAGCCGGCGCTGGCCGCCTACCGGCAGCACTACCAGGCGCTGCGGCTGCGCCTGCTGGAGCAGGGCTCGCTGCTGGCGGCGGCCTCGACGCTGTCTGACTTCCTGGACACCGACGGCGACGGCCCCTCCCGCGACGACGAGATCGCCCTGCGCGAGACGCTGATGGCGGCGCGGATCCTCGGCGACCAGCGCGTGCAGTCGGTGATGTCCGTGACGGCGCGCTCCAGCGAGTGGCTGTCGCGGGTCGATCCCGACGAGGCCCAGCGCCTCACGCCGCCGGAGGACGCCCCGGCCGACGCGATGACGCCACTCGAGCGCTGGGCCGCACGCCGCGGCGTCGGGCTGGGCGACGCGAGCTGCGAGGGCGCCCAGCGGTGAGCGCGCTGGCACGTCCAGCGCTGGTGGTGGGCGCCGCCCTCGCGCTGGCGGCGGCGTGGTGGCTGGGCAGGCTCGGCGGCGAGGCCGGTGCGCCAACGGCCTCGCCGGGCGAGGTCGCGCGGGCCGATGGCGCACCCGGCCGCGCCGAGCCCGAGGCGACGGACGCTGCGATGGAGGCGACGGCCCCGGCCGGCATGCAGGCCCCTCCACCGCCGATGCCGATCGACGACGCACCGCTGCGCGACGCGTGGCCCGCCCTGCTGGCCCGAGCCGAAGGCGGCGACCGCGCGGCGAGCTGCCGCCTGACGCTCGCGATCGCCCGCTGCACCTCGCTGCCCGTGCTATCCCAGCTCGAAGTGCCGCCGCCCGAGGCGATCGCGCGGTTGCCCGAACAGGCCCAGGACGGCATCGCCGACCGCACGGCCGAGATCCTCGAGGCGCTCGACCAGGACAAGGCGCTATGCGCCGGCATCGACGACGCGGTGCAGGAGCGCTTCCCCGCGATGCTGCTGCGGGCCGCGCGCGGCAGCGATGACCCTTGCGCGCTGTGGGCCTTCTACGACGGCCGAGGCTTCGGGCGCCGCCACCTCTACGCCGCGGAGGGTCGCCGGCTGCAGCGCGAACACGCGGCGTGGGCGTTGGAGCGTCTGATCGCGCGGGGCGAGTCGATCGGCCTGGTGATGCTGCCGACCCTGGATCAGCGCTTTGGCCGCCCCAACGATCCGGTGGTGTACGCGGCGACGATGACGCTGCTCCGCGAGCGCGGCCGCGAACGCCACGGCCCCGAGGCCCACCGCGGGCTGTCCGATCCGATGGCGAACCTCACGCAGGAGCAGCGCGCACGCGCCGAAGGCCTCGTCGACGACCTGCGCCGACGCTTCGGCAGCGAGCGCCGCGGCCCGGAGCGCACGGCCTCGCTGCTCGAGGCATTCCAGCCCGGCGGCCCGATGGGCGCCGGCATCGCGGCCTACTGCGACGCGGAGGCGGCCACCGCCCCATGAGGACCCCGCGCACCCGGATGGCGTGGTTCGCGCTGGCCCTGCTGGGGGCGGCCGGGCTGGGCGCGTGGCAGGGGCGGAGCGCCCGCGACGAGGCCGCGCCTGCGCGCTACGCGCCCGAGACGACCGCGCTGGCCGCGGCGACGCCGACGACGGCGTTCGCTGACGCGCCGTCCGTGCCAACGCTGCCCAGCCTGCCGCCGCTGCCGCCTGCCTCGATGCGCCTTGGCGAGGCGTGGCCAGCGCTCGAGGCCCGCGCACTGGCGGGCGACTGGCACGCGGGCTGCCGATTGGCCGATGCGCTATCGGCCTGCCGGGCACGCGAGGATGCCTCGCTGCGCCAGGTCGCTGGCGGCGCGGGAGACGCTCTGCGAGCGCTCGACGCCTTCGACTGCACCGACGTCCCGAGGTCCTTGGTCATGCGCCGGGCGATCTATCGGCTCGCCGCCGCGCGCGCTGGGCATCGCCGATCCGCGGAGACCTTCATCGCCGGCACCGACTTCCCGCATGACAGCCTGTTCGACGCGGCGGCCGACCCAGCCATCCTGGCCTACCGCGAGCACTACAACCCGATCCGGATGGCACTGCTGGAGCAGGGATCACTGGAGGCGGCTCGCGGGTCGCTGGCGTGGGACTACCGGATGCGAGGCGAGGGGCCGTCGCTGGCAGAGCAGAAAGCACTTAACGCTTGGCTGGACATGGACGGCACGACCGAGGGCATGGGAGCGGAGGCCGGCGCGAGCGATCGCGTTCGCCGCTGGCTCGAACGGATACCCCCGGAGCACGTTGAGGAGGTGCGGCAGGTGACCCTCATCGGCGACACCGCAGGCGTGCTCCGCGACGCCGATCGCCAACGCCTGCTCGGTGTTGGCGATGGCTCCTGCCTGGAGACCTCACCGTGATCGGAACGGCCCGCTTGGGTAGATGGATGCTCGCGATCCTCGCGATGTCGATCGCCTTCGGCATCGGCCTCCACGGCGGGCGTCTTGCGCCGACACCCTCCCACCGCGATCCGCCCACGGCCAGCAGACCGCTGCCATCAGCGCCGCGGGGAGGACACGCCGAGGTGCCACGCACGGCCACCACCTCCTCTTCGCCACCTTCCATCCCGGCGATGCCCGCTGCGGGGACACGGTTCGCAGAGGCATGGCCCACGCTTCTGGCCCGCGCCGAGGCAGGCGACGGCGTCGCCGCCTGCAGGCTCGCCGTCGCCGGCTTCCGCTGCCTCGACAACGACTGGCAACGCGTGCATCCATCGAGCCACTCGCCCTCGTCCATCGCCGCCATGGCGCCGGACGTGCAGGCGCTGGGGATCGAGATCGCGGCGCGCCAGCTCGAACGGCGCCGCCAGGACGCTGCCTTCTGCGAGGGCGTCGACGACGCGCTGCTCCAGTCGATGCCGACGATGCTGCACCGGGCCGCGCGCGGCAGCGACGAACCGCATGCGCTTGCGTTGTTCGCCGAAGGCATCGCCGCAGGACGGCACGTGCTGTTCGACGACGAGGGTCGACGCCTGTACCGCGAGCAGGGCGAATGGGCGATCGAGCGGCTCATCGCCCAAGGCCACCCCCATGGATTGCACCTGCTCGCCGTCGCGAGTTCAGGCGCTGGTGCCGGGCACCTCCGCGCCCTGGTGCCCGAGGACGAGATCTTGATGTATGCCGCGAGAGAGCTGATCCGGGAAGCCTCGGGCGCCACGGGGTCGTCGCCGACCTGGTCACGCCTCGACCCGGACATGCAGGCACGGGTGGATGCGCGCATGGCGTCGCTGCGCCAACGGTTCGGCAACGAGTCGCTGGCGCCGCTGCAGGGCGGGCAGGCGGATTCGGTCATGATGGCCTTCGGCGTCCTCGCGATGGCACCGGAGGAGATCGGGCCCTACTGCGAAGACGCGTCCCCCAGCGTGGCGCGCTGAGCACCGTCGTGACCTCTGCGGCTATCCTCGCCGCTCGCACCCTCGAAGGCCCCGCCATGACCGACCCCAACGCCCCGCTCCCCACCGTCGCCATCGGCAGCCACGCGATCTCGCTGGGCGAGGCCCTCGCGCGGCTGCGCTCGTCGGGCAACTGGTTCTGGTGGATCGCGGCGCTGTCGCTGATCAACACGCTGGCCTCGCTGATGGACAGCGGCTACGGGATGCTGCTGGGCCTGGGCATGACCCAGATCATCGACGCGGTGGTGCTGGGCGGCGGCGAGCCGACCACGGCCGCGCGCGTGGTGCACGCGGCGCTGGTGCTGTCGGCCACGGGCCTGTTCGTGGTGTTCGGGCACTTCGCCCGGCGCGGCCACGTGCTGGCCTTCGGCGTGGGCATGGCGGTGTACGCGCTGGACACGCTGGTGTTCGTGATCGCCAAGGACTGGATCGGCGTGGGCTTCCACGTGTTCGTGCTGTGGGCGCTGTCGGGCGGCCTGGGCCTGCTGCGCGCGATCCGCGCCCAGCATCCCGGCCTGCTGCCGCTGGCCTGAGCCCCGGCGCCGATGGCGAACGACGCGGGCACGCGCCGCGCGAGCACCGGCTGGCTGCTCGTCGCCGGCGGCGCAGCGCTGCTCTCCGGCCTGTGGCTGGGCCGCGCGCTGCCGCCCGCCGAACGCGCGCCGGCCATCGCGCCGTCCATTGCGCCAGTGCAGGTGGCGGACGATCAGACCAGCGCGAGCGCCGAGGCCAGGACGCTGGCGACGCTGCCCCCGCGTCCGCCGGCCGATGCGCCGCTGGCCGAGGCCTGGCCGCTGCTCGAGGCGCGCGCCCTGGCCGGCGACGCCGTGGCGGCCTGCCGCCTTGCCGAGGGCCTGGCGCGCTGCCGCTGGTACGCCACCGCCGCGGCGCGGGTCGGCACGAGGCCCGCGCGGGTCGACGGGCGCGACCTTGCGCTGCGCTCGGCCGTGGACGCCGCGCGCCGCGACTGCGCCGATCTCCCGCCCTCGCTCGGCATCACCCGCGGCGCCGCGATGCAGCTGGCGGCCGCGCGCGCGGGCCACGGCCCGTCGGCGGTGGCCTTCCTCACGATGCAGGCGGTCGGCGGGTACGAAGCCTTCCGCGCCGACGCCGAGCCCAGCCTGCGCCTGTACGAGGCGCAGCGCGGACCGCTGCTGCTGGAGCGGCTGGAGGCGGGCTCGCTCGAGGCCGCGGTGCTGCTGTACCTCGAGGACATGGCGGTGGACCATGCGCCGGCGCTGCGGTTGGACGACGCCGAGCGCGCGGCCCTGCGCTCGCTGTTGGGCGAGCACGGCGTGCTGCGCGCACATCCGATGCCGGCCGAGCCGGGTCCGCGCGCGCTCCGCTGGGCCGATGCGCTCCAGCCCGACGCGGCCGAGCGCTCCCGCGCGATCGCACTGCTGGACGCCGACGCGGGCACGGCGACGTTCGCGTCCGACGCGGAGATGGCGGCCCAGCTTGCGCGCAGCGTGGACCCCGGCTGCGAGGTGCTGCCGTGAGGCCTCGCGCTGCGATCCCGGGCGTGATGGCCATCGGCCTGACGCTGGGGCTGATGCTGGGCCGCACCAGCCCCCCCGCCCCGACGCTCGACTCCGAGGTCGCGCCTGGCATCCGAGCGCCAGCCGACATCGGGACCACGCCCGAACCCACGGTCACCGGGGCCGATGACGCGACGCCGCCTGCCTCGCTCGCCGCGGCCCCACCGATGCCGGCGCTAGACGCACCGCTGGCCGACAGCTGGCCCGCCCTGCTGGCCCGCGCCGAGGCCGGCGACGGCCCCGCAGCCTGCCGTCTCGCAGCCAGCCTGCTGGGCTGCCGCTTGCACTGGGGCGAGCAGCGCGCCAGCGCGCTCGCCGAGCGGCTGGCGACGGAGCGCCCCTACCAGGACGAGGAGGTTCTCGCGGCCGTGATCGAGGCGGCCGCCAGCGATGCCTACACGCCCGACTGGGTCGCCACCACCTGCGGCGCCGCCGCGCCCGGGCTCGAGGCCGAGCTGCCTGCGCTGCTGCTGCGGCTTGCGCAGACCGGCAACGCCGAAGCGATGACGCTGTACGCGAACCTGGGCAACAGCCATCTGTCGGTCGCCGCGCTTTCGCCGGGGCAGCGCCGCGCCTGGCGGGAGCATGCCCCGGCGATGGTAGAGCGCCTGATCGATGCCGGCCGACTGGACGGCGTGTTCATGGCAGCCGGGCGCTTCGGCGATCCGGGCCCCGGCCTCCATCCGCTGGGCCAAGTGCGGCCCGGCACCGACATCACCGAGCACCTGGCCATGCTGGTGGTGTTCAGCGCCGGGCAGCGCGGGGCCGATGCGCGGGTGCACGCTCGGCGCTTGCCGCTGCTGCCGCCCGGGGTCGACCGCGATGCGCTGGTGGCCCGCGTCAGCGCGCTGGAGCAACGCCTCGGACCGCCCGAGCGGCGCGCACGGTCGATCCTCATGCACGATCCGTCGCGGCCGCCGTGGGGCATGCCGATCGCGCCCGACGCGCTGGACGCCGCTTGCGCCGGAGCGACCACTTCGCGCTGAGCGGGCCGCGGCGCCGAGCCGCCACCCTGCCGCCGCGCGCTATGCTGCGGGGCCCCGCGCGGGCCGCAGGGCCCGCGCCACCCCGACGAGAATGCCCCGATGCCCGACATCATCCGCCGCTCCGCCGACGAAGCCATCGAGCTGGTCCGCGAGTACTACGACGCCTTCAACGCCGGCAACCGCGAGGGCATGCTGGCCCTGCTCGCCGACGACGTGGCCCACGACATCAACCAGGGCGGCCGCGAGGTGGGCAAGGACGCGTTCCGCGCCTTCCTGCGGCGCATGGACCGCTGCTACCGCGAGCAGCTGGCCGACATCGTGATTCTGGGCCACGACGAGGGCGGCCGCGCCGCCGCCGAGTACGTGGTGCACGGCGAGTACCTGGCCGACGACGAGGGCCTGCCGCCCGCCAGCGGCCAGCGCTACGTGCTGCCGGGCGGGGCGTTCTTCGATATCCGCGACGGGCTGATCGCGCGCATCACCAACACCTACAACCTCGCGGACTGGATCGCGCAGGTCGACCCGGCGTCTGCCAAGCGCTGACCCGCGATGACCCTCGCCCTGGTCACCCTCGTCGTGCGCGAGTACGACGAGGCGCTCGCCTTCTACGTCGGCACGCTGGGCTTCACCCTCGTCGAGGACCGCGACGTGCCCGAGCAGGGCAAGCGCTGGGTGGTGATCGCGCCCCCGGGCGCGGAAGGCGGCGCCGGCGCCCGCGTGCTGCTGGCGCGCGCCTCCACGCCCGAGCAGGCCGCGCGCATCGGCGACCAGACCGGCGGCCGCGTGGCCTTCTTCCTGCACACCGACGACCTCCAGCGCGACCACGCCGCGTGGTCGGCCCGCGGCGTGGTGTTCGTGCGCCCGCCCACCCGTATGCCCTACGGCACGGTGGCGGTGTTCCGCGACGTCCACGGCAACCTGTGGGACCTGATCCAGCCCGCGGGCGAGCCCGCCGCGCCGTGAGCTCGGGCCAAGCGCACGCCGCCTCGTCGACCGTCACCGACGGCCCCACGCTGGCGCTGTTCGACTTCGATGGCACCCTGACCACGCGCGACACCCTGCCCGATTTCGTGCGCGCCTCGGTGCCGCGCTGGCGCCTGCGCATCGGAGGGGCGCTGCTGGCGCCGTGGGTGCTGGGCTACCGGCGCGGCTGGGTGTCGGGCGTGGCGATCCGCCGCGCCATCGCGCGCGTGGGCTTCACCGGCCTGCCCGCCGACGCGGTGGCCGAGGCCGGCCGCGCCTTCGCCCGCGACGTGCTGCCGCGCGTGCTGCGCCCCGAGGCCATGGCCGCGCTCGATGCGCATCGCGACCGCGGCGACCGCGTGGTGGTGGTGTCGGGCGGCTTCGACGTCTACCTGGCGCCGTGGTGCGCCGCGCAGGGCCTGGAGCTGCTGTGCTCGCGCTTCGAGGCGGGCGCGGACGGCCGCCTCACCGGCCGCTACCTCGGGCCACAGTGCGTGGGCGAGGAGAAGGCACGGCGCGTGCGCGCGCACCTCGACCTGGCCGCCTACGCCCGCGTCCATGCCTGGGGCGACTCGGTGGAAGACGAGGCCCTGCTGGCCCTGGCCGACCACGCGGTCTATCGCGGCGTACCGCGCCCTGCGGCGTAACGCCGCACCCCGGCCGCGCGCGGGCGCCGCCCGCGCCCCGCGCCGCTAGACTGCGCGGCGATGCCCACCACCCCGCCCATGCCCGCGCACGCCAGCGCCGCCGCCGACGCCCTCGCCCTGCCGCGCCTGCTGGTATGGCTGCGCTACCTCGCCGTGGCCGGCCAGGCCACCGCGCTGGTGGTGGCCGAGCGCGCGCTGCACCTGATGCTGCCCTGGAGCGGCCTGTGGGCCGTGGTGCTGTGGCTGCTGGCCTCCAACCTGGCGCTGCACGCCGCGCTGGCCGCCGGCCGGCTGGGCACCAGCCCCTGGGCCGTCGGCGCGCAGCTGCTGCTCGACCAGCTGGCCTTCACCGCGCTGCTGTACTTCAGCGGCGGGCCGGGCAACCCCTTCATCTCGCTGTACCTGGTGCCGATCGCGCTGGCCTCGCTGCTGCCGCGGCAGGGCCCGCTGTGGGTGCTGGCCGGCGCCACCGCGGCGCTGTACACGGCGCTGATGGCCTTCAACGTGCCCCTGCGCCACCACCACGGCGACGCCGACTTCGACCTGCACGTGACCGGCATGTGGGTGAACTTCCTGCTCACCACCGGCCTGCTGGTGGCGTTCCTGGGCCGTGCGGCGCGGCTGCTGCGCGCGCGCGACCGCCACCTGGCCGAGCAGCGCGAGCGCCAGCTGCGCGACGAGTCGGTGCTGGGCCTGGGCACGCTGGCCGCCGGCACCGCGCACGAGCTCAACACCCCGCTCAACACGCTGGGCCTGCTGGTGGAGGAGTGGAAGGCCGCCGGCGCGCCGCCCGACCCCGAGGACCTGGCGCTGTTCGAGCGCGAGCTGGCGCGCTGCCGCACCCACGTGCGCACGCTGGCCGACCTGGCCCGCGCGCCCGCCGGCCTGGCCGCCGCCGCGCGCCCCGCCGACGCCCTGCTGCGCGAGGTGGCCCACCAGTGGCAGCTGCTGCGGCCCAGCGTGGCGTTCGAGCTGGCGCTGGCGCCGGGGCTGCAGGCGGTGGCGCTGCCGGGCGACCCCACGCTGGGCCAGGCCATCGTGAACCTGCTCAACAACGCCGCCGATGCGTCCGAGGCCGCGGCCGTGGCGCGTGCCGACGGCGATGCCGCGCCCGAGGTGCAGCTGCACGCCGAACTCGACGACGCCGGCCGCCACGCCCCGCGCGTGGTGCTGCGCATCCTCGACCGCGGCCCCGGCCCGGCCGGCATCGCGCGCGGCGAGCGCAGCCCGGGCGGGCTGGGCATCGGCCTGCTGATCTCCAACGCGACGCTCGAGCGCCTGGGCGGCGACGTGCGCCAGTTCGCGCGCGCCGGCGGCGGCTGCGAGACCCGCGCCACCCTGCCCGCCGCGCCGCTGGCGCCGGGCCATGACGACGAGACCGCCCGATGACGATGCCCGCGCGCTGGCTGCTGGTGGACGACGACGACGCCTTCCGCGGCGTGCTGGCGCGCAGCCTCGCGCGCCGCGGCGCGATCGTGGAGCAGGCCGCCGACGGCGCGTCCGCGCTGGACGCCGCCGCGCGCGCCTCCCCCGACGCCATCGTGCTGGACCTGAAGCTGGGCGAGGACAACGGCCTGGCCCTGATCGCCGGCCTGCTCGAGCGCGCCCCCGGCGCCCGGCTGGTGCTGGCCACCGGCTACGCCAGCATCCCCACCGCGGTGGAGGCCATGCGCCGCGGCGCCTGGCACTACCTGGCCAAGCCCTTCACGCTGGACAACCTGCTGCACGCCTTCGCCGACCGCGCCGACGACGCCCCGCCCCCGGCCCCGGCCGAGCAGCCCCCGCCGCTGCGCCGCCTGCAGTGGGAACACATGCAGCGCGTGCTGGCCGACTGCGACGGCAACGTCAGCGCCGCCGCCCGCGTGCTGGGCATCGACCGCCGCACGCTGCAGCGGCAGCTGCAGAAGAAGCCCGTGCGCGAAAGGCCGGAGTGATCGACCCCAGAGGGGTAGATGAGTGTGGCGCGCTTATGAGGCGGCCACACCAATACACGCTTGCTATTTCGAGGCCATTAGAGCCCAGATTGACCGGATTACACGCTCCAACGTTCCGGCCCTTCCGCCTGACTCCGCGGCGATTGAAAGCGCGTCACACATCACGTCTGGAATCTTATTTGTTTGCTTGTCTGGCACTAGCCCATATGGCACACAAGCCTTCTGCAAGGAAGCCCGATACAGATCGGGACCAATATCTCCTGCCAACGTGCTCTCCAAATCAACCTCGAAGCACGCAAAGCGGTCGCTTACTTCTGTCGAGCCATCACTCTGACCCGGGTCAAACCGTGGGCCAACCAACCGAAAAAGAGCTTGATTAGCCGGACTCTCTAGGTCGCCGTCCAAGTCCCAAATCACAAAAACAGGAACACAAAGAGAAGCGAACACCGCATACGGTCGATCTAAATTGTTTTTGCCCACAACCGGAACGACCGCGATCCCTTCCGATTGAAAGTTCAGTCCAAGAACTTGGGCCACAGCGTAGAGCGCAGCTCTATCGCTAGGCCCTTCAACAAGAACGACACCGTTTGCGAAGAATCCCTCGGATATCTCAGAGTCTAGGATATGCAGCCTAGGCATGAGTGCGGCACCAGTATATGTCCCGCGAGGCTTGCCATGCGATTGCTCCAGCATGGCGGCAACCTGTTCCAGATCTAACGATGACACCTGAGCTTCCTTCAAAGAGCCCTGACCTGAAGGAACTCGCCGCAACAACCTAACTTCGTGAGCTTTTCCCAATGAAACGAAGTTCGGGGAGTGGGAGCCGTAGATGATTTGCGTAGGCCCAGAAGATCCAGGCAAGGCCCCCTCACTCAGGGCCCTGAGAACGTTTGAAAGATGCCGCTGCTTTGTCGGATGCTGATATAGCTCTGGCTCCTCAATTGCAATAATCAATGACGGCGCAACTAAACTAGACACCTCCTGACCAGGCTGCGGCACTTCGCCTTCACCCTGGATTGGGGCCACGGCATTCGATGTGCTGGTCCGCGCAAGATGCTGAAGGAGAGTGAAGACGAATGCTCGCTGGAGACCGTGGCCTTGCCGATCGACTGGCCCGCCGTACCCGTCATCACTCAACGAGACATCAGCGGCCGGGAGCGGCACGTCAATGGCCTGAGCGCTACGCCAGGCAAGGTCAACCGCCGAGTCCCTATAGATGCTTCGAAGGTCGTTTGTCAGTCGCTGAGCCAGAGCTCCAAGCTCAGGCATGTTCTCGGGAGCGACTAGTTGCTGATATCGCTCCGTAACATCTCGCTGAAAGGAAAGAACATCCTGTCTTTGCAGAATTGCGCTTTTTACTACCAACTCAAGAAGCCGACCAATCGCGCTGCTTTTGGTGTCAGTAGCATCCAACGAGGCCTCGCGAACCGCAGGGACAAAAACGAAAGAAGTATATCTCTGAAGCGCCCCACGGCCGGCATTTTGAAATCCAAAGAACTGTCCATCGTCCCTTAGAAGGACTAACTCCTGCGGATTATTCCGCTCCCATTGCTGCAGGCAGGCTTCAATGTCACCACCGCCCCGGACACTAGGCAGTGAAGCGTAAGACTCTGAGCTAGCCCTCAAAGAGTCGTAGGCGGATTTCTTTTCCCGCAGCGGGCCAATGCCTCTGATGCTTGAGAACCCTGCGTGCTGGAGTGTCACGCCAAAATATCGCCCAGACGAGGATGTGCCATCGAAGATTCGCGTCACCGTGAGGCGGCCATCACGAACCCTCGACTCAAAATCCTCAAGCTCCTGCTGATTCAAGTTGCCAAACGTGAGCTCAATCTCGATCGTCAGCGCCGGATCTCGGCCGTAGTAGTCATCTGCGTCGAGGTGCTTCGTGGTGGAGTAGAATTTGTCCAGCGCGCGCAAAACAGTTGACTTTCCAGCCCCATTGCCGCCGATCAATGCAGTATTCGGCTCAAAACTGATCTGAAAGTCTCGAAGCGATCGGAAGTTTTTGATCCTTGCCATTTGTAGCTGCATGCGCCTCTCCCAAAATCCATTTGGCCGAAGTAGAACGCGCTAAACAACCGACAGCAGCGGCACTCAGCTGAGCTTCGCTGCGTACCCCTTTCCGACCTTTCTTTTTATATAGGCATTTAGTCCGTCACCGATGCGGGCAAGCCTCTGCATCTCTTGGACGTTATGAGCACCGCAAGACGCCTCGGTGTAGAGATACGTGGCGCCACCGAAAAAGCGCACAACCACTTCGCCCGGCCTGATCTCAAAAGCCTCAACTCCAGAGTCGCCATCCAAGTTCTTATAGATTTCCATAGCTCTTCTGAGGGCCTTGAGACCAAGAAGCACCGAGGTCAATCAACCATAGCGCCCGCGCGCTCCGAATTCAAAGCTCGCCCCTCGGCCCCCATCATCCGACCAGCGCCAGGCAACTGCGCTGTTAGCTGGCTATCTCACAATACATTTCACGATGCTCTACCGACGAGCTTCGAGAGCCTTCCGTGAGCTTGATCCGCAGCCCAAAGAAGAAGAACGCTGGCGCCAAATAGGGGCAGCAATACGCATGTCGCCAATACAGCGACACGAAGGGCATGCGGCCATGGAGCCAAGTCGGAAGCAGGGACTCCGAGACGGCGAGTCAACGACGCTGACACCGAGACGTCGGCCGTGCCTTCACCAGCCGTAGCTCGGACAGACCCCACCCGCCGCGGCCGCCGCAGCCACCAGTGCACCGTGCCGCTGATCGCGAGCCACACCAGCACCGCGGCGAAGGCGGTGTTCACCCACGGGCCGCCGCGGCCGAAGATGCGGGCCTCGTGCAGCTCCACGCCGGTGGCGACGGCGCGGGCCATGGCGGGCATGTCGTCCCAGCCGGCCTCGTCGAGCACGGCGCCGTCGGCGCGGCCCAGGCGCACGCCGCGCTGGTCGCGGGTGCGGCCGCCGATCTCGCGCACGGTCAGCGCCATGCCGGGCGGGCCGTCGACGAACATCAGCATCAGGTCGCCGTCCAGGCCGCGGCCGCGGGCGATGTCCATCAGCGCCTGCAGCGAGGGCGCGCCCTCGCCGGCCGGGCGCGCGAACGCCGGCGAGAAGTGCAGCGACGGCGGCGCGGCCTGGCCCAGCGCGTGCTGCGCGGCCGACAGCAGGCCGCCCCAGGCGTGCGTCCACGGCATCGCGGTGAACAGGAAGCCCACCAGCAGCAGCGACACCCAGGCCGCGGCCACCGAGTGCAGCTCGCGCCAGCGCGCCAGGCCGGGGCGGTCGAGGCGCGGCAGCAGCGCGCGCCAGCCGCGGCCGTCGCGCGGCCACCAGAGGTACAGGCCGGTCAGCACCATCACGATGGTCCACGCGGCGCCCAGCTCCAGCAGCCAGCTGCCCGCGTTGCCCAGCGGCCAGCCGCCGTGGAGTTTCCGGCTCCAGCCGGCCGGCCAGGCCAGCGCGTCCAGCGTGCCCAGCAGGCGGCCGGTGCCGGGATCCACGAACGCCACCTCGGCCAGGCCGCGGGCGTTCGGCAGCACCACCTGGGTGGCGCGCGCGGGGTCGAGCGGGCGCAGCACCTGGGTGACGCGGCGGCCAGGGAAGGCCGCGCGCGCGGCGTCCACCTGCACGTCCAGCGGCACCGCCTGCGCGGCGGGCTGCACGAAGCGCAGCTCGGGATGCCGCCAGTCCACCCAGGCCTCGCTCCACAGGTAGATCACGCCGGTGGTGGACTGCCAGAGGATGAAGGGCACCACCAGCAGCGCGGCCAGCAGGTGCCAGCGCCAGAAGCGCCGGAACTGCGAGGACGCCGGGGCCGGCGCGCCTGCGCCGGATGCGCGGAGGCCGGGCATGCGCCCGGCCTCCGTCTGCGGCGAGGATGCGCCCGCGGTCACGGCCGCCACTCGAGGCCGACGAACACCGAGCGGCCGTCGCCCGGCAGGTAGTACGCGCCGTCCAGGCCGCGCGCGTCGGCCACCACGCCGGTGCTGGCCACCCAGGCGCGGTCGCCCAGGTTGCGGCCCTCGACGAACCAGCGCAGGCCCTCGCCCAGCGCGCCATCGAACTTCAGGCCCCAGGTGCTGTAGCCCGGCGCGCGGACGGTGTTGCGGTGGTCCACCCACGCGCCGTCGGGCACGTGCTCGCCCTGCACGCGCACCCACGTGGCGCCGAACAGCCGGCGGCCGGCCTCGGCGCGCCACTGCTGGCGCGGCACACCGGCCAGGTCGTTGTCGCCGAACACCGCGTCGCGGTCGAAGCGGAAGTCGTTCACCAGGCCGTGCGCCTGCAGCGCCCAGTCCTCGTTGCCCCAGCCCGCGCCCAGCTCCAGGCCCTGGTGCAGGGTGTCGTCGGCGTTGCGGGTGCCCAGCGGGTTGCCGGCGCCGTCGGTCAGGGCCAGCAGCTCGTTGTCGATGGCGGCGCGGTAGGCCACGGCGTCCACCCAGGCGTCGCCGCGGCGGGCGCGCAGGCCCAGCTCCAGCGTGCGCGCCTCCTGCGCGTCCACCAGCGTGACGGTGGGGCCGCCGGCCAGTTCGCCGAAGCTCGGCGGCTCGTAGGCGTCGGACACGTTGCCGAACAGCTCCACGCCCTCGGCCACCTTGAAGCGCAGGCCCAGCTTCGGGCTCACGCCGGTATCCGACAGCGCGTAGGACTCGTCGAAGGCGGTGATGAAGCGGTCGTCGGCCTCGCGCTCGGCGCGCATGGCCTGCACGCCGGCCACCAGGGCCACGCGCTCGCTGACCCACAGCTGCTGCTCGGCGAACACGCTGGCGTTGGTGGCCAGCTGGTCGAAGGCGTTGGTCTGCGCGCCGCGCGGATTCTTCGGGCTGGCCAGGCCGCGGTTGACGAAGCGGATGTCGTCGGTGGTGCCGCGCACGTAGCCCGCGCCCACGGTGGTGACGGCGTCCATGCCGCCCAGCTGGCCCTCGAGGTGCCAGCGCAGGTCGAGGCCGGCGTCGAGGTTGTCCTGCACCAGCACCTGGAAGATCGGGTGGTCGAGGTGCTTGTCGGCCACGAAGCCGCCGAGGGTCAGCGCGCCGCCGCCCACGTCGCTCCAGGCCAGCTGGCCGGCGAGGCGGGTCAGTGTGAAGTCGCGGCGCTGGTCGAGCGCGCGGTTGCCCGGCGCGGCCTGCGACGGGTCGGCGTTGAACTGGGCGCGGGTGAGGTTGCCCGGCAGCTCCGAGCGGGTGTCGACGTGGGTCAGGTAGACGCGGCCGTCGAGGCCGTCGCCCAGCGCCCGGCCGGCGTTGGCGAACAGGCGGTAGGTCTCCTGGCGCGCGTGCTCGCGGTAGCCGTCCTGGATGGCCGAGGTCAGGCTCACGAAGGCGTCGGCGTCGCCGCCGTCCCAGCCGTACGAGCCCTGCGCGCGGGTGGAGCCGAAGCTGCCGGCCTCCACGCGGCCGCGCACGCCCGGGAGGTCGGCGCCGGTGGCCGAGACGAAGTTGATCGCGCCGCCCAGCGAGGCCGCGCCGTACTCCAGCGCGTTGGCGCCGCGATACACCTCGATGTAGCGCGCGGCCAGGGGCTCGAGCGCCTGGAAGTCGAAGCCGCCGTCGGCCAGGTTGATCGGGCTGCCGTCCTGCAGCACCTGCAGGCCGCGGCCGTGGAAGGTGCGCTGCAGGCCGCTGCCGCGGATGCTCAGGCGGGCCTCGTCGGCGCCGAAGCGCGGCTGGATGAACACGCCGGTGGCGAAGCGCAGCGCGTCGCTGACGCTGCCCACGCGGCCCTGGCGGTAGGACTCGCCGTCCACCAGGCCGGTGCCGCCGGCGCGCTCGTCAAGGCGCGCGCGCGCGGCGTCGATGTCGGGGCGCGTGTTGTCGGGACGCTCGCCCTGCACCACCACGCGGTCGAGGTCGGTGGCGGAGGTGGCGGCGCTCGACGCGAGCGGGACGAGGGCGGCGAGCAGGCCGAGGGCGAGCGGGGACAGGCGCATGGGGCTTCCGGGTGGGATCGCAGGGCCGCGCACCTTAGTCGGGGCACGGTCGGATCCGGCTGCGGCACAGCGCCGCACCCCTGCGCGGAACTAGGCCCCGCGCGTGCTCCGCAGCGCCTTGGCGCGGCGGTCGTCGCGCGCCGCGGGGCGCGCGGCCAGCAGGCTGATGCCCGCGATGCCCACGCCCACCACCAGCATGCCCACCAGCGCGAGCCCGCCGGGCAAGGCCTCGCCCAGCCACCACGCGCCGATCAGCGCGGCGAACACGATCTCGGCGGCCTGCATGGCCTCGGCCGCGCCCAGCGCCACGGGGTCGTGGCGGACCATGCCGGTGGCGCGGAAGAACAGCACCGTGGCGATGATGCCCGCGCCCAGCGCCACGCCCGCGGCCAGCGCGACGGTGGCGCCGGACGGCGCGCCCACCTCGCTGTAGCCGAACACCGCCAGCGCGATCCACACCGGCTGGCTGGCCAGGGTCAGGCCGAACACGCGCTGGGTGGCGTCGAGCGTGATCACGTCGCGGCCCGCGGCGGCGTCGCGCACGGCCTCGCGCTCGAGGTGCAGCAGCAGCGCGCGGTTGCCCAGCGGATACGCCACCGCCGCGCCCAGCACGGCCAGCACCGCCAGCCAGGCCTGCCACGACGGCCAGCCGCCGGCGTGGCCCAGCTGCATCAGCAGCACGCCCAGCACGATCACGCCGCCGATGGCCAGCGCGCGCTTGGGCACGCGCGCGCGCGAATCGCCGTAGAGGAAGGGCGCGCACAGCATCCCCGCCACCACGGTGAACTGGAACGCGCCGGCCACCAGCCAGCTCGGCCCGGCCGAGGCGCCCCAGCTCAGCAGCGCGTAGAACAGCCCGAAGCCCACGCCGCTCCACAGCAGCCATGGCCCCGGCGCGCGCGCGATCGCCGCCAGCACCGGGCGCCAGCGCGCGCCCGGCAGCAGCAGCGGCACCAGCAGCGGCAGGGTGATCAGGTAGCGCAGCGCGGCCATCCAGGCCCAGTGGCCGCCGGCGTCCACGGCGGCGCGGTTGAGCACGTAGGTGGAGGTGAAGAACAGCGCCGAGGCCAGCGCCAGCGCCACGGCCACCAGCGCCACGCGCGGGGCGACGCGCTGCGCGCCGTGCGGCGCACCGCTGTGCGCGGGCGCCGCGCCGCTTGGGGGAGGCTGCGCGCTCATGCGCCCGCCCCGACGTCGCCCGGCGACGCCGGCGGCGTGCGCCGGCGGATCGGGATCGCCGACAGCGGCACCGCCGCGATCTCGCCGTCGCCGCCGCCACGCCGCGGCGCGCCGGGCTCCGGGCCCCAGGCCTGGGCGTAGATCACCTCCCAGTGGCTGGGCAGGCCGTCCGCGCGGCGCAGGCGCTCGTAGGCGGCGAACGCGGCCTGCATGCGCGCCTTGCCGGTGAGCGTACGGCGGCGGTCGGCGGTGGCGTGGGTGGCGCCGATGGCGCGCAGCTCGTGCATCAGCGCGGGCACGTCGGGGTACAGCAGCGTGAAGCCGTCGAGATCCAGCACCGGGTCGCGGAAGCCGGCGCGCACGAACGCATCGCCCACCTGCTGGATGTGCGCGAACGCGCTGACGTGGCTGGCCTCGCCGTCGGCCTCGGCGAAGGCCTCGCGCAGCTCGCGCAGGGTCTCGGGGCCGAAGGTGCTCATCAGGAACAGCCCGCGCGGCGCCAGCACCCGGCGCACCTCGGCCAGCGCGGCGGGCAGGTCCTCCACCCACTGCAGGCACAGGCTGGAGAACACCAGGTCGAACGCGCCCTCGGCGAAGGGCAGGGCGCGCGCGTCGCCGCAGACGCGGCGGAACGGGCGCCACCACGAGGCCTTCTTCTTGGCCTCCTTCAGCATGCCGATGGCGGCGTCGAACGCCACCACCTCGGCCTTCGGGAAGCGCTGCTTGAGGTAGGCGCTGGCGCGGCCCGGGCCACAGCCCAGGTCGAGGATGCGCAGGGGCTGGCGGTCGTCGAGGTAGTCCAGCGACTCCAGCAGCCGGGCCTCGACCTCCTTCTGCAGCGCGGCGGCGGCCTCGTAGCCGCGCGCGGCGCGGCCGAAGCGGCGGCGCACGGCGGCGCGGTCGAAGCCGGGGCGGGTGGACGCGTCGTCGGCGCTCATGCGGCGCGCTCCGCGGCGTCGGCGAGGTCGAGCAGGGCCTGTTCGACCTGGTCGGCGTGGCTGAGGAACGGCGCGTGGCCCGCGCCCTCGACGCGGTGGAAGCGGCCGCCGCAGGCCTCGGCCGCGGCCTGCATGGCGCGCGGGTCCACGAGGCGGTCGCGGCGGCCGGCCACCCAGGTGCTGGGCACGCGCAGGCCGGGCAGGCCGGCGCGCAGGTCGGTGGTCTCGAGCAGGTGCAGGCCGGCGGCCAGCGCCTCGGGGCGCGGCTCGCCGGCCGAGAAGGCGGTCTCGCGCAGCGTGCGGAGTTCATCGCGCAGGTGGTCGCTGCCCTGGGCCTCGAGCGCGAGGAAGCGGTCGAGCGTGCCGCGCCAGTCGCCGGCCAGCGCCGCGCCGAAGGCATGGAACACCGCGGGCTCGACGCCGTGCGGCCAGTCGGGCCCGGCGGTGAAGCGCGGCGAGGCGCACAGCATGCCCAGGCCGGTGACGCGCGCGGGATCGCGCAGCGCGCCGCGCAGCGCGACCAGCCCGCCCAGCGACCAGCCCACCCACGGCGCGGGCGGCAGCTCGTCGAACAGGCGGTCGATCACCGGATCGAGGGCGAGCGCGCCGGCATCGCGGCTGGCGCCGTGGCCGGGCAGGTCGACGAGGTGGACGGTGAAGCGCGCGGCCAGGCGCTCGGCCAGCGGCCCGAAGATCCCGGCGTGCATGGCCCAGCCGTGCACCAGCACCAGCGGCGGCCCGGCGCCGCGGATCGCGGCGACGAGGGAGGCGGAGGCGCTCATGCGGTGGCGGCCGCCACGGGCGGGGCGTCGGCGGGCGGGGCGTCCGCGACGGCGACCTCGCCCGGGGCCGCGGCGGCCGGCGCGACCGGCGCGGCCTCGGCCGGCAGCGCGGCATCCACCAGGCGCAGCCCGTCGGCCAGCGCGTCGAGCAGGCGGTCGACGTCCACCTCGGCGTGCGCGGCCGACAGCGTGATGCGCAGCCGCGCGCGCCCCTCGGGCACGGTCGGCGGGCGGATCGCGGTGAGCCACAGGCCCTGCTCGCGCAGCGCGTCGGCCAGCGCCAGCGCGCGCGCGTTGCCGCCCAGCAGCAGCGGCTGGATCGGGGTGTCGCTCTCGAGCAGGGGCAGGCCCAGCTGGCGGGCGCCGCGGCGGAAGCGCGCGATCAGCCCGTGCAGCTTGGCGCGCCGCCAGCCCTCGCGCTGCACCAGCCGCAGCGCGGCCAGCGTGGCCGCGGCCTGGGCCGGCGGCAGCGCGGTGGTGAACAGCGCGGGCCGCGCGGCCTGGGCCAGGTGCTCGATCAGCGCGGCGCTGCCCAGCACCGCGGCGCCGTAGCCGCCGAAGGCCTTGCCGAAGGTGACCAGCTGCAGCGGCACCTCGCGCGGGCCGAGGCCCAGGTGCGCGGCGCTGCCGCGGCCGAACGGCCCCAGCACGCCGGCGCCGTGGGCGTCGTCGACGTACAGCGTGGCGTGCTGGCTGAGCGCCACCAGCGCCAGCTGGCGCAGCGGGGCGAGGTCGCCGTCCATGCTGAACACGCCATCGGTGGCCAGCATGGCCGCGCCCGCGGGGCGCGCCTGCAGCTGGCGCAGCGCGGCGTCGGCATCGGCGTGTGGATAGCGGCGCAGGTCGGCGCCGGCCAGGCGCGCGCCGTCGATCAGGCAGGCGTGGTTGAGCTTGTCCTGCACGCAGGCGTCGCCCTCGCCCAGGAAGCCCTGGATCACCGCGAGGTTGGCGAGGTAGCCGCTGCCGAACAGCAGCGCGCGCGGGTAGCCCGACCACGCGGCGAGCTCGTCCTCGAGCTCGCGGTGCAGCGCGTGGTGGCCGCTGACCACGTGCGAGCCGGTGGCGCCGACGCCGTGGATGGCCGCGGCCTCCTGCAGCGCCGCGATCACCTCGATGTGCTGGCCCAGGCCGAGGTAGTCGTTGGAGCAGAAGTCCATCAGCACCTGGCCGTCCACGACCGCGCGGACGCCGTCGCGCGCCTCCACGGTGCGGCGGACGCGGACGCCGTCGGCCGCCGCGCGCTGGGCGGCGGCGGCGAGGGCGCGTTGGTGGAGCGTGGGGCGCATGCGTCGGTCCCTCGGGGGCGGGGCGAAGCGGGGGGACCGGGAGTCTACCCGCCCCGCCCCGAGCCGGGGCTCGGGACGTGGCGCAGGCCCGGCCGAGACGGTCCCGCGTCGGCCCGCGCCGGCCTCAGGCCGCGTCGGCGCAGCCGCCGGCGCCGCAGCCGGCCTCGGCCGGGGCCATGACGTCGGCATGCACGGTGCCCGGCTCCTCGATGACCTGCATCGGGCGCAGGCCGAGGCGGTCGAACAGCGCGCGGTCGCGCTCGACGTCGGGGTTGGCGGTGGTGAGCAGCTTCTCGCCATAGAAGATGGAGTTGGCGCCGGCGAGGAAGCACAGCGCCTGCAGCTCGTCGCTCATCTCCTGGCGTCCGGCCGACAGGCGCACCATCGAGCGCGGCATCAGCAGGCGGGCGACCGCGATCGTGCGCACGAACTCGAAGCCGTCCAGCAGCGCGGTGCCCGCCAGCGGCGTGCCCTCGACCTGCACCAGGCGGTTGATCGGCACCGACTGCGGATGCTCGGGCAGCGTGGCCAGGGTGTGCAGCAGGCCGGCGCGCTGGGCGCGGCTCTCGCCCATGCCCACGATGCCGCCGCAGCAGGTCTTCATGCCGGCCTCGCGGACGGCCTCGAGCGTGTCCAGGCGGTCCTGGTACTCGCGCGTCTTGATCACCTCGCCGTAGAACTCCGGCGCGGTGTCGAGGTTGTGGTTGTAGTAGTCCAGGCCCGCGCCCTTCAGCGTGCGCGCCTGCTCGGGCTTGAGCATGCCCAGCGTGGCGCAGGCCTCGAGGCCCAGCGCCTTCACGCCCTTGACCATCTCGGCCACGGCCTCGACGTCGCGGTCCTTCGGCGAGCGCCACGCGGCGCCCATGCAGAAGCGGCTGGCGCCGGCGGCCTTGGCGGCGCGGGCCTGCTCGAGCACGGCCTCCACGCTCATGAGCTTGTGCGCCTTCAGGCCGGTGTCGTAGCGCGCGGCCTGCGGGCAGTAGGCGCAGTCCTCGGGGCAGCCGCCGGTCTTCACCGACAGCAGCGTGCTGACCTGGACCTCGCAGGGATCGAACGCCGCGCGGTGCACCTCGCCCGCGCGCTGCATCAGCACCGGGAAGGGCAGGTCGAACAGGGCCTCGACCTCGGCGCGGGTCCAGTCGTGGCGGGGCGTGGTGGGCATGCGGCGTCCAGCGGGGCTCGGGGAGCCGGCAGTCTAGGCCGGCCCCGGGGGCTGTCAACCGCACGCAGGCGTAGGGAGGTTGACGCGGAACGCGTCCGCCCACGCCCCGGCCGGGGGTCAGTCGTCGACGGCGGCCGCGCGGCGCTTGGCGTCGTCGGCCATCTCCTCGACGCAGTCCAGGCACAGCGGCGCGGCCGGATCGACGCGCAGGCGCGCGGCGTCGATCAGCTCCGGGCAGCGGCAGCAGCGGCCGTAGGTGCCCTTGGCGTGGCGCACCAGCGCCGCGTCGATGCGCGAGAGCTCGCGGGCCAGGTGGGCGCGGTTGGCGTTGGCCATCTGCTGGGCGCCGATCGCGTCGATGCGGCCGAGGCGGCCCTGGGCCGACTGGTCGATCTCGACCGCGCGGCCTTGCTCGTCGAGGCTGGCGAGGGCTGACTCGGTGTCGGCCTTGAGGTGGCGCAGGCGCGCGCCGAGTGCTGCGAGGAAGTCGGTGTCCATGGAACCTTGCGCGGTGGCTCCGCCGTCCCGCGCGCGAGGCGCAGGGTCGAGGGGCGTCCGGATCGGGGCGTGGCGCACGCGGCGCCGCGACGGGTGGGGGGGAAGAGGGCGACGAACCGGCCCGCCGGCGTGGCCCGAGGGGCGTGCGCGCCGATGTGCCGGTTCGTGGACGGGGCGCAGTCTACCCCACGCATGCGCGATAAGACGACGGCGCGCACGCGTCTTCGCGCGGCATGTTCATCGGCGCTTCCGTCTCCGCCCGATCGCGAGGCCCGCCGATGATGCCCCTGCGCCCCGATGCCCTGCGCGCCGTGCTCGATGGACTGCGCCGCGCGCTCGGCGCGCACTGCCTGGCCTGCGCCGAGCCCTGCGCCGGCGACGGCCCGGGCCTGTGCGCGGCCTGCCTGCGCGCGCTGCCCTTCAACCACGCGCCCTGCCCGCGCTGCGCGCTGCCCGGTGGCGCGCTCGCCTGCGCGGCCTGCGCGCGCGACGCGCCGTGGCCGTTCGCGGCGGCCCGCGCGCCGCTGCTCTACCGGCCGCCGCTCGACCGCCTGCTGCCCGCGCTGAAGTTCCACGACGACATCGCCGCGCTGCGCACGCTCGCGCTGCTCGCCGGCCCGCTGCTCGAGGCCGATCCCGGCGCCGCCGACGATGCCGTGCTGGTGCCGGTGCCCCTGCACCCCGCCCGCCTGCGCCGGCGCGGCCACGACCAGGCGCGCCTGCTGGCCGCGGCGCTGGCCCGCGCCTCGGACCGCGCGCTGCGGCCGGGCCTGCTGCGCCGGATCCGCGCCACCGACGCCCAGACCGGGCTGGGCGCCACCGCCCGTCGGGCCAACCTGGCCGGAGCGTTCGCCGTCACCGGCCCGCCGCCGCCGCGGGTGATCGTGCTCGACGACGTCATGAGCACCGGCGCCAGCCTCGCGGCCGCGGCGGCGGCCCTGCGCGCCGCGGGATGCGAAACCGTGACGGCGTGGGCAGTCGCGCGGACGCCTGCGCCGGGGCCCTAAAGATGTCTCCAGCAGCGCCGATAGGCCAGAACCCCCAGCGCGCCCCGCGCGCCGTCGGGCTGCCCCCAATCCACCGCGTCAATCCAACGTTCCGGAGTGCCCCCCATGGTCCGTTCCCTCGCCTACGCCCTGATCACCGCCGCCCTGGCGCTGCCGGCCCTCGCCTCCGCCCAGGCCGTCCGCGGCCAGATCCCCGCGGAGGGTGCCGCCGAGTTCATCGGCCGCGAGGCCAACGTCTGCGGCACCGTCGTCGGCGCGCGCTACGCCGAGAACTCCGAGGGCCAGCCCACCTTCATGTACATGGGCGGCGAGTTCCCCCGCCACGTGTTCTCGATCCGCATCTGGGGTCGCGACCGCAGCAAGTGGACCACCCCGCCGGAAGAGCTCACCGGCATGACCGTCTGCGCCGAAGGCGAGATCCGCAACGCCAACGGCCGTCCCGAGATCGTGGTGAACAACCCGCGCCAGATGCGGGTGGGCTGATCCCTCCCCCAGCGCCGCGCCCGCAGGGCCCGGCACCGCCCCGCCCTTCACCTTTCACCCGGGATGCCTCACATGGACTGGCTGCGCAATCTCAACATCGGCAGGAAGCTGCTGCTCGCCTTCGGCAGCGTGGTGGTGCTGACCGTCATCCTCGGCCTGTTCGCCTGGCGCGGCCTGTCCGCGCTCAACGACGCCAGCGGCGAGCTCTCCAACCGCTGGCTGTCGAACGTCCAGACCGCCAATGAAATGCGCTCGCTGGCCTCGGACTACCGCCAGCAGGGCTTCCGCCGCCTGATGCGCGCCAGCGACCAGGTCAAGGAGGACGCCACCCGCCGCACCGCCGAGCTCAGCGAGGCCTTCTCCACCGCCCTGGCCGCCGCGAAGGACAACGCCGCCAGCGAAGACGAGGCCGCGCGCCTGGTCGCGCTCGAGGAGAACTGGACCGCCTTCACGGCCTCCACCGACGAGATCTTCGAAGTGGCCGGGATGGGCTTCGAGGACGACGCCATCGACATGTTCCTCGGCGACAACACCGCCCTGTACACCGCCACCAGCGAGGCGCTCGGCGCCTGGGTGGACTACGCCGACGCCGGCGCGGCGGAGGCCCGCGAGGGCGCCTCCACCGCCTACGCCGCATCGGTCGGCGCGGTGGTGACCGCGGTGCTGGTCTGCGCGGCGGTCGGCATCCTGCTGGCGCTGGTGGTGGCGCGGATGATCAGCCGCGGCCTCAAGGGCGCGGTCAAGGTGGCCAACGAGGTCGCCAACGGCCGCCTCGACGGCCGCATCGAGGTGCGCAGCAACGACGAGATCGGCGAGCTGATGGGCGCGCTGCGCACCATGCAGCGCGACCTGCGCGAGCGCATCGAAGCCGACCGGATGGTCGCCGAGGCCAACCTGCGCATCCGCAACGCGCTCGATTCCGCCTCCACCGGCGTGCTGATCGCCGATACCAACCACCAGGTCATCTACGCCAACCACGCCCTGACCGACCTGCTCTCGGCCTCCGAGGCGCTCATCCAGGCCGAGCTGCCGGAGTTCGCCACCGGCGCGGTGATCGGCAACACGCTCGAGATCTTCGGCGACGTGCCGGCCTTCCGCGCCGACGCGCTCGACGGCCTCAGCCAGGTCCGCGGCGCCCCGCTGGCGCTGGGCGGCCGCAGCTACCAGCTCAGCCTCGCGCCGATCCGCAACGCCGACGGCGAGCGCATCGGCACGATGATCGACTGGGTCGACCGCACCCTCGAGATGGCGGTCGAGGAGGAAGTGGGCCGCATCGTCAGCGCCGCGGCGCAGGGCGACCTGGCGGGCCGCATCCCGGAGGCCGGCAAGCAGGGCTTCTTCCTGCAGCTCGCGCGCGGCGTGAACGGCCTGCTCGAGGCCAGCTCCACGGGCATCCACGAGGTGCAGAACATCCTCGCCGCGCTTGCCGCGGGCGACCTGACGGTGCGCTCGAGCGCCGACCTGCGCGGCGTGTTCGGGCAGATGCGCGACGACGCCAACGCCGCCGCCGAGCAGCTGGGCGCGGTGCTGGGCCAGATCGAGCAGGTGGCCGGGGCGATCAACACCTCGGCCGGCGAGATCGCGTCGGGCAACGCGGACCTCAGCGCGCGCACCGAGCAGCAGGCCGCCAACCTCGAGGAGACCGCCGCCTCGATGGAGGAGCTGACCTCGACGGTGAAGCAGAACGCCGACTCGGCGCGCCAGGCCAACCAGCTCGCCATCGGCGCCACGGAGGTGGCCGGCCAGGGCGGCGCGGTGGTGGGCCAGGTGGTGCTGCGCATGGGCGAGATCGAGGCCAGCTCCAAGCGCATCGCCGACATCATCTCGGTGATCGACGGCATCGCGTTCCAGACCAACATCCTGGCGCTGAACGCGGCGGTGGAAGCCGCGCGCG
>JBHYGK010000020.1:0-46705 GCA_051859045.1 Lysobacteraceae bacterium | reverse complement strand
GCTCCGTCCCCCGCGCCCGCGCCCGCCCCCGCGCCCGCCGCGGAGCCCGTCGCCGCGACGCCGCCGCCCGCCTCGCCGCCCACGCAAGCGCCGACCCCGACCCCCGCGCCGCCCCCCGCCGCGCCTCCGTCCGCACCCCCGCAGGAGCCGCGCCCCATCGCCACCCCGGCGCCGCGCTACCCGCCGCAGGCGCAGCGGCGGCGGATCGAGGGCGAAGTCCGGCTGATGTTCACCGTGGGCACCGACGGCGCGGTCAGCGGCGTCGAGGTGGAGTCGGCCACGCCGCCCGACGTGTTCGATCGCGAGGCCATCGCGGCGGTGGCGCGCTGGCGCTTCGAGCCGCTGCCGGCCCCGGTCCGGGTGCGCCGCACGCTGCGCTTCCGCCTGCCCGACGCCCGCTGAGCAGGGCGCCCCGGGGGCCTCGACAACGGATTCAGGTTGACATTCGGGCCAAAGTGGCTTGTCTTTACACCCTCACCCAGGGGGAAAACGAGCCGATGCACTCCAACCACGCCAACGGGGCCTCCCCGCGTGTCCTGACTCCTGCGCGCCTGGTCGTGGCCCTGCTGGCCGCCCTCGCGCTGTCCGCGTGCGGTGGCGATGACGCCGCCGAGCCCGCCGCCGCGCCGGCCGCCACCGAGGCCAGCGCCCCGGCCCCCGCCGAGGCGCCCGCGCCCGACGCGGTCGTCACGCCGCCGGCCGAGCCCGAGCCGGCCGTCACCGACGCGCTGGCCGCGATGAGCGAGGCCGACCTGCGCACCGCCGCCAGCCAGGCCCTGCGCGACCAGCGCCTGTACGCCCCCGCCGGCGACAACGCCATCGCCTACTACCTCGCCCTGCGCGAGCAGGCGCCCGACGACGCCAGCGTCAACGGCGCGCTGATGGACCTGTTCCCGTACGCGCTGATCGCGGCCGAGCAGGCGATCGCCCGCAACGAGCTCGACGAGGCGCGCCGCCTGTACGCGCTGATGAGCGCCACCGACGAGAGCGCCCCGGCGCTGCCGCGCATCCAGTCCGCGATCGAGCGCGCCGAGACCGACGCCGAGCGCCGCGAGGAGGCCGAGGAGCAGCGCCGCGTCGCCGCCGAGGCCGCGGCCGCCGCCGCCGCCCAGGCCGCGGCGACCGCCGCCGCCGCCCCGCCGCCCGCCCCGGAGCCCGCCCCGGCCCCGGCCGTCGTCGAGCCGGAACCCGAGCCGGAGCCCGAGCCGGTCGTCGCCGCCCCGGCGCCGACCCCGGCCCCGCCGCCGGCGCCCACCCGCGCGCCGGGCCAGCTGCCGCGCGCGATCAGCACGCCGCAGCCGACCTACCCCGCGGCCGCGTATCGCCGCGGCCTGCAGGGCGAGGTGGAGTTCGAGTTCACGGTCGCCGCCGACGGCAGCGTCAGCGACGTGCGCATCCTGCGCGCCGAGCCCCGCGGCGCCTTCGACCGCGAGGTGATCAACACCGTGCGCCGCTGGCGCTTCGAGCCGCCGGGCGAGCCGGTCACCGGCCGCCGCACGATCGGCTTCAGCATGGACGGCCAGTAAGGCCGGCCGCGGGCCCCGCGCCGGGGCCCACCACGACGAAGGGCCCGACCGTGAGGTCGGGCCCTTCGCGTGTCCGGCCTCGCGCGACCCCGCGGGGCCGCGCCGGGCCTCAGCCCGAGATCGCCAGCGACTCGCGGTGGTACAGCCGCGACGCGGCCAGCCAGACCAGCAGGCTCAGGCCCACGCTGGCGCCGAGGTAGATCGCCCACTCCGTCGCGGTGATCGCCTCGCCGCGGGTGACGCGGATGATCAGCTGGTTCTGGGCCAGGAACGGCGTGGCCAGCATCCAGGTGGTGGTCTTCACCGGGTTGAGCATCAGCAGGATGGTCGGGAGCATCGGCAGCAGCATCAGGATGCTCATGTAGCTCTGCGCTTCCTTCACCGACTTCACGCTGGCCGAGATCAGGGTCAGCAGGGTCGTGCCCAGCATCACCATCGGCAGCAGCACCAGCAGCAGCAGCGCCACCGACACCCACGACGCGTCCAGGCGCAGCGCCGCCGCCGGGCCGAACTGCATGCTCACGCCGAAGGCGAGCAGCATCAACAGCAGCGTGAGCATGCCGAACGCGCAGGCCGCCGCGATCTTGCCGCTCATGATCGCGCCGCGGCTGCCGGGCGTGGCCAGCAGCGGCTCCAGCGACTGCCGCTCGCGCTCGCCGGCGGTGGCGTCCATCACCAGGTAGGCGCCGCCGAGGAAGCCCGAGAGGATCAGCAGGTAGGCCAGGATGCTGCCCACGATCTGGCCGCCGCGGGCCTCGGGCGTGGAGAGGTCGAGCGCGCTGACCTGCAGCGGCAACGCCACGCCCGGGCTCACGCCGCGCGAGAGCAGGCGCAGCGAGCCCACGGTCTGGCCGTACTCGTTCACCGCGCGGGTCACGCGCTGCAGCGGGATCTGCGCGTCCTGGCGGGTGGAGTCGAACAGCAGCTCGATCGTCGCGGGCTGGCTGCCGCGCCACGCGTCGCCGAAGCCCTCGGGCACGCGCAGGATCACGCGGTAGGTCTCGTCGAGCACGCGCGCCTCGGGGTCGTCCGGGGCCTCGACGACGGTGAGGTTCTTCGAGCCCAGCCAGGCCACCAGGTTCGGCGCGTGCTCCGCGCCGACCACCGGCACCTCGAGCGCGGACTGCATCTGGGTGCTGATGCGCTTCTGCACCAGCGAGCCGGCGCCGAGGATCATCACCGGGATCAGCAGCGGACCCATCAGCAGCGCCACCGCGACGGTGCGGCGGTCGCGGAAGAGGTCGCGCAGCTCCTTGAGCATCACGATCCAGAGCGTCTTCATGCGTGCAGGCCCTCCTCGGAGCCGATGGCCTTGACGAACGCATCCTCGAGGTTGGCCTCGCCGGTCTGCGCGCGGAGTTCGTCGGGGGTGCCCTGGGCGACGACGCGGCCGCCGGCGACGATGACGATGCGGTCACACAGCGCGGCCACCTCTTGCATGATGTGGCTGGAGAAGATCACGCAGCGGCCCTCGGCGCGCAGCTGCTGCAGGAAGCCGCGCATCGCGCGCGTGGTCATCACGTCGAGGCCGTTGGTGGGCTCGTCGAGGATGACGTTGCGCGGGTCGTGCACCAGCGCGCGGGCGATCGCGGTCTTGGTGCGCTGGCCCTGGCTGAAGCCCTCGGTCTGGCGGTCGAGGATCGCGTCCATGTCCAGCGCCTTCGACAGCGCCGCGGTGCGCGCGGCGATGGTGGCGCGGTCGAGGCCGTGCAGCTCGCCGAAGTAGGCGATGTTCTCGCGCGCGGTGAGGCGCTTGTAGACGCCGCGCGCGTCCGGGAGCACGCCGAGCTTGCGGCGCACCGCGTCGGCCTCCTTCCACGCGTCGTGGCCGTCCACCGTGACCGCGCCGCGGTCGGGCTTCATCAGCGTGTAGAGCATCCGCAGCGTGGTGGTCTTGCCGGCGCCGTTCGGGCCCAGCAGGCCGGTGATCTCGCCGTCGCGCGCCGTGAAGCTGACGCCGTCGACGGCCTTGACCACGCCCGACTTGGTCTTGAACTGCTTGTGCAGGTCGTTGCAGGTGATCATGGCGGTGTCCTCAGGGTTCCCAGCCGTGGTAGCCCGTGAAGGGCGGCGTGTAGACGAGCTGGTCGAGGCAGCCGGCGTCGAGCGCGGCGGCATCGGTGGTCTCGATGAAGCGCGCCATCAGCGTCGGCGCGCAGCCGGCCCCGAAGACGTTGTGGCCCTGGCCGCGCAGCACCAGGTGGCGGCCCCGGGGCAGCGAGGCGGCCACGCGCTCGCCGTAGGACGGCGGGGTCACGGGGTCGAACTCGCCGGAGAACAGCAGCGCCGGCACGTCGGTGGCCAGCGGCGCGCGGAATTCGGCCGCGCGCTCGCCCGCCGGCCACACCGCGCACTGCGCGGCGATGAAGCGGGCGAAGTCGTTGCCCAGCACCGTGCCCTCGGCGGCCGGATCGGCCACCAGCTCCGGCGCGTCCTCGGCGCACACGACCGAGAGCTGCATGCCGTGCACGATCGAGGCGCCGAGCTGGCCGGTGATCATCCGCGCCTGCGCCATCAGCGTCTCGGGGCGGCCCTCGGCGGCCTCGTGCAGGGCCAGCGGCAGGGTCGCGAAGGCGATGGGCTGGTAGGCGTACATGCGCGCGAGCGTCGCGACGTGGCCGCGGGTGAGGGTCTCCTCGCGCGGCTCGGCGGTGACCGGGTCGCGGTAGCGCACCACCGTCTCGCCGGCGGCGGCCAGCGCGAGCACGCGCTCGAGGGTCTCGCGCGGGTCGCCGAAGCGCTCGCGGCAGGCGGCGTCCTCGGCGCAGCGCGCGAACTGCAGGCGCAGGGAGTCCTCGAGCCGCAGCGCGAACTCGCTGCCCAGCACCAGGTCGTTGGGCGCCACGCCGTCGAGCACCAGGCTGCGCACGCTGCCGGGGTAGCGCGCGGCGAACTGCTGGGCCACGCGGGTGCCGTAGGAGATGCCGACCAGGTTGAGCGTCGGCGCGCCGACCGCGACGCGCACCGCCTCGAGGTCCTGGATCGCGACGCCGGTGGTGTACAGGCGCAGGTCGGCGTTGGCCGAGAGCTGGTCGCGGCAGCGTGTGGCGAACGCGGCCGCGTCCTCGGCGGTCGGCTCGGCGGCGCCGGCGAACGGGTTCTCGCCCTCCTCCAGGTCGCAGGCCAGACGGTTCGAGCCGCCGGTGCCGCGCTGGTCGACCAGCAGCACGTGGCGGTTCTTGCGGATGTCGGCGAAGGCCGAGGCGACGCCCGGATACGACTCCAGCGCGCTCTGGCCGGGGCCGCCGGCGATCATCACCACCGGGTCGGGCTGGGCCTCGCCGCTGGCCGGGATCCATGCCAGCGCCAGCGCGATGCGGCGGCCCTCGGGGGCGGCCGGATCCTCCGGCACCTCGAGCGTGCCGCACTGCGCCTCGACCGAGACCGGCATGCCGGGGGCCTGCAGCGTGCAGGGGTGGAACTCGATCGAGCCCAGGCGCGCGGCCGCGGCGTCGGGGATGGTGCCGAGCGCGGCGGCGAGCGCCAGGCCCAGGGGTGCGATGCGCATCCGCGTGTCCTCCAGTCGGTGTGGGATCACGCTAGCAGACGGCCGTCACCGCCAGATGTGACATCAGGCAGGGGTCGGGGCCGCGGCGGCCGGCCTCACTTGAGGCTGATGTACTTCTCGCGCCGCAGCTGGGCCAGGCCGAGGCCGCGCGCCTTCAGCGCCTCGAAGCCGGCGTCGACCATGGCCGGGTTGCCGCACAGGTAGGCGATGTCGCCGGCCGGGTCCGGCGCCAGGGCCTCCAGCGCGTCCTGGACGTGGCCGCCCCGGGCATCCGCCCAGGCCGCCGCGTCGGCCGGCTCGCGCGAGGTGCAGGGCAGGTAGCGCACGTGCCCCGGATGCGCCGCCGCGAAGGCCTCGAAGGCCTCGCGGTAAAGCAGCTCGGCGCGGGTGCGGGCCCCGTGCGCGATCACCACCCGCGCGTCGCGCCGCGCGATGGCCTCGGCCAGGCCGGGCAGCATCCCGTGGAACGGGCTGGCCCCGGTGCCGGTGGCCAGCAGCAGGTAGCGCCGGTTGGCGTCGCCCGGCATCAGGTGGAAGCGGCCCATCGGCGCCCCGCCCTGCAGCACCGCGCCCGGCTCCAGCGGCTCGAGCAGGGTGCTGGCCAGGCCGCCGGGCACCAGGCTGATCGCCACGTGCACCACGTCCGCCGGCGAGGCCTGGTCGAGGATCGAGTAGCTGCGCCGCAGCAACGCACCGTCCGGGCCCGGCAGGTGCAGCTGCAGGAACTGGCCGGGCACGAAGGCGATCGGGGCGCCGTCGGCGCGGGCGAGGCCGAGTTCGAGCACGCGCGGGGCGAGGAAGCGGCGGGAGGCGAGGACGAGGGGCAGGGTCGACATGGCCGATATACTAGCGTCGCTCGCGCCGGCCCCGCCGGTGCCCTGGATGCCCGCCCCATGACCACCACCGATCCCGGCGCGCCCGCCCTGCGCGTGCGCGACCTGCGCAAGACCTACGCCAACGGCACCGAGGCCCTGAAGGGCATCTCGCTCGAGGTCCAGCCCGGCGACTTCTACGCCCTCCTCGGCCCCAACGGCGCCGGCAAGTCCACCCTGATCGGCATCGTGAGCTCGCTGGTGAACCCCAGCGCCGGCGAGGTGCGGATCTGCGGCATCGACCTGGCCGCCGACCGCTCCGCGGCCATGCGCTCCATCGGCCTGGTGCCGCAGGAGATCAACTTCAACATGTTCGAGAAGCCGCTCGACATCCTGGTCAACTACGCCGGTTTCTACGGGGTGCCGCGGGCGGTGGCGCTGGAGCGCGCCGAGCGCGTGCTGCGCGAGGCGCAGCTGTGGGAGAAGGCGCAGGTGATGAGCCGCACGCTCTCCGGCGGCATGAAGCGCCGGCTGATGATCGCCCGCGCGATGATGACCGAGCCGAAGCTGCTGATCCTCGACGAGCCCAGCGCCGGCGTCGACATCGAGATCCGCCGCGGCATGTGGAAGACGCTCAAGCAGATCAACGAGCTCGGCACCACGATCATCCTCACCACGCACTACCTCGAGGAGGCCGAGACGCTCTGCCGCAACCTCGCGATCATCGACCGCGGCCGGATCGTCGAGCAGGGCCCGATGAAGGCGCTGCTGGCCAAGCTCGACGTGGAGGGCTTCGTGCTCGACGTCGAGGGCGACCTGCCGGCCACGCTGCCGGTGATCGACGGCGCCACGCTCGCCGCCACCGACGGCCACACGCTGTCGCTGGAGATGCCGCGCGCGATGGACCTCAACCGCGTGTTCGCCGCGCTCGGCGAGGCCGGGATCCGCGTGCGCTCGATGCGCAACACCGCCAACCGCCTCGAGGAGCTGTTCGTGCGCATGACCGCGCCGGCTGGCGGGCCGGAGGGCGCCAGCCCGGCGAATGCCGAGGCCGCCGCCGCGACCACGAAGGCCGCCGCCCAGGAGACCCGCGCATGAGCGCCGCCCGCCACCCCGACCTCGTCGCCTTCCACACCATCATCCGCCGCGAGGTCGCGCGCATCCTGCGCATCTGGGGCCAGACGCTGGTCCCGCCGGCGATCACGATGACCCTGTACTTCCTGATCTTCGGCGGCCTGATCGGCTCGCGGATCGGGCAGATGGGCGGCTACGACTACATGGACTTCATCGTGCCCGGCCTGGTCATGATGAGCGTCATCCAGAACGCCTACGGCAACATCAGCTCGAGCTTCTTCGGCGCCAAGTTCGGCCGCCACGTGGAGGAGCTGCTGGTGAGCCCGATGCCGAACTGGGTGATCCTGGGCGGCTACGTCGGCGGCGCGGTGCTGCGCGGCCTGATGGTGGGCGTGATCGTGCTGCTGATCGCGATGTGCTTCACCCACGTGCGCATCCCGCACCCGCTGGTCACGCTGGCCACGGTGCTGCTGGGCGCGACGATCTTCGCGCTGGCGGGCTTCGTGAACGCGGTGTACGCCAAGAAGTTCGACGACATCGCGATCATCCCCACCTTCATCCTCACGCCGCTGACCTACCTGGGCGGCGTGTTCTACAGCGTCAGCCTGCTGCCGCCGTTCTGGGAGAAGGCCAGCTACGCCAACCCGATCCTCTACATGGTCAACGCGTTCCGCTACGGCCTGCTGGGCACCTCGGACGTGCCGCTGTGGATCAGCTTCACCGTGATGGGCGCCTTCGTGGTGGTGCTGACCTGGCTGGGCCTGTACCTGCTCAAGCGCGGCATCGGCCTGCGCAGCTGAGCCGCGGCCGCGCGCTCACGGCGCCGGCCGCACGTCCTCCAGCCAGCGGATCCCGAACGCGCCCTCGCGCTCCACCAGCAGCACGCGCTGGCCCTCTTCGAAGCGGCGGAAGGCGTCGATGCCGATGCTGATCGACAACGCCGGACCCGTGCCATCCGGCGTGCCGAACGTGGCGAAGTAGCGCCAGTACGTCCGCCTGCTGCCCCAGCGGCCACGGGAAGAGTGCTGCTCCCGCTGCGTCTCGACCACCACGGCCTCGCGCCCCAGCGGCGGGGAGTCGTCGAGGCGCCGGTTGAGATCGCGGACCAGGCCATGCCCGCAGGCCAACGCGCCGATGAGGCCGACCGTGCAGACCTCCAGCAGGGCGAGCGGCAGTCGCGCGCGCCGTCCCAGGAGCCAGAACGTCAGGCCCAGCAGCGCCGCGAACAGTCCGGCGCCGGCGGTCCAGCCCAGCGCCATCGCGGTGTCTTCGTCGAGCACGACCGGCCAGCCGGGAACCTCGACCAGGATGAACAGCCCCACCGTCACGATCCCGAGCACGCTCGAGCAACCGAGGACGATCGCTTCCCGGATCCGTGCGCGATCCCCCGTCGCCTCTGCCGGTCGCGTCGCGGGCAGTGCGCCCTCTATCTGGCGCAGCGCGGCGTCGGCGTAGGTCAGCACGGCCTCGACCTCGCGCCCGGCGCGTCGGCCCCCGGTGAACTCCATCCACAGCAGGCCGTCGTAGCAGACCACGCGCCGGAGCCTTGCCGGCGTGTGATCGTCATCGGCGAAGGCCGTCGCGAGCAGGCTCGTCAGCGTCGGCTGCGATCGCAGCCAGGATGAGACCGCCGGATCGTCGGTCAGCAGGTAGACCGCGTCGTCGAAGGCGAAGCGTCCCACCTGGATCTCCTGCGCCACGCCCAGCTGCACGAGGACCTCGTCGAATAGGGTTTCGGCACGGCACTCGAACTCCAGCACCGGACGCACGGCGATCCCGACCCGGATCCGGGCGACCTTGCGTCCTGTCGTCCGGAGGCCGTTCTCCTTGAACCTCGCGACCCGCAGCTCGCCGCGGCGCTCGCCATCCCAGTGCCGGCGCGCGCGCCGGCGCGCAATGCCCACCACCAGCAGCACCAGCGTGGTCAGGCTGAAGAGCATCCACATGGCTCAGGCCTCCGGCGTGGGCAGCCGGAAGAACGCGCGCGCGTTCGCCGTGGTGGTCGCGGCCAGCGCGGCGGGATCCTCGTCGCGGTCGCGGGCGAGTTCCTCGAGGATGTGCGGTAGGAAGGCCGGCTCGTTGCGGCGGTCCTTCGGCAGCGGGCGCAGCGTGCGCGGCAGCAGGTAGGGCGCGTCGGTCTCGATGAGCAGGCGCTCGGCCGGGATGCGCTTGGCCAGCTGGCGCAGGTGCTGGCCGCGGCGCTCGTCGCACAGCCAGCCGGTGATGCCGATCGAGAAGCCGCGCGCCAGCGACTCCTCGAGCTCGCGCTCGCCGCCGGTGAAGCAGTGCACCACGCAGGGGCCGAGGCGGCCGGCGAAGGCGTCCATCACCGCCACGAAGTCGTCGTGCGCGTCGCGCTGGTGCAGGAACACCGGCTTGCCGGTGTCGGCCGCGATCTGCAGCTGGCGCTCGAACGCGCGGCGCTGCTGGTGGCGCGGCGAGAAGTCGCGGAAGTAGTCCAGGCCGCACTCGCCCACCGCCACCACGGCCGGGTGCGCGTGCAGCGCGCGCAGCTCGGCGTCGCACTCCTCGGTGTACTCGGTGGCGTGGTGCGGATGCACCCCGGCGGTCGCGAACAGCACGCCCGGGTGCGCCTCGGCCAGCGCCGCGGCCTGCGGGTTGTGCGCGCGCGAGGCGCCGGTGACCACCAGCTGCGCCACGCCGGCGGCGGCGGCGCGGGCGAGCACCGCGTCGAGGTCGTGGGCGAAGCTCTCGTGGGTGAGGTTGGCGCCGATGTCGACGAGGGCGGGCGGCTGGGGCATGGGCGATCGCAGGACGGGCGGGGGGGGCGGGGGCGCCGCGGGGCGCGCAGTGTAGCGGCCTCACCGGCCCCGACCCGGGCCCGCGGCGTCTTCACGCGCCGCATACTGTGGCCCCGAACCCCGCCAAGGACTGGCCCATGCGCCCGACCCCGCTCGCCCTCTCGCTCGCCCTGGTGCTCGCCACCGCCTCCGCCGTGGCGCCGACGGCCCAGGCCAAGCCGGCGATGCCGCCGCCGCCGGCGACCATCACGCCGGTCGAGGCGCCGCAGGATCCCTACCAGGCGCAGGCCGAGGCCTTCCTCGCCAGCCTGGTGTTCCAGGACGACGGCAGCGCGCGGATCAGCGATGCCCGCGCCTCGATCCCGGTGGTGCCGGGCTACCGCTACCTCGGCCCTGCCGACGCCCGCCGCGTGCTCGAGCAGCTCTGGGGCAACCCGCCCGATGCCACCGTGCTGGGCATGTTCGTGCCGCGCAGCCCCTCGCTGGCCGCCGACGGCGCCTGGGCGGTGATCGTCACCTGGCACCCCGAGGGCTACATCAGCGACGAGGACGCCGCCGACCTCGACGCCGCCGACATCCTCGCCGACATGCGCGAGAGCACGGCCGCGGAGAACGAGCAGCGCGCGGCCGCCGGCTTCCCCACCGTCGAGCTGACCGGCTGGGCCGCGCCGCCGCGCTACGACGCCGCCCAGCACCGCCTGTACTGGGCCAAGCGCCTGCGCTTCGAGGGCGCCGATGCCGACACGCTGAACTACGACATCCGCGTGCTGGGCCGTCGCGGCTACCTCAGCCTCACCGCGGTGGCCAATGCCGCCGACCTGCCGGTGGTGGAGCCGGGCATGGGCGCGCTGCTCGACGCGGTGGCCTTCGATCCGGGCGAGACCTATGCCGACTACCAGGAGGGCATCGACCCGGTGGCGGCCTACGGCGTGGGCGCGCTGGTCACCGGCGCGCTGGCCAAGAAGGCCGGCCTGTTCGCCGCGCTGCTGGCTTTCCTGGCCAAGGGCTGGAAGCTGGTGGCGATCGCGGTGGTCGGGCTGGTGGCCCTGGTGCGCAAGCTGCTCGCCGGCCGCGACGAGCGGCGAGGCGGCGCGATCCGCTGAGCGGCCCCGTCGCCCGGCTCCCGCCGGGCGGCGGCGCGGGGCGCCCGACGGCGCGACGGAAGCGGGGGCGAGGCCCGTAGCATCGGTCCCCTCCCCCGAGCCCACCGCCATGGCCCTCGCCGTCGCCCGCCCGCTGCGCGCCCTGCTCACCGCCGTCGCCCTCGCCGCCTACGCGGCGGTGGCCGCCCCGCCCGCCCAGGCCCGCGAGCTGCCGGCCTGGGGCGCGCTGGGCGATGTCTTCGTCGACTTCAACGCCGACCTCCGCCTGGCCGGCTCGGCGCTGTGGATCGAGCACGCCGGCGAGGCGGTGCTGTACCGCCCGGTCGGCAACGTCGACGCGGGCACCCGGATGCCGATCGCGTCGGGCACCAAGTGGCTGTCGGCGATCCTGCTGGCGCGCCTGGTGGAGCGCGGCGTGCTGCGCTGGGACTCCACGGTGGGCGAGTACTTCCCCGACGCGCCGTTCGCCAAGCGCCGGATCCGGCTCGAGCAGCTGTTCTCGCACACCTCGGGCATGGCCGCGGGCGAGCCCGAGTGCGTCGCCGACCCGTTCGCCAGCCTCGACGCCTGCGCCCGCGAGATCCTCGCCGCCCCGCTGGCCTACGCGCCGGGCACGGGCTTCGCCTACGGCGGATCGTCGATGCAGGTCGCGGGCCGGATGGCCGAGCTGGCCACGGGCGAGTCGTGGACGGTGCTGTTCGAGCGCGAGGTGGTGCAGCCGCTCGGCCTGCGCGACACCGACTACGGCCTCGGCACCGACCTGCCGGGCAACGTCCACGTCAGCAACCCGCGCATCGGCGGCGGCGTGCGCTCCACCGCCAACGACTACCTCGTGGTGCTGCGGATGTGGGCCAACGGCGGCCTGCACGGCCGCCAGCGCTTCCTCGCCGAGGCGACGCTGCGCGAGATGGAGCGCGACCGCGCCGCCGGGCTGCCGGTGATCTCCACCCCCTACGAGCCCAGCCAGGGCTACGGCATCGGCTTCTGGCGCATCACCACCACCACCGAGGGCGCCGCGCTGCGCATCGCCAGCCCCGGCGCGTTCGGCTTCCACCCCTGGGTCGACCGCCAGGCCGGCGTGGTGGGCGTGGTGGCGGTGCTCGACCTCGGCGCCCGGGTCATCGACGGCTTCATCGCGATCGGCGACCAGGCCAACGCGATCGCGCGCGACGCGCAGACCTTCGCCGCGCCGCTGCCGACGCCGCGCGGCGCCCGCCTCGAGCTGCCGCGCCGGCGCGGCGAGGGCCCGCCGGCGGCGCGCCAGGGACGCCCGCCGCGCGGCGGCGTGCGCTGAGCGCGCGGCGGCGCCCGGGGCGCGCGCGGTAGGATGCGCGCCCTGCCCTGATCCGCGCGGCCCCGCGCCGACGGAGCCGATGCCGCCCGCCGTGATGCCGCCCGCCGCCCCCGCCTTCCCGATCGATCCGCTGCTGCCCGAGGTGCTGGCCTCGCTGGCGGCGCACCCGCGCCTGGTGCTTGAGGCGCCGCCGGGCGCCGGCAAGACCACCCGCGTGCCGCCGGCACTGCTCGACGCCCCCTGGCTGCAGGGCCGCAAGGTGCTGATGCTCGAGCCGCGCCGCGTGGCGGCGCGCGCCGCCGCGACCTTCATGGCCGAGGCCGCGGGCGAGCCGGTCGGCGGCCTGGTGGGCTACCGGATCCGCTTCGAGGCCAAGGTGTCCGCGCGCACCCGCATCGAGGTCGTCACCGAGGGCATCCTGACGCGGATGCTGCAGGACGACCCGCTGCTCGAGGGCGTGGGCGCGCTGGTGTTCGACGAGTTCCACGAGCGCCACCTCAGCGCCGACCTCGGCCTGGCGCTCGCGCTCGACGTGCAGGCGGGCCTGCGCGAGGACCTGCGGATCGTGGTGATGTCGGCCACGCTCGACGGCGAGCGCCTGGCCCGGCACCTCGACGCGCCGCGGCTCACCAGCGCCGGCCGCGCCTTCCCGGTCACGATCGCGCACGCGCCGGCGCGCCGCGAGGAGCCGCTCGCCCAGCAGCTCAAGCGGGTGCTGGTGGACGCGCTCGCCGCGCACCCCGGCGACGCGCTGGTGTTCCTGCCCGGCCAGCGCGAGATCCTCGACGCCGAACGCGCGCTGGCCGGCGCGCTCGCCGACGTGCGCGTGCTGCCGCTGCACGGCGAGCTCGGCGTCGAGCAGCAATCCGCCGCGCTGCGCCCGGACCCCGAGGGCCGGCGCCGGGTGGTGCTGGCCACGAACGTCGCCGAGAGCTCCGTCACCCTGCCCGGCGTGCGGCTGGTGATCGACGCGGGCCTGGCGCGCGAGCCGCGGCTGGATCCGGCCTCGGGCTTCTCGCGGCTGGAGACGGTGGCGATCTCGCAGGCCTCGGCCGACCAGCGCGCCGGCCGCGCGGGCCGCGTCGCCGAGGGCTGGTGCTGGCGGCTGTGGCCGGAGTCGCAGCGGCTCGAGCCGATGCGCCGGCCCGAGATCGCCCAGGTCGAGCTGGCCGGGCTGGCGCTGGAACTGGCGGCCTGGGGCAGCGACGCGCTGCGCTTCGTCGACGCGCCGCCGGCGGGCGCGCTGGGCTCGGCGCGCGAGCTGCTGCAGCGGCTCGGCGCGCTGGACGCCGACCATCGCCTCACCGCCGAGGGCCGGCGCATGCTGGCGCTCGGCACGCACCCGCGGCTGGCCGCGATGCTGCTCGCCCCCGAGGCGCCGGCCGAGCGCGCGCTGGCCTGCGACCTGGCCGCGCTCGTCGAGGCCCGCGACCCGCTGCGCTCGCGCCGCGACGACCTGGCCTCGCGCTGGCAGGCGCTGGCCGCCTTCCGCGCCGGCCGCGTGCCGCCCGACGCGAACCGCGGCGCGCTGGCCGCGATCGACCAGGCCAGCGCGCAGTGGCGCCGCCGCCTGCGCCTCGACGCGCCGCCGCCGGCCGCGGCGTCGGCCCACCTGCTCGGCGACGTGCTGCTGCACGCCTTCCCCGACCGCATCGCGCGCCAGTCCGCGCAGGATCCCTACCGCTACCAGCTCGCCAACGGCCGCATGGCCCGGCTCTGGGACGACAGCGCGCTGTACGGCGAGCGCTGGATCGTCTGCAGCGAGCTGCGCTTCGAGGCCGCCGACTCGCGCGTGATGCGCGCCGCGCCGCTCGACGAGGCCCGGCTGGAGCGCGCGTTCCCCGCGCGCTTCACCACCGAGGACCGGGTGGTCTGGGACGCGAAGGCCCAGGCCATCAGCGCGGTGCGCGAGACCCGCTACGACCGCATCGTCATCGACGTGCGCCCGGCCGGCCGGCCCGATCCCGCGCGCGCCGCCGAGGCGCTGGTGGACGCCGTGCGCCAGCTCGGCCTCGAGGCGCTGCCGTGGACCGAGGGCCAGCGCCAGTTCCGCGAGCGCCTGCGCTGCCTGCGCGCGTGGATGCCCGAGCTGGGCCTGCCCGACCTCGGCGACGAGGCGCTGCTGGCTGGCCTCGACGCCTGGCTGAAGCCCGCGTTCGCCGGCAAGACGCGGCTCGAGGCGCTGCAGCCCGACGAGCTGGGCGAGGCGCTGCGCCACGGCCTGGACTGGGGCCTGCGCCAGCGCGTCGACCAGCTCGCGCCGGTGCGCATCCACGTGCCCTCCGGCCAGGACCGCGCCATCACCTACGCCCACGACGCGCCGCCGGTGCTGGCGGTGAAGCTGCAGGAGCTGTTCGGCCTGGCCGACACCCCGCGCATCTGCGACGGCCGGGTGCCGCTCACGCTGCACCTGCTCTCGCCGGGCGGGCGTCCGCTGCAGGTCACCCAGGACCTGCGCGGCTTCTGGGAGCGCACCTACCCCGAGGTGAAGAAGGAGATGAAGGGCCGCTATCCGCGCCACCCCTGGCCCGACGATCCCTGGACCGCCACCGCCACCCACCGGGCCAAGCCGCGTGGCACCTGAGCGCCTGCGCCGCGCGCTGCGCCGGCCGTGGCTGCGCCGCCTCGGCCTGCTGTGGCTGGCCTGGCTGCTGGTGGGCACCGCCGCGCTCAACGGGCCGTGGACCGAGGACTGGATCAACCGCCGCCCCGAGCGCTTCCACCTCGGCTGGTCGTTCGCGGTGTCGCCGCTGCCGGGCTGGCTGCAGGCCTGGGGGGTCGAGGTGCGCGGCGGCGGTCGGCGGCTCGCGTTCGAGGCCCGCTCGCCGCGCGCGTCGGCCTGGTTCGCGCCGTGGGCGCTGGCGCGCCGCGAGCTGCGCCTGGCCGGCGTGCACGCGCATGGGCTGGACGTGACCCTGGCGCCGCGCGCCGCGCCGCTGGCGCCGCCGGAGGCGCGCGCCCATCCGTGGACGCTGGCGATGCCGGGCCTGCGCGCCAGCGGCCCGCTGGCGCTGCGCTGGGGCGCGGCGTGGCAGCTGCGCGCCGACGGCGAGGCGCGGGTCGACCTGGCCAAGACCTTCGCCGGCGGCGCGGTCGCGCTGGCCGATGGCCGCGTTGCGCTGCGCGAGATGGCGCTCGACGACGACGGGGCGCGGCTGCTCGAGGACGCCACGCTGGAAGGGGGCTTCGCGCTGGCACCGCTGGTGCCGGCCGACGCCGACGCCGGCGAGCGCCTGGACGCGCTGTCGATCGAGGCCGCGCTGCGCGGCCGCGTGCCCGGCCTCGATCTTGGCGAGGCGGGCGCGGCGCGCGACGGCGAGGCGGGCGGGCGCCTGGACGCGACGCTCGGCCTGCGCGGGGGGCGCGTGCTGGCCGGCAGCCGCGCCTCGCTCGCGCTGCCGCTGCTGGTCGACGAGGGCGAGGGCCGCCGGGAGCGACGCCTCGCGACGCTTCGGCTCGAGGCCCTCGACGGGCGCGGCGCGGCGGCCGTGGCCTCGGGCCCCGCCGACGCCGCGCCGGCGCGCGGGCCGGCCACGCGGCTGGTGCTGGCGGCCGCGCTGCCGCCGCCCGAGGCGCCGGCGGGCGACGCCGCGCGCGAGCCCGACGCGGACCCCGCCGGCGCGAGCGAGGCCGACGCGCGCGAGGCGGAGGCAGAGGCCGCGAGCATCCTCGACGCCGCGATCGCGCTGCCGATGCCCGCGCTGGTCCCCTGGCCCGATCTCCCCGCGCTGCTGGCCGACGCGCGCGGGCATGTCGATGCGAACCTGCGGGTCTCCTCGGTGCGCCTGCTGCAGGCATGGCTGGCGCGCTGGCCGGGGCTGTCGGTGGAGGCCGAGGGCCGCGTGGTGGCCGCGCTGCGGATCGACGCCGGCGCGCTGCGGCCCGACAGCACGCTGGCCGTGCGCGACGCCACGCTGCGCCTGGGCGCCGCCGGCCACGTGCTCGAGGCGCGCGTCGACGCCGACCTCGCCCCCGCGCGCGAGGGCGGCTGGCAGCTGCCGCTGCGCGCGGTGTCGGTGCGCGGCCCCGGCGACGTGCTGCTGCTGCGCGACGCCAACGCGCGCCTGCTCGCCGACGCCGACCCCGCGCTGGCGCGGCTGCCGGGCAGCGCCGCGCTCGGCCTGCGCCTCGACGCCGCGACCGTGCCCGACCTGCGCGTGTTCACCCTCTACTTCCCCGGCGACGCGGTCGCGCTGGAGGCCGGGCGCGCGCGGCTCGACCTCGCGCTGGACCTGCGCCCGGGCGAACGCCACGCCGACGGGCTGCTCGAGCTGCGCGCGCGCGACGTCGGCCTCGCCCTCGCGGGCCTGCGCCTGGACGGCGACGCCGACCTGCGGCTGGCGCTGGCCGAGGGCGACCTCGAGGCCGCGCGCTTCACGCTCGGCCCCAGCCGCCTGGCGCTGCGCGACGTGCGCGTCGCGCCGCCCGCCGGCCGCGCCGTCGAGGGCTGGTGGCTGGAGGCCGACGCGGATGGGGCGCGCATCGATCCCGCCGCCGCGCACGTCTTCGCCGGCGACGTCCGGCTGGCGATGCGCGACCTCGGCCTGCTGATCGCGCTGTTCGCCGACCGCGGGGACACGCCGCGCTGGCTGCTGCGCCTGGTCGACGCCGGCCGCGTGCAGGCCTCGGCGCGGGTGGCGCTGAGCCGCGAGGCGGTGCTGCTCGACGACGTCCACGCCGAGAACCGGCTGTACACGCTCGACGCGCGGCTGCGCCTGCACCGCGGCGGCCACGCGGGCGCGCTGCACGCCCGGCTGGGGCCGCTGGGGGTGGGGATCGGCCTGCGCGACGGCGGGCGCGAGGTGACCCTCGCCGGCGCCGCCGACTGGTATGCCGCGCAGCCGAGGCTGCTGCCGGCGGACGGGACGCCGCCGCCGGCGGGCGCGGAGGCCGGTGCCGACGCGGACGTGGACTAGCGGCGCGCCGCCTCAGGCGGGCCGGAGCCGGCCCGCGCGGACCACCAGCGGCCAGGTCACCTCGCGCACCCGCGCGGGGTCGCCCCAGGCCTCGGTGAACGCCTCGGCCAGCCCCGCGACCTCGTCGCGGCCGGTCTCGCGCAGGCAGCGCTGGCAGGCGCTCCAGCTGCGCAGGTAGGCGAGGTAGCGCGGCAGCGGCCAGGCCTCGCGCATCGCGAAGCGCGGCGCGCGGACCTCGTCGAGCGGCAGCGGGAGGTCGCGGTAGCCGGTGTCCACGTGCACCCGCTCCGGCGGCCACCACGGGCCCAGCCGCGCCTCGAGCAGCGCGCGGAACACGGCGTCGACGTCCGGCGCGACCGTGCAGGCCTGGTAGGCGATCGCAGCGACCACGCCCTCGGGCTGCAGCACCCGGCGCAGCGCCGGCACCAGCCGCTCGAGGTCCATCCAGTGCAGCGCCTGCGCGAAGCAGGCCAGGTCGGCGCTGCCGAGCTCGAGCGAGGGATCCTCGGCGGGCTCGATGCGGTACTCCACGCGTGGATGCGGCTCGGCCAGCGCGACCTGGCTGTGGCTGGGGTCGGTGGCGACCACGCGGTCGAAGTGCGCGCCCAGCGCGACCGCGGCCTGCCCGTTGCCGCAGCCCGCGTCCCAGGCCAGCCGGCGCGCGGGCGCGAGCGCCGCCAGCCACGAGAACAGCGCGGCCGGATAGCGCGGCCGCGCGTCCGCATAGCCCTGGGCGTGGCCGGAGAAGTGGTCGTGGAAGCGCATGCCCGCAGTGTGCGCAGGGCCCGGCGCACGTTCCGCGACCGGCATCACGCTGGGGCGGCGGGGAACGGCGCGCGTGCGCGTCAGTCTTCGCGCCGCCATCCGCCTGGCGCGAGCCCGTCGAGCCGGTGCGCGCCGATCGCCACCCGCACCAGCCGCAGCGTCGGCAGGCCCACCGCCGCGGTCATCCGCCGCACCTGGCGGTTGCGGCCCTCGCGCAGCACCAGCCGCAGCCACGCATCGGGCACGGTCTTGCGCTGGCGGATCGGCGGATCGCGCGGTTCCAGCCAGGCCGGCGCGTCCACCGCCTCGGCCTCCACCGGCAGGGTCGGGCCATCGTTGAGCACGACGCCGGCGCGCAGCGCGGCCAGCCGCGCCTCGTCGGGCACGCCCTCCACCTGCGCGAGGTAGGTCTTGGGGGCCTTGTGGCGCGGATCGGTGAGCCGGTGCGCCAGCCCGCCGTCATCGGTGAGCAGCAGCAGGCCCTCGCTGTCGTGGTCGAGCCGGCCCGCGGCGTACACGCCGGACGGCAGGCCGAAGCCGGCCAGCGTCGGCCGCGGCGGCAGGCTGCGGTCGGTGAACTGGCAGAGCACGCCGTAGGGCTTGTGGAAGGCGATCAGCATCAGGCGCGCAGGATAGCCGCGCGGAGGGCGGGTGGCGCGGGGGCCGGACGCGACGAGGCCGCCCGGAGGCGGCCTCGTGCGCGGCATCGGCGGGGCGGCGGCGCGTGGCCGCCGCGGCCGGGGCTCAGGGGTTCTCGAACTGCAGCACGCGGATGGTGAACGCGCCGAGGCCGGCATCGCCGCCGCCCGAGAACGAGCCGACGCGGATGATGTAGTTGCCGGTCTCGGAGACTTCGGCGACCAGCAGCGAGTCGGTGCCGCCGCTCGGGCCGTCGTCGTTGCTGCCCTTGGAGGTGCGGTCCGGGCCGAACAGCTCGACGGTGGTGTCGAACTCCTCGGACTTCACCGAGACGATGACGAAGCTGCCGGCGGTGAGCGCGACGCGGTAGTCGCGGCTGACGCCGCCGTTGGACGCCGGGGCGTCGTTGGCGGTCAGGCGCTCGGTGACCGGGCGGTTGAGGGCGAGGGTGCCCGGCTCGTAGGCGGCGGCGGAGCCGGCGGCGAGGGCGAGGGTCAGGGCGGAGGCGAGCAGCAGGGAACGGCGCATCGGGGGGTTCCTCGTGGTGGGTGTCGGGAGGGTGGAACGCGCGCGGCGGGCGCCGCGCGCGCGGGGCATCACTCGGCCGGGGTGGCGGCCTCGGGGGTGTCGGTCGCGGTCGCGGCGTCGGCGGCCGGCGCGGCGGCCTCCGGCTTCACGAAGCGCAGGGTCATGCGGTCGGACTCGCCGATCGCGAGGTAGCGCTCGCGGTCGACCTCGCCCTCGCGCAGCACCGGCGGCAGGGTCCACACGCCGCCCTCGTAGTCCTTTGTGTCGAGCGGGTTGGCATTGAGCTCGCTGGCCTCCTCGAGCACGAAGCCCGCGGCCTCGGCCATCGCGATCACCTGCGCCTGGCCGACGTAGCCGGAGCGGTCGTCCGCGGCGACGTCGCCGTTGGCGCGATGCTCGACCACGCCGAGCTTGCCGCCCGGCTTGAGCACCGCGAAGAAGCCCTGGAACATGCCCTCGGCCTGGCCCTGCATCATCCAGTTGTGGACGTTGCGGAAGGTCAGCACGCGGTCGGCGCTGCCCGGCTCGCCGAACACCGGCGCGGCGGGGTCGAAGCGCGCGAGCGTGGCGGCGTCGAAGAGGTCGGGGCGCTCGGTGAAGCGCGCCTCGAGGCCGCTGATCGCGCCGGCGTAGTAGTCGCGGCCGCGCTCGTTGGCGGCGGAGGCCGGGTCGATCACGGCGCCCACGTAGGTGCCGCCGGCGCGCAGCCAGGGCGCGAGGATCTCGGTGTACCAGCCGCCGCCGGGGGTGATCTCGATGACGGTGTGGTCGGGCTGCACGCCGAAGAAGCCGAGGGTCTCGAGCGGACGGCGGTAGGCGTCGCGCGCGCGGTTCTCGGCGCTGCGCCAGTCACCGGCGATCACGGCCTCGAGGGTCGGCGCGGCGGGCGCGGCCTCGACCGGGGCCGGCGCGGCCTCGGGGGTGGGAGTGGCGTCGGCGGCGGGCGCGGCGGCCTCGTCGGACGCGGGCGAGCAAGCGCCCAGCGCGAGCGCGACGGCGAGCGCGGCGGACAGGGACAGGACGGTGCGGGAGGCGATGCGGGACATGGCGGCTTCTCGGTCGGGGGCGGCGCGCCGGAGCCTAGCACCAACCCCGCGCGGCCCGGACCCGGCCGGGGCGGAGACCCGTCGGGGAGGCCGAGCATAGGCGTCGCGCACGATCCGGCCAGCCCCGCCCGTGCAGCCTGCATGGCTGGCGTTCATGCAGGCTGCACGGCGGGCGCGGCGGATCGGCGCCAAGTCCTTGATCCGACGGGAGGTGCGCGGTCTGGCACGGGACGTGGAACGGGGCCAGTGCGGTGCCATCGACGCCCGCATCCCCACACCGGAGGTTCCCCATGCAGATCCAGATGCTGTCTTCGCGCCTCGCCCTCTCCCTCGCCCTGGCCCTGGGCGGCACCGTCGCCCTCGCGCTGCCGGCCGGCCACGCCGCCGCCCAGGAGGCCGCGAGCGCCGCCGACGCCGCGATCACCGCCCGGGTCAAGACCGCCCTGCTGGCCGACGCCCGCACCCAGGGCTTCGACATCAACGTCGACACCCGCGGCGGCTCGGTCACCCTGACCGGCGGCGCCGACTCCAGCGACGCCAAGGACGCCGCCGGCGCCATCGCGATGGGCGTGGACGGCGTGACCCGCGTCGACAACCGCCTCGTGGTCGCCGCGGCCGGCACCCAGGCCCGCGACGCGGCCAACGAGGCCACCGCCTCCGGCCAGGTCCGCGCCGCGGCCTCCGACGCCGGCGACAGCATGGGCGACGGCTGGCTGAGCACCAAGGTCAAGGCCGGCCTGATCGCCGACGACCAGGTGAAGGCGTTCGACATCGACGTCACCACCGAGGGCGACGTGGTGAGCCTGTCGGGCCACGTGCCGAGCCAGGAGGTGCGCGCGATCGCGATCCGCATCGCCGAGCAGACCGAGGGCGTCGCCCGCGTCGACGCGAGCGCGCTCGAGGTCCGCTGATCCCCCAGCGGTCCACCCCGGCGGCCCGCGCGGCCGCCAACGCGAAGGCGCCCCCCCGGGGCGCCTTCGTCGTGGTGGATTCCGTTACGCTCGCCGCTCAGCCATTGAAGGGGACGGGGACGATGCGAGCGTTGCTGCGGTGGGGCGTGCGCCTGATGGCGCTGGGGCTGCTGGCCGTGGTCGGCCTGGCGGTGCACAGCTGGTACTTCCGCCCGCTGAGCGCGCGCGTGTTCTACGAGCGCGTGTTCATCCAGACCGCGGTCGACAGCCCCGAGATGATCTCCAGCATGCGCCTGCTGCCGGGCTGGCTGGACTGGACCACCGACGAGCTCGACGACTACTCGCTGGCCGCCGGCGACCGCGGCGTGCGCCAGCTCGAGGACGCCCTCGCCACCCTGCGCGGCTACGACCGCGACGTGCTCAACGACCCGCTGAGCTACGACGTCCTCGAGTACTTCCTCGCCACCCAGGTCGAGGGCACGCGCTTCCGCTACCACAACGCCCCGCTCAACCAGCTCTTCGGCATCCAGAGCAACCTGCCCACCTTCCTCGCCACCCAGCACCCGGTGGCCGACGCCGGCGACGCCGAGGACTACCTCGCGCGCCTGGCCGCGTTCCCGCGCATCAGCGACGAGGTGATGCAGGGCCTGCGCCACCGCGAGTCGCTGGGCCTGCGCCCGCAGACCTTCGTGGTCGAGAAGGTGCTCGAGGAGATGCGCGGCTTCACCGGCCAGGCGCCCACCGCGAACATCCTCTACACCGCGCTGGCCACCCAGCTCGAGGCCGCCGGCGACGCGATCCCGGAAGACCAGCGCGCCGCGATCCTCGCCCGCGCCGAGGCCGCGATCCGCGACCAGGTCTACCCGGCCTACCAGCAGTGGATCGCCTGGTACGAGGCGCTCCTGCCGCGCACCACCGGCAACGACGGCGTCTGGGCGATGCCCGACGGCGAGGCCTACTACGCCTGGGCCGTGCGCATGCACACCAGCACCGACATGACCCCGCAGCAGGTGCACGCGCTGGGCCTCGCGGAGGTGGCGCGGATCGAGGCCGAGATGGACGCGATCCTGGTCGGCGAGGGCCTGGCCGAGGGCACCATCGGCGAACGCGTGCTGCAGATCGCCGCGCGCCCCGACCAGCTCTACCCCGACACCGACGCCGGCCGCGCGCAGATCCTGGCCGACTACCAGGCCCACATCGACACCATCGACGCCGGGCTCGGGCCGTACTTCAACGTGCGCCCGCAGCAGCCAGTGATCGTCGAGCGCATCCCCGAGTTCAAGCAGGCCGGCTCGCCGGGCGCGTACTACCAGAGCCCGTCCTTCGACGGCACGCGGCCGGGCATCTTCTACGCCAACCTGCGTTCGGTGCAGGAGATCCCGCGCTTCTCGATGCGCACCCTGGCCTACCACGAGGGCATCCCGGGGCATCACTTCCAGGTGACCATCCAGCAGGAGCTCACCGGGGTCCCGACCTTCCGCAAGCTGCTGCCGTTCACCGCCTACCAGGAGGGCTGGGCGCTGTATTCCGAGCGCCTCGCCTCGGAGCTGGGCTTCCAGCCCACCCCGCTCGACGAGCTCGGCCGCCTGCAGGCCGAGATGTTCCGCGCGGTGCGCCTGGTGGTCGACACCGGCCTGCACCAGGAGCGCTGGACCCGCGAGCAGGCCATCGCCTACATGGTCGAGAAGACCGGCATGCCGCTCACCGACGTCACCGCCGAGATCGAGCGCTACCTGGTGATGCCGGGCCAGGCGCTGGCCTACAAGGTGGGCATGAACACCATCCTCGACCTGCGCGAGGAGGCCCGCGCGGCGCTCGGCGAGCGCTTCGACATGGCCGCCTTCCACGACGAGCTGCTGACCAAGGGCGCGCTGCCGATGGCGATCCTGCAGCGCGAGGTGCGCGCCTGGATCGCGGCGCGCCAGGCCGCCCCGGTGGCGGCCGCCGCGGCGCCAGCGCAGGGCTGAGCGGGCCCCGGCGCCGGGGCACCGCCGCGGCTCAGGCCGCGGCGGGCGCCTCGACGAGGGTGGCGAACAGCGCCACCAGGTCGGGATCGAGGTGGCCGTCGCCGGCCATCGAGCGCAGGATCCGCAGCGCCGCGTCCGGCGCATGCGCGTGCTTGTAGGGCCGGTCGCTGGCGGTGAGCGCCTCGTACACGTCGGCCACCGCCATCATCCGCGCCTCCGGCGACAGCGTGCCGGCGGGGATCGCGCGCGGGTAGCCTCGGCCGTCCATGCGCTCGTGGTGGCCGCCGGCCACCTCGGGCACGTCGCGCAGGTGTGGCGGGAACGGCAGCGACTCGAGCATCCGGATCGTCTGCACGATGTGCTCGTTGATCTTGTAGCGCTCCTCCGCGCTCAGCGTGCCGCGTTCGACGCGCAGGTTGTGCAGCTCGCCGCGGTCGTACAGCCAGGTGGGCACGGGCATCCGGAAGCCCCAGCGGTTGCCGTCGCCGTACGCCTGGCCCGGTGGGCGCGAGATGCGGTGCTCGGGGCGGTCGGCGAGCAGCGGCTCGCGCGCGGGCAGCGCGGCGGCCGGCTGCTCGGCGAGGCGCGCGAGCGCCTCGTGCGACAGGCCGAGGCGGTCGTCGAGCGTGCGCGTCCAGGTGCGCGCGGCGATCGCGTCGAGGCGCGCGAGCGACGCTTCGTCCATCCGCAGCTCGCCGCGGTTGCAGGCGGCGACGAAGGCGAAGTCCTCGTCCAGCGCGCGCAGGTCGGCGGCCAGCGCGGCCTCGCCGCCCGGCTCGGGGTGGCCGTCGAGCCGCGCGCGCAGCCAGGCCAGCTCGCGCTCGCGCTTGGCCACCTCGAAGCGGGTCCGCACCTCGTGGATGCGATCGTGCAGGGTCTCCAGCCGCGTCGCCTTGTCGACCACGTACTCCGGCGTGGTGACCTTGCCGCAGTCATGCAGCCAGGCCGCCAGCCGCAGCACTTCGCGCCGCTCGGGCCCCAGGCGGTAGCCCGCCAGCGGCCCGTCGGTGGCGGCGTCGGCGGCCTCGGCCAGGCGCATCACCAGCGCGGGCACGCGCTGGCAGTGCTGGCCGGTGTGCGGGCTCTTGGCGTCGATCGCGTCGGCGAGCAGCTGCACGAAGGCCTCGAACAGCGCCTTGTGCTGGGCGATCAGCCGGCGCGACTCCAGCGCCACCGCGGCGAAGCCCGAGAGCGCCTCGGCGAAGCGCGTCGCGGCCTCGGGCAGCGGCGCGGCGTCGACGAGCTCGAGCACGCCCAGCGGCGCGCCGCCGCGATCCGACAGCGGCACCGCGTGCACCACCCGCGCGCCGTCAGGCAGGCGCGGGTCGCGCGCATCGGCGGCCAGCGCCGCGGGCAGCCACGGGGCGGGCGCGCCGTCCCAGCAGGCCGCGCTCCCGGCCGCGCCGTCGGCGCCGGGCTCGGCGAGGCGCAGCACCGCGCCGCGCACCCGCAGCGCGCGCGAGGCCTCGTCCGCCACGAGCGGCAGCAGGGTGTCGAAGTCGGGCTCCGCAGCCACCCGCCCGAGCAGCGCGAGGAAGCGGCCGAGCGTGTCGCGCAGCGCGTCGAGGTCGCCGGCCAGCGCGTCGACCTCCTGGATCCGCGAGCGCAGCGGCGGGGTGGGCGCGAACGCGAAGCCGCGGATCGCCTCGGCGCGCGCCTGCAGGCGCTGCAGCGGTCGAGCGATCCGGGCCGCGGTGCGCCGCGCCAGCGCCAGCGCCGCCAGCATCGCCAGCGCGGCCACGCCGAGGCCGCGCAGCGCCTGGCGCCGCGCGTCGCCGAGCAGGTGCGCCTCGGGGACTGCGACCACGAGGCCGAGGCCGGGGATCGCGTCGACGTCCAGGGGCACCCGGCGCAGCCGCTGCGCGGCGCCGTCGAGCGTCGTGCGCGCCGCGCCGTCCGCCGCCGAGGCGAGCAGCGCCTGCAGCGCTGGCCCGGGCTCGCCCTCCGGCGCGCCGCGGCTGGCCGCCAGCAGGTGGCCCTCGCCGTCGACCAGCGCGAGCAGCGCACCGCTGTCGCGCGCGGCCTCGGCCAGCACCGGTTCGAGCAGGTCGAGGCGCAGGTCGACGCCCAGCACGCCGCCGCCGGGGATCCCGCGCGCCAGCGACAGGCCCGGCCGGCCGGTGCTGAAGAACCGGTAGGGCGGCACGCTCGCGATGCCGTCGGTGGCGCGCGCGGCCAGGTACCACGGCCGCGTGCGCGGATCGAAGTCGCGCAGGCGCGGGGCGTCGACCGCGCCGCGTTCCCGCAGGCCGGCGTCGAGGTGCAGGTAGCGCGCATCGCCGCCGGCGTCCGCGACCCCGCGGGCCTGCACCACCCAGGCCGTGCCGGCCGGCGCCGCGAAGACCCGCGCGTCCTCCGCGGTCGGCAGCTGGCGCAGGGTCAGGTAGCGACCCGCGTCGTCGCCCACGTACAGCGCGACCGCCGCGTCCTCCGCGTCCAGCGCCGCGGCGAGCGCGGGCAGCGAGGCGCGCCATCCCGCCAGCGTGTCCCAGCCCCGTGCGCCGGGCCCGAGCGCGAGCACCTGCAGCAGCGCGGCCGCCGGATCGAGCTGGCGGCCGACCTCGCCGCGCGCGGCGAGGGCCAGGCGGTCGGCCAGCCGGTCGGCCTCGCGGTCCGCCAGGCGCTGTCCGTCCACCCACGCCGCGCCGGCGATCGCCAGCCCGGTGAGGGCGACGAGCCCGGCGCCGAAGGCCAGCAGGTGCGTGCGCAGCGGGCGGCGCGAGGGCTCGGTCATGCGGGCGGTCCGGAAGAGGGGCGGCGAGCGGCGATCCTCGGCGGCGCCTCGCGCGCGGTCAATCCGCCCGCGCTGCTACGCTCGGCGCGACGCCACGCCCGGGGAGGGGCCATGGTCGACGCCACGCCACCCGAGCCGCCGGAGGATGCCCGTCCCTTCGTCGTCCCCTGCGCCGAGCTCGACGCGCGCGCGCCGTGGCGCTGGCTGCGCGCCGGCTGGCGCGACTACCGGCGCGCGCCCGGGCTGAGCCTGCTGTTCGGCGCGGTGATCGTGGTGGTCAGCGTGGCGGTGTCCGCGCTGGCCTGGTCGCTGGGGCGCTTCGCGCTGCTGGCGACGCTGCTGTCGGGCTTCGTGTTCATCGCGCCGCTGATCGCGGTGGGGCTGTACTGCGTGAGCCGCGCGTTCGAGCGCGGCGAGCGCCCCGCGCTGCGGCAGAGCTTCACCCTCGCCCGCCGCGTCGCCGGGCAGGCCGGGGTGTACGCGCTGGCGCAGCTGGTGATCCTGCTGCTGTGGTCGCGCGCGGGCATGCTGGTCAGCGCCCTGGTGCCGGTGGTCGACGGCGACTGGCGCACGCTGGTGGAGTTCCTGGCGTTCGGCTCGCTGGCCGGCTCGGTGTTCGCCGCGCTGACGTTCGCGATCGCCGCGTTCGCGCTGCCGATGATCGCCGACCGCGACGTCGACATGGTCACCGCCGGGGTCAGCAGCGTGCACGCGGTGCTGCGCAACAAGGCGGTGCTGGCGCAGTGGGCGCTGATCATCGCGGTGCTGACCGGGCTGGGCTTCGCGACCGCGTTCCTCGGCCTGGCGCTGGTGATGCCGTGGCTGGCCTACGCGGCCTGGCACGGCTACCGCGAGACGCTCGACGCCAGCACCTGGCCGCGGCTGGACTGAGCTTGCCCCGTGGCGCGCGCCCCGGCGCCCGCCGGCACCCCGCCGCGGGCCAGCCGCGCCGACTCCGCCGCCAGCGCCTCCAGCGCGTCCCAGTCGTGCGCCGCCAGCAGCGCGCGCGGGGTCAGCCACGAGCCGCCGATGCACAGCACGTTCGGCTGCGCGAGGTAGTCGGCCGCGCGCCGCGGCGTGATCCCGCCGGTGGGGCAGAAGCGCACGCCGGGGAACGGGCCGGCGAAGGCCTTCAGCAGCTCGAGCCCGCCGATCGCCTCGGCCGGGAACAGCTTGAAGGTGTCGAGCCCGGCCTCGAGGCCGCGCATCAGGTCCGAGGCGGTGGCCACGCCCGGCAGCAGCGGCAGCGCGCCCTCGCGGGCGGCATCGAGCAGGCGCGGCGTGGCCCCGGGCGACACCGCGAACGCCGCGCCCGCGGCGCGCGCGGCCTCGAGCTGGGCGGGCTCGAGCACGGTGCCGGCGGCGACGACGGCGCCTGGCACCGCGTCCACGATCGCGCGCAGCGCGTCGAGGGCGATCGCGCTGCGCAGCGTCACCTCGACCACCGCGAGCCCGCCGCGCACCAGCGCGCCGGCCACCTGCACGGCCTCGTCGACGCCGCCGGGCGAGTACACCGGGATCACCGGGCTCAGCCGCAGGCGGGCGCGCAGCCCGGCGTCAGCGGCGGACATCGAGGCGCCCCCCCTGGGCCAGGGCCTCGACCTCGGACGCCGGCAGCGCCAGCGCGTCGCCGGGCAGCGAGTGCTTGAGCGCGGCCGCCGCCAGGCCCAGCGCCAGGGCCTCCGCGTCGTCGCGGCCGGTGGCCAGGCCGTGCAGGACGCCGGCCGCGAACGCGTCGCCGCCGCCGATGCGGTCGACGATCCCCGCCAGCGCGATCGGCCCCGCGCCGTGGGCGCCGCCGTCGCGGTGGTGCAGGCGCGCCGAGAGCACGTGCTCGTCGACGCTGCGGGTCTCGCGCAGCGTGGTGGCCAGGCGGCGCAGGCGCGGGAAGGCCGCGAACGCGGCGTCCGCGGCCGCGGCCACGCGCGCCTCCGGCGTGGCCTGCGGGGTCTCGAGGCCCAGCACCACCGCCATGTCGCGGTGGTCGGCGAACAGCAGGTCGGCGCAGGCCATCAGCCGGCGCAGCAGCCCGGGGGCGTCGCCGCCCGAGGCGGCCCACAGGCTGGGCCGGAAGTTGCCGTCGAACGACACCTTGACCCCCTGCGCCACCGCGGCCTCGGCCGCGTCCAGGCTGGCCCGCGCCGCGCGCTCGCCGAGCGCGGGGCTGACCCCGGAGAGGTGCAGCCAGTCGGCGCCGGCGAGCAGCGCGCGCCAGTCGTAGCCGGCCGGGTCGGCCTCGGCGAAGGCCGAGCCCGCGCGGTCGTAGAGCACCGCGCTGGGGCGCTGCAGCGCGCCGGTAGACAGGAAGTACAGCCCCAGCCGGCCCGGCGCCGGGCGCAGACCGCGGGTGCACACGCCCTGGCGGCGGAGCTCGCCGGCGGCGGCCTCGCCCAGCGCGTTGTCGGCGATCACGCCCACCTGCGCGGCCTCGTGGCCGAAGCGCGCCAGGGCCACGGCCACGTTCGCCTCGGCCCCGCCGACGTGCACCTCCAGCCGCGGCGTCTGCAGCAGGGCTTCGCGGCCGGGCGCGCCGAGGCGCAGCAGGAGTTCGCCGAAACACACGAAGCGGGTGGCCATCTGGAGTCCTTGCAGGGGCGGCGGGCGGGGCCGGGGCGGTGCGGGGGCGGAGTCGCCGCCCGGCGGGGAGGGGGGTTGTCGCGGACGAGGATATTCTCTGCTACGGTTGGTTGGCCACCGGTGTCAGCGGGATCCCGCCACGGGATGATACCGGTGTCAAACTTCCAGCGAATCGGCACAGACCGGTCCAAACTCATCCTCGGGAGGGGAACCAGCATGAAGTCGAACCAACGCGGCCCGCAGGGCCCGCTCGTGGCCGTCCTCGCGACCGCCATCTGCATGGCGCTCTACGCCAGCCCCAGCCATGCGCGCGCTTCCACCGAGGTCGACGCCGACGCGTCCGTCGCGGCCGTCGTCCAGGACGCGCCGCCGGCCCCGGCCCCTTCCGAGGCCGAGGCCGACGCCTCCGGCGACCCGACCGACCTCGACGCCGTCCAGGTCACCGGCTTCCGCGCCAGCCTCGACCGCGCGCTGGGCATCAAGCGCACCGAGGTGGGCGTGGTCGACGTGATCGTCGCCGAGGACATCGCCGACTTCCCCGACCTCAACCTGGCCGAGTCGCTGCAGCGCATCCCGGGCGTGTCGATCACCCGCGACGCCGGCGAGGGCCGCAACATCTCGGTGCGCGGCCTCGACTCGCAGTTCACCCGCGTGCGCATCAACGGCCTCGAGGCGCTCACCACCACCGGCGGCAGCGACAGCTCCGGCGGCGCCAACCGCGGCCGCGGCTTCGACTTCAACGTCTTCGCCTCCGAGCTGTTCAACAGCCTCACCGTGCGCAAGACCGCCTCGGCCAACATCGAGGAGGGCTCGCTGGGCGCCACCGTCGACCTGCAGACCGCGCGGCCCTTCGACTACGACGGCTTCACCTTCGTCGCCGGCGGCCAGCTGGGCTACAACGACCTCGGCGGCGACACCGACCCGCGCGCCTCCTTCCTGCTCTCCAACACCTTCGCCGACGACCGCTTCGGCGCCCTGCTCTCGGTGGCCTACACCGAGCGCCGGCTGATCGAGGAGGGCCACAGCACGGTGCGCTGGGACCGTGGCAACTCCAGCGGCGGCTTCAGCCCGACCTCGCCCTACACCCCGGCGCTCGACGCCAACACCTTCCACCCGCGCATCCCGCGCTACGGCGTGTTCGAGCACGACCAGCAGCGGCTCGGCATCACCGGCGCGCTGCAGTTCCGGCCGACCGAGGACACCGAGATCCTCTTCGACGTCCTGCACGCCAACCTCGACGCCACCCGCACCGAGAGCTTCCTCAACGGCCTGAGCTTCAGCCGCACCGGCACCGGCAAGCCGCAGACCGTGGTGCTCGACGGCGCGGTGGACGCCAACGGCAACCTGATCTACGGCGTGTTCAACAACGTCGACGTGCGCTCGGAGGCCCGCTACGACGAGCTCGAGACCGATTTCACCCAGCTCTCGCTCTCCGGCAGCCACCGCTTCAGCGATGTCTTCCGCATGAGCGGCGCGATCGGCCGCGCGGAGTCGAAATTCGACAACCCGATCCAGACCACGATCACCATGGACCGCCTCAACGTCCAGGGCTACTCCTACGACTACCGCGGCAACAACCGCCTGCCGGTGATCAACAACGGCTTCGACGTCACCGACCCCAGCCAGTGGACCTTCGCCAACGGCGTGTCCGAGATCCGCCTGCGCCCGCAGGCCGTCGACAACACCTACGACGTGGCCCAGCTCGACTTCGCCTGGGACATGACCGACGTGTTCGCCCTGCGCGGTGGCGTGCAGTACAAGGAGTACGGCTTCGACTCCTTCGAGTCGCGGCGCGCCTCCGAGCTCGTCGTGCCCGCGCTGCCCGCCGGCACCACGCTCGCCGACCTCACCCGCCTGATCGGCCTGTACGGCATCAACGTGCCGGGCAACCAGGGCACCTGGCTGATCCCCGACGTCGACGCGTTCGCGCGGCTGTTCGACATCTACTCCAACTCCGGCAGCTTCAGCGTCTCCGACAGCGTCGCCAGCGTGCGCGGCAACAACCGCAGCGTCGGCGAGGACGCGCTGGGCATGTACCTGCAGGCCGACTTCTCGACCGAGCTCGCGGGCCTGCCCATCACGGGTAACGTCGGCGTGCGCCACGTCAAGACCGACCAGACCAGCACCGGCTTCTCGGTGGTCGGCGGCCTGCCCGTGCTGACCACGGTCGAGCGCGACTACTCCGACACCCTGCCCTCGCTGAACCTCGTGGCCGACGTCACCGACTCGCTGCTGCTGCGCTTCAGCGCCGCGAAGGTGATGGCGCGCCCGGGCCTGGGCAACGTCACCCCGGGCGTCACCGTGAACGTCAGCGGCGGCAACCGCGTGATCAACGGCGGCAACCCGCTGCTCAACCCGTTCCGCGCCACCACGCTCGACGTCGGCGCGGAGTGGTACTTCGCCGAGGAGTCGGTGCTGGCGGTGGGCCTGTTCTGGAAGGACATCGACACCTTCGTGCAGACCTCGCGCGAGACCCGGCCCTTCAACACCTCGGGCCTGCCCGACAGCCTGCTCGACGGCACCGGCGCGCTGCCCACCGACGACTTCCAGTTCAACATCCCGGTCAACACCCCGGGCGGCGAGCTCAGCGGCGTCGAGATCAGCTTCCAGCAGCCCTTCAGCGGCCTGCCGGGCCGCTGGTCGAACCTGGGCGTGCAGGCCAACTACACCTTCGTGAAGTCGAGCATCCAGTACGTCACCGCGGCGGGCGCGAACTCGCTGCGCACCGACCTCACCGGCCTGTCCGAGAACGCCTACAACGCCACCCTGTACTACGAGGGCGAGCGCTTCTCGGCCCGCGTCTCGGCGGCCTACCGCGACGACTACCTGACCACCGTGCCGGGCCGCAACGGCGCCGACGTCGAGGGCACCAAGGCCACGACCACCTTCGACGCCTCGGCGTCGTGGAAGGTCAGCGAGCAGCTCGAGCTCAGCCTCGAGGGCCTCAACCTCACCGACGAGTACGCCGACCAGTGGGTCGACTCGGTGGGCGATCGCGCCTCGGTCTACCACCACACCGGCCGGCAGTACATGGTCGGCGTGCGCTACCGCTTCTGAGCCGGGGCGCGGCGGCCGGTTTCCCCCGAGCCGGCCGTCGCGCGCCATCGCCGGAACGACGACGCCCGGGCGCGAGCCCGGGCGTCGTCGTGTGCGGGGTCCGCCGGCGCGCCGGTCAGCGCAGCGGCGCGCGCCGCGGCAGCGGGCGCCGCGGCTCCATCGTCCCGAGGTCCCAGTCGGCCTCGACGAAGGCCTGGCGCACCGGCTCCACCACCGGATAGCCGCCCACCTCGTCCTCGTGGTCGATGATCGCGCCCCGGCCCTCGATCACGTCGGCGAGGATGCGGCGGTCGATGTCGTCGCGGTCCCAGGGCCGGGCGCCGGCGTTCGCCACCACCGCGTCCTGCACCTCGGACGACGGCCGCAGCACCACGCCGAACGGCAGCGCCGGGGCCTCGGCGGGCGTCGTGATGCGGATCGGCGCGGTGGTGTAGCGACCGAGCTGGTCGAGCGGCCGGCCCACGCGGTCCACCGCGAGGTTGTCCTCGCTGTACAGGCGCAGGTCGCCCGAGCCCCCGGCCATGAAGAAGGCCAGGTCCTCGGTGTCGGGCCCGGCGCGCATCACGTTGCCGCGCACCACCACCTCGCCCTCGGCCACCGGCGTGCGGCCCAGCCACTCCTCGGCGATCAGGTTGTAGTGCACCGCGCGCTGGCCGGGGTTGTAGATCAGGTTGTTGAGCACCTGCCCGCGCGCGCCGCCCTTGAACAGCGGGTTGCGCTCATAGTTGTGCGCGTAGAGGTTGCCCACGATGAGCACGTCGGAGACGTGGTCGTGGATCAGGCTGCCCTTGGAGTGCTCGCCCTTGGCGTGGGTGGCGTCGGCGAGGCCCTCGGCGAGGAGGTTGTTGGAGAAGGTGATGCGCCGCGAGGCGTTGGCGATCCAGTCCTCGGGCGTCTCGCCGTCGAAGCGGGTGCTGGAGGCCGAGAGGTTCTCGTCGGTGGCCCAGGTCAGCGAGCAGTGGTCGACGATGACGTCGCGCGCGCCGCGCAGGGTGGTGATGGCGTCGAAGTCGACGCCGGCGCGCCGGGGCAGGCCGGTGGTGCCCGGGCGCACGCGCAGGTGGCGCACCACCACGTCGTGGGTGGCGATGACCAGGCCGCCGCGGATCAGCGTGATGCCGGGGTTCGGCGCGGTCTGCCCGGCGATCGTCAGGTAGGGGTCCTCGATGCGCAGCTCGCGGCGCCCCAGGTCGATCACGCCCGCCACCTCGAACACGACGATGCGCGGGCCCTCGGCCTCGAGCGCCTCGCGCAGCGAGCCCGGCCCCTCGCCGGCGAGGGTGGTGACGCGCAGGACCCGGCCGCCGCGGCCGCCGGGGGTGTGCGCCGCCCAGCCCTGGGCGCCGGGGAAGGCCAGCGGGCGGGCGTCGGCGGCCGCCGCCGGCGACCCCGCCGCGGCGTCCCCGGGCGCCGCCTGCAGCCCGCCGGCGGCGAACAGGGCGCCGAGCAGCAGCGCGAGCGGGGCGAGGCGGGGCGGACGGGCGGGCGAGGGGCGGGGCATCGGTGTCTCCGGGGCGGCGGGCGGGCTGGCGGCATGGTGCAACACGACGCCCGGCTGGCCCGGGACATTGCATATGACACCGGTTTCCTCTATACCAAGTGCCTGCCCGGATTGCCTAGTGCCGGGCCCCGTCCACCCTCCCTGGCCACGCGGCGAGGAGCCACGCTTGAGCACATCCCCGTCGGGTCCTGCCCACGCCGCCGCGGCCGACGCCGCGGCCATCGCCGAGGCCTTCGTCGGTGCCCGCCGCGCGGCCCGCGCGCTGCCCGGGTTCCCGGGCCGCGTGCCGGCCACCCTCGCGGCCGGCTACGCCATCCAGGACCAGGCCATCGCGCGCTGGCCCGACACCCTCGCCGGCTGGAAGGTGGGCTACATCGCCCCCGCGCGCCGCGACGCCGCCGGCGACGATCGCCTGGTCGGCCCGATCTTCGGCCGCGCGGTGTGGCCGCTGACCGACGGCGCCCGCCTCGACGTCCCGGTGTTCGCCGGCGGCTTCGCGGCGGTCGAGGCCGAGTACGTGTTCGTGCTGGCCCACGACGCCCCGCCCGAGCGCCTCGCCTACGACGAGGCGGCCGCGGCCGCGCTGGTCGGCGCGCTCCACGTCGGCATCGAGACCGCCGGCAGCCCGCTGGCCACGATCAACCAGCTCGGCCCGACCGTCGTGGTGTCGGACTTCGGCAACAACCACGGCCTGGTGCTCGGCCCGGCGATCCCCGGCTGGCGCGCGCGCGCCAGCGCCAGCCTGCGCTGCAGCACGCGCATCGACGGCCGGCTGGTGGGCGAGGGCGGGGCCGACGCCGTGCCCGGTGGCCTGCTCGCCGCGCTGGCCTTCGCGCTGGGCTGCTGCGCCCGGCGCGGCCTGCCGCTGCGGGCCGGGATGCTGGTGACCACCGGCGCGGCCACCGGCATCCACGACATCCTCCCCGGCGAGTCGGCCGAGATCCGCTTCGACGGCGATGCCGTGCTGGCCTGCCGCGCGGTCGCCGCCACGCCCGATCCCGCCGCCTGAGGCCGCCCATGCCCGCCGCCCTGCCCGCCCGCCGCCGCTTCCTGCGCGCCACCTCCGCCGCCTGCGCCGGCCTCGTGCTGGCGCCGCTCGCGCCCGCCGCCGCGGCCGACGGCCTGCTCACCGCCACCGACGTCCACGTCGCGAACTACCCGACCGTCGCCGCGGTGCGCTGGATCGGCGAGCGCCTCGCCGAGGACACCGGGGGCCGGCTCGCCCTGCGGGTCTACCACTCCGGCCAGCTGGGCCGCGAGTCCGACGCGATCGACATGGCCCGCTACGGCGCCATCGACATCACCCGCGTCTACACCGGCGCGGTCAACAACGCCTTCCCGCTCACCCGGGCGCTGTGCCTGCCCTACGTCTTCGATTCGGTCGCGCACCTGCGCCGCGCCGTCGACGGCGAGGTCGGGCGCGCGGTGCTGGCGGGCTTCGCCGCCCGCGGCCTCGAGGGCCTGGCGATCTACGACTGCGGCGCGCGCTGCTTCTACAACACCCGCCACCCGATCCAGACGCCCGCCGACCTGCGCGGCCTGAAGCTGCGCGTGCCGCCCTCGGACATCTTCCTGCGCCTGCTGCGCGACCTCGGCGCCAACCCCACCCCGCTGGCGTTCGGCGAGGTGTTCTCGGCGCTCGAGACCCGCCTGATCGACGGCGCCGAGAACAACATCCGCAGCTTCCACTCCAGCCGCCACTTCGAGGCCGCCGCGCACTGGGCGCAGTCCGAGCACAGCCACGCGCCGGACGTGCTGCTGATGTCCTCGCGCAGCCTCGCGGCGCTGCCGGCCGACGACGCCGAGCGCGTGCGCGACCTCGCCCGGCGCTCCGTGGCGGTGATGCGCGCGGCCTGGGACGCCGAGGAGGCCAGCGCCCGCGCCGCGGTCGCCGCCGCCGGCGTCGCGATGACCGAGCCCGACCGCGCGGCCTTCCGCGCCGCCGCCGCCCCGCTGCTCGAGGCCTACCTGCGCGACGACGCGCTGGCCGGCCTGCACCGCCAGATCCGCGCGCTCGCCTGAGGCCGCCATGACCCCCGACGCCCCGCCCCGTCCCGCCCCGACCGCCCTCGACCGCCTCGCCGGCGCCGCCGCCGCCATCGCCGCCACCAGCCTGGTGCTGCTGGTGCTCGTGCAGGGCTGGCAGGTGCTGGCGCGCTACGTGCTCAACGACTCGCCGGGCTGGACCGAGCCCGCCACCCTGCTCCTGCTGGCCACCACGATGGGCCTCGCCGCCGCGTCCGGCGTCCACGGGCAGCGCCACTTCGCCTTCACCCTGCTCGCCGACGCGGCGCCGCCGGCGCTCCGGCGCGTCCTGCGCGCCGGCAGCGAGGCCGTCGTCATCGCGATCGGCCTCGCGCTCGCGATCGGCGGCGCGCGCCTGTTCCTCGACGGCCTCGACATCCGCACCGCCGGCGCCGCGTGGCCGCAGAGCAGCCCGTTCGCGCCGCTCGCCGCGGGCGGCGCGCTGATGGCGGTGTTCGCGTCGGCCCGCCTGCGCGCGCTGCTGCGCCCGGCCGCGCCGGCCCGCACCGCCGCCGGGGAGGGCTGAGCCATGGCGATCGCCCTGCTGTTCGGCGTGTTCGCGCTGCTGCTGATGCTCGGCGTCCCGGTGGCGTTCGCGCTGGCGGCCTCCGCGCTGGCGACCATCGTGTTCCTGGACCTGCCGGTGCTGCTGTTCGTGCAGCAGGTGGCGGCCGGGACCGGCTCGGCCTCGCTGATCGCGATCCCGCTGTTCATCTTCGCCGGCGAGCTGATGCTCAAGGGCGGCATCTCCGAGCGCCTGATCGCGCTGGCCAGCGCCCTGGTCGGGCGCGTGCGCGGCGGCCTCGGCCAGGTCTCGATCCTCAGCTCGCTGTTCTTCGGCGGCGTGTCGGGCTCGGCGATCGCCGACGTCTCGGCGGTCGGCGGCACCCTGATCCCGCAGATGGTCCAGCGCGGCTACGACCGCGACTACGCGGTCAACGTCTGCATCACCGCGGCCCTGGTGGCCCTGCTGGTGCCGCCCTCGCATAACATGATCCTGTTCTCGGCCGCGGCCGGCGGCGGGCTGTCGATCGCCGACCTGTTCGCGGCCGGCATCGTGCCCGCGCTGCTGATGACCCTCGCCCTGATGCTCACCGGCTGGCTGGTGGCCCGCCGGCGCGGCTACGGCACCGAGGCGTTCCCCGGCTGGGGCGCGCTGGCGATCCGGCTGGTGGCCGCGCTGCCCGGCCTGGGCCTGGTGGCGCTGATCTTCGTGGGCATCCGCGCCGGCGTGTTCACCGCGGTGGAGAGCGCCGCGGTGGCGGTGGTGTACGCGATCGCGGTGACCGCGCTGCTGTACCGCAAGCTCGGCCTGCGCCTGTTCCTCGAGACCGCGATGAACGCCGCGCGCACCACCGGCGCCATCGTGTTCGTGATCGCGGCGGCCGCGGTGTTCGGCTGGCTGCTCGCCTACCTGCAGGTCCCGGCCGCGGCCGTCGCGGCGCTGCAGGCGATCGCCAGCGAGCCCACCGCGGTGCTGCTGCTGGTGGTGTTGGTGCTGCTGCTGCTGGGCACCTTCATGGACCTGGCGCCGATGATCCTGATCTGCACGCCGATCTTCCTGCCGGTGGCGCGCGCCTACGGCATCGACCCGCTGCAGTTCGGCGTGGTGCTGATCCTGGCCGGCGGCATCGGCCTGGTGACCCCGCCGGTGGGCTCGGTGCTGTTCGTCGGCACCGCGATCGGGCAGATCCCCGTGTCCCAGGCGCTGCGCACGATCTGGCCGTTCTGGCTGGCCGCGCTGGCGGTGCTGCTGGCGGTGACCCTGGTGCCGGCGCTGTCGCTGGCCCTGCCGGCGGCGCTGAAGTGAGCCCCGCGCCGCGCGCCGGGGGTCGGGTGCGGCGGGCGCGCCCGCGGCCCGGCGCGGCCGGCTAGAATCCCCGGCACATGAGCCCCGACCGCCCCCCGCGCCCGCCCCGCGCCCCGCGCCCGCCCCGGACCCCCGGTCCCGGCGAGCCGGCCGCGTCCGCCTCCGAGGCGGCCGCCCACGCGCGTCCGCGCGACGTCGGCAGCGGCACGAACGGCAAGAACACCATCAACGACGTCGCCCGCCTGGCCGGGGTGTCGAAGAAGACCGTCTCGCGCGTCATCAACGCCTCGCCGCTGGTGCGGCCCGACACCCGCGAAAAGGTGCTCGCGCTGATGCAGGAGCTGGGCTACACGCCCGACCCGCAGGCGCGCGGGCTGGCCTTCCGGCGCTCGTTCCTGGTCGGGCTGGTGTTCGACAACCCCACCGCGCAGTACATCGTGAACCTGCAGTACGGCGCGCTCGACGCGCTGCGCGACTCCGGCTACGAGCTCGTCGTGCACCCCTGCGACTCCAAGCGCGAGGGCTACATCGACGGCATCCGCCGCTTCGTGCAGCAGCAGAAGCTGCACGGCGTGATCCTGGTGCCGCGCGTGTCCGAGGACCAGGCGCTGGCCGACGTGCTGCGCTCCATCGGCTGCCGCTACGTGCGCATCGCCTCGGTGCCGCTCGACGAGCCGGCCAACATGGTGCTCACGCACGACCGCGAGGCCGGCGCGGAGGCCGCGAACTACCTCGAGTCGCTGGGCCACCGGCACATCGCGTTGATCACCGGCCCCGAGCGCTACCGCTCCTCGATCGAGCGCGGCGGCGGCTTCGCCGACGCCCTGGCCAAGCGCGGCATCGCGCTGCCGCCGGAGCGCGTGTACGAGGGCGGCTACACCTTCGAGTCCGGCGTCGCCGGCGCCGAGCGCCTGCTGGCGCAGACCCCGCGGCCCACCGCGATCTTCGCCTGCAACGACGAGATGGCCGCCGGCGTGTACAAGGCCGCGCTGCGGATGGGCCTGTCGATCCCCGCCGACCTCTCGGTGGTGGGCTACGACGACAGCCCGCTGGCCTCGCAGCTGTGGCCGCCGCTGACCACGATCCGCCTGCCGGTGCGCGACCTCGGCCGGCAGGCCGCGACGATGCTGCTGCAGGCGCCCGACGCGGGCGCCGCCGCGGCGCGCGCCGGCGTCGCCGTCACCCCGCACCTCGCCGTCCGCGACTCCTGCCAGCCGCCGCAGGCCGGCTGAGCCCGAACCGTCCGTCCCTCCGCCCACCGCACCCGCCATCGCCGCCGGAATGACACCGGTAGCCCAGCCCCTCCCGGAGCCCGCCATGTTCGCCAAGACCTTCCACGCCACCCACCCCGACATGATGGCCGGGGCCAGCAACCAGCAGCTGCGCGACCGGTACCTGGTCAGCGGCCTGTTCCAGCCCGGCGCGGTGGTGCTGACCTACTCGCACAACGAGCGCTTCGTGATCGGCGGCGCCGCGCCGGTGGACGCGCCCGTCGCGCTGCCCGTGCAGGCCGAGCCGGCCTCGGCCAAGGGCCAGCCCTTCCTCGCCCGCCGCGAGCTGGGCGTGGTGAACGTGGGCGAGGGCGCCGGCACCGTCACCGTCGACGGCGTGGCCTTCGCGCTGGCGCCGCGCGACGGCCTGTACGTGCCGATGGGCAGCGCCGAGGTGGTGTTCGCCTCCGCCGACGCGGCCGCGCCGGCGCGCTTCTACCTCGCCTCCACCCCGGCGCATGCGCGCCACGAGGCCGTGCACATCCGCATCCAGGACGCGGTGCCGCTGGAGCGCGGCGCGCTCGCCACCTCCAACGAGCGCACGATCTACCAGTACATCGTCCCGGCCACCTGCCGCTCCTGCCAGCTGCTGCTGGGCCTGACCATCCTCAAGCCGGGCAGCGTCTGGAACACGATGCCGCCGCACCTGCACGACCGCCGCTCCGAGATCTACTTCTACTTCGGGCTCGGCGAGCAGCGGGTCATGCACTTCATGGGCGACCCCGCCGACATGCGCCACCTCGTGGTCGCCAACGAGGAGGCCGTGATCTCGCCGCCGTGGTCGATCCACATGGGCTCGGGCACCGCGAACTACAGCTTCATCTGGGCCATGGGTGGCGAGAACCTCGACTACACCGACATGTGCCAGCTCGACCTCTGCCAGCTCTCCTGAGGACACCGCCATGACCGACTCCCCCTTCAGCCTCGCCGGCCGCGTCGCCCTCGTCACCGGCGGCAACACCGGCCTCGGCCAGGGCATCGCCCTGGCGCTCGCCGCCGCCGGCGCCGACATCGCGGTGGCCGGCATCCAGCCCGCCGCCGAGACCGGCGAGCGCGTGCGCGCGCTCGGCCGCCGCTTCATCGACATCCAGGCCAACCTCATCAGCATCGAGCCGGTCGGCCGCGTGGTCGAGGAGACCCTCGCCGGGCTCGGCGGGCTCGACATCCTGGTCAACAACGCCGGCCTGATCCGCCGCGCCGACGCGGTCGACTTCAGCGAGGCCGACTGGGACGACGTGATGAACGTCAACATCAAGTCGGCGTTCTTCATGGCCCAGGCCGCGGGCCGCCACTTCATCGCGCGCGGCCGCGGCAAGATCATCAACATCGCCTCGATGCTCAGCTTCCAGGGCGGCATCCGCGTGCCCAGCTACACCGCCAGCAAGTCCGGCATCGCCGGCATCACCCGCCTGCTGGCCAACGAGTGGGCGGCCAAGGGCGTGAACGTCAACGCGATCGCGCCGGGCTACATGGCCACCGACAACACCGCCCAGCTGCGCGCGGACGCCGCGCGCAACCAGGCCATCCTCGAGCGCATCCCGGCCGCGCGCTGGGGCGAGCCGGGCGACCTCGCCGGCGCCGCGGTGTTCCTGGCCGCGCCGGCCTCGGACTACGTCAACGGCATCGTGCTGCCGGTGGACGGCGGCTGGCTGGCGCGCTGAGGCGCGGCGCCCCGCCGGGGGGGGCATGACCTTCGCCACGGGCGGGGGCAGGGGCAAAAGGGTCAGGGTGCGTCGCGCGTGCGACGCGCCCGCCCCCTACACTGCCGACCGCCTAGCCGGTCCCCCTGGAGTTCCACGATGACGCATTGGACGCCGTCCGCCCTGCAGCACTGCCTCGAAGACGCCTTCGGCCGGGAGCGCGTCGAGTCGGTCCCGACCCTCGACGGCGCCGTGCAGGTGCAGATGCCCGAGGCCGGTGACATGGTGATCACCCTGGTCGCCACCGAGCACCAGGTCATGGCGTCGACGCCGCTGGTCCTCGCCGCGCGCGTCGCCGACCGCGCAGGCTTCAACGAGGCCTGCCTGCGCCTGAATCCGATCAACCCGCTGTCCAACCTCGGCCTGGCGACGATCGGCGGGGAGGACGTGTACATCGTCTTCGGCGAGCTCTCGCCCGACGCCACCGCCGCCCAGGTGGTGCACGAGGTCGACACGCTGGCCGACAACGCCCTCGAGGCGATCCAGATCCTCTCGCCCTACCTGGCCTGACCCATGAGCCTGCTCGCCAAGATCTTCACCCTCTTCCGCGGCGCCGCGCGCGAGACCGGCCAGGCCGTCGTCGACGCGAACGCCATCCGCATCCTCGAGCAGGAGCTCGTGGATGCCGGCAACGAGCTCGCGCGCTCCAAGCAGGAGCTCACCAAGGTGATGGCCCAGCGCCAGCTGGCGGCCAACCGCGGCCAGGGCCTGCTGGCCAAGCGCCGCGAGTACGAGGGCTACATCCAGGGCGCGCTGCGCAAGGGCGACGAGGCCCTGGCCCGCGAGATCGCCGCGAAGCTCGCCGAAATCGAGTCCTCGGTCGCGGCCGAAGGCACGACCGTCAGCTCGCTCGACGCCAGCATCCAGACCCTCAAGGCGGCCATCAAGGCCACCGAGCAGCAGCTCGCGCGCCTCAAACAGCAGATCGACACCGTCAAGGCCACCGAGGCGGTGCAGCGCGCCCAGGCCGCCGTGGCCTCCCGCCACGCCGGCGCCAACGGCAAGCTCGGCACCGCGCTCGATTCGCTCGAGCGCATCAAGCAGCGCCAGGAGGAGCGTGGCGCGCGCCTGCAGGCCGCCAACGAGCTCGCCAACGAGAGCGGCGACGGCGACCTGAAGGCCAAGCTCGCCCAGGCCGGCCTGATCGAGGACCACGCCAGCACCGACGCCGTGCTCGCGCGCTACCGCGAGGCCGCCCTCGCCGGCCCGGCGGCGCCGGTGGCCGCGCTCGGCCATGCCCCGTCGACGCTCGACGCGGTGGCGCAGGACCCGTTCGCGCCGCTGTCGCAGCCGGTGGAGGCGCCCCCGCAGGCCCGCGGCTGAGCCGCGCGCCTGCGTCCAGGGACCGGACGCCATGATCCTGCTGACCTCTCTCGTCCGCCGCCTGCGCCGCCACCTGCGCCACGTCTCGTGGCCGGCGATGGCGGGCGCGCTGCTGGCCCACTTCGTGCTGACGTGGCTGTTGTTCGTGGCCGCGGGCGAGACCCGGCTCACCGGCTGGGACGCATACCCGTACTACTACATGACGACCGCGACCACGATCGGCTACGGCGACCTGTCGCCGGGATCGACCGCAGGTCGCTACGTGGCGGGGTTCTGGCTGATGCCGGGCGCCGTCGCGCTGTTCGCATCGGTGCTGGCGAAGACCAGCGCCTCGCTGCTGCGCTACTGGAGGCGACACCAGGTGGGACGGATGGATTACGCGGGCATGCAGGGACACACCATCGTGGTCGGCTGGCGTGGCGAGGAGTCCAAGCGGCTCCTCACCCTGCTGCTGGCGGACACCGCGACCGACGACGAAGGCGTCGTGCTGCTGGCGCGCGAGGTCGAGGAGAACCCCGACCCCGAGCACCTGCGCTTCGTCGCCACGGCGTCCTACCTCGACTGCGAGCCGTACGCGCGGGCCGCGATCGCCGGCGCCGCGCGGGTGATCATCAACCCGGGCTCGGACGACGAGACCCTCGCGGCGGTGTTCGCCGTGATGTCGCACGCCCCGCCGTGCCACGTCGTCGCACACTTCGACGCGCCCGCGGCCGCGCGCCTCGTGCACCGCCACTACCCGCGCGTCGAGTGCACCCAGCCGATCATGGCGGAGGTGATCGCGCGCGCCGCCCAGGATCCGGGCAGCGCCGCCATCACCACCGAGCTGCTGTCGGTGGAGGGCGGCCCGACCCAGTTCAGCCTGGTGCTGCCCGGGAGCGCGCCCGTGCGCACGGCCGCCGAGTGGGCCCGCGGCTTCTCGGCGCAGGGGGCGCTGATGATCGGCTTCCGCGCGCACCCCGAGGCCACGCCGCGGCTCAATCCCCGCGCCGACGAGCCGGTGCCGGCCGGGGCCCAGGTCTACTACCTGGCCGATGCCCGACTCGCCGTCGAGCGCGTGCTCGCCGCGGCCGCCTGATGGGCCTGTTCGACCGCCTGTTCGGCAAGGCCCCTCCGCCCCCGGCGCCGGGGGCGATCCCGCATGCCCTGCCGCTGGGGCTGCGGATCGGCGCGCGCCTGCAGTTCGACCGCATGCTCGAGCGCGTCGCCGGCGAGGCGCTGGGCGCGCCCCTGCCCGAGGGCTACCAGGGCGTGCCGTGCTACGGCCACGTGGACCTGGGCGGTGGCCAGGCCCTGCACCGCTTCTACCTCGACGACGACGCCTACCTGCAGGTCAGCACCAGCGCGGGCGACGTCGAGGCGATCAAGGCCTTCGTCTACGTCGACACGGTCAATCCGCCGGACAAGGCGGCCTTCCACCGCTGGGTGCTCGAGGCCGAGCATCTGGGGGCGGAGGCCATCCAGTGGGGCGGGCATGCCTGGGAGCGCGTGCTGGACGGCGCCGGCGACACGGGCCGGATCCCGGCGATGGCCTACGACGAAGTGCTCTACCGCGGCGAGCCGGCGCGGCGCGACGGCGACCTGACCCACTACGCGATGCTCTACAGGCGCGCCCTGCCCGGCCTCGACCGCGAGGAGTTCCTGCTGGTGACGGCCGAGGACGCCGGTCCCACCGATTTCTGCGTCACCTACGCGATCGGGCGCGACCTCGACGCGTCCGAGCTCGACATCACCTGACCCTTCGACTTCCCCTGCCCAGGACGCCCCATGGACTCCCTGCTCCCGACCGCCAACGTCATCGCCTTCCTCACCTATTTCGGCTCGGGCCTGGGCCTGCTCCTGCTCGCCGGCATCGTGGTGCTGTTCGCCACGCCGCATCGCGACCTCGCGCTGATCCGCGCGGGCAACACCGCCGCGGCGACGGCGTTCGGCGGCGTGCTGGTCGGGCTCGCGCTGCCGATCCAGGCCGCGATCACCCACTCCGCCAGCCTGCCCGACGCGCTGGTCTGGGGCGCGCTCGCCTCGCTCGCCCAGATCGTCGCCTACATCGCCGCGCGCCTGCTGGTCGGCCGGCTCTCGGCCAAGATCACCGAGGGCGACCTCGCCGCGGGCGTGTTCTCGGCCGCGCTGTCGATCAGCGTCGGCCTGATCAACGCCGCCGCGATGACGCCCTGAGGAGCCCGCCATGAAGCGATCCCGCACGCTCAAGCTCACCCTCATGGCCGGCGCGCTGCCCATCGCGCTGACCGCCTGCGACAACACGCCCACCGGCGTCGTCGTGCGCAGCGTCCAGGAATGCATGGGGCTCGGGCATCCGCAGGTCGACTGCATGCAGGCCGAGGCCCGCGCGCGGGCGGAGCACCTGCGGACCGCGCCGCGCTTCGCGGACGAGCAGCAATGCCGCATCGAGTTCGGCGACTGCGGGGCACAAACGGTCGATAGCCGGTCGATGTTCCTGCCCGTCATGTCCGGCTTCCTGATCAGCTACGTCCAGCAGCAGCGCTCCGGTGGTGGCGGCGGCGGAGGCAGCTTCCTGCTGCGCGGCGGCAATCCGCTCTACACGCTGCGGGGCTCCAACGAGTTCCTCCGCGCCGACGGCAGCTACGTCGGCAACCGGATCGGCACGGTCACCGGCGCGCGCGGCGCGGAGATCCGCCCTGCGCGCGCGATCACCGTCGAGCGCGGCGGCTTCGGCTCCCGCTCGGCCGCGGCCAGCGCCTTCGGCGGTCGCGGCGGTCGAGGCGGCTGAACCCGTGCGCCGGATCGCCATCGACGAGCGCCCGGACTGGCGGGCGCAGGCCGAGCGGCTCGGCTTCGTGTTCCACACCATCGACGGCGAGCCCTACTGGGACGAGCGCGCCTGCTACGCGTTCACGCTCGAGGAGATCGAGCGCGACATCGAGGCGCCGACCGAGGCGCTGCACGCGATGGCGCTCGACCTCGTCGCCGAGGTCGTGGAGTCGGAGGCGCTGCTCGAGCGCCTGGCGATCCCGGCCGAGGCCTGGGACTGGGTGCGCGCCTCGTGGCGCGACGGCGAGCCCCACCTGTACGGCCGGATGGACTTCAGCTACGACGGCAACGGGCCCGCCAAGCTGCTGGAGCTGAACTACGACACCCCCACCTCGCTCTACGAGGCCGGCTTCTTCCAGTGGATCTGGCTGGAGGACCTGCAGCGCTCCGGGCGCCTGCCCGCCGGCGCCGACCAGTTCAACCAGCTGCAGGAGCTGCTGTGCGAAGCGTTCGGCACGCTCGCGCGCGAGCAGCGGCTCGGGCGCCGCGTGCACTTCTCGGCCGTGCGCGACTCGGCCGAGGACCAGGCCACCGTCGCCTACCTGCGTGACTGTGCGCACCAGGTCGGCGTGCCGACCGCGAGCGTGGCGATCGAGGACATCGGACTCAGCGCCGAGGGCTGGCTGACCGATCGCGATGACGTCGTGATCGACACGCTGTTCAAGCTCTACCCGCTGGAGTTCATGCTCACCGAGCGGTTCGCGCCGGCCCTGCTGCAGCGTCCCGTGCAGCTGATCGAACCGGCCTGGAAGGCGATCCTCAGCAACAAGGGCGTGCTGCCGCTGCTGTGGGAGCGGCACCGCGGCCATCCCAACCTGCTCGAGGCGCACTTCGCGGACGCCCGCGCCGAGGTGCCGCGCGGCTTCGTGCGCAAGCCGCTGTTCTCCCGCGAAGGCGCCAACGTCGAGATCGTCACCCACCAGGGCGAGCGCCTGTCCTCGCCCGGGCCGTATGGCGACGGGCCGGCGGTGCTGCAGGCCTTCCATCCGCTGCCGGTGTTCGACGGCCAGCACGCGCTCGTCGGCAGCTGGGTGATCGCGGATGTCGCCGGCGGCCTCGGCATGCGCGAGGACGCGGATGCGATCACCCGCGACACCTCGCGCTTCGTGCCGCACGTCATCCTGGACTGAGTGGGCGGGGCGCCCTCGCGGGCGCCGGCGGAGGCCAGAGAAAAGGGGCGCCCGAGCGTGCTGGAATCGGCCGAAAAAAGGGCGCCCGAGGGCGCCCTTTTCCTTGCGTGCGCGACGCGGGCCGGCGAGCCGCCCGCGCGCCTCGCGTCGTGCCGGTCACATCTTGGCGATGACGCCGTCGGCGAAGGCCGAGCACTTCACCTCGGTCGCGCCCGGCATCAGGCGGGCGAAGTCGTAGGTGACATGCTTGGTGCCGATCGCGCCGTCCATGCCCTGGATGATCAGGTCGGCGGCCTCGGTCCAGCCCATGTAGCGCAGCATCATCTCGCCCGAGAGGATCACCGAGCCCGGGTTGACCTTGTCGAGGTCGGCGTACTTCGGCGCGGTGCCGTGGGTGGCCTCGAACACGGCGTGGCCGGTGGTGTAGTTGATGTTGCCGCCCGGCGCGATGCCGATGCCGCCGACCTGCGCGGCGAGCGCGTCGGAGAGGTAGTCGCCGTTGAGGTTGAGGGTGGCGACGACGTCGTACTCGGCCGGGCGCAGCAGGATCTGCTGCAGGAAGGCGTCGGCGATGGCGTCCTTGACGACGATCTCGCGGCCGGTCTTGGGGTTGCGGAAGGTGCACCACGGGCCGCCGTCGAGCTCGACCGCGCCGAACTCGTTCTTCGCCAGCGCGTAGCCCCAGTCGCGGAAGCCGCCCTCGGTGAACTTCATGATGTTGCCCTTGTGCACCAGGGTCACCGAGGTGGAGTCGTTGTCGATGGCGTACTGGATGGCCGCGCGCACCAGGCGCTCGGTGCCCTCGCGCGACACCGGCTTGATGCCGATGCCCGAGGTGGCCGGGAAGCGGATCTTCGCGAACTGCTTCGGGAAGTGCTCCTCGAGCAGGGCCTTGAACTTGGCGGCGTCCGCCGTGCCTTCCTCGAACTCGATGCCCGCGTAGATGTCCTCGCAGTTCTCGCGGAAGATCGTCATGTTGACCTTGCCCGGGTCCTTGACCGGCGAGGGCACGCCGTCGAACCAGCGCACCGGGCGCAGGCAGGTGTAGAGGTCGAGCATCTGGCGCAGCGCGACGTTGAGCGAGCGGATGCCGCCGCCGACGGGCGTGGTCAGCGGGCCCTTGATGCTGACGAGGTAGTCGCGGCAGGCGTCGACGGTGGCGTCGGGCAGCCAGTTGCCGGTCTGCTTGAAGGCCTTCTCGCCGGCCAGCACTTCCAGCCAGTGGATCTTGCGCGCGCCGCCGTAGGCCTTCTCGACCGCGGCGTCGAGCACGCGCACGCTGGCGCGCCAGATGTCGGGGCCGGTGCCGTCGCCTTCGATGAAGGGGATGATCGGATGGTTCGGGACGTGCAGCGTGCCGTTGGCGATGGTGATCTTCTCGCCGGCGTGGGTGTTGGCCATGGGGGTCCTCCCGGAGGGGTGAGCGGCCGCCGCGCGCGTGGCGGGCGGTTCTTGTTGGGGGCGGTATTGTGCCCGCCGCGCGGGGGCCGAGGAAGCGACGCCGGCGCGACGCCGCGTCCATCGGGGCCATGCGCTGGCGCATGGCCCGCGGGCGCGGGCTAGACTCCACGCGTCAACGGGGAGTGAGCACCATGGGGCACCTGCTTCGGATCGTCGGCCTGGCCATCGCCGGCGCCCTGATGTCGTCATCGCCATGGAACATCGTCGGCGCGGCGCTGGGCGCGCTGGTGGGCTGGCAATGGGGCGAGGTCAGCCGCGGCCGCGAGCGCGCCCGGGAGCTCGAGCGCAGCGTGGCCGAGCTCGGCTCGCGCGTGGTGACCCAGGGCGCGATGCTGCACGCGCTGGTCGCCAAGCAGGCGCGCCGCGACGCCGAGGGGCCGGCCGCCGCGCCGTCCGCGCCCGCGCGCCCCCCGTCCGCGCCCGCCGAGGACCCGGCCGCGGCCCGCGAGGCCGCCCGCGACGCCGCGCTGCGCGCGTC
>JBHYGK010000019.1:0-47080 GCA_051859045.1 Lysobacteraceae bacterium | reverse complement strand
CCCGCCGCCCTGCCCGCGGGCGTCGCGGCGCTGCTGCTGGCGGCCGGCGCCCTCGGCGCCTGGCGGCTGTGGCGGCTGGCCCGCGCCGGCCGCCTGGGCCGCGGCGCGGCCGCGCTGCTGCTGGCGCTGCACGCGGGCGCGCTGCTGGCGCTGTGGCTGGCGCTGGTCCCGCCGATCGCGCCGATCGCGCCCGTCCAGCTCCGCGTCTACACCGACGACGCGGCGACGACGCCCGACCGCCTGGCGCCCGCCGCCCGCGGCGTCCTCGCCGTCGCGCTCCCCGGCGCCGACGCGCCCGCCGGCACGCCGCGCGTACCCGACCTCGCCACCGCGCTGCGCCTGCATCCCGCGGCCGACGCGCTGGAGGTGCTCGGCGGCGGCCTGCCGCCGCGCGACCTCGACGCCGCCGCGGGCCGCGCGCTGCGGCCGAGGCTCGGGCCGGCCCCCACCGGGCTGGTGGCGCTGCATCCGCCGGCGCGCGTCGTCGCCGGCCAGCGCTTCGCGCTGCACGGTCGGGTGGCCGGCGTCGCCGGCGGCCGCGTGGCGCTGCTCGATCCGGGCGGCGCGCGGATGGCCGAGGCCGCGCTGGCGCCCGACGGCGGCTTCGTCCTGGAGGGCCTGGCGCGCGCGGAGGGCCGTCCGCGGCTGGCGCTGCAGGTGATCGACGCCGACGGCGGGCCGCGCGAGCGCGTCGAGGTGCCGCTGCGCGTCGAGGCCGGCGCGCCGCTGCGCGTGCTGCTGCTCGCGGGCGCACCGGGCGCCGAGCTGCGCGCGCTGCGGCGCTGGGCGGTGGACGCGGGCCTCGCGCTGGACGCGCGCATCACCCTCAGCCGCGGCGTGCACCTGGGCGGCCCGCCGAGGCTCGACGCCGACGCCCTGGCCGCGGCCGACCTGGTGGTGCTCGACGAACGCGCGTGGCGGGCGCTGTCGGCGGGCGAGCGCGACGCGCTGGTCGCGGCGCTGCGCGAGGGCCTGGGCGTGCTGCTGCGGATCACCGGGCCGCTGGCCGAGGCGGATCGCGCGGCGCTGGCGGCGCTGGGCCTCGCCGTCGACGCCGATCCGGCCGTCGCCGCCGAGGTGCGCCTGCCCGCGACGATGCTCGCCGCGCCATCCCCTCGTGCCGGCGCGGGCGCGCCCGGGGCCGACGCCGCGCCCGGCTTCCGCCGCCGCGCGCTGCAGGTCCGCGCCGACGACGCCCGGGTGCTGCTGGCCGCCGAGGACGGCGCGCCGCTCGGGCTGTGGCGCGGGGTCGGCCGCGGCCGGCTCGCCCTGTGGTGGCTCGACGACAGCCACCGCCTGCAGGTGCACGGCCGCGAGGCCGCGTTCGCCGGGCTCTGGAGCGAGGTCGCGGCCGCCCTCGCCCGCCCGGCCGCGACGCCGGCGGTGCGCGCCGGCGAGGACCGAGGCGTCGACCGCCGCCGCGGCCTCTGCGGCCTCGCCGCCGGCGCAGGCGTGCAGGCCCCCTCGGGGGCCCGCGTGCCGCTGGCCGTCGACGCCGCGGGCTGCGCCGCGTGGTGGCCGGCCGAGCCCGGGTGGCACCGGCTGGTGCGCGATGACGCGGATGCGCGCGACGCGGCGGACGGCGACGCCGCGGCCACCTGGCTGCACGTGCGCGCGGACGGCGAGGCGCCGGGCCTCGAGGCCGCCGCGCGGCGCGAGGACACCCTGCGCCTGGCCAGCGCGCCGCGCCCCGCGCCGTCCGCCGGCGACCGCGACCGCGACGCGGTGGGCGCCCCCCGCGCGCAGGCGCCCACGGCGCCCGGCCCCGCCCTGCCCTGGGCGCTGGCGTGGGCGTTGCTCGCGGCGCTCGGCTGGGCGCTGGAGCGCCGCTGCGTGCGCGCCGCGGGCGCCGGGCTGGCGTAGCATCGCGGCCATCCACCACCACACGAGGACGCGCGCCATGGGACTGTTCGACGAGATCGCGGGATCGCTGCTGGGCGCGCAGGGTGGCGCGCACGGCGGCCTCGGCGGCGTGCTCGCCGGGCTGCTCGGCCAGGCCGGCGGCGGCGACTCGGCGGCCGGCCTGCAGGGCCTGGTCGGCGCCTTCCAGCAGGCCGGGCTCGGCGAGGTCGTGGCCTCGTGGATCGGCCGCGGCGAGAACCTCCCGATCAGCGCCGAGCAGCTGCAGCAGGTGCTGGGCGGCGAGCAGGTGCAGGCGCTCGCGGCGCAGCTGGGGATCGATCCGCAGCAGGCGGCCGGCCAACTCAGCGCGGTGCTGCCGCGGATCATCGACGGGCTCACGCCCGAGGGCCGGCTGCCCGAGCCCGGCGCGCTGGGCGCGGGCCTCGGCGGCGTGCTCGGCGAGGGCCTTGAGGGCCTGCTGGGCGGGCTGCTCGGCGGCCGCGGCCGCTGAGCGCGCGGCGGCGCCGCGCGCCGCCCGCGTCACGTCCGCCCGCGTCACGTCCGCCAGCGTTTCGTCCGCCAGCGTTTCGTCCGCCTGCGTTTCGTCCGCCTGCGTTACATCCGCCAGACCAGCAGCGGGCCGCGCCCGCCGGGCACCTCGATCACGCGCGTCGGCGGCACGCCGGGCACGGCGAAGCAGTGGCTCACCAGCAGGCTGCCCGGGCGCATGCCGGCGCGGGCCTTGGCCCACAGCGCGGGCATCATCGCCGGCGACAGGAAGGCGTAGACCACGTCGGCGCGGCCCAGCTCGACGTCCTCGAGCGCGCCGCGCACCAGCCGCGCCGGATTGCCCGCCAGCCGCAGCCGCAGCCAGCCGGCCAGCCACGGCAGCCAGGCGTGCTCGACGCCGGTCACGCGCAGCCCGGGCCGCCGGCCGAAGCGCGCCAGCACCGTGCCCACGCCGGCGCCGAGGTCGACCAGCTCGCCCTCGGCCGGCAGCAGCGGCTCCAGCGCATCGAGCGCGGCGCGCCCGCTGAGGAACAGCGGCACGCGGCTGCGGTCGACCCGGCCGAACACCCCGAAGGCCAGCAGCAGCGCCAGGCCCCAGGCCCAGCCGGGCACCGGCAGCGGCCGCAGCAGCATCGCCAGCGGCAGGAACAGCGCGTGGATCAGCCACCACCAGCGCGGCTGGCGCAGCGCGATGCTCAGCGCCACCGCCGCGATCGGCTGCCACCACCACGCGCCGACGCCGGCGCGCCAGGCCGCGAACGCCAGAGCGAACGCGGCGAGCTGGATGGCCAGGGCGAGCAGCGAGGGGCGCATGGCGGGGGACGCGGGCGCGGCGCGCTCAGTCGAGCAGCGCGAAGCGGTCCTGGTCGAGTTGGGCGGGGAAGCGCGCGCGGTGCGCGTCGAGCGCCTCGCGCGACAGCGTGGCGGTGGCCACCTGCACCTGCGCGCCGAACTCCAGCATCGGCTGGCCGAGCATGTCGAACACGCCGCTGTCGCCGGCGTAGGCGATGCCGTTGCCGTCGCTGCCGGCGCGGTTGACCGCGGCGACGTAGGCCAGGTTCTCGATCGCGCGCGCGCGCAGCAGGGTCTGCCAGGCGTAGCGGCGCGCGGCCGGCCAGTTCGCCACCAGCACCAGCAGGTCGTAGTCGAAGCGGCCCTCGGCCTCGACGCCGAAGCGGTTGCGCGCGAACACCGGGAAGCGCAGGTCGTAGCAGACCAGCGGGCACACCCGCCAGCCGCGCAGCGCGAACGTGGCGCGCTCGCGGCCGGCCGCGTAGCGCTCGTGCTCGCCGGCCATCCGGAACAGGTGGCGCTTGTCGTAGTGCGCCAGCGCGCCGTCGGGCGTGGCCCAGAGCAGCCGGTTGAACACCCCCTCGGGCGAGCGGCACTGCATGGAGCCGGTCACCACCGCGCCGGTCTCGGCGGCCAGCGCGCGCAGCCACGGGAGCGTCGGGCCGTCCATGCCCTCGGCGCGCTCGAGCGCGTCGTTGCTGAAGCCCGAGGTGAAGGTCTCGGGCAGCACGATGAGGTCGGTGGCGCCGGCGAGGCCGCGGGCCAGCGCGCCGTAGTAGGCGCGGTTGCCGGCCGGGTCGTGCCAGCGGGTGTCGCCCTGGACGAGGCTGACGCGCAGCTCGGGCGCGGGCGCCGTGGCGATGTCGAGGCTCACAGCGTCTCGAGCCTCGCGATGGCGGCCTCGAGGGTGGCGTCGTTCTTGGCGAAGCACAGCCGGGCCAGGCGCTGGCCGGCGGGCGGCGCGGCGTAGAACGGGCTCAGCGGGATCGCGGTGACCCCGTGTTCGATCGTCAGCCAGCGGCAGAACGCGGCGTCGTCGAGGTCGCTGATGGCCGAGTAGTCCACGAGCTGGAAGTAGCCGCCGTCCACCGGCAGCGGGCGCAGGCGGGTGCGGCCCAGCAGCTCGCGGAAGCGGTCGCGGCGCGGCTGGTAGAACGCGCCGAGCTCGCGGTGGTGCTCCGGGTGCGCGTCGAGCATCGCGGCGAAGGCGAACTGCGCCGGGGCGAAGGTGCAGAAGGTGTTGTACTGGTGGACCTTGCGCAGCTCGGCCGACAGCGCCGGCGGCGCGATCGCGTAGCCCAGCTTCCAGCCGGTGCAGTGGTAGGTCTTGCCGAAGCTCGAGATCACCACCGCGCGCTCGCGCAGGCCCGGGTACTGCAGCGCGCTCAGGTGCGGGCGGCCGTCGAAGGTGATGTGCTCGTAGACCTCGTCGCTGAGCAGCACGATGCGGGTGCCGTCGAGCAGCGCCTCGAGCGCGCGCATGTCGGCGTCGGCGAGCATCGCGCCGGACGGGTTGTGCGGGGAGTTGATGAACAGCATCCGCGTGCGCGGGGTGATCGCGGCGCGCAGCGCGTCGAGGTCGAGCGCGAAGGTGGCCGGGTCCAGCGGCACGTGCACGCAGGTGGCGCCGGCGAGGTCGATCGCGGGCTCGTAGCAGTCGTAGCAGGGGTCGAGCACGATGACCTCGTCCTCGCGGCCCACCAGGCCCAGCACGGCGTCGAAGATCGCCTCGCTGGCGCCCGAGCACACGGTGACCTCGGCGTCCGGGTCCACCGCGACGCCGTACATCGCGTCGGTCTTGCGCGCGATCGCCTGGCGCAGCGCCGGCACGCCGGTCGCCGGCGCGTACTGGTGGCGGCCGTCGCGCAGCGCCTGGGCCAGCGCGTCGACGAGGAAGGCCGGCGGATCGAAGTCCGGGAAGCCCTGGCCGAGGTTGACCGCCTTGTGCTCCAGCGCGAGCTGGGACATCACGGTGAAGATCGTCGTGCCGACCTTCGGCAGCTTGGTGGTCGGGCGGATCAGGGCGTCGTTCTGGCTATTCATCGCGATGGAAGGATGGAAGATGCCGGGATTATCGCCCGCCCCGCTCCGCGCGTCACGCGCGGAGCGGGCGAGCCGCGATGACGCCTGGCGTCAGGGCGGGCAGCCGCGGCGATCCGAGAGCCGGTACAGCCCGGACGCGTCGCGGCTCCAGCCGCCGGCCAGCGGCGCCAGCAGCGTGGTGGACTGGGCGAAGCGCGCCACGCCCTCGCCGTTGTCGGGCGCGGTGCCGGTGCCGAACCAGCGCTGCAGCGTGCCGGCGGCCTGGTTGGTCGTGGCCACCGCGGTGCAGGTCGGGCAGAAGCCGCGGAACTGCAGCATCGTGGCCGTGGCCGAGGCGTCGGCGCTGAAGGCGCGCTGGCCGTAGAGCCAGCGCGCGATGCCGCGCGCGTCGTAGACGTAGCCCACGTAGACCTCGGCCGAGGGGAGCACCATCGCGCTGTAGCCGTAGCCCGGCTCGTTGGGGTCGAACCAGTGGCCGCCGGCGTCGAAGGCCTGGCCGCCGCGTGTGGGGCAGCCGTCGCCGCCGAGGCGGACCAGCGGCTCCCAGCCGGCCTGGCCGTCGAGCTCGAACGCCATGCGCAGCGGGCTGGCCTCGACGCCGGTGCTGGTGAGCACCATCCGCCCCACGATCGCGAGGTCGGCCGCGCCGCCGTTCCAGCTGGCGCGGTACAGCGGCGCCTCCCAGCGGCCGGCCGTGGCCGTCGGCGCGGCGCCCTGGGCCAGGTACCAGGTGGGGCTGCCGTCCTCGAGGTAGGCGTACCACAGGCCCATCCACTGGCTGCCGCCGGCGTCGAGGAACACGCCGTGGCCGTCGCGGCCGGGGTTGAAGTACATGTCCGGGCGCACCGCCGGGGCCGGGCCCTGCGACGTGATCCCCACGTACACCTCGACCGCCGCCAGGCCGGTCCCCGCGTGGGCCACCGACACCTGCACGCGGCGGCCGGCCGCCTCGGGACCGAAGGCCAGGCTGCGGCCGGCGCCGCTGCCCGCGCCGGCCACCGGCAGCGCGGCACCCGGCGCGGCGATCGCGGGGGCGGCGCCCGGATCGACCAGGCCCGCGCGCAGCTCGACGCTGCCGCTGCCCTGGGTGGTGATGGTGACGCCGGCGGCGTTCGCCGGCACGTCCAGCACCAGGCGGTCGGCCACGTCGCCGGCCTCCAGGCGCAGCGGCAGCGGGCGTTCGGGGCTGAGCAGGCGCGCGGGCTGCACGTTGGCCGACAGCGACCACGCCTCCACCCACGCGCCCTGCACGTGGCCGTCGAGGCCCAGCGCCTGGGCGAGCACGAAGCGCATCTGGCCGGCGCGCCAGTCCAGGTCGTCCCAGGCCAGCCGCCAGGTGGCGCCGTCGCCGGCCGCGGACAGGCCCGGGCCCGTGGCGACGAAGCCGCCCGGCACCGCCGGGTCCAGCACCGCGAGGCGCAGCGTGGTCGACGGCGGAGTCGCGTTGAGCGCGGTGTGCAGGATCCAGCCGCGCAGGCCGTTGCCCGTGGACGGGATCGGGGCCTCGCAGCGCGCCACGCCCTCGCACAGCAGTTCGTCGCTCTGCGCGAGGCCGTCGCCGTTGGCGTCCAGGCCCACCAGCAGGCGGCCGGTGGTCAGCGTGGAGCGGGCCGCGATCCAGCGCGGGCCCGGGCCGTTGCCCGCCTCCGCCGGCAGGTCGACCAGGCGCAGCGCGCCGGCCGTGGTGTCCCAGGGGTCCGTCGGCGTGCCGTCGACCGGGGGGACGTAGGTCTCCTCGAACCATGGCGCGGCCATGGCGCCGGCGTAGCGGGTGCCCGCGCGGGGCGCGACGCCGGTCTCGACCACCTCGAGCATCCCGCGGGCCGCGCCGACGGTGCGCGCCGCCGCGGTCTCGGGGGCGCTGGCGTGGGCGACCTGCACGGTGATCGCCTGCGGCTGGCCGCCGTCGGAGGGCGTGAGCACGATGCGGCCGGACTGGTCGCGGCGGCTGCGGCGCGCCAGGCGCGCGTCGACGTGCAGCGTGAGCACCTGGCTGGCGCCCGGCGCGAGCGTGAACGCGCGCGGCGAGGCCACCAGGCCGGTGGCGTGCGAGCCGTCGCTGGACACGGTCCAGGTGCCGGGGGTCGCGCCGGCGTTGGTGACGGTGCGGGTCGCGCTGCAGACGCCCGCGGTGCAGGCACCGAAGCGCACGATCGGGCTGTTCTGGGCCAGGTTGTTGCTACCGCCGGAGGCGATGTTGCCGTCGTGCAGCACCTCCAGCCGCGCGCCGAGGGCGGCGGCGACATCGATTCGCCCCGCGCCCTCCACCCACGCACCCGCGGGGCGCATCCCGCCCGGCAGGCGGATGACCGGCCGCGCGGTGGTGGTCAGCGCCGAGATCAGCTGGGCCGGCGTGGCCGAGGGCCGCGCGGCCTTGAGCAGCGCCGCGGCGCCGGCGACGTTGGGCGAGGCCATCGAGGTACCGGAGAGCAGCGCGTAGCGCTCGTCGCCGGGCGTGGCCGGGTTGTCGATGTAGGGGGCGTAGATGTCGGTGCCGGGGGCCGCGAGGTCGGGCTTCACGCTGCCGCTGAAGGCGTCGGGACCGCGGCCGGAACTCGCGGTGAGCCTGTCGCCGGACGCCGGCTGCAGCAGGCGCGTGGTGCCCTCGATGCGGCCGGTGTGGCCGCTGCCCTGCCCCAGCCAGGCCAGCAGCGGCTGGGCGTCGGCCCAGCCGAGGTGGGTGGCCGGCAGCGTGTGCAGGTCGGCGACGATGCTGCCGCCCTCGGCCGCGGTGTTGAGCAGCACCATGCCGCCGCCACCGGCGACGCGCACGTTCTCGCCCTTGGCCACGCGGGCCTGCACGCCGCGGTCGCAGACCACGATCTGGCCGCTCCAGCGGCCCGCCGACCACGGCTGCGAGACGCCGGTGTAGGGGCTGTCGAGGTCGGTGCCGGTGGAGCAGCCGGGGAAGGTGGCGTCGCGGGCCAGCGGCGCCGGGCCGTAGCCGGCGGTGAGGCCGGCGCCCACGAGCACGCCGCCCGACGGCGGCGCGGTGGCGCCGCCGGCCAGGTCGACCAGGCGGTTGGCGAAGCGCCGGTGGTGGCTGGCATTGGCCACCGACAGCACCCACGGCGCGATCGACGGCGAGGTGACGGTGCTGGCGTTGGGACCGTCGTTGCCGGCGGCGACCACCACGAGCACGCCGGCATTGCGCGCGTCGCGCATCGCCAGCGCGCTGGGATCGCTCCACGGCGAGGTGGCGGTGCCGCCGATCGAGTAGTTGACGATGTCGACGCCGTCGGCCACCGCCTGGTTGAGCGCGGCGAGGGTCCAGCTGCCGCGGCAACTGGCCTCTTCCTCGCAGGCCTTGTAGCTGACGAGGTGCGCGTGCGGGGCCACGCCGGAGAGCTCGACGGTGGCGCCGGACCCCGCGTACAGCGGCGCGACCACGCGGTTGCCGGCGGCGATGCCGGCCACGTGGGTGCCGTGGCCGTCGAGGTCGAGGCCATCATCGGCCTCGGCGCCGCCGGTGCTCATGTCCCACACGCCCACCAGCTTGCCGTTGCACAGCGAGGGCGTGGCCACGCAGCGGCCGCGGAAGGCCGGCAGCGGGTTGCTGAACACGTGGCCGTCGACCGGGCCGACGCCGGCGAAGGACGGATGCGCCGCGCGGATGCCGGTGTCGATGACGCCGATCACCACGCCCGCGCCGCGGGTGGCCGGCACGCCTGGGGCGGCCGTGCCGCCCCAGGCCGCGTCGGCGCCCACCCAGGCCGGGCCGGCGTCGGTGAGCGGGGACTCGATGCGCTCGGGCTGCACGTCCAGCACGCCGGGCACCTCGCGCAGGCGCACCGCCTCGCGCGGCGAGAGTTCCAGCGCCACGCCGTTGAGCACGTGGTCGTAGACGTGCAGCGGCACCAGGTCGCGGCCGAGCAGCTGCGCCGCGTGCTCGAGGCGCTCGCCGCGGCGCTCGGCCAGGGTCGTCAGGTAGCGCTTGCTCGACGGCATCGCCGCCAGCAGGCGCGGGGCGTCCTCGCCCGAAGCCAGCGCGGCCAGCCCGGCCTCGCCGAGGTCCGGGCGCGCCGCGGCCAGCGAGGGCTCGGCGAAGCGCACGATCCAGGTGCTGCGGGCGTCGGGATCGGCGGCGAGGCCCTCGGCGGCGGCGTCACCCGCGCGGGTGGCGAGCAGCGGCAGCGAGGCGGCGAGCGCGAGGGCGAGCAGCGAGAGGCGATGGGTCCGGGGCGTCATCGATGGGCCTTGGCGAACGGGCTGGGCGGTCAGTCGCGGTTGTACCAGATGCCGCCTCCGCCGACAGCGATGCCGTCGGCGGTCGCCGCGCTCAGGGCGTGCAGCCCTGGCGCGCGGCCAGCAGGGTCACCGCGCGCGACAGGCTGATCGTGTCGAACGTGCCACTGAGCGGGGGGGCGAAGGTGGCGTTGACGCCCATCGTCGTGATGCCCGGCTGGCCGTCGCCGCCCGCGGAGGCCGCGTAGGTGCGGGTCAGCGTGCCGACCGGCACCGAGGACACCGTGGTGGCGGCGCAGCTCGGGCAGAAGCCGGTGAACTGGCGCAGCGGCAGGCTGGTGGCCGAGGCGTTGAACGGCTCCTGCGCGAGCAGCCAGCGCGGCTGCCCGAGGTCGTCGTAGACATAGGCCGCGATGATCTCGACGCCCGGCTCGAGGTCGACGCTGTAGCCGAAGCCCGGGGTCGAGGGCGCGTACCAGTGGCCCGAGCCGTTCAGCGGCGCGCCCTGGTAGGCCGGGCAGCCGTTGGTGTCGAGCCGGATCATCGGCTCGAAGCCCGTGTAGCCGTCGACCGTGAAGGTGAACAGCAGCTCGGGCTGGCCCGCGGCCTGGGGGCGCATCGTGATGGCGGCCCGGCCGACGATGACGCTGTCGGAGTTGCTGGTGCCGTTCCACGAGACGCGGTACAGGTCGGCCTCCCAGCGCTCCCGGTCATTGGCCGGGCGGCGGCCCTGGCCGTACAGCCAGGTCGGCGCGCCGGCCTGGTCGTAGGTGTACCAGAGCACGATGAAGTCGGTGGCGGTGGTGTCGACGAACAGGCCGTGGCCGTTGCGCGCGGGGTTGAAGTACTGGCCCGAACGGAAGGCCGGCCCGGTGGTGGAGCTCGTGTTGACCGTCGCGGTGACGGTGGCGGTGGCGCGACTGGCGCCGGTGTTCACCGGCATGACGTAGTAGCGGCCCGGCGACACCACGCCGGTCAGGGTGATGGTGTGGTTGCCGCCGGGCCCCTCGGCCCGCCGGAGCGCCGAGGCGCGCGCAGGCCCGCCCTCGATCGCGGGCGCGCCGGACACCGGGTTGGTGCGCGCGATGTAGAGGTCGACCTCGGACACCGAGGCCACCGAGAAGCTCACCGCGGTGGCGCTGGGCGGCACGTCGAAGACGATCCGTTCGTGCGCCGCGCCGGGCGCCAGCGCGAGCGTATGCGGCACGCCGCCGCGCAGCGCGTGCGCCGCCTTGGTGCTGCCGGTGCGCTCCAGCCGCACCGGGATGCTGGCCAGGATCAGGGGGTCGTCCGGGCTCGGGACCGCGCTGCCGGCCTGCAGGACGATCTCGCCGTAGCGCACGTCGCCCGGGAGGAAGGTGGGGTCGTTCCAGGCCAGGCGCAGGTTGAAGGGCTGCGCCAGGCCGACGCGGCCGGGGCCGGTGGCCACGAGCGCGGGGGCGTTGGTGCGCACCAGCGGGAAATGCGCCGTCTCCAGGGTGAACTGCCCCACCCGCGCGGGCGTGGCCGCCGTGTCGCGCACGTACTGCGCGCGGACGAACAGCTGGTAGGGCTGGCCGTCGCCGCGCTGGTCGATGAGCACCTCGCAGCGCTCGGCGCCGTCGCTGCCGCTGCTGCTGCAGCGCACGTTGGTGGCCGAAGGCGTCGCGCCGGGGGCGTTGATGCCCACCGTCAGCGCCGCCTGCATGCCCGCGGGCGGCGTGAGCGTGGCGATGACGCGGTGCCGCACGGCCACGCTGCTGGCGGGCAGCGCGAAGGTGCGCAGCGCCACGCCCGTGGTGCCGTCCCAGGGGTCGCCCGGGGTGGGGTCGACGGCCAGCGGGAAGGTGCTGGCCTGCGGCGCCACCAGCGCGCTGGCGCCGATCCTCAGGTAGCGCTGCTGCAGCATGCCGCCCACCGGCACGTCGATCGCGCCGGCCTCGGCGGGCACGCCGGCGTCGACGGCCAGCGGCAGGTCGCCGGGCTGGGCGTAGATCGACACCGGCAGCACCAGGTCGGGGCGGCCGTCGCCGTCGGTGCGGCGCAGGCGCACCCGCCCGTGGGTCCAGGCGCCATAGCGGCGCGAGGCGCCGATGGTGACGTTGAAATCGACCGTGGCCACCTGCCCCGCCTCGAGGGTGAAGCCGGGGGCGCTGGCGGTGAGGGTGAGGCCGTCGAGCGTGCCCGGCTCGATCACGTAGGTGCCCGGCACCAGCGCCTGGAAGCGGCGGGTCAGCGTGCAGGCCCGGAAGCAGGCCTCGTGCGTGAGCGAGGGCAGGTTGAGCTCGCGCGGACGCCCGTTGACGGGCGCGGCGGGGTTGCCGGCGCGGAAGTCCGCGGGGGTGATCGGCAGCACCAGGCCGGCCATCAGGGCCGGCGGCAGGTGGATCATGCCCGCGCCCTGCTGGAAGGGCGTGCCGAAGGTCGTGGCCGCAACGCCGATCGGGCCGAGGCGCACCTCGGGCCGCGCGGTCCCCACCAGCGCGCTGTGCAGTTCGCTGGGGCCCCAGTCGGGACGGCTCGCGGCCAGCAGCGCCAGGCCGCCCGCGGTGGCCGCCGCGGCCACCGAGGTGCCGGCCCTCGAGCCGACCGCGCTGTCGCCCTGGGTGCCCAGCGCCGCGATGATCCCGCCGGGGTAGGTCGTGTGGCCGGGCGCGACGACATCGGGCTTGAGCGCGCCCATCATCGAGGCGACCGGCACGTTCGGGCCGCGGCCGGATTCGAGGGCCAGGATGTCGGACCACTCGTAAGCGCGGCTGTAGGCGCCGGACGGGTCGAGGCGGCGATCGTGGCTGGCCATGCCGGCGGTGACCACCCAGGGCGCGTTGCCCGGGCTGGTGATGCTGGCGGCGGTGGCGCCGCCCCCGACGCTGCGCCCCTCGTTGCCCGCGGCGACGGCGGCGATGATGCCGGCCTCGCGCGCGTTCAGCAGCGCCACGGCGTCGCTGCAGGCCGAGGCCACGCCGCCGACCGTGCACGGCCGCGGGTCGTAGACCGCCGCGGTGGAGACGCCGTCGTAGGGGCTCTCGCGGCCGCCGCCCATGGGCAGCAGCAGCACGTCGACGCCGTCGACGATGGCGCGGTCGATCGCGGCGAGCACCGCGGCCCCCGGGCACACGCCCGGCGAGGACGGCTGCGCCGGGTCGCGATGGCAGACCTTGTAGCTGATGAGGTTGGCCCTGGGGGCGACGCCCGAGATCGGGCGCGGCGCGCCGCCGAGCACCACCTCCATCGGATTGCCCGCCGCCACCGAGGCCACGTGCGAGCCGTGGTCGGTGCCGTCGCGGCCGAGGTCGATGCCGGCATCGAACTCCGCCTCGCGGATCGCATCGGGCAGGAAGTCATGGATGCCGATGAGCTTGGCGTTGCAGGTGGGCCGGGTGAAGGCGCGACCGGTGGGCAGCGGCGTGGCGGGATCGCACAGGCCCAGGAACTGGCCCTTCGGGTTGGCGTGGGTGTAGCCGCCGGCCGTGGCCGCGAAGCTGGCGTGGGTGGGACGGATGCCGGCATCGAGCACGCCGATCACCGCGCCGGCGCCGCGGCGCTGGTCCTCGGTCAGCGTCGGGTCGGCGCCGCTGGCCCAGGCGACGTCGGCCCGGACCGCCGCGGGCGTGGCGTCGCTCATCAGGCGGAGCATGACCTCCGGGCGGACCTCGGCCACGCCGGGGAGCGCCGCGACGCGCGCGGCCTCGGCGGCGTCGAGGCTCAGCGCGACGCCGTGGGTGGCGATCGCGTAGGTGTACTCGGGCGAGACCGGGCGGCCGATGCGCGCGGCGATGTCGCCCAGCAGCACGGTGCGGCGCCGGGCGAGATGGGCGAGGTAATCGCGCGAGGCCGGGGCGCCGACGTCGAGGGCCGACGCGCCGGTGGCCTCGGGGCTGGTGGGGGCCAGCGCGTCGAGCCGCGCCTCGTCGCCGGCGGCCGACCCGCGCCAGGTGGCCAGCGGGGCGTCATCGAAATGCACGATGTAGCGCCAGCGCGACGCGTCGGCGGGCGCGCTGGCGGCCGGCGTCGCGTCGGCCAGGGGCGAGGCGGCGCACAGGCCGAGGATCGCCGCGAGGGCGAAGGCAGGAGGAGAGCGCGTCATCGGGGCGGCCTGGGGGCGGGGCCGGCCATTGTCTACCGCTGGACATCCACGGGACCAGCACAGGGGGCCAAAGAGCCCCCCGCCGGGGCTCAGCGCGCCTGGGTGCCGACGCGGGCGGCCTTGTGTTCGAGCATCGCGAGGTCGGCGAGGCGCTGCGCCTCGCCCAGCGGGCAGCCGGGGCCGGCGGCGTGCCAGCCGATGCTGGCGCCGATGCCGGCGGCATCCATCTCGCGCTGGATGCGGTCGGCGGTGATGCGGGTGCCGGCGGCGCCGGTGGAGTGCAGCAGCACCGCGAACTCGTCGCCGCCCAGCCGGGCGACGGTGTCGTTGCCGCGGACGGCGTCGTGCAGCACCTCGGCCGCGCGGTGGATCAGTCGGTCGCCGGCCTCGTGGCCGCCGACGTCGTTGACGGCCTTCAGGCCGTCGAGGTCGATGACGAGCACGCCGGCCTCGCCGCCGCGCTCCTCGAGCTTGTGCTGCTCGCGGTGGGTGGCGTGCACCCAGCCGCGGCGGTTGAGCACGCCGGTGAGCGGATCGAGCCGCGCGGCGATCTCGACCGCGTCGGCCCGCTGGCGCAGGCGCAGCACGGTGCGGTCGAGCCCGACCAGGCTGCGCACCGCCTGCAGCAGCGGCAGCGTGGCGTCGATGTCGAGGCCGCCGCCCTCGCCCGCCGGGCCCGGCCAGGCGTCGAAGCGCAGCATGCCCTCGGCGTCGGGCGCGTCCTCGTTGGCCGCGTCCTCGCCGGTTTCCTCGGCGAGGCGCAGCGTGAACGCCTCCGGCGGGGCCTCGGCCCCGGGCTCGCCGCCCGTGGCCAGGACCTGCTCGCGGCCCTCGGACTCGCGGGTGAGCGTCCACCCCGCGAGCCCGTGGTCGGCCATCAGCCGCGCCGTGATCGCCGCCACGCCGATCGCCGCCGATTCCCCGAGGGGCACTAGGACCGTACGACGGCGATTCTGGCTCATGCCTGCTCCTGGGGCTGGCGGATGGAATGCGGGGGCGCGATGGACGGGCGGCGGGTTCCGGTCAGTTGATGCAGCCCTGGCGGGAGGCCAGCAGCGTCACCGCGCGCGACTCGACGAACGAGCCGGTCAGCGGGGCGGCGAAGGTGGCGTTGACGCCCATCGTCGTGATGCCCGGCTGGCCGTCGCCGCCCGCGGAGGCCGCGTAGGTGCGGGTCAGCGTGCCGACCGGCACCGAGGACACCGTGGTGGCGGCGCAGCTCGGGCAGAAGCCGGTGAACTGGCGCAGCGGCAGGCTGGTGGCCGAGGCGTTGAACGCCTCCTGCGCGATCAGCCAGCGCGGCTGGCCGAGGCCGTCGTAGACGTAGGTCGCGAAGATCTCGACGGTCGGCTCGAGGTCGACGCTGTAGCCGAAGCCGGAGCGCGACGGCGAGAACCAGTGGCCCGAGCCGTTCAGCGGCGCGCCCTGGTAGGCCGGGCAGCCGCTGGTGTCGAGGCGGATCATCGGCTCGGAGCCGGTGTAGCCGTCGAGGCTGAAGGCGAACAGCAGCTCGGGCTCGCCGGTGACCTGCGGGCGCATGGTGATGGCGGCCTGGCCGACGATGGTGCTGTCGGCCGGACCCGTGCCGTTCCACGAGACGCGGTAGAGGTCGGCGTTCCAGCGGTCGCTGTCGTTGGCCGGGCGGCGGCCCTGGCCGTAGAGCCAGGTCGGGGCGCCGGTCTGGTCGTAGGTGTACCAGAGCACGATGAAGTCGGTGGCGGTGGTGTCGACGAACAGGCCGTGGCCGTTGCGCGAGGGGTTGAAGTACTGGCCCGAGCGGAAGGCCGGGCCGGTGCCCGAGGCGGTGATCGCGGCGTTGACGGTGGCGTCGACGGCGCTGGCGCTCATGTTGCGCGGGATGACGTAGTAGCGGCCCGGCTGCAGCTGCGCGCCCGAGAGGGTGATGGTGTGGTCGCCGCCGGCGGTGGTGGCGCTGGCGATGGCCGAGGTGAGGGCCGGGGACGCGTCCACGACCGGCGCGCCCGAGATCGGGTTGGTGCGCGCGATGTAGAGGTCGACCTCCGAGGACGAGGTCACCGAGAACGTCGCCGAGGTGGCGCTGGGCGGCACGTCGAAGAAGATCTTGCGGTGGGTGGAGTTCGCGGGCAGCGACAGCGCGTGCGGGGTGTTGTCGCGCAGCGCGTGGGCGACGTCGGTGCCGCTGTTGCGGGTCAGGCGCAGCGGGATGTTGGCCGAGATCGCGGTCGAGGTGCCGTTCTGCACGATCAGCTCGCCGTAGCGGACGTCGCCCTGCAGGAAGGTCGGATCGTCCCAGGCCACGCGCACGTTGAACGGCTGGCCGGTGGTCACGCGGCCGGGGCCGGTGGCGACGAGGGCCGGGGTGTTGGCGCGGACCAGCGGGTAGTTGACCGTCTCGAGGCTGAAGTTGCCCACCAGCGAGGGGTTGCTGGCCGAGTTGCCCCAGTACTGGGTCAGCGCGAACAGGTACCAGGGCTGGTTGTCGCCCGGCTGGTCGACCAGGACCTCGCAGGACTCGTTGCCGGACGCGGCCGCGCTGACGCACGACACGTTGGCCTCGAGCGCGGTGCCCTGCTGGTTCGACAGGCCGATGGCCAGGTCGCCGTCGATGCCGGACGGATTGACCAGGGTGACGATGAAGCGGTGCTTCACCGGGACCGCGCTGGCCGGCAGCGTGATGTTGGACACCTGCACGCCGGCGCCGCCGTCATAGGCATTGGCGGGGGTCGGATCCGGGGTGAGCGTGAAGTTGGTGGTCTGCGCGCTGGCGAGCACCGTCGCGCCGACCTTCATGTCGGTCTTGGCGAGGATGCCGCCGAAGGCGACGTCGAGGCTGCCGGCCTCGGACGGCACGCCCTGATCGATGGCGACCGGGAAGTCGCCCGGGGACCCGTAGATGGCGACCGGCAGGACCATGTCCGGGCGACCGTCGCCGTTGGTGCGGCGCAGGCGCACGTTGCCGTAGGTCCACTGGCCGTAGCGGGCGTCGGAGGTGATGCGGAAGGTGAACGGCACGCTGACCGTCTGCCCCGCGGTGACCGTGATGGTGGTGCTGCCCGGGGTCACGGTGACGCCGGTCATGGCCGTGGGCTCGACGGCGTAGGTGCCGGCGACCAGGCCCTGGAACGTGCGGGTCAGCGTGCACTCGAAGAAGCACTCCTCGTGCACCAGCGACGGCAGGTTGAGGTCGCGCGGCTGGCCGCTGATGGGCGCCGAGGGGTTGCCCGCGCGGAACTGCGCCGGGGTGATCGGCATGCTCAGGCCGGCGCGCACGGCGGCGGCGACGTCGATCATGCCCGCGCCCTGCTGGAACGGGTTGAGCGGGGTGGTGCTGCCGGCGCCGCTGCGCACGGAGTTGCGCGCGGTGCCCATCAGGGCGCTGTGCAGCTCGCTCGGGCCCCAGCTGGGACGCGCGGTGGCGAGCACGGCCAGCGCGCCGGCCACGGCCGGCGACGCCATCGAGGTGCCCTGCAGGCCGCCGAGCGAGGTGTCGGTGCCGGTGCCGTAGGCGGCGATGATGCCGCCGGTGCCGGAGCCGGGCGCCATGACGTCGGGCTTGAGCGCGCCCATCATCGACGCGGTGGGGACGTTGGGGCCGCGGCCGGAGAAGCTGGCGATGATGTCGGCGAAGCTGGCGTTGAGCTGGTACGCGCCGCCGCTGCTGAGGCTGCGGTTGTGCGACGCGGCGCCGACGGTGACCACCCACGGCGCGTTGCCGGGGTTGCTGACCGTGGACGCGCCCGCGCCGTCGTTGCCGGCGGCGACGGCCGCGATGATGCCGGCCTCGCGGGCATTGAGCAGGGCCACGGTGTCGGAGCAGGCGGTGGCCGCGGTGTCGCCGCCGCCGTAGATGCACGGGCGCGGGTTGTAGATGGCCGCGGTGCTGATGCCGCCGTACGGGTCGTCCTGGCCGCCGCCCAGCGAGAGGTTCACCACGTCGACGCCGTCGGTGATGGCCTGGTCGATGGCCTTGAGGATCGCGGTGCCGGAGCAGCGGCCCGGGGCCTCGGGATCGTCGGGGTTGATGTAGCAGACCTTGTAGCTGACCAGGTTGGCGCGCGGGGCGATGCCGCTGAGGGTGCGCGGCGCGCCGCCGAGGGTCGCGGTGACCGGGTTGCCGGCGGCCGTCGAGGCCACGTGGGTGCCGTGGTCGGTGCCGTCGCGGCCGAGGTCGTAGCCGGCGTCGAACTCGCCCTGGCGGAGCGAGTCGGACAGGAAGTCGTACACGCCGATCAGCTTGGTGTTGCAGGTCGGGCGGACGTAGGCGCGGCCGGTGGGCAGCGGGGTGGACGCGTTGCACAGGCCCAGGAACGAGCCCTTCGGGTTGACGTGGGTGTAGCCGTTGGAGGTGCCCGCGAAGCTGATGTGGGTCGGGCGGATGCCGGAGTCGAGGATGCCGATGATGGCGCCCTCGCCGCGGCGGAGGTTGGCCGGGATGGTGGCGTCGGCAGTGCCGGCCCAGACGTCGTCGGCGTTGACCCAGCCGGGGCCCGCGTCGCTCATCAGGCGGCGGATGGCCTCGGGCTGCACGGCCATGACGCCCGGCAGGCCGGCGATGCGCTCGGCCTCGGCGGCGTCGAGCGACAGCGCGACGCCGTTGGTGGCGATGTCGTAGGTGTACTCGGGCTCGACCGGACGCCCCAGGCGCGCGGCGATGTCGCCGAGCAGCACGGTGCGGCGCTGGGCGAGGTAGGCGAGGTACGCGCGCGAGGCCTCGGAGGTGACGTCGAGCTTGCGCGCGCCGGTGACCTCGGGGCTGGTGGGGGCGAGCTCGACGAGCTGCTCGCCGCTGTCGCCCTGCGCGCCGCGCCAGGCCGCCAGCGGGGCGTCCTCGAAGTGGACGACGTAGAGCCAGCGCTGGCCGGCCGCCGCGGGGGCGTCCGCGGCCGGACGGGCGTCGGCGACCGGGCCCGCGGTGAGGGCCGCGAGGCCGAGCGAGACCGCGATGGCGGCGGCGAGCGTGGAGTTCTTCATGGACCTGGAGACCTGGGGGGACCGGATGAGCTCCCGAGTCTCGGCGGAATCCCCCGGCGGTTCAAGGCGTCGGGGGCCGCACTCGGGGCCCGTCCGGCGGGGGATTCGTGAAGACCGGCCCGCCCGCGCGCTTGACCCGCGTCATGGACGCTCGCCGGACGCATGGCTAGCATGGCCTCCCCGCTCCACCAGGCCTTCCGCGCGCATGCGTGCCCCCGACCCCGCCCCGCCGCTGCTCGACGCACGCGGCCTGAGCTTCGCGCGCGACGACTGGCCGGTGTTCGGCCCCCTCGACCTCGCCGTCGCCCCCGGCGAGGCGCTGCTGGTGCTCGGCGGCAACGGCGCCGGCAAGACCACCCTGCTGCGGGTGCTGGCGGGCCTGCTGGCCCCGGCCACCGGCGAGGTCCGCTTCGAGGGCCGGGCGGTCGACCGCGAGCACCTCGCGCACGGCGCCAGCTACCTGGGACACGCCGCCGGCCACAAGGGCGAGCTCGACGCCGAGGCCAACCTGCGCTTCGCGATCGGCCTGGGCGGCGTCCGCCCGGGCCGCGACATCGCCGGGGCGCTGGCCGAGGTCGGACTGCGCGGCTTCGGCGACGCCGAGGCCCGTACCCTGTCCGCCGGCCAGAAGAAGCGCCTGGCGCTGGCCAGGCTGTGGCTCAGCCCGGCCCGGCTGTGGCTGCTCGACGAGCCCTACGCCAACCTCGACCTGGCCGGCATCGCCCTGGTCGACCGCCTGATCGGCGCGCACTGCGCCGCGGGCGGCGCCTGCCTGGTCAGCACCCACGGCGCCTACGCCGCGCCGCCGGTGCCACATCGCAGCCTCGACCTCGGGGGCGCGCATGCCCACGCCTGAGCCCACCCTGCCCTCGCTGGCCGGCGCCGGCCGCGCGCTGTTCGCGCGCGACCTCGCGCTGGCCTGGCGCAGGCGCGGCGACATCGCCCAGCCGCTGGTGTTCGCGCTGCTGGTGGTGACGCTGTTCCCGCTCGCGCTGGGCAACGATCCCGCCCTGCTGGCGCGGATCGCGCCCGCGGTGCTGTGGGTGGCGCTGCTGCTGGCGAACATGCTCGCGCTCGACGGGCTGTTCCGCGGCGACGCCGAGGACGGCAGCCTCGAGCAGATGCTGCTGGCGCCGGTGCCGCTGGCGTGGCTGCTGGCGGTGCGGGTGGCCGGGCACTGGCTCTCGAGCAGCCTGCCGCTGCTGCTGGCCGCGCCGCTGCTGGCCGAGATGCTGCACCTGCCGCGCGCTCAGCTAGGCGTATTGATGATGTCGCTGGCGCTCGGCACGCCGCTGCTCGCGCTGATCGGCAGCGTGGTCGCCGCGCTCACGGTCGGCATGAAGCGCTCTGGTATGATCCTGGCCCTGTTGGCGCTGCCGCTGTACGTCCCGGTGCTGGTGTTCGGGGCGGGCAGCGTGATGGCGTCCAGCGAGGGCCTGCCGGTGCTGGTGCCGCTGCTGCTGCTGGGCGCCGGCCTGGCCCTGGCGCTGGTGCTCGCGCCGCTCGCCGCGGCCGCGGCGCTGCGCATCGCGATCACCTGAGCCCCCGCCCCGCACCTCCCGCCACGCCTGCTTCGACCCGGATCCCCCGCGCCGTGAATCCCGTCCTGCTCTGGTTCCACCGCCTCGGTTCCCCGCCCCTGTTCGACGCCTTCGCCGCCCGCTGGGTGCCGTGGTGCTTCGCCATCGCCAGCGTGCTGCTGCTGTGGGGCGGCTGGGAGGCGCTGTTCCAGGCGCCCACCGACTACAAGCAGGGCGACGGCTACCGCATCCTGTTCATCCACGTACCCTCGGCCTGGATGAGCCTGATGGTGTACGCGCTGATGGCGCTCTACGCCGCCATCGCGCTGGTGTGGAAGATCAAGCTCTGCGAGATCCTCGCGATGGCCTGCGCGCCGGTCGGCGCGGTGTTCACCGCGATCACGCTGGCCACCGGCGCGATCTGGGGCTACCCGATGTGGGGCACCTGGTGGGACTGGGACCCGCGGATGACCTCCGAGCTGGTGCTGCTGTTCCTGTACCTGGGCGTGATCGGCCTCAACGCCGCCATCGAGGACCGCCGCGCCGCCGCGCGCGCCGCCGGCTTCCTCGCCATCATGGGCATCGTGCTGCTGCCGGTGATCCGCTACTCGGTGGACTGGTGGGGCGCGCTGCACCAGCAGCAGACCATCCGCCTGTTCGGCGAGAGCGCGATGCACCCGAGCATGTTCAAGCCGCTGGTGATCATGGTCGTCGCGACCAAGTTCTGGTTCCTCGGCTCGCTGCTGCAGCGCGCGCGGGTCGACAACCTGCGCCGCGAGGCCGGCAAGGCCTGGGCCCGCGCCGCCGCCGGCGCGCCGGAGGCCCGCGCATGACCCACGTCGAGTACATCGTCGGCGCCTACGCCGTGTTCGTCGCGTTCTACCTGCTCGACCTGCTGCTGCCGGCGCTGGCGCTGCGCCGCGCCCGCCGCGACGTCGCGCGCCGCGCCGCGCGCGAGGACGCCCGCCGCGACCGCGGCCAGGGCGCCGCGGCCCCCGCTTCCTCCGGAGCCACCCCCGAATGAACCCCGTCCGTCGCCGCCGCCTGCTGCTCGTGGGCCTGCTGTTCGCCGCCGCGCTCGTCGCGGGCGGGCTCGTGGTCTACGCGCTGCAGCAGAACATGACCTACCTCTACTCGCCCAGCCAGGTCGCGGCGGGCGAGGCGCCGCTCGACGGCCGCTTCCGCCTCGGCGGCGTGGTGCTCGAGGACAGCGTCGAGCGCGACACCGGCACGCTCAAGGTGCGCTTCACCACCACCGACCGCATCCACGAGACCCCGGTGGCGTTCGAGGGGATCCTGCCCGACCTGTTCGCCGAGGGCACCAGCGTGATCGCCACCGGCCGCGTCGTCGACGGCGTGTTCGTGGCCGAGGACGTGCTGGCCAAGCACGACGAGACCTACATGCCCAAGGAGGTCGCAGACTCCATCGCGGCCGCCCAGCAGGCCCGCGCCGACGCCGAGGCCGCCGCGCCCGCGGACGGCGCCGAGGCCCCCGCGCCGGCGGCGCCCGCGCAGGCCGAGCCGGCGACCGGCGGGAGCTACTGATGCTGCCCGAGCTCGGCCAGGTCGCGCTGCTGCTGGCGCTGGCGCTCTCCATCGTCCTCGCCACCCTGCCCCTGGCCGGGGCCTGGCGCGGCATCGGCCCGTGGATGGCGCTCGCGCGCCCGCTGGCCTACGGCACGTTCGCGCTGCTCGGCATCAGCTTCGCCATCCTCACCCACGCCTTCGTGGTGCAGGACTTCTCGGTGGCCTACGTGGCCAACAACTCCAACTCGCTGCTGCCGATGGTCTACCGCTTCTCGGCGGTGTGGGGCGCGCACGAGGGCTCGCTGCTGCTGTGGGTGCTGATCCTGGCGGGCTGGACCGCCGCGGTGGCGCGCTTCAGCCGCTCGCTGCCGCTGCCGGTGGTGGCGCGGGTGCTGGCGATCATGGGCTGGGTGTCGGTGGGCTTCCTGCTGTTCACCGCGATCACCTCCAACCCCTTCGCGCGCATGCTGCCGGCCGCGGCCGAGGGCCGCGACCTCAACCCGCTGCTGCAGGACCCGGGCCTGATCATCCACCCGCCGATGCTCTACATGGGCTACGTGGGCTTCGCGGTGGCGTTCGCGTTCGCGATCGCGGCCATGCTCGACGGCAAGCTCGACCGCGACTGGGTGCGCTGGTCGCGGCCGTGGACGAACGTGGCCTGGGCCTTCCTCACCCTCGGCATCGCGCTGGGCTCGTGGTGGGCCTACTACGAGCTGGGCTGGGGCGGCTGGTGGTTCTGGGACCCGGTCGAGAACGCCTCCTTCCTGCCCTGGCTGGTGGGCGCGGCGCTGATCCACAGCCAGGCCGCCACCGAGAAGCGCGGCAGCTTCCGCGGCTGGACCCTGCTGCTGGCGATCGCGGCGTTCTCGCTGAGCCTGCTCGGCACCTTCCTGGTGCGCTCGGGCGTGCTCACCTCCGTGCACGCCTTCGCCAGCTCGCCCGAGCGCGGCATGTTCATCCTGGCCTTCCTCGTGGTGATCGTCGGCGGCTCGCTGCTGCTGTACGCGCTGCGCGGCCCGCGCGGCGACGACGGCGCGCCGTTCGAGCTGTGGAGCCGCGAGACGGCGCTGCTGGTGAACAACCTGCTGCTCACCGTGTCGGCGGCGATGGTGCTGCTGGGCACGCTGTACCCGCTGCTGGCCGACGCGCTCGACCTCGGCCGGATCTCGGTGGGCCCGCCCTACTTCGGCCTGCTGTTCACCCTGCTGATGGCGCCGCTGGTGCTGGCGGTGCCGTTCGGCCCGCTGCTGCGCTGGCAGCGCGAGGAGCCCTCGAAGACGCTGCGCATGCTGGCGCCTTGGGCGGTGCTGGCCGCGCTGGCCGGCCTGCTGGCGCTGCTCACCGTCGACGAGGCCTGGTGGAAGCCGCTGGCGGCCGCCGTGGTGGGCGCCTGGCTGGTCGGCGGCACCGCGCGCTTCGTGTGGACGCGCTTCGAGGCCAAGGGCCGCGCCTTCAGCGCCGAGATGCTGGGCATGACGCTGGCCCACGCGGGCATCGGCGTGTTCGTGTTCGGCGTGCTGATGACCGAGGGCCGGGGCCTGGAGCGCGACGTCGCGCTCGCGCCGGGCCAGTCGGTCGAGGTGCGCGGCTTCGAGGTCCTGCTCGAGGGCGTGGCCCCGGTGCAGGGCCCGAACTACACCGCCGACCGCGCCACCGTCGTGGTCACCCGCGGCGGCGAGCCGGTCGCCACCCTGCATCCGGAGAAGCGCCGCTACGCCTCCGGCGGCCAGGTGATGACCGAGGCGGCGATCGATCCCGCCCTGCACCGCGACGTCTACGTGGCCCTCGGCGAATCGCTCGGGCCGCGCGCCGAGGACGGCTGGGCGCTGCGGATCTACGTCAAGCCCTTCATCCGCCTGATCTGGCTGGGCGCGCTGCTGATGGCGCTCGGCGGCCTGGTCTCGGCGGCGGACCGCCGCCTGCGCACGCCGGTCCGGCGCGGCGCGGCGCCGGCGATGCGCCAGCCCGCGGCCGCGGCGCCCGCCCCGGAGGCCTCGGCATGAGCGAGGCCGGCGAGACCCCGCGCGGCGGCCTGCTCGGTCGCCTCGTCCCGCTGCTCGTGGCCGGCGCGCTCGGCGTGCTGCTCTACGCCGGCGTGCGCATGAACAGCGGCCAGGACACCTCGGCCCTGCCCTCTCCGCTGATCGGCCGGCCCGCCCCGGCGCTCGACCTGCCCTCGCTCGAGGCCGACCCGGCCGCCGCGCCGCGCCAGGTGGCGCTGGCCGAGTTCGCCGGCACGCCCTTCGTGCTCAACGTCTGGGGCAGCTGGTGCCCGGAGTGCCGCGTCGAGCACCCGGTGGTCGACTCGCTGGCGCGGATGGGCGTCACGGTGGTCGGCTACAACCTCAAGGACGAGCCCGCCGACGCGCGGCGCTGGCTCGAGCAGTTCGGCAATCCCTACGCGGTGATCGTGGCCGACCCCGAGGGTCGCCAGGCCATCGAGTGGGGCATCTACGGCGCGCCCGAGACCTTCGTGGTCGGCGCCGACGGCGTGGTGGCGTGGAAGCACGTCGGCGCGCTGACCCCCGACATCGTGCGCGAGGAACTGATGCCCGCGCTGGAGGCCTCGCGATGAGCCCGCTCGCCACCGCCACCGCCACCCCGCGCGGCTGGCTGCGCCGCCTGCGCCCGCTGCTGGCCGCGGCCCTGCTCGCCCTCGCGGCGGTCGCCGGCGCGATCGAGCCGATCGACTTCCGCTCGGCCGAGGAAGAGGCGCGCTTCCGCATGCTCATCAGCCAGCTGCGCTGCGTGATGTGCCAGAACGAGTCGCTGGCCGACTCCGATGCGCAGATCGCGATCGACCTGCGCCGCGAGGTGCTGGTGCAGATCCGCGACGGCCGCTCCGACCGCGAGATCGAGCAGTTCCTGGTCGACCGCTACGGCGAGTTCGTGCTCTACCGCCCGCGCCTGACCCCGATGACGTACGCCCTGTGGTTCGGCCCGCTCGCGCTGGCCGCGCTGGGCTTCGGCCTGATCGTGCGCCAGGTGCGCCGGCGCTCCGCGAAGGCGCGCACCGCGCCGCTCCCCGACTCCGAGGATGGTTCCGCATGGTGATGGACCCCGCCTTCCTGGCCGGCAGCGCGCTGCTGCTCGCGCTGGCCCTGCTGTGCGTGGTGCCGGTGCTGTGGCGCGGCGCGCGCGCCAGCGCCATCGCCGCGCTGGTGCTGCTGCCGCTGGCCGGCGCCGGCCTGTACCTCGCGCTCGGCACCCCCCGCGCGCTCGACCCCGCCGAGCTGCGCGAGCCGCAGACGCTGGAGGAGGGCCTGTTCCGCCTGCAGCGCGCGCTCGAGGAGAACCCCGAGGACGCCGACGGCTGGATGCTGCTGGGCAACATCCGCCAGCGCCAGGGCGAGACCCCGGCCGCGCTCGAGGCCTGGGGCCGCGCGCAGGCGCTGCGCCCGGACGACGCCGACCTGATGGTGGTGCGCGCCGAGGCCATGCTGATGGCCGGCGCCGACCGCCGCATCGAGGGCGAGGTGCTGGCGCTGTTCGAGCAGGCCCTGGCGCTGCAGCCCGGCAGCCCGCGCGCGCGCTGGTTCCTCGGCATCCACCACCGCCAGAATGGCCGCCCGGCCGAGGCCGCCGAGCTGTGGGCGCCGCTGCTGGAGAGCAGCGAGGACCCGTCGCTGCGCGCCAGCCTGCGCGAGCAGATCGACCTGGCCCGGGCCGAGGCCGGCCTCGCGCCGCTGGCGCCCGAGGCCGCCGCGCCCGCCGATGCCGGCCCGCGCCTGCGCGTGCGGGTCGAGCTGGCCCCGGCGCTCGCCGACCGGATCGGCCCGGACGCCGTGCTGTTCGTGTTCGCCCGCGTGCCCGACGGCCCGCCGATGCCGGTGGCCGTGCAGCGCGTGCCCGCGCGCGACTTCCCCGTCGAGGTCGAGCTGAGCGACGCCGCCAGCCCGATGCCCTCGCTGCGCTTCAGCGAGCAGCCGCGCCTGCGCCTGGTGGCGCGCGTGGCCCAGTCCGGCGATGCAGGCGCCCAGCCCGGGGACCTCGAGTCCGCGCCGCTCGACGTGGCGCCCACCGACGGCGAGGCGACCCTGCGCGTGGCCACGGTGCTCGAGTGAGCCCCGCCGGCACCGGCAGCGACGCGCCGACCCCGGCGCGGCTCATCGACGCGCCGCCGCCCGGGGCCTTCGGCCCGGGCGAGCGCGTGCCGCCCGCCACCCGCTTCGTCGCCCTGCCCTCGCCGTTCGCGATGAAGCGCGGCGGCGCGCTGCACGGCGCGCGGATGGCCTTCGAGACCTGGGGCACGCGGGCGCCCGACGGCGGCAACGCGATCCTGCTGCTGACCGGCCTCTCGCCCTCCGCGCACGCGGCTTCCAGCCCCGCCGACCCGGAGCCGGGCTGGTGGGAGGCCATCGTCGGCCCCGGCAAGGCCATCGACACCGACCGCTTCTTCGTGGTGTGCGTGAACTCGCTCGGCAGCTGCCGCGGCAGCACCGGCCCGGCCTCGCCGCGGCCCGGCGCCGGCGGCGGCGAGCCGTGGCGGCTGGATTTCCCCGAGCTCTCGGTCGAGGACGGCGCCAACGCCGCCGCCGAGGTGCTGCGCGCGCTGGGCCTGTCGCGCCTGCACGCGGTGGTGGGCTGCTCGATGGGCGGGATGGTGGCGCTGGCGTTCTCGCTGCTGCATCCCGGCGTCGCCGCGCGCCACGTCAACATCGCCGGCAGCGCCCGCGCGCTGCCGTTCTCGATCGCCATCCGCTCGCTGCAGCGCGAAGCGATCCGGCTCGACCCCGACTGGGCCGGCGGCGGCTACGCCGGCGCGCAGTACCCCGAGAGCGGCATGCGCCTGGCGCGCAAGCTCGGCGTGGTGACCTACCGCTCGGCGATGGAGTGGGACGGCCGCTTCGGCCGCGTGCGCCTGGACGCCGAGTGCCGCGAGGACGACCCGTTCGGCCCGGAGTTCGAGGTCGAGCGCTACCTCGAGGGCCACGCGCGCCGCTTCGTGCGCCAGTTCGATCCCAACTGCTACCTCTACCTCAGCCGCTCGATGGACTGGTTCGACGCGGCCGAGTACGCGCCGGGCGCCGCCCCAGCCGGCGCGCCGGGCGACCCGCTGGCCGGCATCGGACGCGCCGCCGCCGGGCTGGCGCGCGCGCTGGTGATCGGCGTGGAGACCGACATCCTGTTCCCGCTGCAGCAGCAGGAGCAGCTGGCCGAGGGCCTGCGCGCCGGCGGCTGCGCCGACGTCACCTTCGCCGCGCTGCCCTCGCCGCAGGGCCACGACGCGTTCCTGGTGGACATCGCGCGCTTCGACCCCGCGATCCGCGGCTTCCTCGCCGGCGGCTGAGCCGGCGCGCGCCAGGCCGGCGCGCGGCTATACTGCGCGTCCGCTGCCGGCGTGGCGGAACGGTAGACGCAGCGCACTCAAAATGCGCCGGGGCAGCCCCCCGTGAGAGTTCGAGTCTCTCCGCCGGCACCAGCTGCACGCGCGCGGGCGCGTCGCGCCCGTCGTTCCCACACGACCCTCGAGCCACCATGCGCCAGCCCACGCACGCCCGCCCCGCCGCCTTCCGCGCCGCGCTCCTCGGCCTCGCCGCCGCGCTGCTGCTCGCCGCCTGCGGCGAGCTCGCGCCGCCGCCGCCGGCCGCGTCCGAGCCGCCGCGCTACGACGTGCACTACATCGTGGGCTTCCTGCCGCAGACCGGGCAGGCCGAGGTCGAGATCGAGGTCCGCCACGGCGCGGGCCAGCTGATCTCGCTGGCGTTCTCGATGGACGAGCGCTACACCGGCCTCGCCGCCGACGGCACGCTGGAGCGCGATGACCGCGGCCGCACCGTCTGGCGCATCCCCGCCTCCGGCGGCAACCTGCGCTACCGCTACCGCATCGACCACCGCCGCGGCGAGGCCTACGACGCGCGCTTCACCCGCGCCGGCGTGCTGGTGCGCGGCGACGACGTGGTCCCGCCGGCCGCCGCGGTGATGAGCGACGGCTCGCAGTCGCGCGCCCGCCTGACCCTGCGCCTGCCCGAGGGCTGGAGCGCGCAGACGCCCTACCGCCCGCGCCGCGGCGTCGAGGGCCTGCCGGTGGAGTACGCCGAGCGCCGCTTCGACCGCCCGGTGGGCTGGTGGATCGCCGGCGACATCGCCACCCGCTTCGAGCGCTTCCGCGGCACCCAGGTGGCGGTCGCGGCCCCGCGCGGGATCGGCGTCGAGCGCCTGCAGACCCTGGCCTTCCTGCGCCCGCTGGCGCGCGAGTTCCGCCAGGCCTTCGGCGAGCTGCCGCCGAAGCTGCTGATCGTGCAGGACGGCGACCCGATGTGGCGCGGCGGCCTGTCCGGCCCGCGCTCGCTGTACCTGCACGCCGAGCGCCCGCTGATCGGCGAGGACGGCACCTCCACCTTCGTCCACGAGCTGACCCACGTGATCACCGGCGTGCGCGGCGGCGAGCACGACGACTGGATCGCCGAGGGCCTGGCCGAGTACTACGCGGTGGTGCTGCCCGAGCGCGGCTTCCTGACCACGCCGCGCCGGGTGCGCGCGACGATGGCGGCGCTGGAGCGGCGCGGCGCCGAGGTCGCCACGCTGCGCGTGGCGCGCTCCAGCGGCGACGTCACCGCGCGCGCGGTGGTGCTGCTGGCGGCGCTCGACGACGAGCTCGGCGCCGGCCCGGACGGCGAGCGCCGGATCGACGCGCTGGTGCGCGCGCTGATGGTGCGCGGCGCCGCCCGCCAGGGCCGGGTCGACACCGAGGACATGCGCGCCGAGGCCGCCGCCCTGCTGGGCCGCCCGAGCCGGGTGCTGGCCGATCCGCTGCTCGACCTGCCGGCCGAGCCCGCGCCCGAGGCCGCGCCGGACGCCGCCGCCGACGCGCCGACCGCCGGCTGAGCCCGGCCGCCGCGACCGCGCCTCGGCCCCGCCGCGTCGCGGCTCAGCCGCGCCCGGCGCCGTCCGGCGCGCGCGCCCGCGCGATCCAACCGTCCAGCCGCGCCCAGTCCTCGGCCGAGGCCACCGCCTCGCGCGGGATCCAGCGCCAGGCCTTGCCCAGCCCGAGGCACAGCCCCTCCGGCACCGTGCGCACGCGGTCCAGCGCGGTCCACGCCACCCGCGCCTCGCCCTCGACGCCGCGATGGCGCAGGCCGGCGTCATCGAGCACCAGCGTGGCGGTCGACCCGAAGCGCGGGTCGCGCCGGCGCGCCTCGAGCCAGGCCGCGCGCCGGCGCGGCGCATGCCAGGCCTCGAAGCCCGCCAGCACCGCCGGCGGGGCGCCGAGCAGGGCCAGCGGCGCCTGCCCCGCGGCGATGGCGCCGAGCATCCACAGGCCGGCCAGGCCGCCCACCACCGGCATCGCCCGGCTCCACCACCGCCAGCCGTCGAGGTGGCGCGCGTGCACGGCGTGCAGCGCGCGGTAGTGCGCCTCGTCCAGGCGCAGGGTGATCGTGATCGCGTCCTCGCTCATGCCGCGGCCTCCCCGCCGGTCTGCACCGCCCACAGCGCCGCGTAGGCGCCGCCCCGGGCCACCAGGTCGCGATGCGTGCCGCGCTCGACGATCCGGCCGTGCTCGAGCACGACGATCTGGTCGGCGTGCACGATCGTGCTCAGCCGGTGCGCCACCACCACCACCGTGCGGCCACGGGCGATCGCGCGCAGCGAGCGCTGGATGGCGGCCTCGGTCTCGTTGTCGACCGCGCTGGTGGCCTCGTCGAGCAGCAGCACCGGCGGGTCCTTGAGCAGCGCGCGCGCGATCGACAGGCGCTGGCGCTGCCCGCCCGAGAGCCGCACGCCGCGCTCGCCGACCGGGGTGTCGAGCCCCTGCGGCAGGCGCTGGATGAAGTCCCAGGCCTCGGCCGCGCGCGCGGCGGCCTCGATCGCGGCGTCATCCGCGCCCTCGCGGCCGTAGGCGATGTTCTCGCGCACCGTGCCGTCGAACAGGAACACGTCCTGCGCCACCCAGCCCACCTGCCGGCGCAGCCAGTCCAGCGGCAGCGCGCCCAGCGGCACGCCGTCGAGCGTCACCTCGCCGCGGGTGGGCGCGTGGAAGGACAGCAGCAGCTTCACCAGCGAGCTCTTGCCGCCGCCGGTGGCGCCGACCAGGGCCACGGTGCTGCCGGCGGGGACCTGGAGGTCGATGTCCGAGAGCACCTCGGGCCCGTCGGGATAGGCGAAGGCGACGCCGCGCAGCGCGAGCTCGCCGCGCGCGGCGGGCGCCGGGGCGGACGCGGCGGCGACCGGCGCCGGCGGCCGCGGCTCGTCGAGCAGGCCGAGGATGCGCCGGCTCGAGGCCATCGCGCGCTCGTAGAGGTCCACCGTTTCCGCCAGCCGGGTCAGCGGCCACAGCAGGCGCTGGGTCAGGAACACCAGCACCGCGTAGAAGCCGGCCTCGAGCTCGCCGTCGAGCACCATCCGCCCGCCCAGCACCAGGGTGCACAGGAAGCCGGCCAGGATCGCCATCCGGATCAGCGGCACGAAGGCCGAGCCCAGCCGGATCGCGTCGCGGTTGGCCGCGACGTAGGCGCTGGAGTCGGCCTCCAGCCGCGCCAGCTCGCGCGCCTCGGCGCCGAAGCTGCGGATCGTGGCCATGCCCGCGAGGTTGCCGTTGAGCCGCGCGCCCAGCGTGCCCACCGCCGCGCGCACGCGGTCGTAGCGGGGCCCGGCGCGCTTCTGGAACACGAACGCGCCCCACAGGATCACCGGGATCGGGGTGAAGGCCAGCGCGGCGAGCGTGGGCGAGATGGCCACGAACACCGCGCCGCAGGCCAGCACGCTCACCGCCACCTGGATCAGCTCGTTCGCGCCGCCGTTGAGGAAGCGCTCGAGCTGGTTGACGTCGTCGTTGAGCACCGCCACCAGGCCGCCGCTGGAGCGGCGCTCGAAGAAGTCCATGCCCAGGTGCTGCACGTGGTCGTAGGCCTGCAGCCGCAGCGCGTGCTGCATGTCCTGGGCGAGGCCGCGCCAGAGCACGAGGTAGGCGAACTCGAACACCGACTCCAGCGCCCAGATCAGCAGCGTCAGCGCGCCGATCAGCAGCACCTGGTGCCAGGGGTCGACCACGCCCAGCGAGGCCACGAAGCTGGCCTCGCCGCGCACCACCACGTCGATCGCGATGCCGATCAGGATCTCGGGCGCGACGTCCATGAGCTTGTTGAGCACCGAGCAGGCCGAGGCCAGCCACAGCCGCGGGCGGAACGGCGCGGCGTGGCGCAGCAGCGCGCGCAGCGAATCGAAGGACGAGGCGGGCGCGGCCATGCGGCGGGGCTCGTGGGGCGGGAACGGGCCGCGATGGTAGCCGCTCGCGGGCGCCGCACGCAGCCGCGCACCGCGGCCCTTGCCGCGCCGGCGCGCATCGGCGAGCCTGCACGCCGCCTCCACACGCCGCGCGAGCGCACCGCCTTGACCACTCCGCCCTCCAGCGCCGCCCCCGACGCCGACGCGCCCGCGCTGGCGCTGCCCAAGCGCACCACCCCGACCTGGGAGATGGAGCTGCTGATCTCGGGCGTCACCGTGTTCGCGGTGCTGCAGGTGCCCGGCTGGCTGCAGCGCGCCTACGTGCCGATGGCCCCGCAGCTGGCCCAGGACGTCTACGAGGCGCTGCAGCTGCTGTGGATGTACGCCAGCGGCGCGTCGCTGGTGCTCGCGGCGACCTTCCTGCTGCACCTGGTGATGCGCGGCTACTGGGTGGCGCTGGTGGGCCTGCATTCGGTGTATCCCGACGGCATCCGCCTCGAGGGCCTGAAGCTGGGCCTGCGCCGACGGCGGATCATCCGCTCGCTGCCCAGCATCGAGGCGCGCATCGACGCCGCCGACAACCGCGCCACCCGGGTGTTCGCGCTGGGCATCGCCGCCACGCTCGGCCTGGTGTTCCCCGCGCTGATGGTCACGCTGGCGGCGCTGCCGGGCCTGGTCGCCTCGCGGATGTTCGACCAGGAGTGGGGCTTCTTCGTGGCCTTCCTCGCGCTGGCCGCGATGTTCCTGCCGTATGCGCTCGCCATCTCGCTGGACGTGCAGCTGGGCGAGCGCCAGCTGGCCTGGCTGCGGCGCTGGATCGGGGCGCGCGCCACGGGATGGCTCGACGCCGCGGTCAACCGCGTGATCGGGTTCTACGAGGCCCGCAACATGGGCTCGGGGCCCACCCTGATCACCCACCTGATCTCGAGCCACGAGGGCGAGCGGCGCACCGGCGCCGCGATCGGCCTGCTCATCCTGGTCGCGATCCTGGCCACGCTGCTGGGCGCGGCGGCGCGCTACGGCGACTTCGACCTGCACATGCCGCCCAGCCTCCCCGGCGATGGCCCGGGCGCGGCCGCCACGCTGCGCCCGGCGCACTACCTCGACCACCAGGCCGAGCCGCAGGCGTGGCCGCAGCCGATGCTGCCCTCGGCGCGCCTCGAGGACGGCCTGGTGCCGCTGTTCATCCCCTACACCCGCGAGCACGACGCCTGGCTGCAGGAGCACTGCGCGCCCGCGGCGCGCCCGGAGGGCCGCCCCGGGCGCGCGGCCTGGCGGCGCGAGGCCGAGGCGAGGCTGCTGCTGGCCTGCCTGCGGCTGGCGCAGCCGGTGCGGATCGACGGCGGCGCGCCGCTGGCGGACTGGGCCTGGAGCGAGGATCCGCGCACCGGCCAGCGCGGCCTGCAGGTGATGCTGCCGCTGCGCGGGATGGCCCCCGGCCGCCACCTGCTCGAGGTCGCGCCGACGCCGGGCGCCGATGGCTCGCGCCGACGGCCCACGGCGGTCCAGCAGCTGCCGTTCTGGTACGACCCGCCCCGCGGCGACGCCCGCTGAGCCCGCGCGGGCGACCGGGCGCAGGCCTTCACCTCGCTGAAGGGGCCGGACCCGGGCACGGCGCGGCCGAACTGTGGCGGCCATCAAAGTGTGAAACGCGTTCGCGCCTATAGTGGCGGCTGTTTCCGGGGGACGCCGACGATGAGCAGCAACCACGCCGCCGACATGACCGAGGCGCTGCGGGCGCAGTGGCTCGCGCGCTATGGCTACGATCCGGTCGCGCGCGGGGCGCGCGCCGCGCTCGCCGACGACACGGGCCTCGCCCGCGCCGGCGACCGCCGCGCCGGGCCCGCCATCACCGACCCCACGATCGCCCAGGTCGCCGATCCCGACGCCCCGCTGCCGCCGCTCGCGGTGCGGGTGCTCTCGCGCGCGGGCTTCGGCCCCACCGAGGCCGACGTCGCCGCGTTCAACGCCGGCGGCGCCAACGACCAGGCCCGGCTCACCGCCTGGGTCGACGCGCAGCTCAACTGGAGCGCCATCGACGACAGCGCGGTCGAGTCGCGCCTCGCCGCCGCCGGCTACACCGCGCTGGGCAAGACGCTCGAGCAGTACTGGGCGCAGCACGTGGTGGCCGACCCCGAGTACTCGATCCGGATGCGGCCCTTCACCGAGGTGCAGCGCGCGAAGTTCGTGCGCGCCACGTTCTCGCGGCGCCAGCTGCGCGAGCGGATGGTCGACTTCTGGCACGACCACTTCAACGTGCTGGGCAACGAGTTCTCGATCGGCCCGGTGTTCGCGCACTACGACCGCGACGTGATCCGCGCCAACGCGCTGGGCAACTTCCGCACCATGCTCGAGGCCGTGGCGAAGAGCCCGGCCATGATGTATTACCTCGACAACCTCTCGAACACGCGCGGCGGCCCCAACGAGAACTACGCCCGCGAGCTGCTCGAGCTGCACACCTTCGGCGCCGAGCACTACCTGGGCTTCGTCGACCCCTTCGAGGTGCCGCCCGCGCCCGAGGACCCGGCCTACCCCAGCGGCTACACCGACATCGACGTCTACGAGACGGCCGCCTGCTTCACCGGCTGGACCATCGCCAACGGCCACTGGGAGTTCCCGACCCAGAACTCCGGCGTGTTCACCTATCGCTCCACCTGGCACGACCAGGGCCCGAAGTTCGTGCTCGGCCGCCTGATCTACCCCGAGCGCCCGGCGCTGCGCGACGGCCAGGACGTGCTCGACCGCCTCGCCAGCCACCCCAAGGTGGCCCGGTTCGTCTGCCACAAGCTGGTCACCCGGCTGGTCGGCGAGCTGCCCAACCGCGCGCTCGCCAACGCCGCCGCCGAGGTCTTCCGCACGCACTGGCAGGCGCCCGACCAGCTGGCCCGGGTGGTCCGCTTCATCCTGCTCTCGCAGCCCTTCATCGACACCTGGGGCGCCAAGACCCGGCGCCCGTTCGAGCTCGTGGTCGCGGCGCTGCGCGGCAGCGGCTCCACCTTCACCGTGGTGCCCGACGGCGGCCGCAGCAACGACCTGATGTGGCTGTTCGGCTTCACCGGCAACCTGCCCTTCAACTGGGCCGCGCCCAACGGCTACCCCGACCTCTCCCGCGCCTGGCTGGGCAGCAACGCGCTGGCGATGGGCTGGCGCGTGCTCGACTGGCTGGCCTCGGCGCAGCAGGACACCACCTCGCTGATGCCCATCCTCGAGGAGTCGCGCAGCAAGCTCGGCACCGCCAACTGGACCGCGCGCAAGCTCGTGGAGTACTGGTGCAACCGCCTGCTCGGCGTGCAGCCGCCGGCCGCGCGCCGCAACGCGCTGATCGCCTTCCTCGCCCAGAACGGCAACGCCGAGACCGACCTCATCACCGACACCGAGGCCTGGAACAGCGGCAACCTGCGCGCCCACTACAACCAGTCGCGCATCCGCAGCATGGTCGCCCTGATCATGCTCGGCCCCGACTTCCTGACCCGCTGAGGCCGCCATGGACCTGATCGAGCTCACCCGCCGCCGGTTCCTGCAGGGCAGCGCCGCCACCACGGTGGTGCTGTCGGGCGGCACCCGGCTGATGTTCGGCGCCTCGCCCGACCCCACCCCGCAGGCCGCCACCCACGACACGGTGGTCTACCTGTTCCTGCGCGGCGGCATCGACGGCCTCAACCTCGTCGTCCCCACCGCCGGCCAGGACCGCGTCTTCTACGAGCAGGCCCGCCCCGGCCTGCAGATCGCCACCAGCGGCACCTACGGCGCGCTGCCGCTGACGCTGGCCAGCAACGCCGCCACCGGCTTCGGCCTGCACCCCTCGGCCACCGGCCTGCGCGACATCTGGAACGCCGGCAAGCTCGCCATCGTGCACGCCTGCGGCCTGCGCACCACGATCACCCGCAGCCACTTCGACGCCCAGCTCTACGCCGAGCTCGGCACGCCCACCCTGTCCTCGGGCACCGGCTGGCTGGCGCGCGCGTTCACCCACCAGCCCGGCGTCGCCGGCGCCACCTTCGGCGCGCTGGCGGTCGGCGGCGGCGTGCCCACCAGCTACCTCGGCTCCACCGAGACCCTGGCCATGGCCAGTCCGCGCGACTTCGCGATCAACTCGGGCAACTACGGCTGGCGCAAGTCCGGCGACGGCCGCCCGGCCGGCCTGCGCGGCGTGCAGGAGGTGCTCGGCGACCTCTGGACCCAGGGCAGCAGCCCGTTGTCGGTCGCCGGCCGCGGCGCCACCCGCGCGCTGTCCACCGTGGCGGTGCAGCCCTTCGCCGCGCGCCCGGCCAGCTGGCCCACCACCGGCCTCGCCGACCAGCTCTGGACGATCGCGCAGAGCGTGAAGTTCGAGCTGGGCCTGCACTACGCCACGCTCGACTACGGCGGCTGGGACACCCACGACGGCCAGGGCACCGCCGGCAGCGGCTACCACTACTACCAGAACAAGGTCGCCGAGCTCTCCCAGGCGCTGACCGCGTTCTACACCGAGCTCACCGCGTCCGGGCACATGGGCAAGGTGACGGTGGTGATCCAGTCGGAGTTCGGGCGCCGCGTGCGCTCCAACGGCTCCGGCGGCACCGACCACGGCTATGGCAACCCGGTGCTGGTGCTCGGCGGGCCGGTCAACGGCCGCCGCTTCTACGGCCAGTGGCCGGGCCTCGACCCCGAACTGCTGTCGGACACCTTCGGCGACCTCCCGGTCACCACCGACTACCGCCGCGTGCTCACCGAGATCCTCACCCGGCGCATGCGCAACAACGCCATCTCGCAGGTGTTCCCGGGCTACACCGGCCACCAGGCGCTCGGCCTGATGCAGGGCACCGACATGACCCTGCTCGGCGCCGATGGCGGCCTGTACGACGCCCGTCCGGTGGACGGCGGCACGCCCGCGCCGACGCCGACGCCCACGCCGACGCCCACGCCGACGCCCGCGCCGGTGCAGCGCCCCGGCCTGCGCCGCATGATCGGCCTGCAGCGCTGACCCGCCACGAGGCGCCTCCGGGCGCCTCGTCGCGTTGCGGCCCCACGACGGATCGCCGCGCCCCACCCGTTCAGCGCCCCACCCTGCTCCCGCTCCCTGCGCCCCACCTCCGCTCCACCGCCCCTGGTCCCGCCCCCGTTCCGCCGCACGCCCCCCGGAGTCCGCCCGCATGCGCCTCGCCACCTCTCCCGCCGCGGCCGAAGCCGCCCTCCGCCGCGCCTGGCTGGACCGCTACGGCTTCGACCCCGCCGTGCCGGGCGCCGCCGCCGACGCCATCGGCCTGGCCCGCGTGCGCGACGACGATCGCGCCGGCCCGGTGTTCACCGAGATCGTGCAGTCCGACGCCGTGGTCGGCCCGATGCCGCCGCTGGGCGTGCGCGTGATGGCCCGCGCCGCGTTCGGCCACACCGCCGCCGAGCTCGCCGAGTTCAACGCCGGCGGCAGCACCGACGCCGCCCGCCTCGCGGCCTGGGTCGACCGCCAGCTGGCCTGGTCCTCGATCGCCGACGGCACGGTGGACGCGCGCTTCACCATCGGCGGCTTCAGCACCCTCGGCAAGACCGCCAGCCAGCTCTGGACCGAGCACCGCAACAGCGCCGACGGCACGATCCGCGGCCTGCCGCAGCGCGAGGCCGAGCGCGCCAAGGTGATCCGCGCGCTGTACTCGCGCCGCCAGCTGCGCGAGCGCCTGGTCGACTTCTGGCACGACCACTTCAACGTCAACATCGCCGACTCCGACGTCGGCCCGGTGTTCCCGGCCTACGACCGCGACGTGATCCGCGCCGAGGCCACCGGCAACTTCCGCGCCATGCTCGAGGGCGTCGCCCGCTCCGCGGCGATGATGTACTACCTCGACAACGTCTCGAACACCCGCGCCGGCCCGAACGAGAACTACGCCCGCGAGCTGCTCGAGCTGCACACCTTCGGCGCGCAGAACTACCTCGGCTTCCTCAACCCCTTCCAGGTGCCGCCGGCGCCCGAGGACCCGTCCTACCCGATCGGCTACACCGACGTGGACGTCTACGAGACCGCCGCGGCCTTCACCGGCTGGTCGATCGCCAACGGCCGCAACGGCACCGCCAACACCGGCGAGTTCGCCTACGTCTCCAACGTGCACGACCAGGGCCCGAAGTTCGTGCTCGGCCTGTTCCTGCTCCCCGAAGGCCCGGCGCTGCGCGACGGCCGCGACATCCTCGACCGCCTCGCCAGCCACCCGCGCGTGGCCCAGCACGTCTGCCGCAAGCTGGTGCGCCGCTTCGTCGGCGACCAGCCCAACGAGCCGCTGGTGCTCGCGTGCGCGGCGATCTTCCGCCAGCACTGGCAGGCCCCGGACCAGATCAGCCGGGTCATGCGCCACCTGCTGACCTCGCAGCCCTTCATGGACACCTGGGCCGGCAAGAGCCGGCGCCCGTTCGAGGCCGTGGTGGCCGCGCTGCGCGCCGCCAACACCAGCTGGGGGCCGGTCGTCGCCGGCAGCACCGCGCGCACCGACGACTTCCACAACCGCCTCAACGCCACCGGCAACGGCGTGCATCGCTGGGCCCCGCCCAACGGCTATCCCGACGTCTCCGCGGCCTGGCGCACCACCGCGCCGCTGGCCTCGACCTGGAAGATGCTCGACTGGCTCACCGAGACCAGCGACGACACCCTGCGCCTGCTGCCGATCATCGAGACCAGCCGCGCCACGCTGGGCGTCGCCAACTGGACGGCGCGCAAGCTGGTGGAGTTCTGGTGCGAGCGCCTGCTCGGCCACCAGCCGGCGCAGGCCCAGCGCGACCGCCTGGTCGCGTTCCTGGCCCAGAACGGCAACCCCGACACCTACGTCATCGCCGACGACGAGCGCAGCGTCAGCGCCGATCCGAAGGCGCACTACAACCACTCCAGGATCCGCGGGATGGTCTCGCTGGTCCTGCTGAGCCCCGAATTCCTGACCCGCTGAGGCCGCCATGGACCTGATCGAACTCACCCGTCGGCGGTTCCTGCAGGGCTCCGCCGCCACCGTCGCCACGATCGGCGGCGGCAGCCGCCTGTTCTTCGGCGCGACCGACCCCGGCACCCTCGCGGTCAACCACGACACCGTGATCTACCTGTTCATGCGCGGCGGCATGGACGGCCTGAACTTCGTCGTGCCCACCGCGGGCAACGACCGCCTGTTCTACGAGCAGGCGCGGCCCTCGCTGCAGATCGCCACCAGCGGCGACTTCGGGGCGCTGCCGCTCACCCTCGCCAGCGGCGCGCAGACCGGCTTCGGCCTGCATCCCTCGGCGGTGGGCCTGCACGGGCTGTGGAACGCCCAGCGCCTGGCCATCGTGCACGCCTGCGGCCTGCAGGCCGTGGTCACCCGCAGCCACTTCGACGCCCAGCTCTACGCCGACCTCGGCACCAGCCAGCTCGGCGCGTCCTCGGGCTGGATCACCCGCGCCATCGCCGGCACCACGCCGGTGGCGGGCGCCACGCTGCCCTCGCTGGCGGTGGCCAGCCTGGCGCCGAACGGCTTCGCCGGCAGCACCGGCACCATCGCCATGTCCAGCCCCTCGGACTTCGCGATCAACGCCGGCTCGAGCCGCTGGCGCAGCCAGATCCAGGCCAACCTCGGCGGGCTGTGGACCGGCGACGGCGACCTCCGCGCCGCCGGCCGCCAGGCCGACGGCTCGATGCGCACCATCGCGGCCCAGCCCTTCGCCGCGCGCCCCGCGTCCTTCCCCAACACCACGCTGTCGAACCAGCTCTGGACGCTGGCGCAGAGCATCAAGTTCGAGCTCGGCCTGCAGTACGCGGCGCTCGACTACGGCGGCTGGGACACCCACGACGGCCAGGGCACCGCGGGCACCGGCTTCCACTACTACCAGAACAAGATCGCCGAGCTCTCCCAGGCGCTCACCGCCTTCCACGACGAGCTCGCGGCCTCCGGCCACATCGGCCGGGTGACGGTGGTGATCCAGTCGGAGTTCGGGCGCCGCGTGCGCTCCAACGGCTCCGGCGGCACCGACCACGGCTACGGCAACCCGATGCTGGTGCTCGGCGGTCCGGTCAACGGCCGCCGCTTCTACGGCCAGTGGCCGGGCCTGGATCCCGAGGTGCTGTCCACCACCTTCGGCGACATCCCGGTCACCACCGACTACCGCCGCCTGCTCTCCGAGATCCTGGTGCGGCGCATGCGCAACCCGGCGATCTCGCAGGTGTTCCCGGGCTACGCCGGCTACGCGCCGCTGGGGATCATGCAGGGCACCGACATGGCGATCCGCGGCGGCACGACGACCTTCGAGGCCACGCCCGTCGGCACGCCGGTGAACGGCCCGACGCCGCCGCCGGCGCCCACGCCGACGCCCGCGCCCGTCCCGCAGCCCGGCCGGCGACGGATGATCGGCCTGCAGCGCTGAGCCGCGACGAGGCGCCCGAGGGCGCCTCGTCGCGTCATGGCCCCCGCGAGGGGGCCATCGCCTCGCCCTCCCGCGCGCGCGGCCCGCTCAGCGCGCCGTGAGTCGGGCGTCCCCCGGCAGCGCCGCGCCGGCCTCCAGGTGCGCCCACAGCGCGTCCAGCGCCGCGTCGCCGTGCGGCAGCAGCGCGCCGTAGCGGGCCCGCAGCGCCGGCACGCCGAGGAAGGCGTCGAAGTGCTGGGCGTCGTCGACCTCCCAGTAGCGCACCGCGTCGGCGCCGAGCGCGCGCGCCGAGGCCACCCAGGCCCGGCCGGTGAAGCCGGCGGGCACCAGGCCGTCGTCGCGGCCGTGGACCACCAGCACCGGCACGCCCGCGCGCGGCGCGCGCGCGCGCGTGGCCGCGACGCCGGCGCGCAGCGCCTCGCCCGCGGCGGCGTCCAGCCCCTCGCCCTCGCCGGCCCACAGCCCGCGCAGGCAGGCCAGCCCGGCGAAGGCCGGGTCCGCGCCCGCGGCGCGCGCGTCCGACAGCGCCAGGCCCGCGCCGGGCGGGATGCCGGACGCGTCGCTCCACCAGGACGCACGCTCGGCGGCCTCCGGGGCGCGCCGCGCCCCGGCCGCGTCGGTGACCACGACCCCGAAGCCGCAGGGCATCGGGCCGGTGCCGGTGCGCGCGTAGGCCGCCGCGTAGGTCACCAGCACCGATCGCCACAGGTCGAGGCTGGTGCTGAGGCCGCCGGCGCCCAGCGCCGGGGCGTCGAAGCCGCCCGCGCGCAGCCGCGCGGCGGCGTCCTCGGCCTGCGCCTGCGGCGTGTCGCCGGCGACCAAGCCCGCCGCCGCCAGCGAGGCGCAGCGCGCCTCGCCCTGGGCGCGGGCGGCCGCCGCCGGCAGCAGCGACGGCGCGTCGGCGAACGCCGGGGCCAGCAGCGCGCAGGGCTGCAGCAGCGCCGCCTCGCTGGCGTAGTCGAACAGCGGGCGCGAGGCCGGCACGCCCGGCGCGGCCGCGGGCCACAGCTGCGGCGCCACCGCGACCACGCCGTCGAGCCATTCGCGGGTGGCGGCGTCGCCGCGCGCGCCCTCGCCGCGCTCCACCGCGCGCAGCACCGCGCCGCCGCCGTTGCTCAGCCCGTAGGCGATCACCCGCAGGTCCTCGAGCGCGGGCACGGCGGCGTCGGGATGCGCGAGCGCCAGCGCGTCGCGCGCGGCCCGCGCGGCCTGGTGCACGTGCCGGCCCCAGTCGGCCTCGGGGTTGTCGCCGGAGTGCGCGTGCTTCAGCGCGACCTGGATGGACGCCGCGGCGCCCTCGCGCAGCGGCGAGAAGCCCAGCACGCCGCCGTCGGGCGGGGTGGCGCGGCGGCCGTCGAGGCGCACGCCCTCGCCGTCGGCGAGGGTGACGTAGTCGGTGCCCGCGCCCTTGTCGGTGTACGCCACCGCGCAGCCGCGGCGCAGCGCCCAGGCGCCGGCGCTGCCGATGGCGCCGTACACGCCGCGCGAGCCGGAGCTGGCGGTCACCACGAGGCAGCCCGGCGTCGCCGCCCAGCCGTCCGGCACCTGCACCAACACGCGGTGCGGGGCGCGCGCGCCGGGCAGCGCGAGCAGCGCGGTGTACTCGCGGCCCGGCACCGGCGCGAAGCGCGCGGCGTCGTCAGCGCGCGGGGCGAGGTCGACGATGCCGCGCCAGTTCGTCCACAGCGCGCGGCGGCGAAGCTCGGCCGGCGTGGGCGCGGCGGGATCGGCGACGGCCGGCGGCGCCAGCGCGCGCAGGCCCTCGGCGCCGAGGCCGCCGGTGAGCAGGTCGTCGCCGTCGCGGTAGGTCTCCAGCCGCCAGCCCTCGAGCAGCGCGCGGCCGTCGAGCGCTTCGCGCGGGGCGGGGCCGCCGGCGCAGCCGGCGAGCAGCAGCAGGGCCGCGGCGAGCGCGGTGCGGGTCGGCGGGAGCGGCGGCGGGAGCGGCATGGCGGTGGCCTCGAGGCGGCATGGGGACGCGGATGGCGCCCCGGCCCACCGATTCTTCCACAGCCGCGCGGCGCGCTCCGTGCGGTCGGCGCGCGCGGGGGGTGTACCTTCGTCCAAGCGCCGGCCGCGCGCGCGGCGGCTATGGTCGAGGCTTGGCGCGCCGCGCGCGCCCTCCCCTTCCCCACGGCGAGCACGACCATGACCCAGCGCTGCATCCTCGTCACCGGCGGAGGCTCCGGCATCGGCGCCGGCCTCTGCGAGCACCTCGCCCGCGCCGGCCACCACCTCGTGGTCACCGACCTCGACCCCGCCGCCGCCGCGCGGGTGGCCGACGCGCTGCGCGCCGAGGGCCTCAGCGCCGAGGCGCTCGCGCTCGACGTCGGCTCCGACGACTCGGTGGCCGCGATGCTGGCCGCGGTGTCGCGCCCGGTCGACGTGCTGGTCAACAACGCCGGCCTGCAGCACGTCAGCCCGCTCGAGGACTTCCCGATGCTGAAGTGGACCCTGCTGGTGCAGGTGATGCTGGTCGGCGTGGCCCGCCTCACCCAGGCCCTGCTGCCGGGCATGCGCGCGCGCGGCTTCGGGCGGATCGTCAACATCGGCTCGATCCACTCGCTGGTGGCGAGCAAGTACAAGAGCGCCTACGTCGCCGCCAAGCACGGCCTGATCGGCTTCTCGAAGGTGCTGGCGCTGGAGACCGCCGACACCGACATCACCATCAACACGATCTGCCCGACCTACGTGAAGACCCCGCTGGTCGACAAGCAGATCGCCGACCAGGCCCGCACCCACGGCATCTCCGAAGACCGCGTGGTCAGCGAGATCATGCTCAAGCCCATGCCCAAGGGCGTGTTCATCGGCTTCGACGAGCTGGCCGGCATCACCGCCTTCCTGCTCTCGCCGCCGGCGCGCAACATCACCGGCCAGGCGATCGTCGTGGACGGGGGCTGGACGGTGCAGTGAGCCGGCCGGCGAGCGGTAGGATGCGCGCATGCCCGCCACCACCCAGCTGCTGATCGCCGACGACCACCCGCTGTTCCGCGCCGCCCTGCGCGGCGCGGCCGCCGACGCCGTGCCCGGCGCGGTGATGCACGAGGCCGAGTCGCTGGAGGGCGTGCTGGCCGCGCTCGAGGCGCACCCCGGCATCGACCTGGTGCTGCTCGACCTGCACATGCCCGGCAACCACGGCCTGGCCGGGCTGGCGGCGGTGCGCGCGCAGTTCCCCGCGGTGGCGGTGATGGTGGTCAGCGCCACCGAGGATCCCGCGGTGATCCGCCGCGCGCTCGACCACGGCGCCGCGGGCTACCTGCCCAAGAGCGCCGGCATCGAGCACCTGCGCACCGGCATCCGCGCGGTGCTGGCGTGCGAGGAGTGGATCCCGCCGGCCGCGCGCGCCGCGGTGTCCAGCGCGCCGCGCAATGCCTCCGACGCGGAGCTGGCGCAGCGCCTGGCCAGCCTCACGCCGCAGCAGTTCCGGGTGATCGCGCTGATCGCCGAGGGCCTGCTCAACAAGCAGATCGCCGACCGCCTGGGCGTGCAGGAGCGCACGGTGAAGGCGCACGTCAGCGCGATCTTCGAGAAGCTCGGCGTGCGCAACCGCACCCAGGCCGGCGTGGTGCTGCGCGAGCTGGCCCTGGGCGACCCGGTGCGGATCGCGCTGGAGGACTGAGGCTCAGGCCGGGCGGTCGGGGCCGCCGGCGGCCGGGGGCGACGCGGGGTCCGCGGGGGCGGTCGGGAACATCGCCGCGAGCTCGGCGCTGGACATCCGCCCGCGCGCCTCGGCGTTGTTCTCCCAGCGGCGATAGGAGTGGTAGATCAGGAACAGGCCGATCAGCGTGGCCAGGCTGGCCGTCGGCAGCATCAGCACGCCGACGACGAGGGTCGCGATGCGGGCCGAGTTGTCGAGCGCCAGCGCGCCCTTGCGGCACCACAGATGCACGCCGAACATGACCGCGCAGAGCACCGCGTAGACGGTCATCTGGACCAGCGCCGGGCCGCCCCGGCTCATCAGGCCCATGGCCAGCACCACCGTCGCGATGAAGCCGAGCGCGGCGAGGATGGCCATGACGCCGTGGGTGCGGGCGATGATCTGGTTCGATTCCATGGGCGACGGGATCCTGGGATGGGCCGCGGCGTGCGGCGGGAAGACGGGACAGCGGGTCGCGGCGGCGCCGGGCCTCAGCCCGGGCGGTCGCCGTTCGAGGCGGGCTCGGGCGGGTCGGTGGCGGCGGCGTCCCGGTCGTGGTCCGCGGCGCGGGGCATCGGGAACGCCGCGGCCAGCGCGGCGCTCGACAGCCGCGGGCGCTCGAGGATCTTCCACGGGCGCGCGGACACCACCACCAGGTAGATGCCGATCACGGTGCCGATGGGGAACCAGAACATCGTCAGCACGGCGATGACGATCGACAGGATCCGAGCCGCCTCGTTGGCGCGCCACGCGAAGAACGCCACGAGGCCGCAGCCGACCGCGCGGACCAGCATGTACAGCGCGTTGAAGGCGATCTCGAACGCGCTCAGCCCGGCGCCCCATGCCTGCAGCGGCGCGACGATGCTGCCCACGAGGTAGAGCAGCGCCAGGCCGCCGAGCACGCGGGCGGCGCTGCGATGGGACTCCATCATGCCTCGCCCTCCGGCGTGGCCCGCGGCGCGTCGGCGGGCGGCGGGAACGCCGCGGCCAGCTCGGCGCTCGAGGCCCGCGGCGTCGGCGGCGTCCACGGCGCGAGCGCGTGGTAGCCGAGGAACAGGCCGAAGGCGGTGGAGACCGGGACGCCGTGCAGGACCAGCATGTCGACCACGCGCCCCGCGAGGCCGAAGGCTTCGCCGAAATGGAAGGCCAGGTAGGGGCCCGGGAGCATCACGGCGGCCACGACCAGGGTCGCGATGCGCGTGGGGCCATGGTGGCGGCGCGCGCCGCGCCACAGCACGGCGTACAGCGCGCAGGCGCCGGCCGCGACGCCGGCGGGCAGGAACGACCGGGCCTGGCCGGAGAGCCCGGCGGCGAGCAGGGTGGCGATGGCGGCGAGCACCGCGAGCAGCAGGTAGGCCCGGGCGGCCTTCGGGGCGGAATCCATGGGACGGCGTGCCTTCCTTGGCGGCCGCGATGCGCGGCGCGGAGATGCTGGCAAGCCGCGCGCGGGGCGTCAACCCGCCGCGCCAGGCGCCGCCTCAGCAGTTGGCGTCGCGGCGGCCGTCGTTGTCGAGGTCGTCGTCGTAGCCGCCGAAGCGCTGGTCGCGGCGGCCGTCGTTGTCCATGTCCTCGTCGTAGCCGCCGGACGCGGCGTCGCGGCGGCCGTCGTTGTCGAGGTCGTCGTCGTAGCCGCCGAAGCGCTGGTCGCGGCGGCCATCGTTGTCGAGGTCCTCGTCGTAGCCGCCGGCGTCGGCGTCGCGGCGGCCGTCGTTGTCGAGGTCGTCGTCGTAGCCGCCGGAGCGGTGGTCGCGGCGGCCGTCGTTGTCGATGTCGTCGTCGTAGCCGCCGCAGGCCGCCGCGGGGCCGGCGAGCAGCAGGGTGAACGCGACGGCGGCGAGGGCGAGCGCGGCGAGGATCCGCGCGCGCGAGGGAGGGGCGAAGCGGGGCGCGGCGGACACGGGCATCGGCGTCTCCGGGGACGAGGGCGGCGGGCGGGGCGCGGCGATCCTAGCGCCGGCCCGGCGCCCACCGGCGGGGCTCCGCCGCGGGCGTTCATCCGCCGTTGCGCCCGGGCCGCGCGCGGGGCCGCGCGCGAGCGGTCCCGGCGCCTCGGCTCAGCGCGCCGGCGCGGGCTCGAGGCGGGCCCAGGCGCCGAGGTGGTCGCCGCCCACCGCGGGGCCGCGGCCGGCCTCGCGCACTCGCCAGCCCGGGCCCACTAGCACCTGGTCGATCGGGATGCCGATCCCGACGCGCGCGAGCGGCGCGGGCCAGGTGGGCGCCAGCCCGGTGGCGCGGCGCAGGCCCGCGCGCTCGAACGCGCGCACGCCGCTCGCCCAGGGCGTGGCGTTGAGGTCGCCCAGCACGATCCGGCGCGCATCGTCGCCGCCGTCCCGCGCGCGCAGCGACGGCGGCGCCGCGGCCTCGGCGAACACGCGGTCGCGCGCGGCGAGCAGCGCGGGCGTCATCGGCGGCAGCGGATGCAGGCCGGTGACGTGCACCTCGCCCAGCGGCGTCGCCAGCACCGCCTCCAGCCGGGGCATGCCGCTGGCGTCGTCGATCGCGAAGGCCTGGCGCACCGGATGGCGCGACAGCAGCACGACGCCGTCCACGCCGTCGCGCAGCCCGTCCACCGCATGCGGCCAGCGCGCGCGCTCGGGGGCCAGCGCGGACGGCGAGGCCTCCACCACCCAGACCAGATCGGGCCGGAGCGCGTCGAGCCAGGCCGCGAGCGCGGCGGGATCGCCGGCGCGCCAGTGCGGATTCACCGTGGCCACCAGCAGCGTGGGCGCGGTCGAGCCCGCCGCGGCGCGCGGCGCCGCGGGCGTGGCCGTCAGCCAGGGCAGCGCGGCCAGCGGCGCCAGCCACCACCAGCCGCGCGCGCCGCGGGCGGCCAGCGGCAGCGTGAGCGCGAACGCGGGCAGCCAGGCCCAGGCCCAGTGCGCGGCCAGGTCGAGCCCCCACGCCAGCGCGAGGGGCGCGTCGAGCGCCTCGGCGGCGCGCGCGCCCAGCGGCGCGAGCAGGCCGAGCGCGGCGAGCGGCGCCGCGAGGCGGGCGCGGCGCGCGAGCCCGTCGAGCAGGCGCGCGCCGCGTGGAGCGCGGTCGTCGTCGCCGCATGCGTCCAGCGCGCGGGCGCCTCGCTCCCTCCCGCCGCGCGCCGTCACGCCGCGGGCTCCACGCGCCGCATCGGGATCCAGGCCACGCCGTCGCGCTCCATGCGCGGGCCGGTGTCGATGAAGCCGAGCCGGCGGTAGAGCGCGTGCGCGCCGGGGCTGGCGTTCACCGTCAGTCCCGCGCGCCGCACCTCGTCCGGGATCGACGCCAGCAGCGCGCGCCACAGCGCCCCGCCCACGCCCTGCCCCTCGCGCCCGCGGCGGGTGAACCAGTGGAAGACGTGCGTGCCGTGGCGCAGCGCGATCACGCCGACGACGCCGCCGGCGTCCTCGGCCACCAGCACGCGGAAGTCCTCGTCGACGCAGATCGCGGCCAGCGTGCGCGCGTCGATGGTCGCGAGGAAGGCGTCGGCCTTGGACGCGTCGACCACCAGCTGGCGCTCCCAGCCGCGGATCAGCGCGTGCAGGGCGCGCGCGTCGTGCACGCTGGCGGGGCGGATGGCGAGGCGGGCGTCGGGCATGGCGAGCTCAGGCCGCGCGCCGGGGGCGCGGCAGCGACGGCGCCTCGACCAAGGCCAGCGCCGCCAGAAGCGCCAGCGGCGACGCGAGGCCCAGAATGAACCAAGGAGAGAGCAGCGGCAGGGGCAGGAGAAAGCCCTGCAGCACGAGCTGCCAGAGCCCCAGCGCGATACCCATGCCGCGCCAGGCCGAGGGCCGCGACCAGGTGCGCACCGCGAACGCCGCATGCACCAGCGCCAGACACAGCACGGGCGACAGCACCACCAGCAATACGTCCCACGGCCGCGGCTCGCTGCCGTGCGCCGCCGTGCGGATCCACCACGCCGCGCCCGCGGCCAGCGCGAGCGCCTGCGCGCAGAGCGCGATGTACAGCGTGGCGACGAGGCGGCGGGTCATGCGCGATCCAGCGGAAGGGGCGTGAGGCGATGGTGTCCCGGCAGGTGTCGCGGCAGCAACGCCCCAGCGCACGCTGCCCGCGATCCGGCCGCGCGCCGCCCCCGCGTCGCCCGCCTCAGCGCAGCCGCGCCAGCACCGACTTCAGGGCCAGCGGCTTGATCGGCTTGTGCAGCAGGATCAGGCCCGCGGCCAGCACCGCATGGCGCACCTGCTCGCCGTGGTCGGCGGTGATCACCGCGGCCGGCAGCGAGCCGTGCGCGGCGACGAGCGCGGCGTGCGCGGCGAGGCCGGTGGCGCCGTCGTCGAGGTGGAAGTCCAGCAGCACCACGTCGGGCCGCGCGCGGGCCGCGGCCGCCAGCGCCTCGCCGGCGTCGCGCGCGGCGTCGACCGCGAAGCCCCAGCCGGTGAGCAGCTCGCGCATGCCGGCCAGCACCTCGGCGTCGTTGTCCACCAGCAGCACCCGGCCGGCGATCGCCAGCGCGGCCTGGCCCGGCGCGTCGCCGGCCCGGCCCGCGGCGCGCGCGCCGCGCGCGGC
>JBHYGK010000018.1:0-47717 GCA_051859045.1 Lysobacteraceae bacterium | reverse complement strand
ATCCGCGAGGGTGGCCGCACCGTCGGCGCCGGCGTGGTGGCGAAGATCGTCGCCTAAGCTCCGCATGTGACGCAGGCGGCCCCTGGGCGGGGCCGCCTTACAGCGAAAAGAGGCGCAAGGATGCGCTTCGTGTTCGCCAGACAGGGAAGGGTCGCGAGCATCCCACGCGCGTCTAGTTGACGTGCGTGTTGCACGCGCTTTATACTTCTCCGTCTGGGCAGGCCGGTTTACCGGTCTGCCCGATTTTTCTGGGGGGCCGTGCGCCCAGCTGCAGCCCCCGTCGCTCTTTCAACCAGGATTTAGGACACAAGCCATGGCGGACCAGAAGATCCGGATTCGGCTCAAGGCGTTCGATCATCGACTGATCGACCGTTCCGCGAGCGAGATCGTGGAGACGGCCAAGCGGACCGGCGCGCAGGTGCGCGGCCCGATCCCGCTGCCGACCAAGATCGAGCGTTACACCATTCTCGTCTCCCCGCATGCCGACAAGGATGCGCGTGACCAGTACGAGACCCGGACCCACAAGCGCGTCCTCGACATCGTCGATCCCAACGACAAGACCGTCGATGCCCTGATGAAGCTCGAGCTGGCGGCCGGTGTGGACGTCCAGATCAAGCTGTACTGAGGTGACGAACATGACCATCGGTATCGTTGGCCGCAAGGCCGGCATGAGCCGCATCTTCACCGACGATGGCACGTCCATCCCGGTGACGCTGATCGAGGCCACGCCCAATCGCATCACCCAGGTGAAGACCGTCGAGATCGACGGCTACACCGCCGTGCAGGTCGCTGCCGGCACCAAGCGCGCCGCGCTGATCAACAAGCCCCTCGCCGGCCACTACGCCAAGGCGAAGGTCGAAGCCGGTCGCGGCCTCTGGGAGTTCCGCGTGGACTCCAAGGACATCGGCGGTTACGCCGTTGGCGCCGAGATCAAGGCCGACATCTTCACCGCCGGCCAGATGGTCGACGTGCAGGGCGTCACGAAGGGCAAGGGCTTCCAGGGCACGATCAAGCGCTGGAACTTCACCATGGGTGACGCCACCCACGGTAACTCGCTCTCGCACCGTTCCCCGGGTTCCATCGGCCAGCGCCAGACGCCCGGCCGCGTGTTCCCTGGCAAGAAGATGTCGGGTCACATGGGTGCGGCGACGCAGACCATGCAGAACCTGGAAGTCGTCAAGGTGGATGCCGAGCGCGGCCTGATCGCCGTGAAGGGTTCCGTCCCCGGCGCTCCCGGCGGCGACGTCATCGTCCGTCCCGCTAGCAAGGCTTGAGGAGTCATCTGATGGAACTCGCCATCATCGGTAGCGGCAAGACGGTGTCGGTCTCCGACGCGGTCTTCGGCCGTGAGTTCAGCCAGGACCTCGTGCACCAGGTCGTCGTTGCGTATCGCAACGCCGGTCGTTCCGGCACGAAGGCCCAGCTGACGCGCTCGGAAGTGCGCGGCACCACCAAGAAGTTCAAGAAGCAGAAGGGCGGCGGCGCCCGCCACGGCGACTATCGCGCCCCGATCTTCATCGGCGGCGGCGTGACCTTCGCGGCGAAGCCGCGCAGCTTCGCGCAGAAGGTCAACCGCAAGATGTACCGGGCCGCCATGGCCGCCATCCTGTCGGAGCTGAACCGCCAGGAGCGCCTGAAGATCGTCGACGCGTTCGACATCGAGCAGCCGAAGACGAAGGCGCTGGTCGCCAAGCTCGGCGAGATGCAGCTCGAGACCCCGCTGATCGTGACGGAGAACGGTTCGGAGGCCCTGTACCTGGCCGCCCGCAACCTGCCGTACGTCGAGATCCGTGACGTGCAGGGCCTCGACCCGGTGTCGCTCGTCGGCGCCCGCGTCGTGGTCATGACCGCCGATGCGGTCAAGAAGGTCGAGGAGTGGCTGGCATGAGCAGCATCAAGAACCTCTCCATCATCCGCGCCCCGATCGTTTCCGAGAAGGCCGCCCGGGTGCAGGAGCTGAACAATTCGTACGTCTTCGAAGTGGCGACCACCGCGACCAAGGCCGACATCAAGTCGGCGGTGGAAGCGCTCTGGAGCGTCAAGGTCGAGGCCGTGAACGTGGTGAACGTGAAGGGCAAGTCCAAGGCCTTCCGTTCCCGCGCTGGTCGCCGCAGCGACTGGCGTAAGGCATACGTTCGCCTGGCCGAGGGCCAGTCGATCGACGTGATGGCCAAGGCCTGAGGTAGAGACCCATGGCATTGATGACTTTCAAGCCGACTTCGCCTGGCCGCCGTTCCGCGGTCCGCGTCGTCACCCCCGGCCTGCACAAGGGCGGTCCGTTCGAGGCGCTGGTCGAGAAGCAGACCCGCACCGGTGGTCGTAACAACCACGGCCGGATCACCACTCGCCACATCGGCGGTGGCCACAAGCAGCACTACCGCATCATCGACTTCAAGCGCGACAAGGAAGGCATCCCGGCGCGCGTCGAGCGGATCGAGTACGACCCGAACCGCACCGCGCACATCGCGCTTCTGTGCTACGTCGATGGCGAGCGTCGCTACATCATCGCGCCGAAGGGCCTGAAGGATGGCGACCAGGTCATTGCCGGCAAGGACGCGCCGATCAAGGTCGGCAACTCGCTGCCGCTGCGCAACGTGCCGATCGGTTCGACCGTCCACTGCATCGAGATGCGCCCCGGCAAGGGTGCGCAGCTGGCCCGCGCGGCCGGCGCCTCGGCGCAGCTGATCTCGCGTGACGGCGGCTACGCCACCCTCCGCCTCCGCTCCGGCGAGATGCGCAAGGTGCCGGCCGACTGCCACGCCACGATCGGCGAAGTCGGCAACGACGAGCACAACCTCGAGAAGCTGGGCAAGGCGGGTGCGAAGCGCTGGCGCGGCGTCAAGCCGACCGTGCGTGGTGCCGCCATGAACCCGGTCGACCACCCGCACGGTGGTGGCGAGGCGCGTGCCGGCCAGGGTAACCCGCATCCGGTCAGCCCCTGGGGCATGCCGACCAAGGGTTACAAGACTCGTAACAACAAGCGCACCGAGAAGTTCATCGTGCGCGACCGCAGGGGTTGATGGGCCATGGCACGTTCTCTCAAGAAGGGTCCCTTCGTGGACCACCACCTCCTCAAGAAGGTGGAGGCTGCCACGGCGGCCAACAACAAGAAGCCGATCAAGACCTGGTCGCGTCGTTCGATGGTGCTGCCCGAGATGGTGGGCCTGACCATCGCCGTGCATAACGGCAAGGTCCATGTCCCCGTCCTCGTGAACGAGAACATGGTCGGCCACAAGTTCGGCGAGTTCGCCCTCACCAGGACCTTCAAGGGTCATGGCGGCGACAAGAAGTCGGGCAGGTAAGGAGACCGACATGAACGCGAAAGCCATTCTCCGCACGGCGCGCATCTCGCCGCAGAAGGCCCGCCTGGTCGCCGACCAGGTCCGTGGCCTCCCGGTCGCCCGCGCCCTTGATCTGCTGAAGTTCAGCGACAAGAAGGCCGCGCACCTGATCTACAAGGTGGTGTACTCGGCGACTTCCAACGCCGAGAACAACGCCGGCGCCGACGTCGACGAGCTCAAGGTCGCCAGCATCATGGTCGACGAGGGCCCCGTCCTGAAGCGTTTCGCCGCCCGTGCCAAGGGCCGCGGCACGCGCATCCTCAAGCGTACCAGCCACATCACTGTGGTCGTGGGCGCGGGCAAGTAAGGGCAGGATAAAAGATGGGTCATAAAGTCAATCCGATCGGAATCCGCCTCGGCATTTCCCGCGACTGGAATTCCAAGTGGTACGCGAACAAGGGTGAGTACGCCGGTTACCTGGCGGCCGACCTCAAGGTCCGCGAGATGCTTCGCAAGAAGCTCGCCCAGGCCGGCATCTCGAAGATCATGATCGAGCGTCCGTCCAAGACGGCGCGCGTGACGATCCACACCGCCCGCCCGGGCGTGGTGATCGGCAAGCGCGGCGAGGACATCGAGAAGCTGCGCAAGCAGGTCTCGGACATGATGGGCGTCCCGGCGCACATCAACGTCTCCGAGGTCCGCAAGCCCGAGCTCGATGCCCAGCTGGTCGCCGAGTCCATCGCCCAGCAGCTCGAGCGCCGCATCATGTTCCGTCGCGCGATGAAGCGCGCGGTCGGCAACGCGATGCGCCTCGGCGCCCTCGGCATCAAGGTCGGCGTCGCCGGTCGCCTCAACGGCGCCGAGATCGCCCGCTCGGAGTGGTACCGCGAGGGCCGCGTGCCCCTGCACACCCTCCGTGCCGACATCGACTACGGCTTCGCCGAAGCCCACACCACCTATGGCGTCATCGGCGTCAAGGTGTGGGTCTACAAGGGCGAGATCTTCGACTACTCGCAGGTCGGCCAGGAAAAGGTGGAAGAGCGCTCCGAGCGTCCCACCCGCCAGGCCGCGAAGTAAGGAACCACAGCCATGCTGCAACCCAAGCGAACGAAGTACCGCAAGGTGCACAAGGGCCGTAACGAAGGCCTGAGCTGGTCCGGCAATGCCGTCAGCTTCGGCGAGTACGGCCTCAAGGCGACCTCCCATGGCCACCTGACCGCGCGTCAGATCGAGTCGGCTCGCCGCACGATCTCCCGCTACGTCAAGCGCGGCGGCAAGCTCTGGATCCGCGTGTTCCCGGACAAGCCGATCACCCAGAAGCCCATCGAGGTCCGAATGGGCGCCGGTAAGGGCAACGTCGAGTACTGGGTCGCCCCGATCCAGCCCGGCCGGATGCTCTACGAAATGGAAGGCGTCCCGGAGGAGTCGGCCCGCGAGGCCTTCCGCCTGGCCGCGGCCAAGCTCTCGGTCAAGACCACTTTCGTCGTCCGGACGGTGCGCTGATGGAACTCAAGGATATGCGAACGAAGTCGGAGGCCGAGCTCAAGGCCCACCTGCTGGACCTGCACAAGGAGGCGTTCTCGCTCCGCATGCAGAAGGCCACCGGTCAGCTCAGCCAGACCCACAACATCAAGCGGGTCCGGCGCGAAATCGCGCAGGTGCAGACCCTGCTTGGCGCGAAGAAGTAAGGCGGACGTCATGAGCGAGAATGCCACCACGCTGCGCACGGTCGAAGGCCGTGTGGTCAGCAACAAGATGAACAAGACGGTCACCGTGCTCGTCGAGCGCCTGGTCAAGCACGAGCTGTACGGCAAGTACATCCGCCGCTCGACCAAGCTCCACGCCCACGATGAAGAGAATGCCTGCCGCGAAGGCGACGTGGTCCGCGTGAGCGAGTGCCGCCCGCTGTCCAAGACCAAGAACTGGCAGGTCGTCGAGATCGTGACCCGGGCCGGCGAGTAAAAGGAGCGCTGATATGATCCAGATGCAGAGCTACCTGATGGCCGCCGACAACTCTGGCGCGCGCGAGCTGATGTGCATCAAGGTGCTTGGTGGTTCCAAGCGCCGCTATGCCCACATCGGCGACATCATCAAGGTCACCGTGAAGGATGCGATCCCGCGCGGCAAGGTCAAGAAGGGCGAGGTCTACGACGCCGTCGTGGTGCGCACCCGCAAGGGCGTGCGTCGTGCCGACGGTTCGCTGATCCGCTTCGATGGCAATGCCGCCGTGCTGCTGAACAACAAGCAGGAGCCGATCGGCACCCGCATCTTCGGGCCTGTGACCCGCGAGCTGCGGTCCGAGAAGTTCATGAAGATTGTTTCGCTCGCGCCCGAAGTGCTGTAAGCGAGAGGACTGACCACATGAACCGTATCCGCAAGGGCGACCAGGTCATCCTGATCGCCGGTAAGAACAAGGGCCAGAAGGGCGAGATCGTCCGCGTGCTCGGCGACAAGGTCGTCGTGACCAACGTCAATATCGTCAAGCGCCACACCAAGGCGAACCCGCAGCTCGGCCAGCCGGGCGGCGTGATCGAGCGTGAGGCGCCGGTCCATATCTCCAACGTCATGCTGTTCAACCCGAAGTCGGGCAAGGGCGAGCGCGTTGGCATCAAGGTCCTCGAGGATGGAACCAAGATCCGCGTGTTCCGCTCGAGCAACGAGGCGGTTGACGCCTAAGGAATGCAGCCATGACCCGGCTTGAGAAGTTTTACAAGGAAACCGTTGTCCCGCAGATGATGGAGCGCTTCGGCTACTCCAACGTCATGCAGGTCCCCCGCCTGACCAAGATCACGCTGAACATGGGCGTGGGCGAGGCCGTGGGCAACAAGAAGATCCTCGAGAACGCCGTGGGCGACCTCGCGAAGATCACCGGCCAGAAGCCGATCGTGACCAACTCGCGCGTCTCCGTGGCGAGCTTCAAGATCCGCGACGGCTGGCCGATCGGCTGCAAGGTGACCCTGCGCCGCGCCCAGATGTTCGAGTTCCTGGACCGCCTGATCAACGTGTCGCTGCCCCGCGTCCGCGACTTCCGCGGCCAGTCGGGCCGCTCGTTCGACGGCCGTGGCAACTACAACATGGGCGTCAAGGAGCAGATCATCTTCCCGGAGATCGACTTCGACGCGGTCGACGCGATCCGCGGCATGGACATCGCGATCACCACGACGGCGAAGACCGACGCAGAGGCCAAGGCCCTGCTCGAGGCCTTCTCCTTCCCGTTCCGCAACTGATCGAGAAGACCCATGGCCAAGACCTCCATGATCAACCGCGACCTCAAGCGGGCCCAGCTCGCCAAGAAGTTCGCGGCCAAGCGCGACGCGCTGAAGAAGACCATCTCCAGCGAGTCCGCGTCCTTCGACGAGAAGATGGAAGCAGCCGTCAAGCTGCAGAAGCTTCCGCGCGACTCCTCCCCGTGCCGCCAGCGCAACCGCTGCGAGCTCACCGGCCGCCCGCGTGGCGTCTACAGCAAGTTCGGCCTCGGCCGCAACAAGCTCCGCGAAGCGACCATGCGCGGTGACGTCCCCGGCCTGCGCAAGGCGAGCTGGTAACCGCGAGTTCCGAAAGGACCAAGCGGATATCGGTGCTTATCGAACCTGATACAGGAAACACGAAATGAGCATGACTGATCCCATCGCCGACATGTTCACCCGCATCCGCAACGGTGCGGCGGTCGGCAAGCAGTCGGTGACGATGCCCTCCTCGAAGGTCAAGCTGGCCATCGCCGAGGTGCTGAAGGCCGAGGGCTACATCGCCGACGTGCGCGTCGTCGAAGCCGGCGCCAAGCCGGAACTCCACATCGTCCTGAAGTACTACCAGGGCAAGCCCGTGATCGAGCGCATCCAGCGCGTCTCCCGCTCCGGCCTGCGCCAGTACCGTGGCAAGGACGAACTGCCGAAGGTCCTCAATGGCCTCGGCACCGCGATCATCTCGACCTCGAAGGGCATCATGACCGACCGCCAGGCCCGCACCGCGGGCGTGGGTGGCGAGATCATCGCCCTCGTGGCCTGACGCTGAGGAGTTAGACACATGTCCCGCGTTGCCAAGAAGCCGATCTCGCTGCCCAAGGGCGTCGAGGTCAACATCACCGCCGAGTCGGTGTCCGTGAAGGGCCCGAAGGGCGCCCTGTCCCTGGCCAGCCTCCCGGGCGTGTCGGCGAAGGTGGAGGACGGCGTCCTCACCCTGCACCCGGCCACCGACGATGCCATCGCGATGACGGGCACCGCCCGCGCGATCCTCGCCAACATGGTCCACGGCGTCGCCGAGGGTTTCACCCGCAAGCTCGACCTGGTCGGCGTCGGTTACCGCGCCTCCATGACCGGCAGCGACCTGAACCTCGCCCTTGGTTTCTCCCACCCGGTGGTCTTCAAGACCCCCGAGGGGATCACCATCACCACCCCGAGCCAGACCGAGATCCTGATCTCGGGCGCCGACAAGCAGCGCGTGGGTGAAGTGGCCGCCAAGATCCGCGCCGTGCGCCCGCCGGAGCCCTACAAGGGCAAGGGCGTGCGTTACTCGGGCGAGAAGATCATCATGAAGGAAGCCAAGAAGGCCTAAGGCCTTCTTGCTCCCGAGAGGAAAGACCATGGACAAGAAGATCTCCCGCCTGCGTCGCGCCAAGTCGACCCGCTCCCACATCCGAGTGCTCAACGTGCCGCGCCTGTCGGTGCTGCGCAGCGGCCAGCACATCTACGCCCAGCTGTTCACCGCTGACGGCGCCAAGGTGCTGGCCTCGGCCTCGACCGTGCAGAGCGACGTCGCCGAGGGCCTGAAGGGCACCAAGAACATCGAGGCCGCCGCCAAGGTCGGTCGCGTGATCGCCGAGCGCGCCAAGGCCGCCGGCATCGAGAAGGTCGCCTTCGACCGCTCGGGCTACCGTTACCATGGCCGCATCAAGGCCCTGGCCGACGCCGCCCGCGAGGGTGGGCTGCAGTTCTAAGCAGCCCCTCCTACTACAACGATAAGCGGCCAGCAGGCCGTAATTTTCCAGGAATCAAAGATGAGCACTTCCGACCGCGACCGTGACAATGGCGACGGCTTCATCGAGAAGCTCGTTGCTGTCAACCGCGTCTCCAAGACCGTCAAGGGCGGCCGCCAGTTCACCTTCACCGCGCTGACGGTGGTGGGCGACGGCGCCGGCAAGGTCGGCTTCGGCTATGGCAAGGCCCGCGAGGTGCCGGTGGCCATCCAGAAGTCGATGGAGTACGCCCGCAAGGCGATGGTGAACGTGGACCTGAACCACGGCACCCTGTTCCACCCGGTGAAGGCCAACCACGGTGCGGCGCGCGTGTACATGCAGCCTGCCTCCGAGGGTACCGGCGTCATCGCCGGCGGTGCGATGCGCGCCGTGCTCGAGGCCGTGGGCGTCAAGAACGTCCTCGCCAAGGCCGTTGGCTCGCGCAACCCGATCAACCTGGTGCGTGCGACGGTCAAGGGCCTGCAGTCCGTGCAGTCCCCGGCCAAGATCGCCGCCAAGCGTGGCAAGTCGATGGAGGAGATCCTCAATGGCTAACGACAAGACCGTGAAGGTCCGCCTCGTCAAGGGCATGCGCGGCTGCCAGCAGCGCCACCGCCTGTCGGTGCGCGCGCTCGGCCTGAACAAGGTCAACGACGTCCGCGAGCTGAAGGACAGCCCGCAGGTGCGTGGCCTCATCAACCAGCTGCACTACCTCGTCCGCGTCGAGTCGTAAGCGGGCCTCGGAGAACACACCATGCGTCTGAACACTCTCAAGCCCGCTGCGGGCGCCCGCCAGGAGCGCACCCGCGTCGGTCGCGGCATCGGTTCCGGCCTCGGCAAGACCGCCGGCCGCGGCCACAAGGGCTCCTTCGCGCGTTCGGGCAAGGGCAAGATCAAGGCCGGCTTCGAAGGCGGCCAGATGCCCCTGCACAAGCGCCTGCCCAAGATCGGCTTCCGTTCGAAGCTGGCTAAGGACACCGCCGAGGTGCTGCTGTACAAGCTCGAGGCCCTGGACATCGAAGTCGTCGACTTCGCCGCCCTGCGCGCCGCCAAGCTCGTGCCGGCGACCGCCAAGCAGGCGAAGATCGTCAAGAAGGGTGAGATCACCCGCAAGATCACCCTCCAGGGCGTGCTGTCGACCGCGGGCGCCAAGGCCGCGATCGAAGCCGCTGGCGGCAAGGTCGAGTAACCGTGGCGCAGCCCTCTGCTGCCGCCGGGATGCTGGGCGGGCTCGGTCAGCTGACCGAGCTCCGCCAGCGCCTGGTGTTCGTGCTCCTCGCGCTGGTCGTGTACCGGCTGGGCACCTACATCCCCGTCCCGGGCGTCAACCCGGACGAGATGGTCAAGCTGATGCAGAACCAGCCGGGCATCGTGCAGATGTTCAACCTGTTCTCGGGCGGCGCCCTGGAGCGGTTGAGCGTCTTCGCGCTGAACGTCTTCCCCTACATCACCGCGTCGATCATCGTCCAGCTGATGGGCCAGATCTACCCGCCGTGGCAGGCCCTCAAGAAGGAGGGCGAGTCCGGCCGGCGCAAGCTGACCCAGTATTCGCGCATCGGCACCGTGTTCCTGGCGGTCGTGCAGGCGGCGGGCATCTCGACCGCGCTGCAGGGCCAGCTCGGCGCCACCGGCGGCCTGTACATCACCGGTCCGGCCTTCGTCATCAACGCGGTCATCGCGCTGACGGCAGGCACCATGTTCCTGATGTGGCTGGGCGAGCAGATCACGGAGCGCGGCGTCGGCAACGGCATCTCGCTGCTGATCTTCGCCGGCATCGTCTCCAGCCTCCCCTCGGGCGTCATCGCGACGTTCACCGCGGTGGCCGACGGCATCTTCTTCCCGGTGCTGGTGCTGCTGGTGGTGGTGGTGCTGACGACGATGTTCGTGGTCTTCATGGAGCGCGGCCAGCGCCGCATCACCGTGAACTACGCGCGTCGCCAGGGCGGTCGTAGCGCCTATATGAACCAGGCCTCGCACCTGCCGCTGAAGATCAACATGGCGGGCGTGATCCCGGCGATCTTCGCCTCGAGCCTGATCATGTTCCCGGCGATGCTGACCACCTGGTTCGGCTCCTCGCAGGAAGCCGGCTGGCTGCAGAGCGTGAGCCAGGCCCTGTCGCCGGGCGAGCCCCTGCACATGGTCCTGTTCTCGGTCCTGATCATCGGCTTCGCGTTCTTCTACACGGCCCTGGTGTTCAACAGCCAGGAGACCGCGGACAACCTCAAGAAGTCGGGCGCCCTGGTGCCCGGCATCCGTCCGGGCAAGGCCACGGCCGAGTACATCGATGGTGTGCTCACCCGCCTCACCCTGATCGGAGCGCTCTACCTCGTGGCGGTGTGCCTGCTGCCCGAGATCATGACGACCTTCGTGCAGTCGCCTGTGCCCTTCGGTGGTACCTCGCTGCTGATCGTGGTCGTCGTCGTGATGGATTTCATCGCCCAGATCCAGGCCCACCTGATGTCGCATCAGTACGAAGGTCTCCTGAAGAAGGCGAATTTGAAGGGCGGTCCGCGCGGCGGCTTCGCGCGCGGATAAGTTGGCGCCAGTTCCCGCGCTGGAGTAGCGCGGGCGGTCTCGACCTCTCGCAGTGGAGGTTGGACTAGCGCCGGCTTGTCGCCGGAGCACGGGCACACTCCCCGTGCCGGGTTCCTCGGTATCCGCCCCTGGATGCCGGGGGACTTCTATGTCACTCGAAGCCCTGATACTATTCACGATTCACTGCGCTGAAATAGCTTGGAGATCGCCTAATGGCGCGCATTGCGGGTGTCAACCTTCCGGTCCAGAAGCATGTCTGGGTCGGGCTGCAGAGCATCTACGGCATCGGCCGTACCCGTTCCAAACTGGTCTGTGCTTCGGCCGGCGTCCAGCCGAACACGAAGATCCGTGACCTTACCGAGTCCGAAGTCGAGCGCCTCCGCGCCGAAGTCGGCAAGTTCGTCGTCGAGGGTGACCTCCGTCGCGAGGTCGGCATGTCGATCAAGCGCCTGATGGATCTCGGCTGCTACCGCGGCCTGCGTCATCGCCGCGGCCTGCCGGTCCGTGGTCAGCGCACCCGGACCAATGCCCGCACCCGCAAGGGTCCGCGCGAGGCCATCAAGAAGTAAGGACCGACGATGAACAAGCAGGCTGCCAAGGGCACCAAGAAGAAGATCAAGCGGGTCGTCACCGACGGCATCGCCCACGTCCAGGCTTCTTTCAACAACACGATCATCACGATCACCGACCGCCAGGGCAACGCCCTGAGCTGGGCGACCTCGGGCGGCGCGGGTTTCCGCGGTTCCCGCAAGTCGACCCCGTTCGCCGCGCAGGTCGCCGCCGAGAAGGCGGGGCGCGCAGCGCTCGATTACGGCCTGAAGACCCTCGAGGTCCACATCAAGGGTCCCGGCCCTGGTCGCGAGTCCGCTGTCCGCGCGCTCAACAACGTCGGTTACAAGGTCACGAACATCATTGACGTGACGCCGATCCCGCACAACGGCTGCCGGCCGCCCAAGAAGCGCCGCGTCTGAGGAGCTGAACGAAGATGGCTCGTTACATTGGTCCCACCTGTAAGCTCGCCCGCCGCGAAGGCGCCGACCTCGGCCTCAAGAGCCCGCGTCGCGCCGTCGATTCCAAGTGCAAGCTGGAGCAGAAGCCCGGCCAGCATGGCGCCACCGCCCGCAAGGGCAAGATGTCCGACTACGCCACCCAGCTTCGCGAGAAGCAGAAGGTGAAGCGCATCTACGGCCTGCTGGAGCGGCAGTTCCGCAACTACTACGCCAAGGCGTCCCGCAAGAAGGGCAACACCGGCGAGACCCTGCTGCAGCTGCTCGAGACCCGTCTCGACAACGTGATCTACCGGATGGGCTTCGCTGTCACCCGTCCGCAGGCGCGTCAGCTCGTCTCCCACCGTGGCGTGCTCGTGAACGGCAAGGCGGTCAACCTGCCGTCGTACCAGGTCAAGGCCGGCGACGCCGTCGCCCTGACCGAGTCGGCGCAGCGCCAGCTCCGCGTCCAGGAGGCGGTGACCATCTCGCAGGAGATGGACCTCGCCCCGAACTGGGTCGAAGTCGATGCCAAGAAGTTCGCCGGCGTGTTCAAGGCGGTGCCGGAGCGCTCCGACCTTCCCTCGGATATCAACGAGGCGCTGATCGTCGAGCTCTACTCGAAGTAACCCATCAGGAGAGACTCTGACCATGTCGGTTACCGCTAACCAGGTGCTGCGTCCGCGCGGCCCCAACATCGAGCGCATCACCGCGCACCGCGCCAAGGTCGTGATCGAGCCGCTGGAGCGTGGCTACGGCCACACCCTCGGCAACGCGCTGCGCCGCGTGCTGCTGTCGTCCATCCCGGGTTATGCGATCACCGAGGTGGAAATCGATGGCGTGCTGCACGAGTACACCACCGTCGAGGGCCTGCAGGAGGACGTCATCGACCTCCTGCTGAACCTCAAGGACATCGCGATCCGCATGCACACCGTGGAGTCCACCACCCTGTCGCTCTCCAAGAGCGGCCCGGGCGTGGTCACCGCGGGGGACATCAAGCTCGACCACAACGTCGAGATCCTGAATCCCGAGCACGTGATCTGCACGCTGACCAAGGACACGGCGCTGAACATGCGCCTGAAGGTGGAGCGCGGCTTCGGCTACCAGCCGGCCGCCGCGCGCCGCCGTCCGGACGAGGAGACCCGCGCCATCGGTCGCCTGATGCTGGATGCGTCGTTCTGCCCGGTCCGCCGCGTGGCGTATGCCGTCGAGGCCGCCCGCGTCGAGCAGCGCACCGACCTTGACAAGCTGGTCCTGGACATCGAGACCAACGGCACGATCGACGCCGAGGATGCGATCCGCACCGCGGCCGACATCCTGACCGACCAGCTCTCGGTGTTCGGCGATTTCACCCAGCGCGAGCGTGGCGCCAAGAAGGCCGAGCACACCGGGATCGATCCGATCCTGCTGCGCCCGATCGACGACCTGGAGCTCACGGTGCGCTCGGCGAACTGCCTCAAGGCCGAGAACATCTACTACATCGGCGACCTGATCCAGCGCACCGAGGTGGAGCTGCTCAAGACCCCGAACCTCGGCAAGAAGTCCCTCACCGAGATCAAGGAAGTCCTGGTGCAGCGCGGCCTCTCGCTCGGCATGAAGCTCGAGAACTGGCCGCCGGCCGGCCTCCAGCAGGGCATGATGGGCTGAAGGCCCGGATAAGAGATAAAGGAAAACGACCATGCGTCACATGAAGTCCGGTCGCAAGTTCAGCCGCACCAGCGCGCATCGCGAAGCGATGTTCCGCAACATGGCCGCCTCGCTGTTCAAGCACCAGCTGATCCGTACCACCCTGCCGAAGGCCAAGGAGCTGCGCCGCGTCGCGGAGCCGCTGATCACCGTCGCCAAGATCGACAGCGTCGCGAACCGCCGCCTGGCGTTCGCGCGCCTGCGCGACAAGGAGGCCGTGGGCAAGCTGTTCGTCGAGCTCGGCCCGCGCTTCAAGGAGCGTCCGGGCGGCTACCTGCGCATCCTCAAGTGCGGATTCCGTCCGGGCGACAACGCCCCGATGGCCTACGTCGAGCTCATCGGTCGTCCCGATGGCGTCGAGGCGCAGGAGGCCGCGGAGTAATCCACGGTCGCAGCACTTGGCAGCATCGCGAAGCCCCGGCCCCGGCCGGGGCTTCGTCGTTCCGGGGGCGCCTGCGCCGGCCGCGCGGTCCGTCCGTCGCCGCCGCGCGGGCTCGCGCCCGTCGGGCTCCCTGCGGTATCGTCGCGCCGCCCCCACACCACCATGGCCAGCCACATGCGCGCCAATCCTTTCGCGTGGTCCTTCCGCGCCCAGTTCGCCTTCGGTTTCCTCGCGTGCATCGGCCTGCTCGCCTACGCGGTCTACCTGCAGTACTGGCAGTACCTCGATCCGTGCCCGCTGTGCATCTTCCAGCGCTACGCGTTCGTGCTGCTCGCGTGCGTGTTCGCGCTCGGGGCGATCGTCGGCCCCGCGGGCGCGCGCGGGCGCAAGGCCTTCGGCCTGCTCGCGTTCGCGGCGGCGGCGGTCGGCATCGGCATCGCCGGCTGGCATGTCTACCTGCAGACCCTGCCGCCCGGCGACGTCCCGGCCTGCGGTCCGGGCCTCGAGTTCCTCTGGCAGACCAACAGCCTCGGCGGCGTGCTGGGCAAGGTGTTCACCGGCTCTGGCGAGTGCGCCACGATCGACTGGATCTTCCTCGGCCTGTCGATGCCGGCCTGGGCGCTCGCCTGGTTCGTCGGCCTTGGCGCGGGTTCGCTGTGGGCGGGCTTCCGCGCCCGCTGAGCGCGTCTTCCGCGCAACGCGGCATCGCGCTCGTGCGCCGCTGCTTGCGCTGGCGCTCACGCGACCCTATGGCATGATGCGGCCATGACCCGCCAACGCAGCCGCATCGCCATGCCCGCCTCCCACGATCGCCCGCTCGAACCCGTCACGCTCGCTCCCGGCTGGGAGCCGTCGTCGTGGCGCAGCCGCACCGCGCTGCAGATGCCCACGTATTCCGACGCCGCGGCGCTCGCCCAGGCCGAGGCCGAGCTGCGCGCGCTGCCGCCGCTGGTGACCTCGTGGGAGATCCTCGCGCTCAAGCGCCAGATCGCCGAGGCCCAGGAAGGCAAGCGCTTCCTGCTGCAGGGCGGCGACTGCGCCGAGAGCTTCGACGACTGCGAGTCCGGTCGCATCTCCAACCGCCTGAAGGTGCTGCTGCAGATGAGCCTCGTGCTCGTGCACGGCCTGCGCCAGCCCGTGGTCCGGGTCGGGCGATTCGCCGGCCAGTACGCCAAGCCGCGCTCCACCGACACCGAGACCCGCGACGGCGTGACGCTGCCGAGCTACCGCGGCGACTTCATCAACCAGCCCGCGTTCACCGCCGAGGCCCGCGAGCCGGACCCGCGCCGGATGATCAAGGGCCACGCGCGCTCCGCGATGACGATGAACTTCGTCCGCGCGCTGATCGACGGCGGCTTCGCCGACCTCCACCATCCCGAGTACTGGGACCTGGGCTGGGTGTCGCAGTCGCCGCTGGCCGAGGAGTACCAGCGGATGGTGGGCGCCATCGGCGACGCCGTGCGCTTCATGGAGACGCTCTCGGGCAACGCGCTGCACAACCTCGACCGGGTCGACTTCTACACCTCCCACGAGGCGCTGCTGCTCAACTACGAGGAGGCGCTCACCCGCGAGGTGCCGCGCCAGTGGGGCTGGTTCAACCTCTCGACCCACTACCCGTGGATCGGCATGCGCACCGCCGGGCCGGACGGCGCGCACCTCGAGTACTTCCGCGGCCTGCGCAACCCGATCGCCGTGAAGGTCGGCCCGTCGGTCACGCCCGACCAGCTGCTGCGCCTGGTCGACGCGCTGAATCCGCACGACGAGCCGGGCCGGCTCAGCCTGATCCACCGGATGGGCGCCAAGGACATCGCCGCGAAGCTGCCGCCGCTGCTCGACGCCCTCAAGCGCGACGGCCGCCGCGTGCTCTGGGTCGCCGATCCGATGCACGGCAACACCGAGTCCACCAGCAACGGCTACAAGACCCGGCGCTTCGAGAACATCCGCGCCGAGCTCGAGTCCGCGTTCGAGATCCACCATGCCGCGGGCACCCGCCTCGGCGGCGTGCACCTCGAGCTGACCGGCGAGGACGTCACCGAGTGCACCGGCGGCGCCCGCGCGCTGACCGACCTCGACCTCGAGCGCTGCTACCGCTCCACGGTCGATCCGCGCCTGAACTACGAGCAGTCGCTCGAGATCGCGATGCTGATCGTGCGCAAGCACGCCCAGGTCAAGGCGCCGACCAGCGCCTGACCGGGCCGCCCCGCGGTCCGGTGCCCCGCGTCGCCGCCCCGCGTCGCCGCCTCAGCGCGGCGGCGCGCCGGGGCCGCTCGCGTAGGTCGGGCGCGGAGGCGCCGGCAGCCGTCGCTCCAGCCCCGCCGCCAGCGCGATGAGGGATTCCTCGCCCCAGGCCTGGCCCAGCAGCGAGATCCCGACCGGCAGCCCCGCCACCTCGCCCATCGGCAGCGTGACGCTGGGCGTCCCCGCGACCGCGGCGACGGAATAGCCGGCGAAGCCGAAGTGGTCGCCATTGACCCAGTCGATCGTCCACGCCGGTCCGGTCGTGGGGACGACGAGCGCCACCAGGTCGTGCGTGGCGAAGCTCGCCTCGAGCGCCTCGGTCCGCGCCAGCCGCCGCGCGGCGTCGCGCGCCTCGACGTAGGCCGGGTCGTCCAGTCCGGGCGTCTCCCGCGCCATCAGCAGCAGCTCCTGGCCGAACCAGGGCATGACCCGCGCGGCCTCCGCGTCGTTGAACGCGACCAGCGCCTCGAGGCTGCGCGGCGCGTCCCCGTCGGCCTCGCGCGCGAGGTAGGCCTCGAGCGCGGGCCGGAACTCGCGCAGCAGCACCTGGAAGGACGGGGCGCTCCAGGCGCCGGCCCCCGGCAGTTCGATCTCGACCAGCGTGGCCCCGCCGGCCTCGAGCGCGGCGCGCGCGCGCGCGAAGGCCGCGGCGACCTCGGGCGGCACCTCGCCCGCGGGGGCGATCACGCCGATCCTCGCGCCCTGCAGCGCATCCTCGCGGGCCGCCGCGGCGAGGTAGCGACCCGGCGCCGCGTTGGCGGGGGCGTCCCCCGCGGCGGGATCGGACGGGTCGGCGGCGGCGAGGGCGTCGAGCAGCGCCGCGGCATCGCGCACGCTGCGCGCCATCGGCCCGGCGGTGTCCTGGCTGGGCGAGATCGGCACGATGCCATCGCGGCTCACCAGGCCCACCGTGGGCTTCAGCGCGACGATCCCGTTGACCGATCCCGGGCAGAGCAGGCTGCCGTTGGTCTCGGTGCCCACCGCGACGCTGGCGAGGCTGGCGGCCACCGCCACGGCGCTGCCGCTGCTCGAGCCGCAGGGCGTGCGGTCGAGCGCATGGGGATTGCGGGTCTGGCCGCCGGCGCTGCTCCAGCCCGAGCTCGAACGCGTGGAGCGGAAGTTCGCCCATTCGCTGAGGTTGGCCTTGCCGAGGATCACCGCGCCGGCGTCGCGCAGGCGCGCGGTGAGGAACGCGTCGCGCGCCGGCACGTGGGAGGCGAGGGCGAGCGAGCCCGCCGTCGTCGGCAGCCCGGCGGCGTCGATGTTGTCCTTGAGCAGCACCGGGATGCCGTGCAGCGGGCCGCGGACGCGGCCCGCGGCGCGCTCGGCGTCGAGCCGGTCGGCCTCGGCCAGCGCGTCCGGCGCGATCGCCAGCACCGCGGCGAGCTGCGGGCCGGCGTCGTCGAGCGCGGCGATGCGGGCCAGGTAGCCCTCGGTGATCGAGCGCGCGGTGGCCTCGCCCGAGGCCATCCGGGCCTGCAGGGTGGCGATGTCGGCGTCGACGAGCCCGCTGGCGACCGCGGAGGGCGCGACGGCCTCGGCCGGCGCGGTGGCGGCGGCAGGCGCCGGCGCGGGCGGTGCATCGCCCGCGCACGCGGTCAGCGCGAGCGCGACGAGGCAGGGCAGGGTGGCGCGGCGGAGGCTCGGGCGCATGCGGGGATCCTCGATGGGCGGACGGTCGGGCGCGGCCGGATCGGCGCGCCACGGGCCCCCGGAGCCTAGCGCGGGCCGGGCCCCCAACGCACGACGCCCCGGCAGGGGCCGGGGCGTCGTGGTGGAGCCGGTCGCTGGCGGGCGGCGCGGGGCCGCCGCGCGTCAGCCGCCGCGGGAGGCGCGCTTGCGGTCGTTCTCGGTGCGGAACTTCTTGCGCAGGCGGATCTGCATCGGGGTCACCTCGACCAGCTCGTCGTCGTCGATGAACTCCAGCGCCTGCTCGAGCGAGAGCTTGATCGCCGGGATCAGGCCCTCGTCCTTGTCGGTGCCGGACGCGCGGAAGTTGGTGAGCTGCTTGCCGCGCAGGGCGTTCACGGTGAGGTCGTTGTCCTTGGCGTGGATGCCGACGATCTGGCCCTCGTAGATCTCCTCGCCCGGCTCGATGAACAGGCGGCCGCGCTCCTGCATGGCGATCTGCGCGTAGGCCGGCGACGGGCCGGTGCCGTTGGAGATCAGCACGCCGTTCTGGCGCTGGCCGATCTGGCCGTCGGCCTTCGGGCCGTAGTGGTCGAAGACGTGGAACAGCAGGCCGGTGCCGGCGGTGATCGTGCGGAACTCGGTCTGGAAGCCGATCAGGCCGCGCGCCGGGATGATGAAGTCCATGCGCACGCGGCCCTTGCCGTCGGGCTCCATGTTCTGCAGCAGCGCCTTGCGCTCGCCGAGGCGCTGCATCACGCCGCCCTGGTACTGCTCCTCGAGGTCGACGACCAGCGACTCGAACGGCTCCTGCTTGATGCCGTCGATCTCGCGGATGATCACCTCGGGGCGCGACACGGCGACCTCGTAGCCCTCGCGGCGCATGGTCTCGATCAGGATCGAGAGGTGCAGCTCGCCGCGGCCGGAGACCTTGAACTTGTCGGCGTCGTCGGTGTCCTCGACCTTCAGCGCGACGTTGTGCTGGGTCTCGCGCATCAGGCGGTCGCGCAGCTGGCGCGAGGTGAGGAACTTGCCGCCCGAGCGGTCCTTCACGCCGGCGAACGGCGAGTCGTTGACCTGGAAGGTCATCGAGATGGTCGGCTCGTCGACGGTCAGCACCGGCAGCTGCTCGGGGGTCGAGACGTCGCAGACGGTGTCGGAGATGCCGAGGCCCTCGATGCCGGAGATGGCCACGATGTCGCCGGCGCGGGCCTCCTTGACCTCGTGGCGCTCCAGGCCGTGGAAGCCGAGCACCTGCAGCACCTTGCCGTTGCGGGTCTTGCCGTCGCGGGCGACGACGCTGACCTGCTGGTTGGTGCGGATGGTGCCGCGCTGGATGCGGCCGATGCCGATGATGCCGACGTAGTTGTTGTAGTCCAGCGAGGTCACGCGCATCTGGAACGGGCCGTCCATGTCGACCGGCGGCGGGGCCACCTTGTCGACGATGGTCTGGAACAGCGGGGTCATGTCGCCCGAGCGCACCGACTCGTCCATGCCGGCGTAGCCGTTGAGGCCCGAGGCGTAGACGGTGGTGAAGTCGAGCTGCTCGTCGGTGGCGCCGAGGCGGTCGAAGAGGTCGAAGGTCTGGTTGAGCACCCAGTCCGGGCGCGCGCCGGGGCGGTCGACCTTGTTGATCACCACGATCGGCTTGAAGCCCATCGCGAAGGCCTTCTGGGTCACGAAGCGGGTCTGCGGCATCGGGCCGTCCATCGCGTCGACCAGGATCAGCACCGAGTCGACCATCGACAGCACGCGCTCGACCTCGCCGCCGAAGTCGGCGTGGCCCGGGGTGTCGACGATGTTGATGCGGTACTCCTCGCCCTCGGGCGACTTCCAGCGGATCGCGGTGTTCTTCGAGAGGATCGTGATGCCGCGCTCCTTCTCGATGTCGTTGCTGTCCATCACGCGGTCGGCGACCTGGGCGCGCTCGGAGAAGGTGCCCGACTGGCGCAGCAGCTGGTCGACGAGGGTGGTCTTACCGTGGTCGACGTGGGCGACGATGGCGATGTTGCGGAGCTTTTCGATGGACATGGGGAACCCGCGCCGCGGGGGCGCCATGAGGAATGGGGAGGTCTAAGCCCCGGAAGTATAACCGGAAGTCGCCGCCACCGCCCGCCCGGCTATACTCGCTGGCCCCCGGCGCCCGCCGGACGGTCGCCGCGGAGCCCCGCCGCGACCCCAAGCCATCCCGAACGTGGAGCCCACCGAATGTCCGAGCTGACCGCCGTCTTCACCACCGCCCGCGGCCCGATCCGCGTCCGCCTGTTCCCCGAGCACGCGCCGGTCACCGTCGCCAGCTTCGCCAACCTGGTGAAGCGCGGCTACTACGACGGCCTGAACTTCCACCGCGTCATCCCCGACTTCATGGCCCAGGGCGGCTGCCCCGAGGGCAGCGGCCGCGGCGGCCCCGGCTACCGCTTCGAGGACGAGTGCACCGCCGCGCTGCCGCACCGCAAGGGCGTGCTGTCGATGGCCAACGCCGGCCCGCGCACCAACGGCAGCCAGTTCTTCATCACCCACGTCGCCACCCCGCACCTCGACGGCCGCCACACGGTCTTCGGCGAGGTCGTGGGCCCGGAGGACCAGGCCGTGGTCGACGCGCTGAAGATCGGCGACGGCATCACCTCGATCGTCATCGAGGGCGACACCGCCCCGCTGTTCGCGGCGCAGGCCGCGCGCATCGCCGAGTGGAACGCGGTGCTCGACGCCCGCGGCTGAGCCGCGCCGGCCGCCCCGCGGGGCGGCGAACGCACCGCGCGCATGCCGCGCGCCCCGACGCCCCGGCCACGGCCGGGGCGTCGTCGTTCCGGGCCCCTGAGGGCGGGCCGGGGCGCCCGTCCGTGACCAAGGTCGGGGCTGCCGGCCCGGGCCCGCGTGGTACGATGCGCCGGTTTCCCCACGCCGCCGTGGGCATGCCGCCCATGGCCCCTCCTTGCAACCCCGAGGTGGAACAGATGCCGAAGCTCGCCGCGCGCATGGGCCGTGCCAAGCCCAGCGCGATCATGCAGGTCGCCGAGAAGGCCAAGTCGCTCAAGGCCCAGGGCCGCGACATCATCAGCTTCTCGATCGGCGTGCCGAATTTCCTGCCCGGCGAGCACGTCTACGCCGCCGCCCGCGAGGCGCTGGCCAAGGACTCCGGCCAGTACGGCAGCAACCGCGGCGCCGACGCGCTGCTCGACGCCTTCCTCAAGCACCTCGAGGCCGCCGGCCTGCCGGGCTACACCCGCGCCAACCTCGCCACCGGCATCGGCGCCAAGCAGGTGATCTACAACCTGATGGAAGCGCTGCTCGACGAGGGCGACGCGATCGCGTTCGCCACCCCGTACTGGACCAGCTACATCGACATCGCCGAGATCGTCGGCGCCGAGGTGCAGCTGCTGCCGTGCCCGCCGGAGCAGGACTACAAGATCACCCCGGCCCAGCTCGACGCCGCACTGGCGCGCAAGCCGAAGGTGTTCCTGTTCAACAACCCCAACAACCCCACCGGCATGGTCTACACGCAGGGCGAGATCGCCGCGCTGGCCGAGGTGTTCGCGAAGCACCCCGACACCTGGATCATCAGCGACGACATCTACCACCGGATGGTGTTCGACGGCCTCGGCTACCACAACATCATGCAGGCCAAGCCCGAGCTGCGCGCGCGGACCATCTTCATCGACTCGCTGTCGAAGACCTACGGCATGCCCGGCTGGCGCGTCGGCTTCATGGCCGGCCCGGAGGAGGTCGCCAAGGCCGTGGTCACGCTGAACTCCAACCACATCACCAACATCCCGGAGATCACCGCGTTCGCCGCGATCGCCGCGCTGTCCGGCCCGCAGGACGTCCCCGCGGCCAAGGTGGTCGAGTTCCAGGCCAAGCGCGACCTCGTCGTGGGCGCGCTGCGCGCGATCCCCGGCGTGGGCTGCCCCATGCCGCAGGGCGCGTTCTACGCCTTCCCCGACATCAGCTGCGCGTTCGGCAAGTCGCACGCCGGCACCCCGATCACCGACGACGTCTCCTTCTGCTCGGCCCTGCTCGAGGCCAAGGGCGTCGCCTGCGTGCCCGGCTCGGCCTTCGGCGAGCCGCGCGCGCTGCGCATCTCCTACACCTGCCCGGACGCGCAGCTGGCCGACGGCCTCGCCCGCATCCAGCAGTTCTTCGCTGAACTCGCCTGACCCCTACACCGGAGCCCACCCCATGAAGACCCCCGTCCGAGTTGCCGTCACCGGCGCCGCTGGCCAGATCGGCTACTCGCTGCTGTTCCGCATCGCCTCCGGCGAGATGCTCGGCCGTGACCAGCCCGTGATCCTGCAGATGCTCGAGCTGCCGATGGAGAAGGCCCAGGCCGCGCTCCGCGGCGTGATGATGGAGCTCGAGGACTGCGCCTTCCCGCTGCTCGCCGGCATGGTCGGCACCGACGACCCGATGGTCGCGTTCAAGGACGCCGACGTCGCCCTGCTGGTCGGCGCGATGCCGCGCGGCCCGGGCATGGAGCGCAAGGACCTGCTGCTGAAGAACGCCGAGATCTTCACCGTCCAGGGCCGCGCCCTGAACGCCGTGGCCTCGCGCGGCGTCAAGGTGCTGGTGGTCGGCAACCCGGCCAACACCAACGCCTACATCGCCATGAAGTCGGCGCCGGACCTCGATCCGCGCAACTTCACCGCGATGCTGCGCCTCGACCACAACCGCGCGCTGTCGCAGCTGGCCATCAAGGCCGGCGTGGCCGTCGCCGACATCCGCAAGCTCGTCGTCTGGGGCAACCACAGCCCGACGATGTACCCGGACTACCGCTTCGCCACCGTCGGCGGCGCGTCGCTGAAGGACAAGGTGGCCGACGAGGCCTGGAACCGCGAGACCTTCATCCCGAAGGTCGGCAAGCGCGGCGCCGCCATCATCGAGGCCCGCGGCCTGAGCTCGGCCGCCTCGGCCGCCAACGCCGCCATCGACCACATCCGCGACTGGGTGCTCGGCACCGGCGGCGAGTGGGCCACGATGGGCATCCCGTCCGACGGCAGCTACGGCATCCCGAAGGACGTGATGTACGGCTTCCCGGTGGTGTGCAAGGACGGCAAGTACGAGATCGTGCAGGGCCTCGAGGTCGACGAGTACTCGCGCACCATGATGGACAAGACCCTGGCCGAGCTCGAGGAAGAGCGCGCCGGCGTCGCCCACCTGCTCTGATCCACCGGCGAAGGCGGCCCCAGGGCCGCCTTCGCGCATGAAGGACCCCCGATGACCCACTCCGCATCCCCGGGCGCGCGCTTCCGCGCCGCCCTCGCCGCCGAGTCGCCGCTGCAGGTGATCGGCGCGATCAACGCCAACCACGCGCTGCTGGCCAAGCGCGCCGGCTACCGCGCGCTCTACCTCAGCGGCGGCGGCGTGGCCGCCGGCTCGCTGGGCCTGCCCGACCTCGGCATCTCCGGGCTCGAGGACGTGCTGATCGACGTCCGGCGCATCACCGACGTCTGCGACCTGCCGCTGCTGGTCGACATCGACACCGGCTTCGGCCCGAGCGCCTTCAACATCGAGCGCACGGTCAAGGCGCTGATCAAGGCCGGCGCCGCCGCCTGCCACATCGAGGACCAGGTCGGCGCCAAGCGCTGCGGCCATCGTCCCGGCAAGGAGATCGTGCCGGCCGACGAGATGGTCGACCGCGTCAAGGCCGCCGCCGACGCCAAGACCGACCCCGGCTTCTTCCTGATCGCGCGCACCGACGCGATCGCGGTGGAGGGCGTGGACGCCGCCATCGAGCGCGCGATCCGCTGCGTCGAGGCCGGCGCCGACGGCATCTTCGCCGAGGCCGCCTACGACCTGCCCACCTACCGCCGCTTCGTCGAGGCGGTGAAGGTGCCGGTGCTGGCCAACATCACCGAGTTCGGCAAGACCCCGCTGTTCACCCGCGAGCAGCTCGCGTCGGTGGGCGTCGCGATCCAGCTGTATCCGCTGAGCGCCTTCCGCGCCGCCAACAAGGCCGCCGAGGCCGTGTACGAGGCGATCCGCCGCGACGGCCACCAGGAGGCGGTGCTCGGCCAGATGCAGACCCGCGAGGAGCTCTACGACCGGATCGGCTACCACGCGTTCGAGCAGCGCCTCGACGGCCTGTTCGCCCAGAAGAAGCACGGCTGAGCGGGCCCGCCCGCCGCCCAGGAGGAACCACCATGAGCGACACCGCCAACACCCTCCCCAAGCCCAAGAAGTCCGTCGCGCTCAGCGGCACCGCCGCGGGCAACACCGCGCTGTGCACCGTCGGCCGCAGCGGCAACGACCTGCACTATCGCGGCTACGACATCCACGACCTGGCCACGAAGGCCGGCTTCGAGGAGGTCGCCCACCTGCTCGTGCACGGCGCGCTGCCCACCGCCAGCCAGCTCGCGGCCTACCGCACCAAGCTCAAGCGCCTGCGCGGCCTGCCGGCGATCGTCACCGACGCGCTCGAGCTGGTGCCGGCCAACGCCCACCCGATGGACGTGCTGCGCACCGGCTGCTCGGTGCTGGGCACCGTGCTGCCCGAGCGCGAGGGCCACCCCGTGGCCGAGGCGCGCGACATCGCCGACCGCCTGATGGCGAGCTTCGGCTCGATGCTGCTGTACTGGTGGCACTTCACCCGCAACGGCCGCCGCATCGAGACCGAGACCGACGACGCGTCGATCGCCGCGCACTTCCTGCACCTGCTGCACGGCGAGGCCCCGAGCGAGCTGCACGCGTCCGCGCTCGACCGCTCGCTGGTGCTCTACGCCGAGCACGAGTTCAACGCCTCCACCTTCACCGCGCGCGTCATCGCCGGCACCGGCTCCGACCTCTTCAGCTGCATCACCGGCGCGATCGGCGCGCTGCGCGGCCCGAAGCACGGCGGCGCCAACGAGGTGGCGATGGACATCATCGCCCGCTACGGCAGCGCCGACGAGGCCGAGGCCGACATCCGCGCGCGCGTGGAGCGCAAGGAGATCGTGATCGGCTTCGGCCACCCGGTGTACACCGTGGGCGACCCGCGCAACCCGATCATCAAGGAGATCTCGCGCGCGCTGTGCGCCGAGGGCGGCAACCAGGTGCTGTTCGACGTCAGCGAGCGCATCGAGACGCTGATGTGGGACACCAAGAAGATGTTCCCCAACCTCGATTGGTACAGCGCCTCGGCCTACCACATGATGGGCATCCCGACCGCGATGTTCACGCCGCTGTTCGTGATCGCGCGCACCTCGGGCTGGAGCGCGCACGTGATGGAGCAGCGCGCCGACGGCAAGATCATCCGCCCGAGCGCGAACTACGTCGGCCCCGAGGACCGGGCCTTCGTCCCGCTCGCCGAGCGCTGACCGGGCCCGCGCGCCGGGCCCCTGGCGATGTACGACGACTGGTCGGCGAACCTGCTGGTGGTGGCGCTGACCCTGGTCGCGGTCGCCGCCAGCGTGGTGCTGCACTACGAGGGCCTGCAGGCGATGGCGCGGCGCCTGCCGCGCCTGCACGAGTCCGACCGCCGCCGGAAGGTGCTCTACGGCATCTTCGGCGTGCTGGGCCTGCACATCGCCGAGATCTGGATCTTCGGCCTCGCCATCCGGCTCGCCCAGGCGATGCCGGGCACCGGCGGCATCGCGGGCGCGGAGGCCGCCGGGCTGTTCGACGCGGTCTACCTCTCGGCGGTCACCTACACCACGGTGGGCTTCGGCGACGTGGCCCCGGTCGGCCCGCTGCGTTTCCTCGCGGGGACCGAGGCCCTGACCGGCTTCGTGCTGATCACGTGGTCGGCGTCGTTCACCTTCCTCGAGATGCAGCGCTTCTGGAAGGCCTGAGGCCTCAGGCCTGCAGCGAGGCCGCCTCGGCGGCCAGCGCGGCCTGCGCGCCGGGATCGTCGCCGAGCCGCGCATGGTGGGCCCCGAGGAGGGGCAGGCCGGCCATGTCCACGCCGGTGCCGGCGGCCCAGCGCATCACGGTGAACAGGTAGGCGTCGGCGGGGCCGCGGCGGCCGTTCGCCAGCCAGTCGCCGGCCTTGGCCAGGTGCGCCTCGAGGCGCTCGAAGTGGGCGCGGACGGTGGCGCGCGCCTGCGCCTTGAGCGCCTCGTGCTGGCCCTCGTCGGGCAGGATCCGCGCGGCCGCGAACAGCGGCACGAAGGCCTTGTGCACGTCGGCGTTGAGGTGGCACAGCCAGCGCGTCGCCTCGGCGCGCTCGCGCGGGCTGCCGTCGCCGAGCAGGCCGGCGGCGGGATGGGTGTCGTGCAGGTAGCCGATGATCGCCACGCACTCGCTCAGCGCGAAGCCGCCGTCCACCAGCACCGGCGCGGCGCCGGCCGGGTTCAGGGCGAGGAAGGCCTCGGACTTGAGGTCCTGGCGGCGGACGCGGATGGCCTGGTGCTCGATGCCGAGCCAGTGCAGGCAGATGTGCGGGACGAGCGAGCAGGCGCCAGGCAGGAAGTGCAGGGTGGGCATCGGTGGGGCTCCGGGACGGGGCCGCCACCCTGCGGGGCCGCGCGTCGCCGCGCAAGCCCCGCGCGCAGGACGCTCAGGGCGCCAGGCGCTCCACTTCGTAGAAGGTGTGGTCCCCGATCCGGGCCACGGCCGGGGCGTCGCTCCAGTCCGGGGTCGCGAGGCCGTGGGCCACGAAGTGGCTGGCGCCGGGGACGACCTCCTGGCGCTGGCCGGGCGCGCGCTGCCACTCCCGGTAGACCTGGAAGGCCACCATCGCGGACTCGTGCCAGGCCTCGGGGTTCTTCAGGCGGTGCCCGGGGTGGACGATCGCGGGGGCGAACTGCCCGCGCGCGGTCACGACCTCGCAGACGCTGTCGCCCCAGCGGCCGGACTCCCGGCGGCGCATGGCCACCTCGGCCACGGCCTGCTGGCCGAGCGGCGCCTGGTCACGCGCCTCGAGGTAGACGGTCGTGGTGAGGCAGAGCGGATCGGCGACAGGCTGCGGGAGCAGCTGGGCCATCCAGAGGATCCAAGCAAGCTTCATGGCGGTTTCTCCTTGCTCCGCGTCGCCGGGGGTCCCTGCCGCCGCATGGCCCGTCAGGGCGAACGCGGTGGCGATGGAGCGGGGGACAGCCCGGCGGTGGGCGTGCTGGGGAGGGTGGCCGGGGGCCACCCTTCGTGGGAGCCGCGGGCTGCGGCTTCGACACGAAGAACCCCGCGCCGCCATTGGCGCGGGGTCCTGGAAAGGTCGGCACCGTACGCAGACGACACCGAACCGGGGCTGAATCTAGCACGACGAAGTGCTTGATCCCATTAGAGATTTATTCAAGCCCCCGTCACAGCGCCACGGCCAGCCGGGTGCCGCCGTCGATCGCGCGCTTGGCGTCGAGCTCGGCCGCCACCTCGGCGCCGCCGATCAGGTGCACCCTCGCGCCCGCCGCCTGCAGGGGCGCCTGCAGCGCCCGCAGCGGCTCCTGGCCGGCGCAGACGACCACGTCGTCCACCGGGAGCAGGCGCTCCTCGCCGTCCACCCGGATGCGCAGGCCGGCGTCGTCGACGCCGAGGTACTCCACCCCGCCGAGCATCTGCACGCCCTTGGCCTTCAGCGTGGCGCGGTGGATCCAGCCGGTGGTCTTGCCGAGGCGCGCGCCGGGGCGGCCCGGGCTGCGCTGCAGCAGCCACAGCTCGCGCGCCGGGGCCTCGGGGCGGGGCTTGACCAGCCCGCCGCGGCCGCCGAAATCGACGTCGACGCCCCACTCGGCCATCCAGCGCGCCGGGTCGAGGCTGCTCGAAGGGCCCTCGTGGGCCAGGTACTCGGCGAGGTCGAAGCCGATCCCGCCAGCGCCCACCAGCGCGACGCGCCGGCCCGGCACGCGGCGGCCGGACAGCACGTCGAGGTAGCTGCAGACCTTGGGGTGGCCGGCCCCGGGGAAGCTCGCCGCGCGCGGCACCACGCCGGTGGCCAGCACCACGTCGTCGAAGCCGGCCAGGTCGGCGGCCTCGACCCGGGTGCCCAGCCGCAGCGTGACGCCGGTGGCCGCCAGGCGATGGCCGAAGTAGCGCAGCGTCTCGTGGAACTCCTCCTTGCCCGGGATCCGCTTGGCCAGGTTGAACTGGCCGCCGATCTCGGTGGCCGCGTCGAACAGCGTCACCGCGTGGCCGCGCTCGGCGGCGGTGGTGGCGCAGGCGAGGCCCGCGGGGCCGGCGCCGACCACGGCGACCTTGCGCGGGGCGCGCGTCGGGGCGACCACCAGCTCGGTCTCGGCGCAGGCGCGGGGGTTGACCAGGCAGCTGGCGCGCTTGTTCTGGAACACGTGGTCCAGGCAGGCCTGGTTGCAGGCGATGCAGGTGTTGATCGCCTCGGGCGTGCCGGCGCGGGCCTTGGCCACCCAAGCCGGGTCGGCCAGCAGCGGGCGCGCCATCGAGACGAGGTCGGCCTGGCCGGCGGCGAGGATGCCCTCGGCCACGTCGGGCATGTTGATGCGGTTGGTGGCCACCAGCGGCAGCGTGACGTGCGGGCGCAGCTTGGCGGTGACGCCGGCGAACGCCGCGCGCGGCACCGAGGTGGCGATGGTGGGCACGCGCGCCTCGTGCCAGCCGATGCCGGTGTTGATGATGGTGGCGCCGGCGGCCTCGATGGCCTTGGCCTGGGCGACGATCTCGTCCCAGTCCGAGCCGCCCTCCACGAGGTCGAGCATCGACAGGCGGTAGATGATGATGAAGTCCGGGCCCACCTTCTCGCGGATGCGGCGCACGATCTCCACCGCGAAGCGCATGCGCCGCTCCGGGCTGCCGCCCCACGCGTCGTCGCGGGTGTTGGTGCGCGGCGCGATGAACTGGTTGATCAGGTAGCCCTCCGAGCCCATCACCTCGACGCCGTCGTAGCCGGCGTCGCGCGCGAGCGCGGCCGAGCGCGCGTAGGCGTTGATCTGCGCCTCGACCCCGCGCGCCGACAGCGCGCGCGGCCTGAACGGATTGATCGGCGCCTGGATCGCGGAGGCCGACACCGACAGCGGGTGGTAGCCGTAGCGGCCCGCGTGCAGCAGCTGCATGCAGATGCGCGCGCCGTGCGCATGCACCGCGGCGGTGACCTGGCGGTGGCGGCGCGGCTGCCAGGGCCAGCGCATCGTGCCGGAGAAGGGCTTCAGCCAGCCGACCATGTTCGGCGCGAAGCCGCCGGTGACCATCAGGCCGACGCCGCCGGCGGCGCGCTCGCCGAAGTAGGCGGCGAGCTTGGGGAAGTCGGCCGCCTTGTCCTCGAGGCCGGTGTGCATCGAGCCCATCAGGACGCGGTTGGGCAGGGTGCAGAACCCGAGGTCGAGCGGGGCGAGCAGGTGCGGGTAGGGCGAGGACATGGGGATACGGCTCCGTACGGCAGGCCGCTACCCTGCCCGAGCCCATGCGGGGCGACAAGCCCGGCGGCACTCCGGTACCTGCGGGCGCCCGTTCCGGGCCGCTTCCGCGTGTCCGGGCATGCGCGCGTCATCGAAGGATGCGATCCTCCGCGACGACCAGCGGACGCGCGCAACGGCGCAGGCGAGGCCGATGCGTGATGGCCGTTGCAAAGTCAATGACCGATGTTATAGTTCCGTTAACACCCGCGTTCACTGTTCACGGTAGGGTGCGCGGGCTCGACGCTTGCCGAAGTCCGTCGTTGCAGCAGCCATCGATCCACCTTTGTTCCAGACATCCTTTATCTGAGGAGCGGCACCATGAAGAAGAAGATGCTGACCTGCGCCCTGCTCGGCGCGGTGGCTTTCGCCAACACCGCCATGGCCCAGGAGTTCGACGATCGCTGGTACGTCTCCGGCGGCGGCACGTTCAACGCCCAGGACGAGCAGCGCAACACCGATGACGACTTCGGCTTCTACGTCGGCCTCGGCAAGTTCGTCTCGCCGAACTGGTCGCTCGACGTCGAGCTCAACCACACCAACACCAACCTGCTGGGCAACCGCAACCTGAACTGGAGCCAGTACGGCCTGTCGACCGACGCCCGTTACCACTTCATCCAGGAAGGCCGCACCTGGTGGCCGTTCGTGCGCATGGGCGTCGGCCTGCAGCGCGCCAACGAGGAGTTCAACGCCTTCCCGAGCCCGGCCTCGCCCGGCGAGAGCAAGCGCAACAACCTCGCCGCCAACCTCGGCCTGGGCCTGCAGGCTGACTACGGCCGCGTCGACGTGCGCGCCGAGGTCTTCGGCCGCGCGGACTTCGACGACACCTCGGTCGCCGCCTCCAACGAGTCGCGCTTCCTCGACGTCGTCGCCGCCCTCGGCGTGACCGTGGCCCTCGGCCCGGAGGCCGCTGCCCCGGTCGCCGTGCAGCCGACCACCCCGCCGGCCCCGGCCGCCCCGTCGTGCGAGACCCTCGACGACGACGGCGACGGCGTGAACAACTGCAACGACCGCTGCCCGAACTCGGTCGCCGGCCAGACCATCGGTCCGGACGGTTGCGCCGTGGTGATCCAGATCGACCTCAAGGGCGTGAACTTCGACTTCGACAGCGCGAACCTGCGCGCCGATTCGAACGCCGTGCTCGCCGAGGCCATCGAGATCCTGCGCCGCTACCCGACCCTGAAGGTCGAAGTCGCCGGCCACACCGACGCCGTCGGTTCCGACGACTACAACCAGCGCCTGTCCGAGCGTCGCGCCCGCACCGTGTACGACTACCTGGTCGCCAACGGCATCGGCGCCGACCGCCTGGTCGGCCCGGTGGGCTACGGCGAGGCCCGCCCGCTCGACACCAACGACACCGCTGCCGGCCGTGAGCGCAACCGTCGCACCGAGCTGAACGTCCAGAACTGAGGGCCGCGCGAGCAGCCCGTCGGTTGACCGACGCGCAACACCCGAAGCCCGGCCTCGCGCCGGGCTTCGTCTTTTCCGGTGCCGGAGAGCGTCCCGGCGATGCGCGAAGCGTGCGCCAGTCGCGCTTCGCGCGGGCCCGGGCGCTTGTCCCCGCGCCGCGCGCTACCTACACTGCGGGCGTCCGCCACGGAGTCATCGCCATGCGTCGTCTGCTCGCCCTCGGGTTCCTCTCGCTGCTGCCCATGGCCGCGTCCGCCGTCGACTGCTCCGGCAGCACCGTCCCGCAGCCGCTGCCCGTGCGTCCCACCGGCCTGCCGCCGGTGGCCGCCGAGCTGCCGGGCACCGGCGCCCAGCTGGGCGCGCCCTCCGGCGTGCTCGCCCGCGCCTACGACGAGGCCCAGGCGGTGGATCGCGTGCTGCTGCGCCAGCGCCTCGCGGGCTGCCAGGCCCAGGCCCAGGCCAGCGCCGCCTCGGCGATCGCGCCCAACGGCCCGGGTGGCGCCCACCGCTTCGACATGAGCCAGAACGGCCGCCGCATGACCGCCGACGAGTTCGATGCGTGGATGCGCGCGCGCGGCGTCCGCGTCGCCACCGGCGCGCCGTCCGCGGCCCCCGCCGCCGCCGAGACCGCGCCCGCGCGCTGAGTCCGCGCCAGCGCGGCCGCGGCAACGACAAGGGGCCCCGCGGGGCCCCTTCGTCGTTCCAGGCGTCGGCGTCGCGCGAGGCGCGGCCCGGAGGGCCGCGCGCGCCCTCAGTCGCGGCGGCGGAAGCGGTAATGCGCCACCAGCCACTCCGCGCCGTTGCGGTAGCCGAACAGCTCGGCGCAGGCCATCCAGAACATCCGCCAGCGCTGCGCCCAGCGCTTCGCGTCGCGCTCGCCATAGCAGCTCGCCAGCACGCGCAGCACCTCGTCGGCGTGGGCGTCCTGGTTCTCCAGCCAGTGGTTGGCGGTGCGCTCGTAGTGCGTGCCCGGCACCAGCCAGCGCTCCTCGAGCGCCAGCGCCTCCTGGAAGTGCAGCAGCGTGTCGGCCGACGGCATCAGGCCGCCGGTGAAGAAGTAGCGGCCCATCCAGTTGTCCTCGCCCTCGACCTCGAACGGGTACATCAGGTGGCGGTGCACGAAGATGTGCACGAACAGCTGGCCGCCCGGCGCCAGCCAGCGGCCGATGTTGCCGAGCAGGGTGCGGTAGTTGCGCATGTGCTCGAACATCTCGATCGACACCACGCGGTCGAACGCGCCCTCGGGCAGCTCGAGGCGGTTGACGTCGGTGGTGATGATCTCGACGTTGCCCAGCCCGCGCGCGGCGGCCTGGCCGAGGATGTGCTCGCGCTGGGTGCGCGAGTTGCTGACGCCGGTGATGCGCGCGTTCGGGAAGCGCTCGGCCATCCACAGCGTCAGCGAGCCCCAGCCGCAGCCGAGCTCGAGGATGCGCTGGCCGTCGGCGAGCTGCGCGCGCTCGCCGTAGAGCGCCAGCATGGCCTCCTCGGCCTCGTCGAGGGTCTCGGTGCCGGTGGCGTAGTAGCAGCTGGAGTACTTGAAGCGCTTGCCGAGGCAGAGCTCGAAGAAGCGGGTCGGGACCTCGTAGTGCTGCTCGTTGGCGGCGGCGGTCTCGATCGCGATCGGGCTGCGCCTCAGCTCGTCGAGCAGGGCGCGGAAGCGGGCGTCGGCGGCGGCCGCGTCGTCGGCGTGCTCGTCGCGCAGGCGCTGCTCGCACAGCCGGCGGATGCCGTGGCGGAGGAGGGCGTCCGGCACCAGGCCGCGTTCGCTCAGGTCGATCAGGGACATGCGTGGGCTCTCAGGAATCGCCGCGTCGGGGCGGCCAGGGGATGAAGGGGCTGACCTCGCGCTGGTAGCGCGCATAGGCCTCGGGCCGGCTGCGCAGCGCGTTGCGCTCGGTCCAGGGGATGCCGCTGACGCGGTAGAGGAAGGCCAGCATCACCACCGGGCCGAGCAGGCTCCAGCCCCAGGCGCCGCCGTTGGCGGCCAGCAGCACGTAGGCGAACCAGTGCAGCCACTCGAAGAAGTAGTTGGGATGCCGGCTCCACGCCCACAGCCCGTCGCGGCAGACCCGGCCGCGGTTCGCCGGCGCGGCGCGGAAGGCCGCGAGCTGGCGGTCGGCCAGCCACTCGCCGCCCACCGCGACCACCCACACCGCCACGGCGGCGGCCATCCACGGGCCGAAGCCCTGGCTGGGGTTCGCCGCGGCGGCGAGGAAGGGGATCGCGAACAGCGCGACCACCACGGCCTGCAGCTGGAAGAAGGCGAAGAACTTCGCCGGGCTGCCGTTCCAGGCCTCGCGCAGGGCCTGGTAGCGGCCGTCCTCGGGCTCGTGGAGCACGCGCTTGAGCAGGTGCAGGCTGAGCCGCGCGCCCCACAGGCCGCCGAGCATCGCCACCAGGGTGCGCGCCCACGGCGCGCCCTCGCCGATCCAGCCGGCATACAGCGCGGCCAGGGCCATCAGGCCGGCCCAGGCCACGTCGACGTAGCCGACGTTGCGCACCCGCATCGCGAAGGCCCAGGTGGCGGCCATCGCCACCGCCGCGCCGGCCCAGACCAGCAGCAGGTGGTCCCAGGGGATCACGCGGCCTCCGCCGCGCCGGCGCCGGCGCGCCGCGCGATCGCATACAGCAGCGGCATCACCAGCGCCCACGCGACGCCCAGGCCGACCAGCGCCGGCGTGCCGCCGATCACCACCGCGTCGAACAGGCGCGCGGCGCCGACATAGGCCAGCGGCCCGCCGATCAGGCCGAACGCCGCGGCCAGCCAGGGCCGGTCGCGCATCCAGGCCATCGAATGGTTGAGGGTCAGCGCGAAGCCCGCCCACATCGCCACGATCCACGCCGGGGCGGCCTGCGTCCACGGCCAGGGCACGTCGTAGGCGAGCAGGCCGGAGGCCGCGAAGGCGCTGTCGACCGCGAAGCCCAGCGGCAGGGCCCAGGCCAGCAGGTGCAGGTCGGCGCGGCGCTGGCCGCCCCAGGCCAGCACCGGGATCGCGAAGGCGAGCGCGGCCACCGGGCCGGCCCAGCCGTGGCCGTGGCCGGCGCCAGCCACCGAGGCGAACCATACGGCCTGGAAGCCGGCGGCATTGGCGAGCGTGCGCAGCAGGGACATGTCAGGCGCCTTGGGCGTGGCCGAGGCCGGGGAGGTACTGCGGGCGGCGGTTGCCGGGGCGCGCGAACAGCAGCTGGGCGTTGCCGATCGAGCGCTCGAGGAAGCCGCCCTCGCAGTAGCACAGGTAGAACTCCCACATCCGCACGAAGCGCTCGTCGTAGCCGAGCGCGCGCACCTGCTCGCGCTGGCCGAGGAAGCGCTGGCGCCAGGCGCGCAGCGTCAGCGCGTAGCTCGCGCCGATGTCCTCGAGGTTGAGCAGGCGCAGGTCGGTGGCCTTGCCCGCGGCGCCGGCGATGGCGCTGACGCAGGGGATGAAGCTGCCGGGGAAGATGAAGCGCTTGATGAAGTCGATGTCGCCCAGCGCGCGCTCGTAGCGGTGGTCCTCCAGCGTGATGGCCTGGATCAGCGCGAGGCCGTCGTCCTTGAGCAGCGAGGCGCACTTGGCGACGTAGGTGTCGAGGTACTGGTGGCCGATGGCCTCGATCATCTCGATCGACACCAGCTTGTCGTAGGTGCCGGCGAGGTCGCGGTAGTCCTCGAGCAGCAGCGTGATGCGGTCCTCGAGCCCGGCGGCGCGCACGCGCTCGGTGGCCAGCGCGTGCTGCTCCTTCGAGATCGTGGTGGTGGTGACCCGGCAGCCGAAGCGCGAGGCCGCGTGGATGGCCATCCCGCCCCAGCCGGTGCCGATCTCGACGAGGTGGTCGGAGGGCTGCAGGTCGAGCTTGAGGCAGATGCGCTCGAGCTTGCGGAACTGCGCGTCCTCGAGCGACTCGTGCTCGTCGGCGTGGATGCCCGAGGAGTACATCATGCTGCGGTCGAGGAAGAGCTCGAACAGCGGGTTACCGAGGTCGTAGTGGGCGGCGATGTTGCGCCGCGAGCCGCTGCGGGTGTTGCGGTTGAGCGCGTGCCAGGCCTTCAGCGCGAGGCCGCCGAGCCGGGCCAGCCCGGTCTCCATCGCATCCAGCAGGGCGCGGTTGCGCACCAGCAGGCGCACCAGCACGACCAGGTCGTCGCAGCGCCAGAGCCCGTCCATGTAGGCCTCGCCGGCGCCGACCGAGCCTTGGGTCGCCACCGCGCGGTAGAAGCCCGGGTCGAGCACCTCGATCGTGCAGGCCAGCGCGGCCGCGCCCGGCTCGGGCGTGCCGAGCACCACCTCGCCCTCGGCGTCGCGGACCGTGATCCGGCCGCGCAGGCCGGCGAGCCGGTCGAGCAGGCGGCGGCGCAGCCAGCGGTCGTGGGCGGACCAGGCGGTGGCGGGGGCGAGGGCGTCGGCGGGGCTGCTCATCGGGGAGGCTCGTCGTGGTCGGGCGGGGCGGGGGAGGGCGGGGCGGTCGCGGGGCGGGCGTTGGCGGGATGGTCGTGGACGGTGACGCCCTTCAGCCACAGCCGCAGCGCCTGCCAGTAGATCGCGGGGAGCACGGTGGCGCCCATCAGCGGATGCTGCAGGAGGCAGCGGGCGAGCCCGGGGCCGTCGAGCGGCCGGCGGGCCAGGGCGAGGGTGGCGTCGAACTCCCGGCCGTCCGGGCCGAGGACCTCCATGTGCACGCGCAAGTCTTCCCCGGGCGCGGTGAAACGCCAGTGATAGCGCCGCTGCATCGGCAGGAAGGGCGAGACGTGGAAGCGCTTGTCGAAGTCCCAGGCGAAGGCGCGGCCGTGCGCGGTGGCCTCGGCCACCGGGAGCACGTAGACGTGGCGCTCGCCCCAGGGCGTGTTGGTGATCTCGGCGAGGATCCACTCCAGCGTGGTGCCGTCCTCGGCGAAGCCGTAGTAGAAGCTCACCGGGTTGAAGCTCTGGCCGTAGTAGCGCAGGTGCCCCAGCAGGCGGATCGGGCCGGTCGGCCGCCGCCCCATGGCGGCCTCGACGGTGGCGCGCACGGCCGAGTCGAGCGGGGTGGCCGGATCGCCGTGGAAGTCGCCGCGGTGGAAGGCCGCGAGGTTGCGCCGGCCCACCGACCACAGCCAGCGCCCGGCGAACACGCGGTCGAGCTCGGCGAGGTCGAGGTAGGGGAAGGCCTGGGCGTAGGTGAAGGCGTGCGCGCGCTCGGCGTGGCGGCGATGGCGGACCTCGCCGGCGTACAGCGCGCTGTGCATCAGGCGTCCACGCCGAGGCCGCGGGCGACCTCGACGCCGCTGCGGATGCCGTCCTCGTGGAAGCCGAAGCCCCAGTAGGCGCCGGCGTACCAGGTCCGGCGCACGCCGCTGATCTCGCCGCGGCGGGCCTGCGCGGCCACGCTGGCGTGGGTGTAGACCGGGTGGTGGTAGCGCATGCGCGCGATCACCTTGGCCGGGTCGATCGCGTGGCTGCGGTTGAGCGTGACCACCAGCGGCTCGGGTGCGTCGAGCGACTGCAGCTCGTTCATGTAGTAGCTCACCGTGCAGGCCTCGGCGGGATCGCGCGGGACGTGCGCGCTCCACGCGGCCCAGGCCTTGCGCCGGGTCGGCAGCAGGGAGGCGTCGGTGTGCAGCACGGCCTCGTTGGGCTGGTAGGCGATGGCGCCGAGCACCTCGCGCTCCGCGGGGCTGGGGTCGCCGAGCAGGCCCAGGGCCTGGTCGGAGTGGCAGGCCAGCACGACCTGGTCGAAGCGCTCCTCGCCCGAGGGCGTGAGCAGGCGCACGCCGTCGACGTCGCGCATGACCTGCAGCACCGGCGTCGACAGCCGCACCTCGACGCCCCAGCGGGCCTCGAGCGCGCGGATGTAGCTCGAGGAGCCGCCGCGGACCACCCGCCACTCGGGGCGGTCGGCGACCTGCAGCATCCGGTGGTTGGCCATGAAGCGCACCAGGTACTTGGCCGGGAAGTCCATGATCCGCACCGAGGGCGAGGACCACAGCGCGCAGGCCATCGGCACCAGGTGGTCGTCGATGAACAGCTGGGAATAGCCGCCCTCGCGCAGGTAGTCGCCCAGCGACGGGCCGTCGCCCGGGGTCTCGAGCAGCGCCGGGCACTCGCGGTAGAAGCGCAGGATCTCGCGCACCATCCGCCAGAACGCCGGGCGCAGCAGGTTGCGGCGCTGGGCGAACAGGGTGTCGGGGCGGGTGGCGTTGTACTCCAGCCCGGTGCGCGCGTCGTGCACGCCGAAGCTCATCGTGGTGGGCTGGGAGTCGACGCCGAGCTCGTCGAACAGCCGCGTCAGCAGCGGGTAGTTGTGCGGGTTGAAGACGATGAAGCCCGAGTCGACCTGGTATTCGCGCCCGCCCAGCGTGACCGCGTGGGTGTGGGTGTGGCCGCCGAGGCGCGCATCGGCCTCGAACAGGGTCACCTCGTGCTGCTTCTGCAGGTACCAGGCGGCGCCCATCCCGGCGATGCCCGAGCCCACCACGGCGATGCGCTGGCGCGCGCGTCCGGCCGGGCTCATGCCGCCTCCCGGCGCGCGTGGCGCAGGGCCTCGGGCACCGGCTTGAGGTCCCACACCAGGCCCAGCAGCGCCATCGCGCGCAGGCCGTAGTAGGTCAGGTCGACCTCCCACCAGCGGAAGCCCTGCCGGGCCGAGCCGGGGAAGTGGTGGTGGTTGTTGTGCCAGCCCTCGCCGAAGGTCAGCAGCGCCAGCAGCAGGTTGTTGCGCGAATTGTCGCGGGTGGCGAAGCGGCGCGTGCCCCAGCGGTGGGCGAGCGAGTTGATGGTCACGGTGGCGTGGAACAGCACCACGGTGGACACGAAGAAGCCCCACACCAGCAGCTGCGGGCCGCTGGTCCCGAGCGAGGGCGCCGCGGTCTCCAGCCAGCCGCCCAGCGCGAACAGGCCCGCGGCCAGCGCCACCGGCACCAGGATGTCGAAGCGGTCGAGCAGCCGGAGCTCGGGGAAGCGCATCAGGTCGGGGATGTTCTCGCGCTGGGTGCGGAAGCCGCGCGGGGTGAGGAACCAGCCCACGTGGCTCCAGAAGAAGCTGCGCGTCACCGGCGAATGCACGTCGTGCTCGGTGTCGGAATGCCGGTGGTGGTGGCGGTGGTGGGCGGCCCACCACAGCGGGCCGCGCTGCACGCTGGCGGCGCCGAGCACGCCGAACGCGAACTGCACCGGGCGCGAGGTGCGGAAGGCCTTGTGCGAGAAATAGCGGTGGTAGAAGCCGGTGATCGCGAACATCCGCGCGGCGTACAGCGCCGCCGCGACCGCCACCGCGAACCAGCTCGTGCCGACCCAGATCACCCCCAGGCAGGCCAGGTGCAGGCCCACGAAGGGCAGCACGCGCAGCCAGTCGACCCGGTCGGGCGCCTCGAGGTCGCCCTCGCCGGCGGCTTCGGTGTCGAACCAGCGCGCGATGGCGCGCGCGGCGCGCTGGAGCAGGCCGGGGGCGGGCGGAGGCGTGGTCGGGTCGGCTGGGGTCATGCGCTGCGTGTCCTGCGTGGTGGCGCCGGTGGAGGCGCGCGGTGCGGGGCGGAGGATGCGGCCCGGCGCGTGGTGGCGCCGTGTGGATCATGCCCGACGCCAGTGGCGAGCCTAGCCGCGCGACCTACGCTGCGCCATGCTTGGTGGATGCAGCGCCGTCCGTACGCCCGCGTGTCGAAGCCTTCCCCGCGCCCCGGCGCCGGGGGCGGCGGGGGCGCGCGCGCCGAGGCGTCCGGCCCGAGGCACGGCGTGGCGCGGGTGCTGAGCAAGCGCGGCCTCGCCTCGCGGACCGAGGCCGCGCGCTGGGTCGAGGCGGGACGGGTGCGGGTGAACGGCCGCGTGGTGCGCGACCCCGAGTTCCCGGTCCGCGACGGCGTCGACCGCGTCGAGGTGGACGGCGCCGCCGCGGGCGCGGCGGCGCGGATGGTCATCGCGCTGAACAAGCCGCGCGGCCTGGTCACCACGGCCGCCGACGAGCGCGGGCGCGACACCGTCTACCGCTGCCTCGACGGGGCGGGCCTGCCCTGGCTGGGGCCGGTGGGGCGGCTCGACCAGGCCAGCGAGGGCCTGCTGCTGCTGAGCAACGACCCGGCCTGGGCCGCGCGGATCACCGATCCGGCCACCGGCCCGCGCAAGACCTACCACGTGCAGGTGCGCGGGCTGCCGGATGCGCCCGAGGCCGCCGATGCGCTGCTCGCCCGCCTGCGCGCGGGCGTCGAGGACCGCGGCGAGGTGCTGGGCGCCGAGGTGCTGGCGCTGCTGCGCCGCGGCGACCGCTCGGCCTGGCTGGAGGTGGTGCTCGACGAGGGCCGCAACCGCCACATCCGGCGGATGTGCGCCGCCGGCGACCTCGAGGTGCTGCGCCTGGTCCGGGTGGCGATCGGGCCGCTGGCGCTGGGCGAACTGGCCAAGGGCGCGTGGCGGGTGCTGGGCGAGGACGAGGTCGCGGCGCTCGCCCCCGGCTAGACTCGACCCCCGCCCGTCGAGGATGCCGCCCCATGCGCCTGTTCCGGATCGCGTTGATCGCCTACCTGCTCGTGCTGCTGGCCTACACCCTGGTCGTCGGCAGCCGCGAGGGCTGGGCCCTGCTGCCGGTGTTCGTCGGTGACATCCTCGCGCTGCGATGGCCCGGCCAGTTCAACCTCGACTTCCTGGGCTTCCTCGGGCTGTCGGCGGCGTGGGTGGCGTGGCGCCACGACGGTCGTGCGGCCGGCATGGGGCTGGCGGTGCTCGCGTTCTTCGGGGGCATGCTGTTCCTGGCGCCCTACCTGCTGTGGGCCAGCCTGCGCGCCGGCGGCGACCCCCGGGTCGTGCTGCTGGGCCCGGGGCGCGCGGGACGCTGAGCGCCAGGCTCGCGCGGCAGGCGGGGGCAGGGCATCATCCGCGGCCGCCACCGCCACGACCCACCGACCGGAGACCCCGCATGCTCGCCGCCTTCCGCTGGATCAGCCTCGCCGAGGGCCTGTCCCTGCTCACGCTGCTGGGCCTGGCGATGCCGCTGCGCGCCGCCGGCGTGGTCGACCTGGTCTGGCCGGTGGGCATGGCCCACGGCGTGCTGTGGCTGGTCTACGTGGTGGCGACGCTGGCGGTGAGCCACGCCCGCGGCTGGTCGGTGTGGGCGTGGCTGCTCTCGCTGCTGTGCTCGGTGGTGCCGTTCGGCTTCGTGCTGATGGACCTGCGCGTGCGTCGCGAGCTGCGCGCCGCGGCGCCCGCCGCGGCCTGAGGCCGCTCGGCCAGCGGCTCAGCCAGCGATCACGCCCAGCCGGCGGCCGACGCGGATGAAGGCGTCGATCGCGCGGTCGAGCTGCTCGCGGGTGTGCGCCGCGCTCATCTGGGTGCGGATGCGGGCCTGGCCCTTGGGCACGACCGGGAAGAAGAACCCGATCACGTAGATGCCTTCCTCGAGCAGCTCGGCGGCGAAGCGCTGGGCCAGCGGGGCGTCGTGCAGCATCACCGGCACGATCGGGTGCACGCCGAGCTTGAGCGCGAAGCCGGCCTCGGCCATCCGCGCGCGGAAGTGCGCGGTGTTCGCCGCCAGCCGCTCGCGCAGCTCGCCCGCCTCCTCGAGCATGTCGAACACCTCCGTGCCCGCGGCCACCACGTGCGGCGGCAGCGAGTTGGAGAACAGGTAGGGGCGCGAGCGCTGGCGCAGCATCTCGATCACCTCGGCGCGGCCGGTGGTGAAGCCGCCCAGCGCGCCGCCCAGGGCCTTGCCCAGGGTGCCGGTGATGATGTCGATCTCGTCCAGCACGCCCTTGACCTCGGCCGAGCCGCGGCCGGTGGCGCCGAGGAAGCCGGTGGCGTGGCACTCGTCGATGTGCACCAGCGCGCCGTGCTTCCGCGCCAGCGCGGTGATGGCGTCGAGCGGCGCGATGAAGCCGTCCATCGAGAACACGCCGTCGGTGGTGATCATGATCGTGCGCGCGCCGTCGGCCTTGGCCTGCACCAGCTGCGCCTCGAGGTCGGCCATGTCGCAGTTGGCGTAGCGGTAGCGCTTGGCCTTGCACAGGCGCACGCCGTCGATGATCGAGGCGTGGTTGAGCGCGTCGGAGATGATCGCGTCCTCCTCGCCCAGAAGCGGCTCGAACAGGCCGCCGTTGGCGTCGAAGCAGGCGGCGTAGAGGATGGTGTCGTCCTTGCCGAAGAAGCCGCTGATGCGCGCCTCGAGCTGCTTGTGCAGGTCCTGGGTGCCGCAGATGAAGCGCACGCTGGCCATCCCGAAGCCGTGGCTGTCGAGCGCGTCCTTCGCGGCCTGGATGACCCGCGGGTGGTCGGCCAGGCCGAGGTAGTTGTTGGCGCAGAAGTTCAGCACCGTGCGGCCGTCGGCGAGCGTGATCTCGGCGGACTGCGCGCTGGTGATGATGCGCTCGGCCTTGAACAGGCCCTGGGCCCGGATGGCCTCGAGTTCGGTGGCGTAGCGGTCGGTCAGGGACATGGGGGCGCTCGCGTGGTGGGCGGGAGGGGCGGGATGGTAGCTCAGCGCGGCGACGCGCCCTGGGCGGGCGCGGGCGGCGGCGCGGCCGGCGCGAAGCTCAGGCCGTGGGCGTAGGGCGGCGAGCCGGGCCAGGGCTGGCGCTGGACGATGCTCCAGCCGCGCGCGGTGAGCTCGCGCTCGGCCAGCTCGCTGGCGGTGCCGGCCAGCAGCACCGTGCGCCAGCGCTGGTCGCCGATGCCGGGCTGCTCGAACCAGCGCGCCATGTTCCGCGTCCAGCTCAGGCGGTCGATCGGCATCGGCAGCACCAGCTCGCCGTTGGGCAGGCGGTAGGCGAGGGTGGCGCCGCGCGGCACGACGTCGCCGCCGCGCGCGGACTCGCCGTAGTGGGCGTGGATCATCTCCAGCGCGTTGACCACGAAGCGCGCCTCGAGCTCGTTGTCGGCCATCAGGGCCGTCTCGAGCAGGGCCTCGGCGCCCGAGGCCGGGTCGAAGGCCTCCAGCAGGTCGACCAGGCGCACCTGCTGGGTCGGGCTGAGCGCGCTGCGGTAGAGGAAGAGGTAGCGCAGCTCGCGGTCGAGCACGCGCTCGCGCAGGATCGCCTCGTTGCGCGCGCGCAGGTCCGCCGGCGCCTCGCTGAGCACCAGCGCGTCGATGCGGCCGGCGGGCCCGAGCACGTCGGAGGCGCCGGCGGTGATCACGCTCCACAGCCGGTCGGTGCCGAGGCGGCCGATCGCCGCGGCCCAGGCCAGGCGGTCGAGGCGCTCGCGGATCAGCGGGTTGGAGGTGTAGGGGTCGACGCCGAGGCGCTGGGCGATGCGCCGGCGGGTGTTGCCGTAGCCGATCTCGCCGCGCACCGCGCGGCTGAGCTCGCGCGAGGGGCGGTCGTACCAGGCGTCGTCCTGGCCCTCGGCGGGGCCGAGCGCCTCGACGCCCTCGCGGACCTCGGCCTCGCGGTGCGCGGCCATCGCGGCGTCGGCCGAGTCGGTGGGGTCGCCGTCGTGCCAGATCGCCTGCTCGAGGCGGTGGTCGAGCTTGCGCCCGCGGTCGCGCCACTTCGTCCAGGTCTCGCGGAAGTAGCGGCCCACGCCGCGCGGGATCCCGGTGACGGCCTCGACCGGCCGGGTGGCCACGTTCCACAGCGAGCGCGCCGGGCCGAGGCCGCCCTGCGCGGCCACGTCGGCGAGCACGCCGCTCACCGAGGCCTCGTGGATGGCCTGCACCGCGGGCATCTCGCGGATGCGCAGGCCGAGCATCTCGACGCTCTCGGCCTCGATCACGCCCCAGTCGGTGCGGATCGTGAAGCGGGCCTGGTAGCCGTGCAGGCGCGCCTGCGGCTCGACCACGTAGCCGGGGCCGGCGAGCAGGGCGGGGTTGGCCAGTTCGGCCGCGGGCAGGCGCGGCTCGCGCTCGGTGGCGCGCGCCGGGGCGACGGCGAGGACGAAGGCGAGGGCGGTCGCGGAAGCGACCGCGCCCGCCGGTGGGCGGGCGCGACGGGGACGCATGGCGATGGCCTCAGTCCCAGCTGCAGACGATCTTGCCGCAGTTCCCGGCTTCCATCAGCTCGAAGCCCTTCTGGAACTCGCCGATGCCGATCTGGTGGGTCAGCACCTTGTGCAGCGGGAAGCCGGTGCGCACCAGCTGGGTCATCTTGTACCAGGTCTCGTACATCTTCCGGCCGTAGATGCCGTGCATCACCAGGCCCTTGAAGATCACCTTGTCCCAGTCGATGCCCGCGCCCTTGGGCAGGATGCCCAGCAGCGAGAGCTTGCCGCCGTGGTACATGGCGTCGAGCATGTCGTTGAACGCCTGCGGGTTGCCCGACATCTCGAGGCCCACGTCGAAGCCCTCGACGTGCAGCTCGGCCATCACGTCGCGCAGCTTCTCGCGGCCGACGTTGATGGTGCGGGTGGCGCCCATCTCCTTGGCGAGGCCGAGGCGGTAGTCGTTGACGTCGGTGACCACGATGTGGCGCGCGCCGAGGTGGCGGCAGATGCCCGCGGCGATGATGCCGATCGGGCCGGCGCCGGTGATCAGCACGTCCTCGCCGACCACGTCGAACTCGAACGCGCAGTGCGCGGCGTTGCCGTAGGGATCGAAGAACGCGGCCAGCTCGGGCGCGATGTCGTCGGCGATCGGCCAGAGGTTGCTCGAGGGCATGGTGATGTACTCGGCGAACGCGCCGTGGCGGTTCACGCCGATGCCCACGGTGTGCGGGCAGAGGTGCTGGCGGCCGGCGCGGCAGTTGCGGCAGTGGCCGCAGACGATGTGGCCCTCGGCGCTGACGCGGTCGCCCTCCTTGTAGCCGGTGACGCCGGCGCCCATGCCGACGATGCGGCCGACGAACTCGTGGCCGATCACCAGGCCGGGCTTGATCGTGCGCTGCGACCACTCGTCCCACTTGTAGATGTGCAGGTCGGTGCCGCAGATCGCGGTCTTCTCGAGCTTGATCAGCACCTCGTTCGGGCCCGGCGCCGGCACCGGCACCTCCTGCATCCAGATGCCCTTCTCGGCCTTCGCCTTGACCAGTGCCTTCATCGTCTGCGCCATGGGTGCGGTACTCGTGGTTGCGGGGCCGTGGGGTGGCCGGGGCCGGGCCGGGGCCGGGCGGGAACGGGGGCGGAGTATAGACCCGCGGCGTGCACGGCGCGGCCACGGCGGGGCCGGCGCGGGCCCGGACTAGGCCATTGGTCACGGATGGCGCGGGCGGGGCGCGCTGCTACCCTCCGTGGGCCCACCGGCCAGACAGCGCGGCTTCAGCTTCGCGCCCCGCCGGCCGGCCCGCCTTCCGCCCCCACGCCACGTCCTGGAGCTTCCGCATGCGCCGCATCCTCCCCGCCGTCCTCCCCGCCAGCCTCGCGCTGGCGCTGCTCGCGCCGCAGGGCGCCGCCCGCGCCGCCGAAGGCATGTGGGTGCCCCAGCAGCTGCCCGAGATCGCCGGCCCGCTGGCCGAGGCCGGCCTCGCGCTGCCCGCCGAGCAGCTCGCCGACCTCACCGGCCAGCCGATGGGTGCCGTCGTCGCGCTGGGCGGCTGCACCGCCAGCTTCGTCAGCCCCGAGGGCCTGGTCGCCACCAACCACCACTGCGCGTACGGCGCGATCCAGCTCAACTCGACCGCCGAGCGCAACCTGATGACCGACGGCTTCATCGCCGCCACCCGCGCCGACGAGCTCAGCGCCGGCCCGGGCGCGCGCGTGTTCGTCATCGACGCCATCACCGACGTCACCGAGCGCATGCACGCCGCGCGCGACTCCACCCGCAACGCGCTCAACCGCCAGCAGGCGATGGAGGACGCGCAGAAGGCGCTGGTGGCCGAGTGCGAGGCCGAGCCGGGCACGCGCTGCACGGTGTACTCGTTCTTCGGCGGCCAGACCTACCGCCTGTTCAAGCAGCTCGAGATCCGCGACGTCCGCCTGGCCTACGCGCCGCCGGACAGCATCGGCGCCTACGGCGGCGACATCGACAACTGGATGTGGCCGCGCCACACCGGCGACTTCACCTTCTACCGCGCCTACGTCGGCCCGGACGGCCGCCCGGCGGCCTACAGCGAGGACAACGTCCCCTACCGCCCGCGCCACTTCCTGCCGATGGCGACCGAGCCGCTCGAGGCCGGCGACTTCGTGATGGTGGCCGGCTACCCGGGCACCACCAACCGCTACGCGCTGGCCGCCGAGTTCGAGGCCACCCGCGACTGGACCTACCCGGTGGTCGGGCAGCACTACCGCAACCTCATCGCGCTGGTGAACGCCGCGGGCGAGGCCGACGCCGAGGTCGGCGTGAAGTACGCCTCGATCGTGCGCGGCTGGAACAACGCCGAGAAGAACTTCACCGGCCAGCTCGAGGGCTTCGCGCGCATCGACGCCGGCGCCACCAAGCGCGCCGACGAGGAGGCCGTGCTGGCGTGGCTGCGCGAGCAGGGCCGCCAGGGCCGCGGCGCGCTCGCCGCGCACCGCGAGCTGCTGCGCCTGTTCGAGGAGGGCGTCGCCACCCGCGAGCGCGACCTCTACGTCGGCCAGGTGGCCTCGCAGGGCCTGCTCGGCCAGGTCCGCGGCCTCTACCGCCTGTCCCAGGAGCGCGAGAAGCCCAACGAGCAGCGCGCCGCCGGCTACCAGGAGCGCGACCTGCCCAACTTCCAGGCCGGCATCGCCCAGCTCGAGCGCCGCTTCGACCCGGGCATGGAGCGCCAGCTGATGGCCTACTGGCTGACCCAGTACCTGACCCTGCCGGCCGCGCAGCGCGTGCCGGCGATCGACGCCTGGCTCGGCGGCGACGACGCCGCGGCGATCGAGCGCGCGCTCGAGGCCACCTACGGCGCCACCGCGGTGATCCCGGTCGAGGCCCGCACGGCCCTGCTCGAGGCCTCCCCGGCCGACTTCGAGGCCAGCACCGACCCGCTGGTGCGCCTGGCGGTCGCGCTGCAGCCGACCATGCGCGAGCTCGAGGCCACCCAGCGCCGCCGCACCGGCGAGCAGGCCGTGCACCGCCCGGCCTTCCTCGCCGCGGTGCAGGACTTCCGCCGCAGCCAGGGCGGCGCGGTGTACCCGGACGCCAACCTCAGCCTGCGCATCACCTTCGGCAACGTGATGGGCTACCAGCCGCGCGACGGCATGGCGGCCACCCCGTTCACCACGCTCGAGGGCATCGCGGCCAAGGACACCGGCGAGGTGCCGTTCAACAGCCCGGCCCGCCAGCTCGAGCTGATCGCCGCCCGCGACCACGGTCCCTACGCCGACGCCGCGCTGGGCACGGTGCCGGTGAACTACCTCGCCAACCTCGACATCACCGGCGGCAACTCCGGCTCGCCGACGCTCAACCGCAAGGGCGAGTTCATCGGCCTGGTGTTCGACGGCAACTGGGAGAGCGTGAGCTCGAACTGGGTGTTCGACCCGGCCATGACCCGCTCCATCCACGTCGATTCGCGCTACATGCTGTGGGTGATGGACAAGGTGTTCCCGGCCCACCACCTGCTGCGCGAGCTGGGCGTGGAGCCCTCGGCGGAGGCCGCCCCGGCCGCCGCTCCGGCCGCCGGCGAGTAAGCCCGCGCGCCATCGCCGCGCGGCCGCTCCGGCCGCGCGGCCCCCACGACGCCCCTCCCCGCGAGGGGCGTCGTCGTTCCGGGGGCCGGCGGTGCCGCCCGCGCCCCCCCGCTTCCCGGCCGGCGCGCGCCCGGCCACAATCGCGCCATGGACGCCCCCCGCACCCTCGCCGCCTGGCTCGAGCACCTGCAGCACCAGCATCCCCAGGCCATCGCCATGGGCCTCGAGCGCGTGCGCGAGGTGGCGCGGCGGCTGGCCCTGGGCAAGCCCGGGCGCCACGTGGTCACCGTGGCCGGGACCAACGGCAAGGGCAGCACCGTGGCCTACCTCGAGGCGATGGCGCGCGCGGCCGGGCTGCGCGTCGGCGCCTACACCTCGCCGCACCTGCTGCGCTTCAACGAGCGCCTGCGCTTCGACGGCGAGGAGGCCAGCGACGCGGCCTGGTGCGAGGCCTTCGCCGCGGTCGAAGCCGCGCGGCTCGCCGCGGCGCCGGTGGCGCTGACCTACTTCGAGGCGGTCACGCTGGCCGCGCTGTGGCTGATGCAGGGCGCACGCCCCGACCTGGCCGTGCTCGAGGTCGGCATGGGCGGGCGCCTGGACGCGGTCAACCTCATCGACGCCGATTGCGCGGTGATCACCACCGTCGACCTCGACCACATGGACTACCTCGGCCCCGACCGCGAGGCGATCGGCGCCGAGAAGGCCGGCATCCTGCGCGTCGGCACCCCGGTGGTGCTCGGCGACCTCGACCCGCCCTCGAGCGTGCTGCGGCGCGCCTACGCGCTGGGCGCGCCGATGCTGCGGCGGCGCTGCGACTGGTTCGTCGAGGACCGCGAGGACGGCGCCGGCTTCGCCTGGCGCGAGCCGGGCGACCGCCTGGTGCTGCCCGCGCCCGCGATCGCCGGCCCGCTGCAGCCGGTCAACGCCGGCATGGCGATCACCGCGCTGCGCGCGCTCGACCTGCCGGTGGACGAGGCCGCGCTGCGCGCCGGCGTCGCGGGCGCGCGGCTGCGCGGTCGGCTGGAGCGCGTCGAGGTCGCGGTGGACGGGGGCCTGGTCGAGGTGCGCGTCGACGTCGGCCACAACCCGCAGGCCGCCGAGGTGCTGGCGCAGTGGCTGGACGCGCGCGCGGCCGAGGCGGCGGAGGACGGCGCCGAGGCCGCGCCGGTGCACGCGGTGTACGGCGCGCTCGGCGACAAGGACATCGAGGGCGTGGTGGCGGCGCTGGGCGGGCGGATCGCCCGCTGGCACCTCGCGGGGCTCGACGCCGAGGGCCCGCGCGGCCTGCCGGCCGAGGCGCTGCGCGCGCGCGTGGCCGCCGCGCTGCCGGCCGCCGCCGTCGACGCGCATGCCGGGGTCGCCGACGCGCTGGCGGCGGCGCTGCGCGCCGCGGGTCCCGGCGGCCGGGTGCTGGCGTTCGGCTCCTTCCTGACCGCGGCCGCCGCCCTGCGCGCGCTCGGCGCCGACTGAGACCCCGCGGCCCGGCCCCGGAGCCCGGCGGCCTCGCCTATAATCGCGCCCGCCCCACGCCTGCCGGATGCCCATGGACACCGCCCTGAAACAGCGCCTGATCGGCGCCGCCGTGCTGGTCGCGCTCGCCGTGATCTTCCTGCCGATGCTGGTGAACGGGCCCGAGCCCGACTCCGGCGCCCGCGACGTCCCGCTGGCGATGCCCGACGCGCCGGAGCGCGCGTTCGAGACCCGCGAGCTGCCGCTCGGCCCGCCGCAGCCCGCCCCGGCGGACGCCGTCGCCGGCGAGGCGCCGCCCGCGGCCGACCCCGACCGCCTGCCCGAGGTCGACGCCAGCGCCGGGCTCGCCCCGCGCGTCGACGCGCTGCCGGTGGGCGACGCCCCGGCCGCCGCCGCCGCGACGCCCCCTGCGCCCGCCGTCGCGAGCACCCGCGCCGGCACCGACGCCGTGGCCCCGGGCCAGGTGGCCGCCGCGACC
>JBHYGK010000017.1:0-49157 GCA_051859045.1 Lysobacteraceae bacterium | reverse complement strand
CGCGCGCCGTCGCCGGGCCCGCTGCCCTCGGGTGCGCCGGCCGGCCCGGAGTCGGCCGCGGCCTGGTACGCGGCGGGCGCCGAGGCCGCCGCGGCCCGGCGCGGCGCCGACGGCGGCGAGGCGCGCAACCTCGTGCTGTTCATCGGCGACGGCATGAGCCAGGCCACCGTGGCCGCCGCGCGCATCCACCACGGCCAGCGCGCCGGCCGGCCCGGCGAGGAGAGCATGCTGAGCTTCGAGGCCTTCCCGGCCACCGCGCTGAGCAAGACCTACAACACCGACCTGCAGACGCCGGACTCCGCCGGCACGATGACCGCGATGGCCACCGGGGTGAAGACGCGCGCGGGCGTGATCGGCCTCGACCAGCGCGTCCCGCGCGGGTCCTGCGAGCAGGTCGACGCCGCGCGCCGGCCCAGCCTGCTGGCGCTCGCCGAAGGCGCCGGGCTGGCCACCGGCATCGTCACCACCACCCGCATCACCCATGCGACGCCCGCGGCGCTCTACGCGCACTCGCCCGACCGCAACTGGGAGGCCGACGTGGCCCTGCCGCCGGAGGCCGCGGCCGCCGGCTGCACCGACATCGCGTCCCAGCTGCTGGCCTTCGGGCACGGCGACGGGATCGAGGTGGTGCTGGGCGGCGGCGCGGGCGCGTTCCGCACCGCCGCCAGCGGCCTGGGCGTGCGCGAGGACGGCCGCGACCTCATCCAGGAGTGGCGCTCGGCCCATCCGCGCGGCCACTGGGTCGAGGACGCCACGGCGCTGGCCGCGCTGCCGGCCGACGGCGCGCCGGTGTTCGGCCTGTTCGCGGCCGACCACCTCGCGTTCGACGCCGACCGCGAGGCCGAGGCCCCGTCGCAGCCCAGCCTGGCGGCGATGACCCGCGCGGCGATCACCCGCCTGCAGGCCACCGGCCGGCCCTTCGTGCTGGTGGTGGAGGCCGGCCGGATCGACCACGCCCACCACCACGGCCGCGCGCAGCGCGCGCTGCGCGACACGATCGCGCTGCACGAGGCGGTGGCGGTGGCGGACGCCATGACCGCCGCCGACGACACCCTGGTGGCGGTCACCGCCGACCACGCCCACACGCTGCACTTCGCCGGCTACCCCGCGCGCGGCAATCCGATCCTGGGCCTGGTGCGCGGGCTCGACGGCGACCTCGCCCGCGACGACGACGGCCACCCCTACACCACGCTCGGCTACGCCAACGGCCCCGGCCACGAGAACGCCGGCGTCGACCTCGAGCACGTCGACGTGCAGGCGATTGCTTTCCGCCAGCCCGCGCTGGTGCCGCTGGGCGACGAGACCCACGGCGGCGACGACGTCGCGGTGTACGCGCGCGGCCCGGGCAGCGCGGCGGTGCGCGGCGTGTTCGAGCAGCACGTGCTGTTCCACCTGCTGGTGCAGGCGCAGCCGGCGCTGCGCGCCGCGCAGGCCCCGCCGGCGGAGTGAGCCGCGCCGGCCCCCTCGCCCGTCCTCAGGCCGGGCGCAGGTTGGCGAAGGCCAGCACCAGGATCTTGGTGCCCGCGCCGGCGAAGTTGACCTGCACGCGGGCGTGCTGGCCGGCGCCCTCGAAGCCGACGATCACGCCCTCGCCGAAGCTCGGGTGCACGACGTCCTGGCCCAGCTTCAGGCCGGTGCCGGCGCCGGGCGCGGGCAGCGGCGACGGCGCGTTCCAGCTCCCGCCCTGGGCCGCCGGGCGCACCTGCGCCTTGGGCCGCACCTCGTTGAGCAGCGCCGCCGGGATCTCGCGCAGGAAGCGCGAGGGCAGGCCGTACATGTCCTGGCCGTGCAGGCGCCGGGCCTCGGCCCAGCTCAGCACCAGCTGCCGGCGCGCGCGGGTGATGCCCACGTAGGCCAGGCGGCGCTCCTCCTCCAGCCGGCCGGGCTCGTCGAGCGAGCGCTTGGACGGGAACATGCCCTCCTCCAGGCCCACCAGGCACACCAGCGGGAACTCCAGGCCCTTGGCGCTGTGCAGGGTCATTAGCTGCACGCCGTCCTCGCCGGCCTCGGCCTGGCCCTCGCCGGCCTCCAGCGCCGCCCAGCCCAGGAAGGCCACCAGCTCGGGCATGGCCTCCATGCCCTCCTCGTCCTCGGGCCGCACGTAGCGCGAGGCCACCGAGACGAGTTCGTCGAGGTTGTCGGTGCGCGAGTCCAGCGCGCCGCGCGACTCGTTGGCGTAGTGCTCGCGCAGGCCCGAGCGCAGCAGCACGTGGTCGATCTGCTGGGCCAGGTCGCGGCCCTGCAGCTCGTCGGCGAGGGCCTCGATCAGCGCGGCGAAGCCATCGATCGCGTTGCGCGCCCGGCCGGCGAGCTGCTTGCGCTCGACCAGCGCGCGCGCCGCGTCCCACAGCGTGGTGGCGCCCTCGCGCGCGGCGCGCCGCACCTCGTCGAGGGTGCGCTCGCCGATGCCGCGCGCCGGCGTGTTCACCGCACGCTCGAACGCCGCGTCGTCGCCGCGGTTGGCCACCAGGCGCAGGTAGGCCAGGGTGTCCTTGATCTCGGCGCGCTCGAAGAAGCGCTGGCCGCCGTAGACGCGGAACGGCACGCCGGCCTGCATCAGCTCGGCTTCGATCGCGCGCGACTGGGCGTTGGAGCGGTAGAGCACCGCGCAGTCGCCGTACGCGCCCTCCTCGCTGCGCCAGGCGCGCAGGCGGCCCACCACGTAGCGCGCCTCGTCGATCTCGTTGAACGCGGCGTAGACGTCGACCTGGGCGCCGTCGTTGTCCTCCGTCCACAGCTCCTTGCCGAGGCGGCCGGGGTTGTGGGCGATGACGGCGTTGGCGGCGGCGAGGATGTTGGCGCTGGAGCGGTAGTTCTGCTCGAGCTTGATCACCTGCGCGCCGGGGTAGTCGCGCAGGAAGCCCTGCACGTTCTCGACCTTGGCGCCGCGCCAGCCGTAGATGGCCTGGTCGTCGTCGCCGACCACGAACACCCGGCCGGTCTCGCCGGCGAGCACGCGGATGAACGCGTACTGGATCGAGTTCGTGTCCTGGAACTCGTCGACCAGGATCTGGCCGAAGCGGCGCTGGTAGTGCGCCAGCAGCGCGGGATGCTCGAGCCACAGCTCGTGGGCGCGCAGCAGGATCTCGGCGAAGTCCACCAGGCCGGCGCGCCGGCAGCGCTGCTCGTACTCGGCGTAGGCCTGCAGCAGCACCGAGCCGTAGACGTCGCCGCCGGCGGGCTGGATGTGCTGCGGGCGCTTGCCCTCGTCCTTGCACTGGTTGATCCACCACGCCACCTGGCGCGGGGGGAAGCGGCCCTCGTCGAGCTCCAGCGACTGGCACACGCGCTTGACCAGGCGCAGCTGGTCGTCCGAATCGAGGATCTGGAAGGCCTCGGGCAGCCCGGCCTCCTCCCAGTGCAGGCGCAGCAGGCGGTGGGCGATGCCGTGGAAGGTGCCCAGCCACATCCCGCGCGTGCCGCCGCGGATCAGCGCCTCGGCGCGGTGGCGCATCTCTGTGGCGGCCTTGTTGGTGAAGGTCACCGCGAGGATGCCGTGGGCGGGCACGCCCATGACCTCGTGCAGCCAGCCGATGCGGTGGGTGAGCACGCGGGTCTTGCCGGAGCCCGCGCCGGCGAGCACGAGGTAATGGCCAAAGGGGGCCGCGACGGCCTCGCGCTGGGAGGGATTCAGCGCGTCGAGCAGGTGGGAGACATCCATGCCGCGATTGTACCGGGCGCCGGCCCGCGCGGGCGCGACGGGGCGCGCCGCGGCCTCAGTCGAACGGCGAGCCCCAGCCGGCGGCGTGCAGGGCGGCGAGGGCCTCGTGGAAGGGCACCGGGCGGCCCAGCAGGTAGCCCTGCAGCTCGCCGCAGCCGCGCTCGGCCAGCCAGTCGCGCTGCTCGGGCGTCTCGACGCCCTCGGCCACGGTGTCGAGGCCCAGCGCCGAGGCCATCGAGATCACGCTGGCGCAGATCGACTCGTCGTCGGGGTCCTGGCCGAGGCCGCGCACGAAGCTGCGGTCGATCTTCAGGCGCTGGATCGGCAGGCGCTTGAGGTAGGCCAGCGAGGAGTAGCCGGTGCCGAAGTCGTCGACCGCGATCGACACGCCCTGGCGGGCGACCCGGCGCATGGCCTCGATCACCGCCTCGGCGTTGACCATCAGCACGCTCTCGGTGAGCTCGAGCTCGAGCGAGCCCGGCGGCAGGCCGTATTCGCGCATCACCTCCTCGACCTCCTCGAGCAGCCCGTGCTGCAGCTGCGAGGCCGAGACGTTGACCGCGATGCGCATCTGCGGGAAGCCTTCCTCGGCGAGCCGGCGGTAGTGCCGCGCGGCCTCGCGCAGCACCCAGCGGCCCACCGCGACGATCAGGCCCGACTCCTCGAGCGCCTCGACGAAGTGCCCCGGCGCGAGCAGGCCGCGCTCGGGATGCTGCCAGCGGATCAGCGCCTCGAGGCCCACCGGGCGGCCGTCCCAGCTGAACTGCGGCTGGAAGTGCAGCACGAACTCCTGCTTCTGCTCGGCCTCGCGCAGGCGGCTGATCAGGAACAGGCGGTCGCTGACGCCCTGGTCGAACGAGGCCTCGTAGGCCACGGCGCAGTTGCGGCCGCGCTCCTTGGCCCGGTACATGGCCAGGTCGGCGTGCTGCAGCAGCGACTCGGCGTCCTCGCCGTCGGCGGGGAAGCGCGCGTAGCCGACGCTGGCGGTGACGTAGTGCGGCGCGCCGCTGAGCTCGACCGGCCGCAGCAGGGTCTCGGCGACGCGGTCGAGCACGCGGCCGACGTCGGTGGCGGCCTCGCCGACCAGCAGGATCACGAACTCGTCGCCGCCGAAGCGCGCCACGGTGTCGGAGGTGCGCAGGCAGGCCTGCAGCCGGTTGGACACGGTGCGCAGCAGGGTGTCGCCGGCGGCGTGGCCGAGCGAGTCGTTGATGAGCTTGAAGTTGTCGAGGTCGATGAACAGCACCACCAGGTCGCGCGCGAAGCGCTGCGCCTCGCGGATCGCCTGGCCCAGGCGGTCGAGGAAGAGCTGTCGGTTGGGCAGCGTGGTGAGCTCGTCGTGGGTGGCGCGGTGGGCCAGCGCCTCCTGGGTCGAGATGCGCTCGCTGACGTCGTTGAGGATGCCCACGAAGTGCGTGACCATCCCCGCGTCGTCGCGCACCGGCGCCAGCAGCAGCTCGTTCCAGAACGCGCTGCCGTCGCGGCGGTAGTTGCGCATCAGCGAGCGCGATTCGCGGCCCTCCGAGAGCGCGTGGCGGATCTGCTCGCGCGCGCTCTGGTCGCGGTCGGGGCCCTGCAGGAAGCGGCAGTTGCGGCCCAGCGCCTCCTCGGCCGGATAGCCGGTGATGCGCTCGAAGGCGCCGTTGACGAACACGATCGGGTGGTCGGGCGTGAGCGCGTCGGTGATGAGCACGCCGTTCTCGGCGGCCTCGATCGCGCGCCGCAGCAGGCGCAGGTCGGTCTCGCCCTGGCGCTCGCGGGTGACGTCGAGCATGCCGCCGACCACCCGCACCGCCACGCCGTCGGGGCCGCGCTGGATCAGCGCGCGGTCGAGCACGTGGGCCCAGCCGCCGTCGGCGCGCTGGAAGCGGTACTCCGCCATCCATTCGTCGCCGCCCGCCGCCGAGGCCACGGCCTCGCCGAGGCTGCGCGCGGCCGCGTCGCGGTCGGCCGGATGGATGCGTCCCTCCCACTCGTCGAGGGACGGGGGCCGGCCGGCCTCGCCGTTGCCGAAGATCGCGTCGAAGCTGTCGCTCCACCAGAGCTGGCCGCCGGGGATGTCCCAGTCCCAGATCGCGTCGGACGTGGCGCGCGCGATCAGCCGGAAGCGCTCGTCGGCGAGGCGCTCGTGCGCGGCGGACTCGGCCACCGCGAGGTCCTGCGCGGCGGCGCGCGCGCCGCCGCTGCGCCTGAGCCACCAGCCCGCGCCGATCGCGCCCGCGGCCAGTCCGCCGGCGAGCGCGATCCAGGGCGCGAGCTCGGCCATGCGTCAGTGGCCCTTGGCGTGCGGCTTGCCGGCGGAGGCGGTGGCCGACATCACCTTGTCGGTCCAGGCGATGCCCAGCGCCGAGACGATGAACGCCATGTGGATCACGGTCTGCCACAGCACGCCGGCCTCGGTCAGCGTGGCGCCCTCGCCGCCGAGGTTGCCGGCGGCGATGAAGGTCTTGAGCAGGTGGATCGAGGAGATGCCGATGATCGCCATCGCCAGCTTCACCTTGAGCACGCTGGCGTTGACGTGGCTCAGCCACTCGGGCTGGTCGGGGTGGCCCTGCAGGCCCAGCCGCGAGACGAAGGTCTCGTAGCCGCCCACGATCACCATGACCAGCAGGTTGGAGATCATCACCACGTCGATCAGGCTGAGCACGATCAGCATGATGTCCTGCTCGGTCATGCCGCCGGCGGTGGACACCAGGTGCCAGAGCTCCTTGAGGAACAGGAACACGTAGACGCCCTGGGCGACGATCAGGCCGAGGTAGAGCGGCAGCTGCAGCCAGCGCGACCAGAAGATGAGGTTGGAGAGCGGGGACAGCTTGGGGTTCATGGTCGGCGGGATCGGATCGGACATGGAGGAGCGCGGTGGCCTTGGGGGTGGGGGCTTACTTCTTCCGGGACGCGAGGCCGACGACGACCAGCACGCCACCGACGCCCAGCAGGATCCAGCCGAGGTTGACCGGCGGGGTCTCGGTGGCGGTGCGGTTGATCTCGATCGGGCCGAGGTCGACCACGTTCTTCTCGCGCTCGAACTTCAGCACGCCGGCGCTGATGAGGCCGCCCGCGATGAGCAGCAGCAGGCCGATGACGAGGGCGGGGACGCGCATGGGGATGACCTCGGGGAGCGGGGGGTGCGCCAGCGTAGGCGGCCCCTGCCGCCCTGCCAAGCCTGACGGGGCCGAAGGCGCCCCGCGGCCACGCGCGCGCGCGCGCGGCCGCGGCGCCGCCCGGCTCAGGCCAGGCGCTCCACGCCCGGCAGGCCCAGCACGTAGTCCGCGCCCATCAGCCGCGACGGGGTGTGGTAGCCCGCCGGGGCCGGCCCGGCGAGCAGCCGCTCGACGATGCCCAGCGAGGCGGTGACGGTGAGCGCGTAGCCGTTGGGCGTGCGCAGCTCGCCGCGGTGCAGGTGGCCCTGCGCGTCCTCGACCTCGCCCCAGACCCGGCAGTCGCTGGCCTCGCGGCCGCGCTCCGAGGGGCCGCGCACGCGGCGGTCGACCTGGCGCTTGAGGAAGCGCTGCACCGGCCCCCAGCCCAGCAGCCGGCCGAGCCGGCGCAGGCGCCGCACCCGCCGGATCGTCGCCGGCGGCACCGCCATGTAGACGGTCACGTCGGGGATGCCGGTGCTCACGAAGGCGGTGTAGACGTCGCCCCAAGGGATGGTCATGGCGCTGCGCGGCTGGCCGTCGCGCAGGAACTCGCGCTCCTTCCACGCCAGCGGCACCGGCTGCACGACGCCGCCGATCCGCGCCCGCCCGCCCTTGCCGAGGCCCTCGACGCTGGTGCGCGCGGTGCCGGGGCTGGGGCCGCCGCCGGCCTCGAAGGCCAGCACCAGCGCGGTGGCGCCGGGCTGCTCGCGCGCCAGCAGCGCGGCGAGGCAGTCGGTGGGCACCACGTCGAAGCCCGCGCCGGGCAGCACCACGATGCCGGCGGCGCGGGCGCGCGCGTCGGCGGCGTGGCAGGCGGCGAAGACGTCGATCTCGCCGGTGATGTCGAGGTAGTGCGCCCCGGCGGCCAGGCAGCCCTCGAGCATCGGCGCCGAGGTGGCCGAGAACGGGCCGGCGCAGTGCAGCACGAGCGCCATCCCGTCGAGCATCGTGCGCACGGTGGCCGGGTCGTCGAGCCCGAACACCCGCACCGGCAGCCCGAGCTCGGCGCCGAGATCCTGCAGCGCGGCGGCGTTGCGGCCGGCCAGCACCGGTCGCAGCCCGCGCCGCGCGGCCTCGCGCGCGGTGAGCTCGCCGGTGTAGCCGTTGGCGCCGTAGATCATCCAGCCGCCCGGCGCGGCGCTCATGCCAGCTTGCCCTTCACGGTGGCGAGGAGCTTGCGGAAGTAGGTCTCCGGCAGCCAGCGCTTGAGCCGCCAGCGGGTGGGCTCGGCGCGCGTGGGCAGCACGAGGAAGGTGCCGGCGGCGACCGCGGCGAACACCCGGTCGGCGACCTGGTCGAGGGTGTCGCTGCTGCCCTCCATCATCTTGCGGGCGAAGCCGCGCATGCGCTCGTTGCCGTGCCAGGACTGCAGCAGGTTGGTCTGGAAGAACGCCGGGCACAGCACGCTCACCGCCAGCCCCTGCGGCACCAGCTCCGCGCGCAGCTGCTCCGACAGCGTCACCACCGCGCCCTTCGACACGCCGTAGCTCATGATCCCGGGCGCGCCGGCCAGGCCGGCGAAGCTGGCGGTGTTGATGACGTGGCCGCGGCGCGCGGCCAGCATGTGCGGCACGAACAGCCGGCAGCCGCGCACGACGCCCAGCACGTTGACCTCGAGCAGCCGGCGCCACTCCTCCATCGTGGTGTCGACCATCATGCCGCCGCTGGCGATGCCGGCGTTGTTGTACAGCAGCTCGGGCACGCCCCAGGCGTGCAGCACGTGCGCGGCCATGGCCTCCATCGAGGCGTCGTCGCCGACGTCCGCGGCGAGCGCGAGGTGGCCGCCGCCGGGGAGCCCGCGCACGGCGGCCTCGGCGCGATCGAGGTGCAGGTCGATGCAGGCCACCGCGTCGCCGGCGCGGGCGTGGCGCTGGGCGAGGGCGAGGCCGAGGCCGCTGCCGGCACCGGTGATGAGGACGCGTCGCTGGGTCATGCGGGATCCCTGTTGATCGCTGGCGATGGATCGCTTGGAGGCCGCGCGGGGCGGCGTGCTAAGTTCGCGAGCCTAGCACCACACCCCCGCGTACGGACGCCCTCCCCGGCGCCCGTGCACCCCGCCCCGCGCCCACGCTCCCGCCCACTGCGGCGCCCGACGAGACCCGACCGATGACCGACACCCTCCTCGCCCTCGACGGCCAGACCGCGCTGGTCACCGGCGCCTCCCGCGGCATCGGCGAGGCCATCGCCCACCGCCTCGCGGCGGCCGGCGCCCGCGTGATCTGCAGCTCGCGCAAGATCGAGGCCTGCGAGGAGGTCGCGGCCGCGATCCGCGCCGCCGGCGGCCAGGCCGAGGCCGCCGCGCTGCACGTCGGCGACCCCGCCGCGATCGACGCGCTGTTCGCCGGCCTCGACGCCCGCGGCGTCGCCGTCGACCTGCTGGTGAACAACGCCGCCGCCAACCCCTACTTCGGCCCGATGATCGAGATGGACCTCGACGCCTACGCGAAGACGGTGGACGTGAACCTGCGCGGCTACTTCTGGAACACCGTGCAGGCCGCGAAGCGCATGGCCGCGCGCGGCCGCGGCGCGGTGGTCAACATCGCCTCGGTCAACGCCCGCCGCCCGGCCCCGGGCCAGGGCGTGTACTCGATGACCAAGGCCGGCATCGTCAACATGACCGAGGGCTTCGCGAAGGAGCTCGCGGCCTCCGGCGTGCGCGTCAACGCCGTGCTGCCGGGCCTCACCGAGACCAAGTTCGCCTCGGCGATCACCACCAACCCGCAGCTGATGGGGATGATGCAGAAGCTCATCCCGATGGGCCGCAGCGCCAGCCCCGGCGAGATCGCGCCGGCGGTGCACTTCCTGCTCTCCCCGGCCGCCTCCTACATCACCGGCACCTGCGTGACGGTCGACGGCGGGTATCTCGCTTAAGGCGCTACGACCTCGCAGCGGGCGCCGGGTCGGCGGGGTGTCGGCTCTTCGACCGACGCGGGCTTCCTGCCCGCGACGGTCGCGTCGGGCTCCTGGGCGCGCTGGTGACGCGTCCTCGCAGCGGGCGCCGGGCCGGCGGGGTATCGGCTCTTCGACCGGCGCGGGCTTCCTGCCCGCGACGGTCGCGTCGGGCTCCTGCCCTCCTTGCCGCCGACACCCCGCCACCCCGACGCCCGCCCCACCCCCGCCGCCAGCCCGCGGGTGAAGGCAACAGCCACGGCGGACAGCGACAGCACGATGTCCTGCGGCGCTATCGCCGTGGCTGTCGCCGTGGCTGTGGCTGTTGCCCTTGCTGTTGCTCGTCCACCCGGCTGGCGGAGGGGGTGGGAGCCGTGGTCGGGGGTGGGGGGTTCGAGGGCGAGGCGGGCAGGACAGCCCGCCGGCCGACCGTCGCGGGCAGGACGCCCGCGTCGGTCGGCGCCCTGAATCCCCCACCCCCGGCCGCGGCCGCCAGACAGCCCGCTCCGTTGCACGAGTGCACCAGCAACCCGGCGTAGCATCGGCGCCCCGGACACCAGCAGCAGGAGCGACCGCGATGATCCACGTGTATTTCTGGCCCACGCCCAACGGCCACAAGGTGACGCTCCTGCTGGAAGAGCTGGGCATGGACTACGAGGTCCACGGCGTGAACATCGGCGCCGGCGAGCAGTTCCAGCCCGCCTTCCTGGCGATCTCGCCCAACAACCGCATGCCCGCGATCGTCGATGACGCGCCGGCCGACGGCGGCGCGCCGATCAGCGTGTTCGAGAGCGGCGCGATCCTGCAGTACCTCGCCGCGAAGGGCGGCGCGTTCTGGCCGGCGGATCCGCGCGCGCAGGCCAAGGTCAACGAGTGGCTGTTCTGGCAGGTCGGCGGCTTCGGCCCGATGCTCGGCCAGGTGCACCACTTCGCGCGCTACGCGCCCGAGCCCATCCCCTACGCGATCGAGCGCTACACCCGCGAGGCGCAGCGGCTGTACGGCGTGCTCGACCGCCGCCTCGCCGAGGCGCCGTGGCTGGGCGGCGACGCGTACTCGATCGCCGACATGGCCGCCTACCCCTGGGCCGCGATCCACGCCCACCACCTCATCGACCTCGACCAGTACCCGCACGCGCGCCGCTGGCACGACGCGATCCGCGACCGGCCGGCGACCCAGCGCGCCTACGCGATGGCCGAGGCGCGCTTCCCCAAGCCGGCGCCGCTGACCGACGAGCAGAAGAAGGTGCTGTTCCAGGCCCCGGCGCGCTGAGGGGCGCCGCGGCGCGGACACGGGCGCGCGGCGGGGGAGGCCCGGTATGCTCGGGCCCTCATGACCCGACGGACTCCCGCCGCATGCGCCTGCCCCCCCTCGCCCTCGCCGCCGCGATGACGCTCGCCACCGCCTCCGCGCCCGCCACGGCCGCGCCGACCACGCCCGCGCAGGGCCTCACGCTCGAGGCCATCACCGGCGACCGCCCGCTCAGCGGGCCCAGCCTGCTGCGCCCGGCCATCTCGCCCGACGGCGAGCGCGTGACCTTCCTGCGCGGCACCGACGCCGACCGCAACCGGCTCGACCTGTGGGAGTACCACGTGGCCAGCGGCGAGACGCGCCGATTGGTCGAGGCCTCGGCCGTGCTGCCCGGCGAGGAGGTGCTCAGCGACGAGGAGAAGGCGCGCCGCGAGCGCCAGCGCATCGCCGCGCTCAGCGGCATCGTCGACTACCAGTTCTCGCCCGACGGCCGCCAGCTGCTGTTCCCGCTGGGCGGCAAGCTCTACCTGCACCGCATCGGCGAGCCCGGCGTGCGCGCGCTGACCACCGGCGAGGGCTTCGCGATCGACCCGAAGGTCTCGCCGCGCGGCGGGCTCGTGGGCTTCGTGCGCGGCCGCGACCTGTGGACGGTGGCGCTGGCCGACGGCGTCGAGCGGCGCTGGACCGAGGATGGCTCGGACACCATCGGCAACGGCGTCGCCGAGTTCGTGGCCGACGAGGAGATGGGCCGCCACACCGGCTACTGGTTCGCGCCCGACGACCGCCACGTGGCCTACGCGCGCATCGACGAGTCGCCGGTCCCCGTGCAGCAGCGCTTCGAGATCTACGCCGACCGCACCGACGTCGTCAGCCAGCGCTATCCCGCGGCCGGCGACCCGAACGTGCGCGTGCAGCTGTTCGTGCAGCCGCTCGACGGCGGCGCGCGGATCGAGGTCGACCTGGGCCCCGAGCCCGACATCTACCTCGGCCGCGTGCAGTGGCGCGACGCCACCCGCCTGACCTACCAGCGCCAGTCGCGCGACCAGCAGACGCTGGACCTGGTGGAGGTGACGCTGGCCGACGGCCGCGTCGCGGAGCAGCGCGTGGTGCTCACCGAGCGCGCCGACACCTGGGTGGAGCTGCACGACAACCTGCGCTTCCTGTCCAGCGGCATGCTCTGGAGCTCGGCGCGCGACGGCTTCATGCACCTGTACTACTACCCCGAGCAGGACGGCGCGCCGGTGCAGCTGACCTCGGGCGAGTGGATCGTCGAGGACGTGGTGGCGGTGGACGAGGCCGCGGGCCTGGTCTACTTCACCGGCACGAAGGACTCGCCGCTCGAGCGGCACCTGTACGCGGTGCCGCTGGCCGGCGGCGAGGTCCGCCGGCTCACGGTCGAGCCGGGCATGCACGCCATCCGCTTCGCCGACAACGCCTCGGTGTACGTCGACAGCTGGTCGAATCCCTCCACGCCGCCGCAGATGGCGCTGCACCGCGCCAACGGCGATCGCATCGCGACCCTGGTCGAGAACGACCTCGACGACCCGGCGCATCCCTACGCGCCCTACCGCGCCGCGCACCGCCCGATCAGCTACGGCACGCTCACCGCGGCCGACGGCACCACCGAGCTGCACTACAGCCTGCTGACCCCGCCCGGCTTCGACCCGGCGCGCCGCCATCCGGTGATCGTCTACGTCTACGGCGGCCCCGCCGCGCAGACCGTCACCCGCGCCTGGGCGCCGGACGTGCAGCAGTACCTCGCCCAGCAGGGCTACGTGGTGTTCTCGCTGGACAACCGCGGCACCCCGCGCCGCGGCGTGGCCTTCGGCGGCGCGCTCTACGGCCGCCAGGGCACGGTCGAGGTGGACGACCAGCGCGCCGGCGTGGCCTGGCTGCGCCAGCAGCCCTGGGTGGACGGCGGGCGCATCGGCGTGCACGGCTGGTCGAACGGCGGCTACATGACGCTGATGCTGCTGGCCAAGGCCAGCCAGGACTACGCCTGCGGCGTCAGCGGCGCGCCGGTCACCGACTGGGCGCTCTACGACACCCACTACACCGAGCGCTACATGGGCCACCCGGCCACGAACGCCGAGGGCTACGCCGAGGCCTCGGTGTTCACGCACCTCGACGGGCTCACCTCGCCGCTGCTGCTGATCCACGGCATGGCCGACGACAACGTGCTGTTCCTGAACTCCACGCGCCTGATGTCGGCGCTGCAGGCGCGCGGCACGCCGTTCGAGCTGATGACCTACCCGGGCGCCAAGCACGGCCTGCGCGGCGCGGACGCGCTGCACCGGCTGCGCCTGACCGAGGCCTTCTTCGCGCGCTGCCTGCGCGCGGAGTAAGGCCTGGCGTGGGCGGGCCCGGCGGCCCGCCCACGCGACCGCCCGACGCTCAGCGCGCGCGCTGCGACGGGATGAACACCTCGCGCACCGCCTGGGCCATCAGGTCCGGCGGCAGCAGTCCCTGGGCCAGCAGGAAGTCGTTGAAGGCCTGGCGGTCGAAGCGCTCGCCCAGCGCCAGCTCGGTCTCGGCGCGCAGCTCCAGGATCCGGGTGTAGCCGTAGAAGTAGCTGCCGGCCTGGCCGGGCGCGCGGAACTGGTAGCGGTCGAGCTCCTGGCGCGCCATCGCGGGGCTCAGCACCACCTCGTCCTCGAGGATGCGCCGGGCCTCCTCGCGGGTGGTGAGCCCGAGGTTGAGCTGCGGGTCGAGGAAGGCGCGGGCGGCGCGCAGCAGGCGGAACTGCAGCGCCACCAGCTGCCCGTCGAGCGGCTCGTAAGGCACCATCTCGGCCTCCGCGTACAGCGCCCAGCCCTCGACGTTGACCGAGTTGAACGCGTACAGGCTGCGCGCCAGCGACACGCCCTGCTCGACCATCGTCGCGAACTGCAGCTCGTGGCCCGGTCGCGCCTCGTGCGCCGACAGCGTCCACGCAGCGGCGGCGTGGGTGAAGTCGTCGTAGCCGCCGGTCTCGCCGCTGGCGTCGGGGTTGCCCATCGTCAGCACGAACTGGCCCTGCTCGCCGGTGTTGCCGATGAAGGGCGGCGGGTCCATGTGGGGCGCGGGCTGCGCGGCGCTCTCGGCGGCGCTGGCCAGGCGCATGATCACCGGCCGCTGCGGCAGGGCGACCACGCGCTGCTCCTCGATCAGGCGCTCGAGCTCGGGCATGACGGTGTCGCGGTAGTGCGGCACCACCGCGTCCGGGGCCAGCTGGTCGCGCTTGAGCTCGCGCAGCACCTCGCGGTAGTCGGTGGAACGGTAGCTGCGCTCTTCGGCGAGGCGACGCGCGATCGCCTCCATCTGGTGGCGGATCTCGACGTACTCGAACATCGCGCGGCGCGCGAGGTCGCGCGGGTCGATGTCGATGCCGTACTGGCGCAGGCCGAACGCGTACACCTCGGCGGGCAGGCGCGCATCGTCGCGGGCCAGCGGCAGCACGGTGGCCTGGGCCCAGGCCACGAAGTCGGTCGACTGCGCCTCGAGCGCGTCCAGCGCCTCGGCCACGCCCTCGGCCCCGGCCAGGCCGCGCGCGGCGAACTCCTCGCGCAGGCCGGCCACGTAGGTCGGCGCGTTCGCCAGCGCCTGCTCCACCTCGGCGCGCACCGGGCCGAGCTGGCCGGGCGTGCGCGCGTCCTCCTCGAAGCGCGCGCGGGCCTGGGCGAACACGCTCTCGCTGCCGGCGTGCAGGCCGACGTAGCGGCGCAGGCGTTCGACCGCGGCGCGCTGCTTGTCGGCGCCGTTCTGCTCCTGCAGCAGGTCCGACAGGCCGCCGAACACCAGCTGCGGCGCGTCGGTCCAGGCCAGGAAGGTGCGCTGGCCCAGCGCGCTGCCGTCGAGGTCGCGCTGCACGGCGTCGACCATGATCGCGAGGTCCTGGCGCACGTTGGCGTCGGTGGCCGCGGCCAGCTCGGCCTGCAGCTGGGCCAGCACCTCGAGGCCGGCGGCGCGCTGACGCGCCTCGATGTCGGGGCCGAGGTCGACGGCCAGGCCGTCGTGGCCGGGCAGGCCGACCATCGACGCGAACTCGGGGCTGAAGCGCGCCTGCATCGCGAGGATGCGCTGGGCGTGCGCGTCGCTGGTGGCGATCCAGGCGCGCGGATCGTCCTGGGCGAGGGCGGGCGCGGCGGCGGCGAGGGTCAGGGCGAGGCTGAGCAGGGTGCGGCGCATGGGAGGCTCCTCCGGGGGACGCCAGACCCTACGCCTCCCGGCAGCGCCCGACCACGTGTCGATGGTCGTGGGCAGGCGGGGCGGCGCCGTTGCCTCTGCCCTTCCCCCGCGGCGGGATGTCGGGAGGGCGCGCGGGGGTGGGGGTGCCGGTGGAGAGGCGGGCAGGACAGCCCGCCGGCCGACCGTCGCGGGCAGGACAGCCCGCGTCGGTCGGCGACCCGGCACCCCCACTCCCGCGCGCCCCGCCACGCCACCGCTCCGAGAGCAGCTCAGCCCAGCGCGAGTTCCACGACGACCGGCGCGTGGTCGGACGGCCGCTCCCACGCGCGCGGCTCGCGGTCGATCACCGAGCCCACGCAGTGCGGCTTCAGCGCGTCGCTGATGAGCGCCAGGTCGATCCGCAGCCCGAGGTTGCGGCGGAAGCCCGCCGCCCGGTAGTCCCACCAGCTGAAGTGCCCGGCCTCGTCGTTGAACAGCCGGAAGCTGTCGTGCAGGCCCAGCGCCAGCAGCCGGCCCAGCGCCTCGCGCTCGGGCGGCGAGCACAGGATCTGGTCGCGCCAGCCCTCGGGGTCGTGCACGTCGCGGTCGTCGGGCGCGATGTTGAAGTCGCCCAGCACCGCCAGCCGCGGATGCCGCGCGATCTCCTCGCCGATCCAGCCGTGCAGGGCCTCCAGCCAGCGCAACTTGTAGGCGTACTTCTCGTCGCCCACCGCCTTGCCGTTGACCACGTACAGGTCGACCACGCGCACGCCGTCGATGGTGGCCGCGATGACGCGCTTCTGCTCGTCCTCGAAGCCGGGGATGCCCACCTGCACGTCCTCGATCGCGCCCTTGGCGAGCACGGCGACGCCGTTGTAGGTCTTCTGCCCCGCGTAGGCCACCTGGTAGCCCATCTGGCGGATGGCCTCGGCGGGGAAGGCCGCGTCCTCGCACTTGGTCTCCTGCAGCACCAGCACGTCGGGCTGGCGCGCGGCGAGCCAGGCCTCGAGGTGGGGCAGGCGGACCTTGAGGGAATTGACGTTCCAGCTGGCGATCTTCATGCGCCGATTCTAGGCCAGCGCGCCCGCCGCGCCACCTCCCGTCGGCGCGCGGGCCGGTTTAAGGTGGCGGCAAGGCGCGGCGCCCACGCTCGCGCCACCCCCGATCCCGGAGCGCCCCCGATGGCCACCCCCGCCCGCTTCCCCCTGCCCACCCGCGCCCTGCACTGGCTCACCGTCGTCCTCGTGGCGGCGGCCTGGGCCACGATGGAGTTCCGCGGCGCCTTCGACCGCGGCACCGCCGAGCGGCTGGCGATGATGCAGGGCCACTTCAGCCTCGGCCTCGTGGTGCTGGCGCTGTGGCTGCCGCGCGTGCTGCTGCGCCTGCGCGGCACGCCGCCGATCACGCCCGCGCCGCCGAAGGCGCTGCACCTGCTCGCCAAGCTCGGCCACCTGGCGCTGTACGCGCTGCTGCTGGCGCTGCCGGTCGCCGGCCTGCTCGCGGCCTGGGGCGAGGGCAAGCCGGTGGGCCTGCCGTGGACCGACCTCACGCTGCCCGCGCCGTTCGCGATCGGCGAGGGGCTCGCGCACCAGGCCGAGGACCTGCACGAACTGTTCGCCACCGCGCTGTGGTGGCTGCTGGGCGCGCACATCGGCGGCGCGCTGCTGCATCATCTGTGGCTGCGCGACGACACCCTGCGCCGCATGCTGCGCTGACGCCCACCGCCACCGAGCCCCCGATGACCCACCCCGCCCCGCCCCGCGTCGACCTGCGCTCCGACACCGTCACCGCGCCCACCGACGCGATGCGCGAGGCCGGGCTGCGCGCCGCGGTCGGCGACGACGTCTACGGCGAGGACCCGACGGTCAACGCGCTGCAGGCGCGGCTGGCCGATGAGCTGGGCTTCGCCGCGGGCCTGTTCGTGCCCAGCGGCACCCAGTCCAACCTGCTGGCGCTGATGGCGCACTGCGAGCGCGGCGACGAGTACCTCGTCGGGATGGACGCGCACACCTACAAGTACGAGGGCGGCGGCGCGGCGGTGCTGGGCTCGATCCAGCCCCAGCCGATCCCGCAGCAGGCCGACGGCACGATCGCGCTCGAGGCCATCGCGCATGCGATCAAGCCGCTCGGCGACCCGCACTTCGCGCGCACCCGCCTGCTCGCGCTCGAGGACACCTGGCACGGGCGCGCGCTGCCGATGGACTACCTGGCCGCGGCGGGCGACCTGGCGCGCGCGCACGGCCTCGCGTTCCACCTCGACGGCGCGCGGCTGTACAACGCCGCGGTCGCGCAGGGCGTGCCGGTGCGCACGATCGCCGGGCACTTCGACAGCGTCTCGGTCTGCCTGAGCAAGGGCCTCGGCGCGCCGGTGGGCAGCGTGCTGCTGGGCTCCCGCGCGCTCATCGACACCGCGCGCCGCTGGCGCAAGGTGCTCGGCGGCGGCTGGCGCCAGGCCGGACTGCTGGCCGCGATGTGCGAGCACGCGCTCGACCACCACGTCGCGCGCCTGGCCGACGACCACCGCCGCGCGGCCGACCTCGCCGCGGGGCTGGGCGCCATCGCGCAGGTGCGGGTGCTCGGCCAGCACACCAACATGGTGTTCATCGAGGTGCCGGCCGAGCGCCTGGCCGCGATGGGCGCGCACCTGGCCGCGGCGGGCATCGTCGTGGGCACCTCGCGCGGGCCGCGGATCCGGCTGGTCACGCACCTCGACATCGACGACGCGGGCATCGCCCGCGCCGTCGCCGCCTTCGCGTCGTTCTTCGCCTGAGCCCCGGCCCGGGCGGCGCCGGCCCCGGGCCAGGTCGACTCACGCCAGGTCGGTGAACCGCCCCGACGCGAACGTCCCCACCAGCGCCAGGTCCTCGCGCCTGAGCACCAGCACGTCGGCGTCGCCGCCCGGGCGCAGCCGGCCCTTCGCGGCCAGGCCCCAGGCGTCGGCGGGCGTGGACGTGGCCGCCGCCAGCGCGGTGCTCAGCGGCACGACGTGGCGCTGCACCGCCTCGCGCACGGCGTCGAGCAGGCTCGCGATCGGCGCCACCGCCAGCGACAGCAGGCGGCCGTCCGCGGCGAAGTGCGGCAGGCTGGCCTGGCCGTCGGAGCTCAGCCCGATCCGCGCCACGTCGACGCCGGCATCGAGCATCCGCGCCAGCGCCTCGGCCGCGGCCACCTCGCCGTCGGCGAGGAAGGCCGGCGTGGTGGAGGTGGTGAAGTCGATCGTGCCGCCCGCGCGCGCCCAGGCCAGGCCCTCCTCGAGCAGGCGGCCCTGGCGGTTGACGTGGGTGGGCAGCCAGCGCTCGGCGCCCACGTGGTGGCGCGCGCCGACCTCGCGCAGCAGGGCCAGGCCGTCGGCGCCGTCGCCCACGTGCACCAGCACCGTGCCGCGCTTGCCGGCCAGCAGCCCGCCCACGCGGGCGTCGGCGGCGATCCGGGCCAGCTCGTCGACGCTGGGCTGCGAGCCGCGCGGATCGGCGATCGCGATCTCGCCCACGCCGATCATGTCCGGCACCAGCACCAGATCGTCGCGCACGCTGCCGGTGAGGGTGCGCGCCGGCACCCGGTAGCTGCCGGTCAGCGCGTAGGCGCTGAGCCCGTGCACGGCCAGCGCGCGGCAGGCCGCGAGCAGGTCGGCGTGGCTGCGGGTGACGTCGTCGGTGCCGAGCGCGCCGACGAGCGTGGTGACGCCGGCGCGCAGCGCGTCCTCGCCGCGCAGCGCCGGCGTGCGGGTGGCGAAGCCGCCCTCGCCGCCGCCGCCGCTGACGTGGACCAGGCTGTCGACCAGCCCCGGCGCGGCGACCAGCCCACGCCCGTCCAGCGTCTCCAGCGGGATGCCCAGCCCGCGCGGGTCGAGGCCCTCGCCCATCGCCAGCACCCGGCCCTCGCCGAGCAGCAGGTCGAGCGTGCCGCGCGGCGCGGGGTCGAACACCTCGATGCCGCGGATCCACCACCACGGATGACGCTCAGACATAGCCGATCCCCATCGCGATCGTGATGAACACCGCGCCCAGGGCGAGCAGCAGCAGTTCCAGGCGCCAGATCACGCGGATCCAGCGGGTCCAGTCGAGGCCGGCGACGCCGAGCGCGCCCATCATCGCGGCCGAGGTCGGGATGACCAGGTTGGTCAGCCCGTCGCCGAGCTGGAAGGCCAGCACCGACACCTGGCGGCTGACGCCCACCAGGTCGCCCAGGCCGGCCATCAGCGGCATCGTGATCGCCGCCTGCGCCGATCCCGAGCTGACGAACAGGTTGAACAGCGACTGCGCGGCGAACATGCCCTGCGCCGCCAGCAGCGGCGGCGCGCCCTCCAGCCCGCTGCCCATCGCGTGCAGCAGGGCGTTGAGCACCGAGGGCTGGTGCGGGTCGGCGCCACCGAGCAGGCCGAGCACGCCCTTGGCCAGCGCGATCACCAGCGCGCAGGGCACCAGCGTGCGCATGCCGTCGGTGAAGGCCTGCGCCGCGGCGTTGGCGCCGATCCGCCCGGAGGCCACGGCGATCACGCCGCAGGCCAGGCCGAGCGCGAAGAACTGGGTGGCGATCTCGGGGATGTAGTAGCCGCCCGCGGTCACGCCCCAGACGATCCAGGCCACGGTGAGCGCGATCGCGGCGAACACCGCGTGGTCGGCCCAGGCCAGCGGCGCGGCCGCGATCGCCGCGCCGCCCGGGTCCGCGCCGCCGCCGGCGGCCGCCGGGTCGCGGTGGCGCGCGGCGTAACGCAGCATCCACGCCATCGCCGCCAGCGTGCACACCGCCCACATCGCCAGCCGCAGCCCCGCGCCCGACAGCAGCGGCAGCCCCGCGATGCCCTGCGCGACCGCCACCGAGAACGGGTTCATCCACGACGTGGCGAAGCCCACCTGGCTGGCGACGTAGGTGGCCATCACCGCCACCTCCGGCGGATACCCCAGCCGGCGCAGCAGCGGCAGCAGCAGGGCGAGGAACGCGATCGTCTCCTCGCCCATCCCGAACACCGCGCCGCCGGTCGAGAACAGCGCGAACAGCCCGGCCAGCAGCCAGGCCGGGCGCGTGGCGAGCCTACCGGCCAGCAGCCGGCGCAGCCCGTTGTCCATCGCGCCGCTGGCCTGCACCAGCCCAAACGCGCCGCCGACGATCAGCACGAACGCGATCACGCCGATCGCCGCGCCGGTGCGGCTGCCCGAGGTGAAGCCCTCGAACAGCAGGTTCAGCGCGCCGGGGCCGCCCTCGCCGCCGTCGGCGAACACCCGCACCTGCAGCGGCGCGGCGGCCTCGCGGTAGTGCTCCAGCGCCACCGGCCGGCCGGGCTCGAACAGCCCGGCCGGCAGCCACGGCACCAGCAGCGCGGCCAGCAGGCCGGCCGCGAGCAGGATCAGCAGCGTGTCGGGCGTGCGCCACGCGCGGGGCGTCGTCGTCTCCATCAGAAGCGCAGGCCGTAGCTCACGGTGTAGAAGCGTCCTTCGGTGTCGTGGTTGAACAGGTCGACGTTGGCCGCCGAGCCGAGCGCGATCGGCGCGTCGCGGTCGGCGAGGTTGCGCACGCCGAGGGTGACGTGCTGGTCGTCGGTGACGTCCCAGGTGACGGCGAGGCTGAGGATCGTCCACGACGGGATCCGGCGCCCGGCGGGGACGCCCGCGCGCTGGTCGTCATCGTAGTAGCCGTCGGTGTGGTTCGCCCACAGGCGCGTGCTCCAGTCGCCGCGGGCCCAGCGCACGCCGGCGCTGGCGAGCAGCTCGGGGTAGCGGAACTCGCCGGTGCGCTCGACCAGGCGCTGGCCGTCGACGCAGGGGCCGGTGCCGCGGCGGGCGTCGGAGCCGTTCGGGTCGCAGCTCTCCTGGCGCTTGAACGTGCGCGTCCAGGTCCCGTCGACCCACAGGCGCAGGTCGCCGCCGGCGAACGCGCGGTCGTGCTGGAAGGCCACGTCCAGGCCCGAGGTCTCCTGGCGGCCGATGTTGATCAGCTCCAGGTTGACCTGCTCGATCGGGCTGCCGATCGTGCCGTTGCGGGTCTCGATGCCGATCTGGCCCGGGCCGAGGTCGCCCTCGGCGGCCACCAGCGAGGGATCCAGCAGCGCGCGGCGGAACAGCTCCAGGTCGTCGATGTCCACCAGGTTGCGGTGGCGGAAGTCCCACCAGTCCAGCGACAGCGTGGTGCCCGCGCCGAGGCTGAACACCGTGCCCAGGTACCAGGCCTTCGCGGTCTCGGCCTCGAGGTCGGGGTTGCCGTAGATCTCGGTGAGGTAGGCGTCGTCGCCGGCGAAGCCGTCACACCAGGTCGAGAAGAACTCGCTGCCCGGCGAGCACGGCAGCGCGCCGGAGCCGAGGCTCACGCCGGCGCCGACCTGGGCCAGCGAGGGCGCGCGGAAGCTCGAGTTCCAGCCGCCGCGCACGAGCACCGCGTCGCTGGGCTGCCAGCGGACGCTCGCCGCCGGATTGAGGTCGCCGCCGAAGTCGCTGAAGTGGTCGTAGCGCGCGGCGAGGCGCAGGTCGAGCGTCGAGGCCAGCGGCAGCAGCACCTCGGCGAACAGCGCCTGCGAGGTGCGCGCGGCGTCGACGCGGGTCGAGCCGAAGCCGTACACCGGGACCTCGCCGTTGGCGTCGATGGTGGCCAGCGGCGAGGGCCGGTCGGTGGTCTCCTCGCGGCGGACCTCGGTGCCGAACGCCCACTGGACGTCGCGATCGCCGATCGCGCCCCAGGTGCCGTCGAGCTTGGCGTCCCAGGCGTAGAGGCTGGCGTCGCCGTCGCGCGGCACGCGCTCGCGCACCAGCGCCAGCACCGCGGCGTCGTTGTCGGCCTGGCCGCCGAAGGGGTTGTACCAGAGGCCGCCCGCGCCCGGGCTGCAGGTGGTGCGGCCGTCGGCGCAGAGCTCGCCGAGCAGGCCGGCGCGGAAGCGCGCGACGTTGTAGATGCCGGCCACGGCCTCCTGCTCGGACTGCGACTCCGAGAGGTTCAGCGCGCTCTCCCAGTGCCAGTCGCCGACGCTGCCGCGCAGGCCCTGCAGCACGCGCCAGCTGGTCGAGGTGACCTCGATGGTGCGGGCGTCGGGGAAGCGGCCCCAGCCGAACACCGGGAAGCCGGGATCCGCGCCGCCGGCGAGCAGGCGCGCGCGCAGCTCGGCCGGCATGTCGGGATGGTCGAACGCGATCGCCTCCTCGCTCCACGGCGCCGGCGCGGCGTCGGCGCGCGAGACGTTGCGCTGCAGGGCGACGTCGGCGAACCACTCCAGCCCCGAGTCGAAGCTCCAGCCGAAGCTGCCCAGCGCGCCGAGGCGGCGGCTCTCGGGGTCGGTGGCGGTGTACTGGTTGCGGTTGAGCGAGCAGAACGCGCCGAAGCGGCCCTCGGGGAAGCCCGGGCGGCCGTCGAAGCGCTGCGCGTCCGGGCAGCCGGCCTCGACGAGGTCGCCCGGCAGCGCGAAGAGGTCGTTGAAGCTCGCGAACACGCCCTGCTCGGACGGCCGCGGCTCCACCGCGGTCTCGGCGCGGTCGCGGTCGTAGAGCGCGTTGCGGCGGTAGGCGTCGAGGATCAGCAGCGCGCGGCCGCGCTCGCCGGTGCGGCCCCAGGCCAGGTTGGCGTTGGAGCGCGACTCGTCGCTGCCGGCCTCGGAGTCGCCATAGCTGCCCGAGATCCGCAGGCCGTCGAAGTCCTCGCGTAGGATGAAGTTCACCACGCCGGCCACCGCGTCGGCGCCGTAGATCGCCGAGGCGCCGGTGGTGAGGATCTCGACGCGCTCCACCGCGGCGAGCGGGATCATGTTCACGTCGACGAAGTTCTCGGAGCCGTTCGCGAACGAGCTGGTGGCGATGCGCCGGCCGTTGACCAGGGTCAGCGTGGCCGCGGTGCCGAGGCCGCGCAGCGACACGCCTGCGGTGCCGGCGGGCGCGTCGGCCTGCAGCGAGCCGGAGGCGAAGGTGTTGAAGTTGCCGGTGCCGCCGCCCGCCTGGGAGAGGTCGGCCAGCACCTCGGTCAGGGTCTGCGCGCCGCTCTCGGCGATCTGCGCGGCGTCGATGATCACCACCGGCTGCGCCTCCTCCAGCGCCAGGCCGGCGAGGTTGGTGCCGGTGACACGGACGCGGTCGAGCTCGGTGGCCTCGACCGGCGCGTCGGGCGCCGGCGGCGCGGCGGGCGCGTCCTGCGCGGCGGCGTGGGCGGAGGAGGCGAGCGTGGCGAGCAGCAGCGCGATGGCGGCCGGAAGCGGCTTCTTCAGGTGCATGGTGTCCCCCTAGGACGATGGCGCGACGCGGCGGCGCGCGCTGGCGCGGCTCGCGTCGTGAAGGCGGTGGTGGCGACTGGCGACACGCGGGCGCGACGGCCCGCGCCAGCCCCGTTGCGGGGCCGGGCTCAGCGATCGGGGACTACTCGTCCCACCATTCCGAGAGGTAGAAGCTCTCGTACCGGAAATCGTTGAAGTCGTAGGTCAGCGCCTGCACGGCGGGGTCCATCGAGGGGGACGCGGGAATGCGTCCGGCGGTGTCGTGATAATCCGGCCCCGTTCGCGGCGTCAAGTGCCCGTGACGATCCGCCGATGGCCGGCGGCCGCCGCGGCTCGCGCGCAGCGGGCGTGCGCGGGCCCTCGCGCGGGGGCGCGCGAAGGCTCTGGATCGCGGCTTGCAGCCCGACGACGCGACGGCTACGGTCGCCGCTCGCGCATGCCACCGGACGCCGCCGATGCCCCGCACCCTGTCCTCGCTCGCCGGCCAGACCGGCGTGATCGCGCTGCTCGCCGGGCTGTCGATCGCCGCCGCGCCGGCCACCGCGTCGGCGCCTCCCGCCGCCACGCACGACGCAGCGTCGCCCTGGCCGCGCGAGCTGTTCCTCGCCGGCGGCGCGCTCGGCACCTGCACCAGCCTCGCGCCGTCGCGCTGCGTCGATGCCGCCACCGTCGGCGGCACCCGCGACGGGCAGCCGGCGCGCACGCCGCCGGTCTACGCGCTGGATGACGCCGGCCTGGCCGAGCTCGACGGGCCACACTTGCTGGCGGAGCTGGACCCCGCGACGCGTGGCGCGCTGCGCGCCACGGCGCGTGCGCTGCGCGCGCGCGAGGGCCTGCGCGCGCTCGACGGCGACGCGCTGTGGGACGCCTTCGCCGCGACCTGCGTCGACGCCGACGGCGGCGCGACCCCCTGCGCGCGCGACGCCGGCGCCGCGTGGGCGCGGCTCGACGACGACACCCGCGCCGGCGTGCTGTCGGCGTTCGAGCAGCCGCAGCGCGCAGCCGACGGCGCGATGGCGCGCGAGCACGTCGACCTCGACGGCGGCGTCGCGCCGTGGAGCGCCCTGCTGCTGCGGGCCTTCGTCGAGGCCGCGGCGGCGCGCGCGCCCGGCCGGCGGCCGCGGATCGCCGTGGTCACGGCCTCGGCGCACGACCCCTTCGACGCCGTCGACGCGCACGTGGCCGCGCTGGCCCAGGCCGGCGCCGACGCCGCGTGGTGGCCGCTGGATCCCGCGCTGGCCGCGGCGCTCGACGCCGGCGACTGCGCCTCGCTGCCGGCGCGCCGGCGCGACGTCCTGCGCCTCGCCGGCCGCGAACGCGTCGCGCCCGCGCTGGTCGCCGCGCAGGACGCCGCCTGCCGCGCGCCCGCGGCGCTCGCCGCGGTGGCCGCCGAGGTCGATGGCGTGTTCCTCGCCGGCGGCGACCAGTGGAAGCACCGCGCGGCCTTCGTCTTCCCCGACGGCCGCCCGCGGCCGTGGCTGGCGACGCTGCAGCGCCGCGTCGCCGCCGGCGAGGTGGTGGTGTTCGGCACCAGCGCCGGCACCGCGGTGCAGTCCGGCGTGGCGATGGTCGGCAACGGCGATCCCGCCGCCGCGCTCGCCCGCGGCGTGCACGCGGGCGCGCCGCCGCGCCCGGGCTGCGCGCGCGCCGGCACCTGCCCGCCGGGCGTCGACGAGGATGCGCTGAGCGCCTGGGCGCCGGGCGGCCTCGGCTTCGCGCCCGGCTTCAGCATCGACACCCACTTCTCCGAGCGCGCCCGCGAGGCGCGCCTGCTGGTGCTGCTGGCCGCGCATCCCGGCGTGCGCGGCCTCGGCGTGGACGAGGCCAGCGCGCTGCACCTGGCGATCGACGCGGACGGCGGCGGCCGCCTGCGCGCGCTCGGCGCCAGCGGCGGCTGGCTGTTCGAGCCCGCCACCTGCGCCGACGGCGGCCTCGCGTCCACGGTGCACGCGCTGGGCCCCGGCGGCGAACTGGCCTGGGCCGCCGACGGCGCGATCAGCGCGCAGGCCGACCTCGCGGCCATCGTCGCCCGCGCGCCGCCCCGCGCCAGCGCCACCGCCACCGCCGACGCCCGCCTGTCCGGCGACGCGCTCGCCGACGGCGCGCTGCGGGCGGCGGCCGACGCGCTGGCCGATGGCGCCGCCGAGGCCCGCCTGTTCGCCCGCCATCCGGGCGGCGAGGCGAGCGTGCGCCTGGCGCGCCCCCCCGCCACCACCGCCTTCCGCGCCCCCGGCGCCGGCCGCGCCACCGCCACCGCGCTGCGCCTGGCGATCGCGCCGCTGGCCTGCCCGCTCGGCTGAGCCCCGCGCGGGGTGTCGGCGGGCCCGCGGGGCTTGACGACGGCCCCGCGCGCCCCCAGAACCGCGCGATGACGACGACGACCAACCCGCTGCTGCAGCCGGGCGACCTGCCCGCCTTCCCCGCCATCCAGCCCGAGCACGTGGTGCCGGCCATCGAAGCCCTGCTCGCCGAGTACCGCGCCGAAGTCGAGCGCGTGGTAGCCGATCCCGAGCCGCCGCGCTTCGAGACGCTGATGGCGCCGCTCGAACACATGGAGGACCGCCTCGCCCGCGCCTGGGCCCCGGTGGGCCACCTGCACGGCGTGAAGGACTCACCCGCGCTGCGCGAGGCCTACGGCGAGGCCGAGGCCTTGCTCACCGACCACGCCACCGAGCTCGGCCAGCACCAGGGCCTGTACCGCCGCGTCCGCCAGCTGCGCGAGTCGCCGGCCTTCGCCGCGCTCGACCGCGTGCGGCGCACGATCGTCGACGACAGCCTGCGCGGCTTCCGCTTCTCCGGCGTCGGCCTGCCCGAGGCCGAGCGCGCGCGCTTCAAGGCGCTGCAGGCCGAGCTGAGCCAGCGCGAGACCGCATTCGAGGAGGCCGTGCTCGACGCCACCGACGCCTGGCATCGCGAGGTCGCCGAGGCCGAGCTGGCCGGCCTGCCCGACAGCGCGCGGGCGATGCTCGCGCGCGCCGCGGCCGACGCCGGCGCCGCGGGCTGGCGCGCCACGCTCAAGGGCCCGGTGGTGCAGGCGATCCTGTCCTACGCCGAGGACCGCGCGCTGCGCGAGGCCGTCTACACCGCCTACCAGACCCGCGCCTCCGACCAGGGCCCGCATGCCGGCCGCTTCGACAACGCCCCGGCGATCGAGGCGATCATGGCGCTGCGCCACGAGGAGGCCCAGCTGCTCGGCCTGCCCAGCGCGGCCCACCTCTCGGTGGTGGACAAGATGGCCGGCACGCCCGAGCGCGTGCTGGGCTTCCTGCGCGCGCTGGCCGCGAAGGCGCGCCCGATCGCCGAGGCCGAGCTCGCCGCCCTGCGCGACTGGGCGCGCGAGCACCTCGGCCTGGCCACGCTCGAGCCCTGGGACGTCGGCTTCGCGGCCGAGCGGCTGCGCGAGGCGCGCTACGCCTTCTCCGACGAGGACCTCAAGCCCTGGTTCGCCGCGGACGCGGTGGTGCAGGGCATGTTCGACCTCGTCGGCGGGCTGCTGGGCTTCACGCTGCGCCCGGCCGAGGCCCCGGCCTGGCACCCCGACGCGCGCTACTTCACCCTGCATGACCTCGACGGCCGCGAGCGCGCGGGCGTCTACGTCGACCTCTACGCGCGCACCGGCAAGCGCGGCGGCGCGTGGATGGACGTCTGCCGCACGCGGATGGTCGACGGCGCGCACGCGCAGCGCCCGGTGGCCTTCCTGACCTGCAACTTCGCCCCGCCCGCCGGCGACGGCTCGCCGGCGCTGCTGACCCACGACGACGTGGTCACCCTGTTCCACGAGTTCGGCCACGGCCTGCACCACCTGCTGACCGAGGTCGACTGGCCGGCGGTGGGCGGCATCAGCGGCGTGGAGTGGGACGCGGTGGAGCTGCCCAGCCAGTTCATGGAGAACTTCGCCTGGGACCGCACGGCGCTCGACCGCTTCGCCCGGCACTGGCGGACCGGCGAGCCGCTGCCCGAGGCGCTGTTCGCGAAGATGACCGCCGCGCGCCACTTCCACGCCGGGCTGTTCCTGGTGCGCCAGCTGGAGTTCGCGCTGTTCGACTTCCGCCTGCACCTGGAGTTCGATCCGGCCGCGGGCGCGCGCACGCTGGCGCTGCTCGATGCCGTGCGCGACGAGGTCTCGGTGCTGCGCCCGCCGGCCTGGCAGCGCTTCCCCAACAGCTTCACCCACGTGTTCGCGGGCGGCTATTCGGCCGGCTACTACAGCTACCTGTGGGCCGAGGTGCTCAGCGCGGACGCCTGGCAGGCGTTCGAGGAGGCCGGCGTGTTCGACGCGGCCACCGGCGCGCGCTGGCGCCGCGAGATCCTGGCGGTGGGCGGCTCGCGCCCGGCGCTGGAGAGCTTCAAGGCCTTCCGCGGCCGCGAGCCGGATCCCGGCGCGCTGCTGCGCGCCTACGGCCTGGCGGCCTGAGCCGCCGCGCCCTGCCTGCGACCCGCGCGACGCGCGGGCCGCGAGGGCGCCACGCTCAGCGCAGCAGCAGCTTCAGCACGAACGTGGCGAGCTTGCCGTAGGGCGGATCGAGCACGAACATCGTGTTGAGCCGGGCCTGGCGCATCACCGGCATCAGCTGCGAGAAGGTGTTGAAGCCCTGCTCGCCGTGGTAGCTGCCCATGCCGCTGGCGCCCACGCCGCCGATCGGCAGCGAGTGCTGGCCGAACTGGATCAGGGTGTCGTTGACGCAGACGCTGCCGGCCACGACGGTGTCGAGCGTGCGCGCCAGCCGCGCGCGGTCGCGGTCGAAGGGATAGAAGGCCAGCGGCCGCTCGCGCGCGAGGATGCGGGCGATGGCGGCGTCGTGGTCGTCGTAGCCCAGGATCGGCAGCACCGGGCCGAAGATCTCGTCGCACATCACCAGCGCCTCGTCGCCCGGCTCGATCACCAGGGTCGGCGGCACCAGCTCGAGGCCGTCGGGGCCGCCGGGGCCATCGGGCGCGTGCTGCAGCACCTCCAGGCCCTTGGCGCGGGCGTCGTCGATCCACGCGCGCAGGCGGTCGGCCTGGCGGGCGTTGATGATCGCGGTGTAGTCGGGGTTGTCGCGCAGCGTCGGGTAGCGCCGTGCGAGCGAGGCCATCAGCAGGCGCACGAACTCATCGCGCTTGGCCCGCGGCACCAGCACGAAGTCCGGCGCCACGCAGGTCTGGCCGCCGTTGAAGAACTTGCCCGCGGCCACGCGCTCGGCGGCGTGCTCCAGCGGGTAGTCCGGCGCGATGAGCACCGGCGACTTGCCGCCGAGCTCGAGCGTGACCGGGCAGAGGTTGGGCGCCGCCGCGGCCATGACCTTGCGGCCGACCACGGTGGAGCCGGTGAACAGCAGGTGGTCGAAGGGCAGCGCGCAGAACGCCGCGCCCACCTCGGCCCCGCCGAGCACCACGGCCACGCGATCCTCGGGGAACACCTCCTTGAGCAGCGCGGCCAGCGCGGCGGAGGTGCGCGGGGCGAACTCGCTGGGCTTGAGCATCACGTGGTTGCCGGCGGCGATGGCGTCGGCCAGCGGCAGCAGCGCGAGCTGCACGGGGTAGTTCCAGGGCGAGACGATGCCCACCACGCCCAGCGGCACCGGGCGCAGCTCGGCGCGCGCGGGCAGGAAGGCCAGGTTGACCGCGCGCCGGCGCGGGCGCATCCAGGCCTTGAGCTTGCGGCGCAGGTGCTTGATCTCCTCGCGCACGATCATGATGTCGGCGGCGAGGGTCTCGTGGCGCGAGCGGCGGCCGAAGTCGGCCGAGGCGGCGTCCACCAGTTCCTCGGTGCGCGCGACGATCTCGGCGTCCAGCCGGGCCAGGTCGGCCATGCGCTGGCGGTGGTCGGGGCGGCGGGCCTGCTGGGCCGCGCGCAGGCGCGCGAGGGTGGCGAGCAGGTCGGGGGCGGGCGAGGTCGAGCGGGAGGCGTCCATGCCGCGAGTCTAGGCCCTCCCGGGCGGTCGACCAACGCCGTCCGGCGGCCTACCATCGGGGCATGAACCTCCGCCCCTTCCAGCAGCACCTCCCGAGCCTCGGCGAGCGCGTCTACGTCGACCCCGCCGCGGTCGTGATCGGCGACGTCGTGATCGGCGACGACAGCTCGATCTGGCCCGGCACCGTCGTCCGCGGCGACGTCAACTTCATCCGCATCGGCGCCCGCACCAACGTGCAGGACGGCACCATCGTCCACGTCAGCCACGACGGCCCGCACGCCAAGCTCGGCGGCTTCGCCACGCGCATCGGCGACGACGTCACCATCGGCCACGGCGCCATCATCCACGCCTGCACGATCGAGGATGCCTGCCTCATCGGCATGGGCGCCACGGTGCTCGACGGCGCGGTGGTGGAGCGCCACGGCTTCCTCGGCGCCGGCGCGATGCTGCCGCCCGGCAAGCGCCTGCCGGGCGGCGAGCTGTGGCTGGGCAACCCGGCCAAGTTCGCGCGCGCGCTGTCGGACAAGGAGATCGAGGCGCTGTTCTACAGCGCCCAGCACTACGTCCGGCTCAAGGACACCTACCTGGCGATGGGCGCGGGCTGATCCGGCGCCGGCGCGGGCCTCAGCGCGCCGCGGTCAGGCGCTCGAGCTCGGCGAGGTGGGCCATGGCCTCGTCGCGGTCGTGCCCGCACATGCCCATCGAGGGCTGCAGCGAGCCGCACACCGCGGGCCGGCGCGGGTCGCCGAAGAGCCGGCAGCCCAGCGCCTCGTCGAGCTGCACGCAGGGGATGCCGGCGGGCTTGCCGTGCGGCATGCCCGGGATCGGCGAGCTGATCGAGGGCGCGATGCAGCACGCGCCGCAGCGCGGCCGGCAGGCCGGCGGCGGCGGGACGCCGCTCACGCGCGCGGCCGGCGGCGGCCGGCCTCACTCAACGGTGTGCAGCCCGACCTCGTGGGCGCGCAGCGAGGCGTACACCGGATCGGTGTCCGGGCGCTCGCCGTGCCAGCCCTCGAAGGCCTCCGCGGCCTGCTCCACCAGCATGCCGAGGCCGCTGATGGCCTGCGCGGCCTCGTGGGCGCGGGCCCAGGCCAGGAACGCGATCGCGGCCTCGCCATAGCCCAGGTCGACGCAGGCCGCCCGCGGCGCCAGCAGGCTGCGCGGCAGGTCGAGGCCCGCGCCGTCGCCGCGCGCGGCGGAGGTGGCGTTGACGACCAGCTCGAAGCCGCCGAGTTCGTCGAGCTGGTGCAGGTAGCGCACGTGCACGCGTGCCGGGTCGCCGAGCAGGTCGCTCAGCGCATCGGCGCGGGCCGCCGTGCGGTTGGCGATGGTGAGCTGGTCGATGCCCGCGTCGAGCAGCGCCGGCGCCACCGAGCGAGCGGCGCCGCCGGCGCCGAGCAGCAGCACGCGGCGGCCGCGCAGGTCGAGGCCATGGCGGCCGGTGAGGTCGCGCACGAGGCCGGCGCCGTCGGTGGTGTCGCCCTGCCAGCCGCCGTCCACGCGGGTGAGGGTGTTGACCGAGCCGGCCCGCGCCGCGCGCGGCGTGAGGGCGGCGCACAGCGCGTGCGCCTGCTCCTTGTGCGGCAGGGTGACGTTGGCGCCGCGGCCGCCGCCCGCGGCGAACACCTGCAGCGCGCCGGCGAACTCGGCCGGCGTGGCGTCGATGGCGGCGTACTCCAGTCCGATGCCCAGCTGCGCGCCGAACGCGGCGTGGATGCGCGGCGAGAGCGAGTGCGCGATCGGGTGGCCGAACACGGCGTAGCGGTGGGCGCTCATGCGGACTCCTTGATCCAGCGGGCGGCGTCGAGGGCGTAGTAGGTCAGGATCGCGTCGGCGCCGGCGCGCTTGAACGCCAGCAGCGACTCCAGCGCGGTGGCGCGCTCGTCGAGCCAGCCGTTGGCGGCGGCGGCCTTGAGCATCGCGTACTCGCCGCTGACCTGGTAGACGAAGGTCGGCGCGCCGAAGCGATGCTTCACGCGGTGCACGATGTCGAGGTAGGGCAGGCCCGGCTTCACCATCACCATGTCGGCGCCCTCCTCGAGGTCGAGCGCGACCTCGCGCAGGGCCTCGTCGCCGTTGGCGGGATCCATCTGGTAGGTGTACTTGTCGGCCTTGCCGAGCGCGCCGGCGCTGCCGACGGCATCGCGGAACGGGCCGTAGAACGCGCTGGCGTACTTCGCGCTGTAGGCGAGGATGCGCACGTGGACGTGGCCGGCGGCCTCGAGCGCGGCGCGGATCGCGCCGATGCGGCCGTCCATCATGTCGCTCGGGGCGACGATGTCGGCGCCGGCGGCGGCGTGGCTCAGCGCCTGCTTCACCAGCGCCTCGACGGTGGCGTCGTTGGTGACGTAGCCGGAGGCGTCGAGGAGTCCGTCCTGGCCATGGCTGGTGTAGGGATCGAGCGCGACGTCGGTGATCACGCCGAGGCCCGGGTGGCGCGCCTTGAGCGCCCGCACCGCGCGCTGGGCCAGGCCCTCGGGATCCCAGGCCGCGGCGGCGTCGAGGCTCTTGGCCTCCGGCGCGGTCACCGGGAACAGCGCCAGCGCGGGGATGCCCAGCGCCACCGCCTGGTCGGCCACCACGAGCAGCTCGTCGATCGACAGCCGCTCGATGCCCGGCATCGAGCCCACGGCCGCGCGGCCGGCGGCCTCGTGCACGAACACCGGGTAGACCAGGTCGTCGGCGCTCAGCCGGTGCTCGCGCATCAGCCGCCGCGAGAAGGCGTCGCGGCGCATGCGGCGGGGACGGGTGTGGGGGTAGCCCATGGGAAGTCTCGCGTGCGGCGGGGAGGGCCGGATTGTACGCGCCGGGCGCGACGGGCCCGTGCGCTCGATCAAGGCCGGCCGCCCGTATCATCGCGGGATGCCCCGCCTCGCCGCCCTGCTGCCCGCCGCCCTGCGCACCCTGCCGCCGCTGCCGCCGCTGGCGCGCGCCTGCCTGGGCGTGCTCGCGCTGCTGGCCGTGGCCGTGGTCGTGGGCCCGTGGCTGCTGGGCATCGACCCGCACCGCCCGGACTGGGACGCCCTGTCGCAGCCGCCCTCGGCCGCGCACTGGTTCGGCACCGACGCGATCGGCCGCGACGTGCTGGCGCGGGTGCTGGCCGGCGGCCGGCTGTCGCTGGCGATCGGCCTGCTGGCCAGCCTGGTGGCGCTGGCGCTGGGCCTGGGCTGGGGTGCGCTGGCGGGCTACGCCGGCGGGGCCTGGGAGCGCTGGATGGTGCGCGCGCTGGACGTGCTCAGCGCCCTGCCCTTCCTGCTGATCGTGATCCTGCTGCTGACCCTGTTCGAGCGCTCCCTGTGGCTGCTGCTGGCGGCGATCGGCGGCTACGTCTGGATCGACCTGGCGCGCGTGGCCCGGGCCGAGGCCGCGCGCCTGCGCGAGGCGCCGTTCGTGCTGGCCGCGCGCGCCGCCGGCGCGTCGGGCGCGCAGGTGCTGCGCTGGCACGTGCTGCCCAACCTGCTGCCGCTGGGCCTGGTGTACCTGGGCCTGATCCTGCCGCAGGCGATCCTGGTGGAGGGCTTCCTCGGCTTCCTCGGGCTCGGCATCGACGAGCCCTCGGCCAGCTGGGGCACGCTGCTGGCCGAGGGCGCGCAGGAGCTCGACGGCGCGCCGTGGACGCTGGCCTTCCCGGCCGCCGTGCTGGCCCTGACGCTGGCGGCGTTCCAGTTCCTCGGCGACGGCCTGCGCGACTGGCTCGACCCGCGGCGCGCGCCGGCCGCCGGCCCGGAGGCCGCGTGAGCGCGCCGGGCGGCGAGGCCGCGCGCGCGTCGACCACCGCCGCGCGCAGCACCGGCCCGCGCGAGGCGCTCGGCCCCGAGCCCCTGCTGGCCTGCCGCGAGCTGGTGGTCAGCGTCGGCGAGGGCGCCCGCGCGCGCCGCCTGGTCGGCCCGCTGTCGCTGCGCGTGCACGCCGGCGAGTGCGTGGCGATCGTCGGCGAGAGCGGCAGCGGCAAGAGCCTCTCGGCGCTGGCCCTGCTCGACCTGCTGCCGCGCGGGCTGCGGGCCTCGGGCGTGGTCCGCGCCGGCGGGGCCACCTTCGCGCCCGGCGAACCCGCGCATGCGCGCCTGCGCGGCCGGGTGCTGGGCTACGTGCCGCAGGACGCGCTGGCGGCGCTGCATCCGCTGCGCACGATCGGCGCCCAGCTGGGCGAGGTGCTGCGCGCGGCCGAGGATCCCGCGGCGGCGCCCGCCACCCGCACCCGCGCCGCCCGCGAGGCCGCCGCGCTGGCGCTGCTGCGCCGCTGCGGCCTCGACGACCCCGCGCCGCTGCTCGCGCGCTGGCCGCACCAGCTCTCCGGCGGCCAGCGGCAGCGCGTCGTCGTCGCCATCGCGCTGGCCGCGGGGCCCGCGGCGCTGGTGGCCGACGAGCCCACCTCGGCGCTCGACCCGGCGCTGGCCGCCGCCACGCTCGACCTGCTGCGCGGGCTGTGCCGCGAGGACGGCCTGGGCCTGCTGTGGATCAGCCACGACCTCCCGGGCGTGGCGCGGATCGCCGACCGCGTGCTGGTGCTGCGCCACGGCCGGGTGGTCGAGGATGGGCGCACGGACGCCGTGTTCGCCGCGCCGGCCCACGACTACACGCGCGCGCTGCTGGCCGCCGCGCGCCTGCCCGCGGCGCCCGCCGCCGCCGCGCCGGGCGACGACGCGGCGGCGCTGCTGCGGGTGGAGGGGCTGGCGCTGCGCTGGCCGCGCGCGCCCGCCCCCGCCTTCGACGGCGTCTCGCTGGCCCTGCACCGCGGGGAGGCGACGGCGGTGGTGGGCCACTCGGGCAGCGGCAAGTCCAGCCTCGCGCGCAGCCTGCTGCGGCTGCTGCCGCGCGGCGCCGAGGCCGGCCTGCGCGGCGCGGTGAGCCTCGACGGCGCGCCGCTGCTGGGGCTGGCGCCGGGGCGGCTGCGCCCGCTGCGCGCGCGCATCGGCGTGGTGTTCCAGGACCCCTACGCCTCGCTGGACCCGCGTCAGCGCGTCGCCGAGCTGGTGGCCGAGCCGCTGCGCATCCACGGCCGCGGCGACGCGGCCTCGCGCCGGGCCGAGGCCGCGCGCCTGCTCGCCGCGGTCGGCCTGGGCGAGGACGCGCTCGAGCGCTTCCCGCACGCCTTCTCCGGCGGCCAGCGCCAGCGCATCGCGATCGCGCGCGCGCTGGCCACCGGGCCCGACCTGCTGGTCTGCGACGAGGCCGTCAGCGCGCTCGACGCCGAGCACCGCGCCGGCGTGTTGCACCTGCTGGCCGGGCTCAAGCGCGAGCGCGGGCTGGCGCTGCTGTTCATCACCCACGACCTCGATGCCGCGGCGGCGCTGTGCGAGCGCGCGCTGTGGCTGGACCGCGGCCGGGTGGCCGCGCAGGGCGACTGCGCGGACGTGCTGGCGGCGATGCGCGGCGGCACCGCGGGCTGAGCGCGCGGCCTCAGCCGCGCAGCATCCCCTCGGCGCGCATCCACGCCAGGGTGTCGTCGAGCAGCGGCGCGAGCGGCGTCTCGCGGTAGCCGAGGCGCGCGATGGCCTTCGACGAGTCCACCTGCAGCCGGTGCAGGGTGAACACCGCGGCCTGCGGGGTCATGTCCGGCGCGCGGCCGGTGAGGCGCGAGGCGAGGTCGCTGGCGCGCGCGACCAGCTTGATCAGCGCGCCGGGCACCGGCCGCGTGGGCGCCTTGCGGCCCAGCCGCAGCGAGGCCAGGCGCACGAACTCGAGGAAGCTGGCGTGCGCGCCGCCGAGCAGGAAGGTCTCGCCGGCCTGGTCGCGACGCCAGGCCTCCACGTGCGCCTTGGCCACCTCGCGCACGTCGGCGAACGCGCCGGCGCCGGGCGGGGCGCCCGGCAGCCGGCCGGCGTCGATCATCGCCAGCATCCGCGACCAGTTGCGGGTGTCGCCGGGGCCGAGGATGTGGCCGGGCTGCAGGATCACCGCGGGCAGGCCGGAGGCCATCCGCTCGCGCACCGCCAGCTCGCCGAGGTGCTTGGTGCGCTCGTAGTTGATCCAGCTCTCGCGGCCGCGCTGCGGCACGTCCTCGCGCAGCACGCCGTGCACCAGGTGCGAATAGCTGGAGACGCTGGAGGTGTGCACGAACAGGCCCGCGCCGCGGGCCTGGGCGGCGGCGGCCAGCGCCGCGGTGCCGTCGAGGTTGATCCGGGTCTGGCGCGGGGCGTCGGGCGCCCACTGCGAGGTGTCGGCGGCGGTGTGGAACACCGCCGCCAGGCCCTCGGGCACGGCCGCGGCCAGGCCCTCGGGCGCGGCGAGGTCGCCGCGCACGGGGGTGACGCCGCGCGCGGCGAGCACCGCGTCGCTGGCGGGCGAGCGCGAGAGGCCCAGCACCTCGGCGCCGGCGGCGTGCAGCGCGTGGACCAGGTGCTGGCCCAGGAAGCCGCTGCCGCCGGTGACCAGGACGCGGGGCGTGCTCACGCGCGCGGACCCGACGCCGCCATCAGAGGATGCCGCCGCCGATGATCAGGCGGGCCACGCCGACCACGATCGCGACGACGCACAGCAGCAGGCCGGTCTTGGCGCGGCCCTTGCCGGGTTCGCCGACGACGACGCTGGTGATGCCGGCGAACACGAAGCCGCAGGCCGCGAACGGCAGCATGAACCAGTTGCCCCAGCCCAGCAGCGGGATGAAGGCGAGGCCGGCCCACAGCAGCGAGGCGAGACCCCAGAACAGGCTGATGACGCCCATGGCGTTGGTGCTCCGCGAGACGCGGCCGGACTGGCCGCGGGTCCAGTATGCGGGCGCGCGCCGGTGGGCCCAAGGAGGCCGAAGGTCATGCCGCGCGTCGCGGGGCGCCGGAACGCGACGGGCCGGGGCGTCGCCGCCCCGGCCCGTCGTTCGATGCGCGTGGCGCGGCCGCGCCGGGCCTCAGCTGGCGATGACGCCGACCTCGTTGGGCTGGCGGCCCGGGCGGCGGTAGCTCATCGGGCGCTTCACCACGGCCTCGACCTGGCTGCGGAAGTGCGCGCCGCCGAAGGCGCGCCCCTGCTTGGTCAGGCCGCGGATGGCCTCGATCTCGCTGGCGCCGAGGCCGCGCGAGGCCAGGTCGCGGTAGATCTGGCGGCGGATCTCGGCGTCCTCGCCGAGCGCGGCCAGGAACGGATGCGGGGTGACCACCGGATCGGCCTCGCCCAGCGCGTGGTGGCGGAAGCTCGACCAGCGGTACTCGCCGGCCTCGTTGGCCAGGCCCGCGCGGACCGGGTTGAGCTCGATGTAGCGGTGCACCGCCATCAGCCACGGGCCCGAGTCGACCAGGCAGGCCTTGTAGCGGCCGTCCCAGAGGGTGCCGGCGCGGCCGTGGGTGTCGTTGACGTGGCGCACGTAGCGGCGGCCGAGCGACTGCATCATGCGCGACACGCTGTCGGCCTGCTGGCCGGTGACCAGCAGGTGCACGTGGTTGGGCATCAGCACGTAGCTGTGCACCTGCACGCCGTGGGCGCGGGCGGCGCCGTCGAGGGCCGACAGGAAGACCTTGCGGTCGCGGTCGGTGTGGAAGATCGGCTGGCGATCGATGCCGCGCTGCACGAGGTGGAGCGGGACGCCGGGGAGCGCGTGGCGGGCGGGACGGGCCATGGATCACACCTCGATTCAGGGAGCAGGGGGGCATGTGAAGCCTGCGCTCACACGGGGGTGTGCCGGAGTCGTCCAAATCGGGGCCGGGCTGTAGGAAAACTCCTACCCCTGTTGATCGCCGTCGCGCCCCCCGCCCGGCCGACCCCGCCGCGGCCGGCGGTTCCCGCGCCCCGGCGGGGCGGCTACGCTGCGCTCCCCTGCCTGCCGGACCCTCCATGCGCCTGCGCCGCCGCCGCCCCTGCGTCATCGACCTCGGCGACCGCCTGGCGCCCGACTTCGGCGCCCTGATGCGCGGCGAGATGCGCCTGCTGCGCAGCCCCGCGCCGATCCTGCTCTGCCCGGTCAGCGGCGAGCGCCTGCCGGTGCCGCCCGAGGCGCTGGCGCTGATGGCCACGCTCGACGGCGAGGACTGGGTCGCGCTCGAGGACCTCGCCGCGCGCGGCCCGCTCGACGCCGACGCGCTGCGCCGGCTGGTGGCGGACGGCCTGCTGGTCGGCGACGACGACGGCGCGTGGTCGGTGCGCCTGCGCGAGGGCGAGGCCCGGCTCGAGGAGGTGGGCTGGCACCCGCTGGCCGCGGTCTACCACGCCCACACCGCGTGGAGCGGGATCATGGGCGACGAGGCCCAGCGCGACCACAGCGACGAGGCCCACCGCGCGCGGCTGGACGCGATGGTGGCGGCCAACGGCTACCCGCCGCCGCACTCGCCCGAGCGCCCCGACGCGCGCTCGCGGCATCCGCTGCCGGCCGCCCCGCTCGACTCCCCGCTCGCGTCGCTGATGCGCCGCCGCCGCACCACCCGGCACTACCTCGCCGACGCCACCCTGCCGGCCGCCGACCTCGCCCACGTGCTCCGCGGCGCCTTCGGCGCGGTCGGCCACGCCGAGCTGGCGCCGGGCCTGGTCGCGATGAAGCGCCTCAGCCCCTCCGGCGGCGCGCTGCATCCGATCGAGGCCTACCCGCTGCTGGTCCGCGTGGAGGGCTTCGCGCCGGGCCTCTACCACTACGTCAGCGACCACCACCGCCTCGACCTGCTGCAGCCGATGGACGAGGCCGCGGCGCGCGCGTTCGCCGGCACCGCCACCATCGGCCAGGACTACTTCGCCGAGGCCCAGGCGATGGTGTTCCTGGCCGCGCGGCTGCAGCGCAACCACTGGAAGTACCGCCGCCACGCCAAGGCCTACAAGGCGGTGCTGGTGGACGCCGGCCACCTCAGCCAGACCGCCTACCTGCTGGCGACCGAGCGCGGGCTGGGCGCGTACTACACCGGCGCGATCAACGACCGCGACATCGCCCGCGCGCTGGGCCTCGATCCGCTGGGCGACGCCGTGTTCGGCGCCTGGGGCCTGGGCGTGCCCGATCCCTCGCGCGACGCGCTGCATTTCGTGCACGCCGACCACGAGCCCGCGCCAGGCGCCTGAGGCCGCGCGCGGCGCGGCCCGCGCGCTTGCGCCTGCCACGCGCGGGCGGCGAAGATGCGGGCCGCGCACCGGGGGGTGCGCATCAACGGGGACAGCGCATGACCGGCAAGAACGAAGACCAGATCCAGCTCCTGCTCAAGAAGCTGGCGAGCGACGACGAGTTCCGCGCGGCCTTCGAGGCCAACCCGATCCCGGTGCTGGCGAAGTTCGGCATCGACGTCGACGCGAAGACCGCGCCGGCCACCGTCACGCTGCCGAGCAAGGAGGAGATCGCGAAGAACTTCGAGACCCTCTCGCGCGAGATGCACGCCACGATGGCGGTGGTGATCTTCTCGAAGTGACGTGCGCCGCCCGGGCCAGGCCCGGGCGGCGTCAGGGCAGCGCGGCCGAGACCGGCGCCGCGCTGATGCCCCGCTCGACCGCCTGCACGCGCAGGCGCAGGTCTTCCGGCATCGCCTCGCCCGGCCACGCCCGGCGCAGCGCGCGCAGCGCCTCCTGGGCCCGGGCCGTCTGGCCGTCCTCCGTCGCCAGCTCGGCGATGCGCAGCTGCGCGCGGCGCAGCTGGATCACGTTCTCGACCTGCAGCGCGCTGCCCAGGCCCCACTCGAGGAAGGCCCGGCCGCGCCACGACGCGAGCGCGGCGTAGCGCTCGATCGCCTCGGCGCGCTGGCCGGACTGCGCCTCGAGCTCGGCCCAGAGCGCGGCGGTGAGCAGCAGGGTGTCGTCGCCCGCGTACGGGGCGAGACGGCGCCGCGCCTCCGCGACGTCGCCCGCCGCCAGCGCGAGCCGCGCCGAGGCGATGGCGACGAGATTGGCCACCACGGGCTGCTCGGCCATCCCGGAGGACGCCACGAGGGCCAGCGCCTCCTGGGCGAGCGGCGCATCCCCCTCGCGCGCGGCGAGGTAGGCGGCGTAGGCGGCGACGCCGGCGGCCTCCAGCCGGGCCTGGCCGCTGAGCTCCGGCAGGCTGGCGCCGGCCAGCGCGACCAGCTCGGCGAGGGCGGCGCGCCGGGCCTCCGCGCCCTCGACGCCGCGACTGGCCGACAGCGCGGCCGCGCGCGCGGTGAGGGCGAGGCCGGGCATCCCGGTGTCCTCGCGGGCGAGCCGCGCGGCCGTGGCCTCGGCGGCGTCCCAGCGGCCGAGGTCGACCTCGATGGCCAGGCGCGCGACCACGCGCTGCATGCCCTGCAGCCCGCTGGACGCCGGCGTGGCGTCGATCAGCGCGAGGCCATCCTCGTGCCGGCCGGCCGCGGCGAGCGCGGAGGCGTGCTGGAAGCCGAAGCCGCCGAAGCCCAGCGACGCGGCCTCGCGGAACGCGTCGAGCGACTCGGGCAGGCGCTCGAGCGCGCCGAGGCCGATCGCCGAGACGTACACCGAGGCCGGCCGGGTGACGCTCTGCGGCGCGCTGGCGCGCTGGGCGTACTCGACCTGCTCGGCGAAGCGGCTGCCGAGGTAGGCCTGCATCGCGACGTTGTGCGCGGCGGGGAAGAAGTCGGGGTACAGGCCGGCGAGCGATCGCCAGCGCGCCTCGAAGCCCGGCTCGAGCCTGAGCCAGCCGAGCAGCGCGGCCTGGGACAGGCGCTCGCGCTCGCCGAGCCGGCCCGGCGCGGCGAGCGCGGCCTCGGTCTCGGCGATGGCGGTGGCGACATCGGCGCGGGAATAGGCGACCCGGCCCAGCGCGGTGCGCGCGAGGGCGAAGCCGGGATCGAGTTCGAGCGCGATCCGGAGCTGGGCCTCGGCCTCGTCGAGGCGGCCGACGGCGAGCGCCTCCTGGCTGAGCGAGTACGCGCGCAGCGCGTCGAGGCTGGAGGTGGTGACCTGGGCCAGCGGCGCGGCGCTCTCGCTGACCGAGGCCAGCGACTCGCCGAGCCGCTCGCGCACGCTCGCGGCCACGTCGGCCACCGAGTCCAGCGGCCCCTCGGTGACCGCGGAGTCGGCGGACTCGGCGTAGACCGTGGTCTGGTTGGCCGGGTCGATCACTTCGACCGAGAAGCGCAGCCGTCCGCCGACCTCGGCCACGGTGGGCATCAGCACGGCGCGCGCGCCTTCGCGCAGGGCCACCTCGGCCGCGGTGGCGCGGTCGATGGTGGAGTCGCCGGCGCGATCCATCCGGCGCAGGGTGTCGCGCACCCGCACCTCGGGCAGCAGGTTGACGTGGCGCGACTGCTCGAGGCTGGTGCGCAGGGCGACCTCGAGCGCGCCGTCGAAGCGGTTGTCGCCGGTCAGGTTGTTGAGCTCGCCCACGACCACCCAGTCGCGCTCGCGGAACGCGATGGCCGGGTCGGCGCGGAACGAGAACATCACCGCCGCGCCGGTGAGCACCGCCACCGCCAGCGCCTCGACGGCGAGGGTGAGCGGGCGCCGCCAGACCGGCACGTCGCGCCAGGCCTTGGGCGTGGACGCCGGCACGCGCAGCGGGGCGATGCCGGCCTCGCCGACCTCGTGCACCAGCATCGGCGCGGGCACGCCGCGGAAATGGAAGCGGCCGTGGGTCTGCCAGCGCAGGCGCTGGGCGACGGGGCCGAGCTCGGACTGCGCGCGCTGGCCCAGCGACTGCGCCACGCCCGACAGCAGGATCTGGCCGGGCAGCGCGAGGTTCATCAGCCGCGCGGCCACCGGCTTGGCCAGGCCCTCGACCTCGACCGGCTTGGCGCCGGCCGCGACGTCCTCGGGGGTGTTGTCCCACAGCAGCACGTCGCCGACGTGGATGCCGGTGCGCGCCGACAGCGGCACGCCCTCGGCGTTGCCCAGCGTGCGCAGCTCGCGCTGGTAGGCGATGGCGAACCCCACCGCCTGGATCGGGCGGTCGAACAGCGCGAGGAAGCCGTCGGACTTGTCGATGCCGCGGCCGCCGTGCTCGGCCAGCAGCTGGCGCACCAGGCGGTCGTGGCGGCGGATGAGCTCGGTGGAGCGCGCGTCGCCCAGGCGCTCGACCATCGCGGTCGAGTCCACCAGGTCGCACAGCAGCACCGTGCGCAGCTGGGGCTGCGTCGCGGACTGGGCGCGGGCGGGGGACGAGCTGGTGTCCATCGGTGTCGTAAAGCGCGCAAGGGCCAGTGTGGTATCCAAGTGTGCCCCAACGCAGTCCGGGGGCAAGCAAGGCCGCGTCACAAAAGGCGTTTTCGCGCGCCGGCGGGGGCGTGAAGGCCGCCTGCGGCCCCCTTCCCGGGGCCGGAGTGGATCAGCCGCCGATCCGCCAGCCGTCGCCGCCGCGGGACTTGGCGAGGTAGCGCGCGCCGTCGGCCGCGCTGTACCAAGCCGACCAGTCCCCCGGCGCGCGGCAGAACACCGCGCCCACCGACACCGTCAGGCGGTGCTCGCGCAGCGCCGGCAGGCGCAGCGAACGCACCGCGCCCACCAGGCCGATGGCGCGGTTGGCCAGGTCGCCGGCGTCCGCCACCCGGGCCAGCAGCGCGAACTCGTCGCCGCCCAAGCGGGCCGGGAGCTCGAGCGGGCCGGCGGCGCCGCGGACCTCCTCGGCGACCGCGCGCAGCGCGCCGTCGCCGGCGAGGTGGCCGGCGCGGTCGTTGACCTGCTTGAAGCCGTCGATGTCCACCAGCAGCAGGGCCAGCTGCACGCCCTGCAGCGGCTGCTGGCCGAGCTGCTCGAGGAAGGCGAACAGGCCGCGGCGGTTGGACAGGCCGGTCAGCTCGTCGGTGCGCACGAGCTGCTGGGCCATCGTGAGTTCGCTGCGGGTCTGGCGCAGGGTGTCGAGGGTCTGGATCAGGTCCTCGTTGCGCCGGCGCATGCCGAGGATCAGCTGCTGCTCGCCGGCCACGAGGTAGGCGAAGCAGCGGCGCATGAAGCGGGCGGTGGCGATCGGCTCCCGCGCCAGCAGGGCCTCGAAGGCCGACTGGGGCAGCTCGAGCACGCGCGCCGGGCCGCTGGCCTCGGCCCGGCCGAGGCGGTTGTGCTCGGGCAGGAAGACGGCCAGTTCGCCGAAGAAATGCCCCTTCTGGACGATCTTGTCGGCCATGCCCTCGTCGAAGCCGAGCCGCACCTCGCCCTCCTCCACCAGGAACATCGACTGCCCGAACTCGCCGCGACGGAACAGCACCTCGCCCGGGGCGAGGGTGCGCGGGATGGCCGCGGACGCCAGCAGCGACCACTCCTCCGGCGCCAGCTGGGCGGCGTGGGCGTGGGCGGACGCGGTGGGACGGACGGGCAGGACGGGCGTGGCGGAGGTGTCGAGGAGGTTCAACGCGGCGGGTCGGCGAAGCGTGGGGAGCCCAGATTACCAGCCGGATGGTCAGGCACCGTTCATGCTGGCGGCCCGCCGCACCGAACCGGGGGCTGCGTCACGCCTTCGCGCCACCACTCCGGCCCCGTGAAAGCCCCGCCGCGCGGGCCCCTCGCCCCCGCGAACGACGAAGGGGGCGCCCTCGCGGGCGCCCCCTCGTGCTCCGACGGACGGTGTCCTGAAACTCAGGCCGCCGCCGTCGCGTGGCCGTGGAACTGCTCTTCCTCGGTCGAACCCTTCATCGCGGTGGTCGAGCTCTGGCCGCGCTGGATGGTCTGGGTGACCGCGTCGAAGTAGCCGGTGCCGACCTCGCGCTGGTGCTTGACCGCGGTGAAGCCGCGGTCGGCGGCCGCGAACTCGCGCTCCTGCAGCTCGACGAAGGCGCTCATCTGGCGGCGGGCGTAGCCGTGGGCCAGGTCGAACATGCCGTAGTTGAGGCTGTGGAAGCCGGCCAGGGTGATGAACTGGAACTTGTAGCCGAGCTTGGCGAGCTCCTTCTGGAAGCCGGCGATCGTGGCGTCGTCGAGGTGCTTCTTCCAGTTGAAGCTGGGCGAGCAGTTGTAGGCCAGCAGCTTGCCCGGGTACTTGGCGTGGATGGCCTCGGCGAAGGCGCGGGCGAAGGCCAGGTCGGGCTTGCCGGTCTCGCACCACACCAGGTCGGCGTAGGGCGCGTAGGCCAGGCCGCGGCTGATCGCCTGGTCGAGGCCGTTGCGGGTCTTGTAGAAGCCCTCGACGGTGCGCTCGCCGGTGCAGAAGTCCTTGTCGTTGTCGTCGACGTCGCTGGTGAGCAGGTCGGCGGCCTCGGCGTCGGTGCGCGCGACGATCAGCGTCGGCACGCCCATGATGTCGGCGGCCAGGCGCGCGGCGACCAGCTTCTCCACCGCCTCGCGGGTGGGCACCAGCACCTTGCCGCCCATGTGGCCGCACTTCTTGACCGAGGCCAGCTGGTCCTCGAAGTGCACGCCGGCCGCGCCGGCCTCGATCATCGCCTTCATCAGCTCGTGGGCGTTGAGCACGCCGCCGAAGCCGGCCTCGGCGTCGGCCACGATCGGCTGCAGGAAGTCGATCTCGTCGTTGCCCTCGGCGTGGTGCAGCTGGTCGGCGCGCAGCAGGGTGTTGTTGATGCGCTTGACCACCTGCGGCACCGAGTTGGCCGGGTACAGCGACTGGTCGGGGTACATCTCGCCGGCGAGGTTGGCGTCGGCGGCCACCTGCCAGCCCGAGAGGTAGATCGCCTTCAGGCCGGCCTTGACCTGCTGCATGGCCTGGTTGCCGGTCAGCGCGCCGAGCGCGTTGACGAAGTCCTCGCTGTGCAGCGAGCGCCAGAGCTTCTCGGCGCCGAGCTTGGCGATCGAGTGCTCGATCGCGACCGTGCCGCGCAGGCGGACGACGTCCTCGGCGGTGTACGGGCGCTGGACGCCGGCCCAGCGCGGGTTGTTGGTCCAGTCGAGCTTGAGCTGGTCGGCGGTCGGCAGGGTCTTCATGGCGGGGCCTCGTGGGTGGTGTGCTGCAGGAAAGGGAAGGAACGAAGAGGAGAGGGACGGGCGAGGCGCGGCCGGCTCAGGCCAGGCGCTCGTAGGCGGGCAGGGTCAGGAAGTCGGCGAGGGTGTCGGCGTGGGTCAGCGCGTCGAGCATCGCGATGGCCTCGTCGACGCGGCCGCCGCCGGGCAGCTTCATGCGGCCGGCGAGCTTGTTCGGCAGGCCCAGCAGCGCGCGCTCGAACAGCGTCCAGTCCACCGGCGTGCCGTCGTCGAGCGACACCGGCGAGCCGCCGCGGTCGGCGTGCAGCCACTGCCAGAGCTGGGCGCGGCCGATCTCGGCGGTGGCCGCGTCCTCCATCAGCCAGTGGATCGGCACGCAGCCGTTGCCGTCGAGCCAGGCCGCGAGGTAGCGCACGCAGACCTCGACGTTGGCCTCGAAGCCGGCGCGGGTGATCGTGCCGACGCTCGGGCGGATCAGCGCGTCGCGGTCGGCGACGGCGTCCAGGCGCGCCATGTGGTGCTGGTGCGGCGAGGGCATGTGGGCGTCGAAGAGCTCGCGCGCCACCGGGATCAGCGCCGGGTGCGCCACCCAGGTGCCGTCGTGGCCGGCGGTGACCTCGCGCAGCTTGTCCGCGCGCACCCGGGCCAGCGCGGCCTCGTTGGCGGCCGGGTCGCCGCTGATCGGGATCTGCGCGGCCATGCCGCCCATCGCGTGCGCGCCGCGCCGGTGGCAGGTGCGGATCAGCAGCTCGGAGTAGGTCTTGAGGAAGGGCTGGGTCATGGTGACCTGGCCGCGCTCGGGCAGGATGCGGTCGCGGTGGGCGCGGAAGGTCTTGAGGTAGCTGAAGATGTAGTCCCAGCGCCCGCAGTTCAGGCCGACGATGCGGCCGCGCAGGGCGTGCAGGATCTCGTCCATCTCGAACGCCGCCGGCAGGGTCTCGATCAGCACGGTGGCCTTCATGCAGCCGATCGGCAGGCCCAGCTTCACCTCGAGGAAGGCCAGCACCTCGTCCCACAGCGCGGCCTCCTCCATCGCCTCCATCTTCGGCAGGTAGAAGTACGGGCCGGCGTCGCGCGCCTGCAGGGCGACGGCGTTGTGGAAGGCGAACACCACCGCGTCGAACAGGCTGGCGGACAGGCGCTGGCCGTCGACCTCGACGTGCTTCTCCTCGAGGTGCCAGCCGCGCGGGCGGACGATCAGCGTGGCCAGCGGGCCGGGGTTGAGCGTGTAGTGGCGGCTGCCGTCCGGCGCCATCCAGTCGAGCGTGCCGGCGACCGCGCCCTTGAGCGCGCGCTGGCCGACCAGCAGGTTCTCCCAGGTGGGGCTGGTGGAGTCCTCGAAGTCGGCCATGTAGCAGTTGGCGCCCGAGTTCAGGGCGTTGATGACCATCTTCGGGTCGACCGGGCCGGTGATCTCGACCCGGCGGTCGAGCAGGGCCGCGGGGATCGGGGCGACGGTCCACTCGGCGTCGCGGATGCCGCGGGTGTCGGCGCGGAAGTCCGGCAGCTCGCCGGCGTCGAAGCGGGCCTGGCGGGCCTGGCGGGCGGCGAGCCGCGCGCGGCGGACCGGATCGAAGCGGCGGTGGGCCTCGGCGAGCAGGGCCATCAGGCCCGGCGGCAGCAGCTCGTCCTGGCCGGCCACGCGGGCGGCGCCCAGCGCGCCGCCGACCAGCCGGGCGGGGCCGCCGGCGGCCGCGTCGGTGCGGGTGCCGTCGGCCGGATGGCCCGGATGGATGCCCGGCTGGATGCCCGAATCGCCTGCCATGGTGTCGCCCTCGTGCTGTGCGGTGAGGGCTCGACCTTCCGTTCCGGAGGCCACATTTGCCAAGCCAAATGTATCAATGCTTGCTATAAGCTGGACTCATACGTCCTGATGCAGAGCCTTCCCGACCCCCTCCGATGGCCCGCGAATCCGCCCCCCAGCGCTTCCTGTACAAGGCCGACCGGCTCAAGCCGCTGCGCGCCTTCTGCCAGGTGGCCCGCCTGGGCTCGGTGTCGCGGGCGGCGGAGGCCCTGTTCCTGAGCCAGCCCGCGGTGACCCTGCAGCTGCAGGCGCTGGAGCGCGACGCCGGCACCCGGCTGCTCGAGCGGGTGGGCCGGCGCCTGTCGCTGACCCGCGAGGGGCAGGTGCTGTACGACCTGGCCCGGCCGCTGGTGGAGGGCATCGACGGCCTGGACGCCGAGTTCCGCAGCCGCCTGCGCGGGCTGGAGGGCGGCACGCTCGACATCGCCGCGGGCAGCTCGACGATCCTCTACCTGCTGCCGCCGCTGGTGGCCGCGTTCCGCGAGCGCTTCCCGGACATCCAGCTGACCCTGCACAACGTCACCGGCAAGGACGGGCTGGCGCTGCTGCGCTCGGACGCGGTCGACCTGGCGGTGGGCTCGATGCTCGACGTGCCCAACGACCTGGCCTACGCCGCGGTGCACCGCTTCGACCCGATGCTGATCACCCCGCCCGACCACCCGCTGGCCAGCAAGCCCGACCTGGTGCTCGAGGACCTCTCGCCCTTTGGGCTGATCCTGCCGCCCAAGCGCCTGACCACCTGGCGCATGGTCGACCACGTGTTCCAGCAGCGCCGCGTGCCCTACACCGTGGCGCTGGAGGTGGGCGGCTGGGAGGTGATCAAGCAGTACGTCGCGATGGGGCTGGGGATCAGCATCGTCACCGCGATCTGCCTGTCGGAGGCCGACCGGCCGAAGCTGGCGATGCGCTCGCTGGCGCGCTACTTCCCGCAGCGCTCGTATGGCGTGGTGGTGCGCCGGGGCAAGCTGCCCAGCCCGCAGGCGCGGGCGTTCATGGACCTGGTGCGGCCGGGGCTGTTCCAGCGCGGCGGCTACGACGACACCGGGCCCTCGGAGCGCTGAGCGCCGCCCTCAGGGCTCGACGTCGACCACCACCTCGCGCTCGTCCGCGCGGCCCAGCGCGTCCACCGCGCGCAGCCGCCAGCGCCCGGCGCGCGGCGGCACCCAGGCCAGCGCCTCGCCCGAGCCGGCGCGGCCGAGGAAGGCATCGCCGGCGAACCAGTACACCTCGCGCACGTCGGCATCCAGCGTGGCCTGCAGCGGGATGCCGGGCTCGTCGGGGCGCGAGAGCCGGCGCGCATAGCGGGTGCCGCTCCAGGGCGAAGTGATCCGCGGCGGCGAGCCCTGCCAGGCCTGCGCGCCGGCGCAGTCGGCGCCGGGCGGCGGGCGCCGCCGCGGCATCCCGGCCTGGGCGAACACGCGCGCGAGGTCGCTGGGCCAGAACTCGTGCACCTCGCGGCGCATCGTCGCCGCATCGAAGGGCCCGCAGGCCACGCGGCCGGTCGCGAGGTCGATGGCCACCTCGCGGTGCACGCGGCTGACCCGGATCGGCGAGACGCCGGGGATGAACCAGGTCTCGCCGCGCGCCGGGCAGTGCGCGTTGGGCAGGTCGCCCGAGGCCAGGCAGACCTCGACCCGCGCCAGCCGCCGCGGCCGCGGCTGCGGCGGCTCGGCGAGGTCGACGCCGGCGGCGCGCAGCGCGTCCACCAGCTCGAAGAACAGCGGCGCGGCGGCCTCGACACCCACCAGCGCGGGGTTGGGCCGGTTGTCGAAGTGGCCCTGCCAGACGATCAGCGCGTAGGGCCCGACGAGGCCGGCGGTCCAGGCGTCGCGGAAGCCCCAGCTGGTGCCGGTCTTCCAGGCCACCGGCAGGGTGGCCAGGTCGGAGGCGTAGGCGCCGCCGGGCCGGGGGTTCTGGCGCAGCATGTCGCGGGTGATGAAGGCCGCCTCGGGGCTGATGAGCTGCGCGCCGCGGTCGGCGGGATCGTCGGCGCGCCAGCGCAGCGGGCGCAGCCGGCCGGCGTGGCCGAGCATCGCGTACAGCCGCGCCAGCTCCTCCATCGTCAGCTCGCCGCCGCCCAGCACCAGGGCCAGGCCGTAGTGCTGCTCGCTGAGGAGGTCGCGCACGCCGGCCTCGCGCAGCAGGCCGTGCAGGCTGGGATTGGCCAGCTGCGCGCCCACCCACACCGCGGGGATGTTGCGGCTGCGCACCAGCGCCTCGGTGGCCGTCACCGGGCCCATGAAGCCGCCGTCGAAGTTCTCCGGCGTGTAGGGCCCGAACGCGCTGGGCACGTCGCGCAGCACGGTGGCCGGGTGCAGCACGCCCTGGTCGAGCCCCAGCGCGTAGAGGAAGGGCTTGAGCGTGGAGCCGGGCGAGCGCTTGGCGTTCGTGCCGTTGACCTGGCCGTGGATGGCCGCGTCGTGCCAGTCGGCCGAGCCGATCAGCGCGCGCACCGCCATGTCGCGGGTGTCCACCAGCATCACCGCGGCGTTGTCGATGCCGCGCCGGCGCGCCAGCGCGAGGTGCTGGTGCAGGCGGCGCTCGAGCAGGCGCTGCAGGCGCAGGTCGAGGGTGGTGTGGAGGTCGGTGCCCGCGGGCAGCGGGCGCGCGGGCAGCGCGGCCAGCACGCGGTCGACGTAGTGCGGGGCGTGGAAGGGCAGCTGGCGCGGCGCGCGCAGGCGCAGCGGGAGCGCCATCAGCGCATCGCCGGCCGCGCGGTCGGCGGCGGCGTCCGCATCGCCCTCCGGCACCGGGTGGGCCTCGCGCCAGCGCGCGTAGAGCCGCGCGCGCGCCGCCACCAGGCCATCGCCGAGGTACCACGCGTCGTCGCCCTCGCCGCGGCGCAGCCGGCCGCGCCGGGTCGGGGCCTGAGGCAGCACCGCCAGCGCCAGCGCCTCGGGCAGGCTGAGGTCGTCGACCGGCTTGTCGAAGTAGATCCGGCTGGCCGCGCCCACGCCCTCGAGGTTGCCGCCGTAGGGCGCGAGGTTGAGGTAGGCCTCGAGGATCTCGTCCTTGGAATGCATCGCCTCGAGCTGCAGCGCGCGCGCGATCTGCACCAGCTTGCCGGGCACGTCGCGGGTCTCGAGCCGCCAGCGCAGGCGCGCGAGCTGCATGGTGATCGTCGAGCCGCCGACGCGCGCCTCGCCGCTGCCCCAGGTGCTCCAGGCGCCGCGCGCGAGGCTCACCGGGTTCACGCCGGGATGCCAGCGGAACCACGCGTCCTCGTGCAGCAGCACGCCCTCCACCAGCGCGTCGGGCATGCGCTCCAGCGGCACCCAGTGGCGGTAGCGCTGGTCGGCCGCGAGACCGAGCCGCAGCAGGCGGCCCTCGTGGTCGAGCACCGCGGTGGACAGCGGCACGCCCGCCGACAGCGGCGGATGCGGCCACAGCCGCACGGCCAGCAGCAGCGCGGCCGCGAGCAGCGCGAGCCACGCCGCACGCCGCGCCCAGCGCCGCCAGCGCGCGGGGCGCGGCGGCGGCGGGGCCGGCGGGGCCGGCGCG
>JBHYGK010000016.1:0-49171 GCA_051859045.1 Lysobacteraceae bacterium | reverse complement strand
CCCGCGCGCGCCACCGCCGCCGGGGCCACGCGGGCCGCCGCCGCCCGGGCCGCGCGCACCGCCGCCGCCGGGACCGCCGGGACCGCCCGGGCCGCGGCCTTCACCGCCGCCGAACGCCGGCTTGCCGCCGAAGGCGGGCTTGCCGCCGCCGCCCGGGCCGCGCTTGCCGGCGAAGCCGCCGGGCTTGCCCGCGCCGCCGCCGCCGCCCGGCTTGCCGCCGAAGCCGCCGGAGGGCTTGGCGTAGCCGCCGTCGGCCGCCTTGGCGCCGCCGCCGAAGCCGCCCGGACGGCCACTGCCGCCGGGGTTGCGGTGGCCGCTCGGGCCGGTGTGCACGCCGTCGGGCACGTACCAGGTCTTGAAGGCCGCCGGATTCGGGTCGTAGTGCGCCGGGGGCTGGGCGTCGTTGCCGCCCGCGCCGCGCGGCTTGCGCGGGCCGGCCGGCTTGCCGGCGCCGAAGGGCTTGCCGCCGCCGGCGGGCTTGCCGGCATAGCCGCCGCCCGCGGGCTTGCCCGCGTAGCCGCCGCCGCCACCGGGCTTGCCGCGGCCCGCGCCGCCGCCGGGACGCCCGCGGCGCGCCGGGGTGTCCTCGCGGAAGCGGTCGAAGCGGCGCAGCTCGCGCTCCTCCTCCGCCATCGAGCCGTTGATGTAGGCGTTCTGCTTGCGGTCCTCGTGGCCGACGCGGACCTCGGTCTTGCCGCCGGCCTTGCGCTGGCCGATCACCGGCTGCAGGGTCAGGCCGCCGGTGAAGGCCTCGAGGCCGAGCTTGGCCTTGAGCTGGCCGACGCGGTCGGAGGGGAGTTCGTCGCTCTGGCCGCGCTTGAGCAGGCGGGGCAGGGTGACGGTGCCGTAGCGCACGCGCTTGAGCCGGCTGACCTGGAAGCCCTGGCTCTCCCACATGCGGCGCACCTCGCGGTTGCGGCCCTCGGTGACCACGACGCGGAACCAGTCGTGCGAGTCCGAGCCGCCGATGCGCTCGATCTCGTCGAACTTCGCCGGGCCGTCCTCCAGCTCGACGCCGCGCGCGAGCTGCTGGATCACCTCTTCGCTGACCTCGCCGTGGATGCGGCAGACGTACTCGCGCTCGATCCCGGTGCTCGGGTGCATCAGCGCGTTGGCCAGCTCGCCGTCGGTGGTGAGCAGCAGCAGGCCGGTGGTGTTGATGTCGAGGCGGCCGACGGCGATCCAGCGCGCGCCCTTCAGGCGCGGCAGCTGCTCGAACACGGTCGGGCGGCCCTCGGGGTCCTCGCGGGTGGTCACCTCGCCCTCGGGCTTGTGGTAGACCAGCACGCGCGGCGGCTCGGTGAGCGCGGTGGCCATGAAGGTCTTGCCGTCGAGCTCGATGCGGTCGCCGCCCTTCACGGACTGGCCGGTCTGGGCGACGTCGCCGTTCACGCGCACCAGGCCCTGGGCGATGCGCTCCTCGAGCGCGCGCCGCGAGCCGAGGCCGGCGGTGGCGAGCACCTTGTGCAGGCGCTCCTCGATCTTCGAGGCCGCGGGGGCGGTGCTGGGGGCGGCGGCGTCCTTCTTGCCGAGCGAGAGGACGCGGCGGGATTTGTCGGTCATGCGGGTTTACTCCGGCCGGGCGTCCGCCGCGGGGGCGGGGCTGGCCTGTTCTTCGGTGGGGACCGTCGCCGTCACGGCGGGGTCGGTGGTGTCCCCCGCCATCGCGGCGGTGGTGTCGTCGCCGGCGGCGTCGCCGCCGGCGGGAATCTGGGTGTCGGTGTCGGTGTCGGCGTCGGCCAGCGCCTCGTCTGCGGCATGGCCGTCGTCGAAGGCATCGGCGTCGTCGCCCTCGTCGGCCTCGCCGTCCTCGAACTCGGCGGCGACGCGGGCGGCCAGCGCGGCGCGCGCGGCGGCCTTGGCGTCCTCGTCGTCGGCGGCGGGGGCCTCGGCCGCGGCGGGCGCCCCGGCCTCGGGCGCGGCCAGCGCGGCGGTGCCGATCGGCGCGTCGAGCGCCTTCGGCGGGGCCTGGTCGAAGGGCAGCTCGGGCTCGAGCTCGCCGATGTCGCGCAGCTCCGACAGCGGCGGCAGCGCGTCGAGGCTCTTGAGGCCGAAGTAGTCGAGGAAGGCCTTGGTGGTGCCGAACAGCGCCGGCTTGCCGGGCACGTCGCGGTGGCCGACCACGCGGATCCACTCGCGCTCCTCGAGCGTCTTGATGATGTTGGAGTTCACCGCCACGCCGCGGATCTGCTCGATCTCGCCGCGGGTGATCGGCTGGCGGTAGGCGATCAGCGCGAGGGTCTCGAGCGCCGCGCGGGTGTAGCGCTGCGGCCGCTCGGTCCACAGCCGCGCCACGCAGCCGTGCACGTCGGCGGCGACCTGGAAGCGCCAGCCGCTGGCGACCTCGACCAGCACCACGCCGCGCTCGTCGGCGCCGTCGGCCAGCTCGGCCAGCGCGCGCTCGATGGCGCCCGGCGCGGCGGGCGCGTCCTCGCCGAACAGCGCGCCCAGCTGGGCGACGGTGAGCGGCTGGCTCGAGGCCAGCAGCGCGCCCTCGACCACGCGGCGCACGAAGCGCGGGTCGTCGAGGGTGGCCGGCGCCGGGGCCGGGCGGAGGTCGAGCGGGCCGGGGGCGTCGTCGGTCAGGGCGTCGTCGTGCATGGGCTCGTCATGGTCGGTGGGGGCGGTCATTCGCCGGCGTCCTCGAGCACGCCGCCGTCCGCGTCGCCGGCCTCGCCCTCGCCCTCGTCGCGGGCGTCGAAGGCGGGGCGCGGGCCGTCGTCGTGGGCGGCCAGCGAGCGCACGTAGATCACCGGGAACGGGTTGTCGCGCTCGGCGGCCTCCTGGACGATCTCCAGCAGGCGCTCCTTGGCGAGCTCGAGCGTGGCGAGGAAGGTCACCACCACGCCCAGCCGGCCCTCCTCGGCCTTGAACAGGCCCACGAAGGGCTGGAACTGGCCGTCGCCGAGGCGGGCGAGCAGCTCGCCCATCCGGGCGCGCACGCTCAGCGCCTCGCGCTTGATCGAGTGCTGGCCGAACAGCTCGGCGCGCTTGAGCACGTCGGCCAGGGCCAGCAGCATCTCCTTGAGCTCCACCTGCGGCGGCTCGCGCACGGCGCGGTGCTCGGGCACGAAGGCGTGGGCCTCGTGGGTGTCGCGCTCCATCCGCGGCAGCGCGTCGATGTCCTGGGCGGCCTTCTTGAATCGCTCGTATTCCTGCAGGCGGCGGACCAGCTCGGCGCGCGGGTCCTCCTCCTCGCCCTCGGCCTGCGGCGGGCGCGGCAGCAGCATGCGCGACTTGATCTCGGCCAGGATCGCGGCCATCACCAGGTACTCCGCGGCGAGCTCGAAGCGCAGCTCGTGCATCACGGTGATGTAGTCGACGTACTGGCGGGTGATCTCGGCGACCGGAATGTCGACGATGTCGAGGTTCTGCCGGCGGATCAGGTACAGCAGCAGGTCCAGCGGGCCCTCGAAGGCCTCGAGGATGACCTCGAGCGCGTCCGGCGGGATGTAGAGGTCTTGCGGGATCTGCAGCACCGGCTGGCCGTGCACCGTCGCCAGGCGCATCTCCTGCTGCTGCGGCCGGGCCGGGGCGTCGTTGGCGGCGCCGTCGGGCGGCGCCGCGGCGTCGGCCGGGACCTCGTCGGCCGCGGCGGCGGCCGCGTCAGGCGCGTGCGTCATGGGGCTCGGGCTGGCGGGAGTGGAGCGTCGGGCTCATCGAGCGGATCGCATCGAACGGGTCAAGGGGCGGGCCCTCCGGGCCGGCGCGTGCATCGCGGGCCGGGGCCTCGCGCTGCGGAAGGATGTCTGGCTAGAGGTCCACCGGGCGGTAGCCCTGGCGCACCAGCTGCGGCTCTTCATCGGTCAGATCGATCACGCTGGTCGGGCCGGGCTCGGTATCGCCCGCGTCGAGCATGAATCCCACGTGGCGCATCATGCGCTCGGCCACCTCGTCGGCCTCGTGGTTGCTGAGGTCGTCGTCGCCCGGGAGGGCCAGCGTGGTCGCGAGCAGGGGCTCGCGGACCTCGGCGATCAGCGCCTGGGCCACCGGATGGTCCGGGAGGCGGACGCCGATGGCGCGACGCTTGGCCTGTTTCAGGCGGCGGGGCAGGGCGGCAGCGGCCGGCAGGATCACGGTGCAGGGGCCAGGCGTGTGGGACCGGAGGAAGCGGAACGCCCGGTCGTCGATCCTGGCCAAGCCGCCGGCTTGGCTGATGGAGGCGCAGAGTACGGTGAAGAAGTGCTTGCTGTCCAGTTGGCGCAGGCGGATCACGCGCTCCTCCGCGTCGCGCGCCTCCATCCCCCAGACCAGGGCGTAGCCCGCGTCGGTGGGCAGCAGGCCGAGCTGGCCGCCCGCGATCGCCTCCGCGGCGCGGCTGATCAGCCGCGCCTGGGGGTGGGTCGGGTGGATGCGGAAGCGGTCGCTCATGGCCGTATGATGCGCGCCCACCGTCCATCGGCGCATCCCCATGTGGTACCTGATCCTCGGCCATGACCGGCCCGGCAGCCTCGAGGCCCGCCGCACGCATCGCCCCGCCCACCTGGCCCGCCTGCACGCCCTGCGCGACGAAGGCCGCCTGACGCTCGCCGGCCCGCTGCCGGCCATCGACGCCGCCGACCCCGGCCCGGCCGGCTTCACCGGCAGCGTGATCGTGGCCGAGTTCGCCTCGCTCGCCGACGCCCGGGCCTGGGCCGACGCCGATCCCTACCTCGCCGGCGGCGTCTACGCCTCGGTCGACGTGCGGCCCTTCCTCGCGGTGCTGCCGTGAGCCTGCCGCGCGAGGCCCGCCCGGCCGAGATCCGCGCCCGGCTCGAGGCCGCGCTGGCGCCGGCGGCGCTGGAGGTCATCGACGAGTCGCACAAGCACGCCGGCCACGCCGGCGCGCGGGACGGCCGCGGGCACTTCGCGGTGGTGGTGACGGCCGAGATCTTCGCCGGACAGGGCCCGATCGCCCGGCATCGCGCCGTCTACGCGGCGCTGGGTGAGCTGATGCAGACCGACATCCACGCGCTGTCGATCGACGCGAAGACCCCGGCCGAGCGCGGCCCGGCCTGAGCCGCGGCGGGCCTCAGCCCTCGCGCCAGGTGCCGCCCATCTGGGCGCAGCCCTCGCGGCTGGTGGCCAGCAGCTCGGCGTCGCGGGCATAGTAGAGGAAGGCCATGGCCAGGCCGGGCATGGGCGCCGGCATCTCGCAGCGCGCCTGCGCGCCGCCGGGGCAGGTGGCCAGCCAGGTGATCGTGGCCGCCGGGCCCCCGAACTGCACCGCGGCCTGCGACATCCCCTCGCAGGTCTGCCGGAACGCGTCCTCGGGCATGCCGCGGGCCTCGACGCAGTCGCGCGCCTCGAACGGCTGCCCCATGACGGTGCCGCGCCCCTCCAGCAGGCAGGCGCGCTGGCTGCCGTCGGGCGTGAAGGGCGGCATGCCGCCGTCGCCGGCGTCCCGGGCCAGGGCGGGCGCGAGGACGAGGGCCAGCGCGAGGCCGGCGACGCGGGCAGGGAGGCGGGGCGGGGGCATGGCCATCGGGAGGCACCTCGGCGGGGGAGCCCGCAGCCTGCCACGCGGCGGCGCCGGCGGGTGGCGGACGGGGACGGTGTGCGCCCCGGGCGCTAGACTGCGCGCCCTTCCACGCACAGGCGCTCCCCGATGAGCCACGACGACGGCGACGACGACACCCCGGTGGTCCGGGACTCCAACGGCACCCTGCTCGCCGACGGCGACACGGTGGTCGTGATCAAGGACCTCAAGGTCAAGGGCAGCCCGGTGCCGCTCAAGCGCGGCACGGTGATCAAGCACATCAAGCTGCGCGACGGCGCCGAGTCGGTCGAGGGCAGCAGCGACAAGATCAAGGGCCTGATGATCCGGCCCGAGTACCTGCGCAAGGCCTGAGCCCGGCCGCGGCCGGGCGCCTCGCCCCGGCCTCAGACCGCCCCGGCCAGCGCGAACACCGGCAGGTACAGGCCGATGATCGTCAGCGCCAGGGCCAGCGCCGACACCGCCCACACCGCCAGGGCCGTACCCCGTCCGGGGCGCAGCAGCAGGGCGGCCACGGCCAGCACCGGCAGCGCCACGAACGCCACCCGCCCCTCCAGCACGAGCACGGTCAGGGCCGGCAGCTCGGTGCCCATGGCGGCGAACAGCTCGCGGAAGGTCGGGGTCACCAGCAGGGGCGCGACGCCGGCCACGGCCGCGGCGCACATGGCCAGCAGGCTGGAGGGGCGGAGCGGGGCGGGCGAGGTCGGCATGGCGAGGGGCTCGTCGGGAGGGGGCGGCAGGGAGGGGCGGCACGCGTGCCAGCCTGCCACGGCCGGGGCCTTCACGCCGCCTCGCCACGCCCCATTGGGGTCGCTACACTCCCCGATCCTTCCGTCCGCCCGTCCGGCCAGCCCTCCGCCCATGCGCCTGAGCACCATCAAGTTGAGCGGCTTCAAGAGCTTCGTCGATCCGACGGTGCTGCACCTGCCGACCAACATGACCGGCGTCGTCGGCCCCAACGGCTGCGGCAAGTCCAACATCATCGACGCGGTGCGCTGGGTCATGGGCGAGAGCTCGGCCAGCCGCCTGCGCGGCGACTCGCTCACCGACGTCATCTTCTCCGGCTCGTCCTCGCGCAAGCCGGTCAGCCAGGCGATGGTCGAGCTGGTGTTCGACAATTCCGACGGCGCCATCAGCGGCGAACTCGCCAGCTACAACGAGATCTCGGTCAAGCGCCAGGTCTCGCGCGACGGGCAGTCGAGCTATTTCCTCAACGGCGCGCGCTGCCGCCGCCGCGACATCACCGACCTCTTCCTCGGCACCGGCCTGGGCCCGCGCAGCTACTCGATCATCGAGCAGGGCATGATCTCGCAGATCATCGAGGCCCGGCCCGAGGACCTGCGCGTGTTCCTCGAGGAGGCCGCCGGCATCTCCAAGTACAAGGAGCGCCGCAAGGAGACCGAGACCCGCATCCGCCACACCCGCGAGAACCTCGAGCGCCTCAACGACGTGCGCGAGGAGATCGACAAGCAGATCGGCCACCTCGGCCGCCAGGCCAAGGCCGCCGAGCTCTACCAGGCGCTGCAGGCCGAGAAGCGCGAGAAGGACGCCCAGCTCAAGGCGCTCGAGTTCACCGCGCTCGACGCCCAGCTCGCGCGCCTGCGCGAGGGCCTGGGCCAGGACGACACCGGGCTCGAGGAGATCGTCGCCCGCCAGCGCCACGCCGAGGCCCAGATCGAGCTCTGCCGCGCCCAGCGCGAGGAGGCCAGCGAGCACCTGCGCGGCGTGCAGGCCGAGGTCTACAAGGTCGGCGGCGACATCGCCCGCCTCGAGCAGCAGATCCAGCACCAGCGCGAGATGCACCAGGGCCTGCAGCGCGCCCGCATCGAGGCCGACGTGGCGTTCGAGGAGGTGGTGGAGCACATCGCCACCGACGAGGCGCAGCTGGCCGAGCTCAGCGAGGGCCTGGCCGTCGACGAGCCGCGGCTCGAGCAGCTGCGCGAGGACGAGCTCGCCCGCGGCGACGCGCTGCGCCTGGCCGAGGAGTCGCTGACCGCCTGGCAGGCCCGCTGGGACGCCTGGGCCCGCGGCTCGGGCGAGGCCAGCCGCGCGGCCGAGGTCGAGCGCACGAAGATCGACTACCTCGAGCGCCAGGCGCTCGAGGCCAGCCGCCGCCGCGACGCGCTCGCCTCCGAGCGCGGCACCCTCGACGTCGCCGCGATCACGGCCACGCTCGAGCAGGTGGCGCAGGACCACGAGGAACAGAAGGCCTCGCTCGAGGGCCTCAACGAGGCGCTCGAGGCCCGCAAGGCCGCGCTGCTGGACCTGCAGGAGGCGCAGCGCGCCGCCCAGGCCGAGCAGGCCGAGCTGCGCAAGCAGGCCCAGGCCCAGCGCGGCCGGCTGGGCTCGCTCGAGGCGCTGCAGCATGCGGCGCTGGGCCAGGAGAAGGGCGCCGCGCTGGAGTGGCTGCGCGCCCAGGGCCTGCACGACGCGCCGCGGCTCGGCGAGCGCCTGCGCGTGGAGGCCGGCTGGGAGACCGCGGTCGAGACCGTGCTGGGCGCCCTGCTCGAGGGCGTGGCGGTGGACGAGGTGGCGGCCTGGGCCGAGGGCCTGCGCGGCTTCGAGCACGGCCGCGTCGCGCTGGTGGACGCCGGCGAGGGCGCGTTCGACGCGCCCGCCGGCAGCCTCGCCGCCCGCGTGCAGGGCCCGCTGGCGGTGCGCCAGCTGCTCGCCAGCGTGCACGCCGCCGACGACCTGGCCGGCGCCCGCGCCCGCCTGGCCACGCTCGCCCCGGGCGAGCAGCTCATCACCCGCAACGGCGAGTGGTTCGGCCCCGGCTGGGCGCGCGTGGTGCGCTCGGGCGAGGCCCAGCAGGGCACCCTGGCGCGCGAGCGCGAGATCCAGCAGCTGCGCGCCGACATCGAGGCCCACGGCCGCCGCGAGGCCGAGCTCACCGACCTGCTGGCCGGCCAGCGCGACCGCCTGCTCGAGGCCGAGCAGCTGCGCGAGGACGCCCAGCGCCAGCTCTACCACGCGCACCGCTCCGCCGCCGAGCTCGCCGGCCAGCTGCAGTCGGCCCAGGGCCGGCTGGAGTCCGCGCAGGCGCGGATCGGCCGCATCGACGCCGAGCTGGCCCAGCTCGCCAGCACCCTGGCCGAGGCCGAGGGCGACGCGTCCGAGGCCCGCGGCCGGCTCGAGGAGTCGGTCGGCCAGATGGGCGACCTCGAGGCCGAGCGCCTGCGCCTCGAGGCCGAACGCCGCAGCCTCACCGAGGCCCGCGAGGACGCCCGCCAGGCCGCCCGCGAGGTCCGCGAGCAGGCCCACCAGATCGCACTCACGCTCGAATCGCGGCGCTCGCGCGTCGCGGCCCTGAGCCAGTCGCTGCAGCGACTCGCCGCGCAGCGCGCCCAGCTCGACGCGCGCCGCGAGGAGCTCGCCCGCCAGCTCGCCGACGGCGACGCGCCGGTGCTGGCGCTCGAGGACGAGCGCCAGGCCTACCTCGAGCAGCGCGTGCTGGTGGACCGCGCGCTGGGCGAGGCGCGCTCCGCGGTGGACGCCATCGACGGTGAGATGCGCCGCTTCGAGCAGCAGCGCCAGCAGGCCGACCAGGCCGCGCTGGCCCAGCGCGAGGCGCTCACCCGCCTGCGCATGGAGGAGCAGGCGCTGGTGCTGAAGGCCGAGCAGCTGCGCCAGGGCATCCTCGAGGCCGGCCTCGAGCTCGAGCCGGTGCTGGCCAGCATGCCCGAGGGCGCGGCCGCCGAGCCCTGGCGCGAGGCGCTGGCCACGATCGAGGCCAAGATGCGCCGGCTGGAGCCGGTCAACCTGGCCGCGATCTCGGAGTACGAGGAGCAGTCCAAGCGCAAGACCTATCTCGACGCGCAGAACGACGACCTGGTGCAGGCCCTCGAGACGCTCGAGGAGGCCATCCGCAAGATCGACCGCGAGACCCGCGGCCGCTTCAAGGACACCTTCGACCGCGTCAACGCCGGCGTGCAGGAGCTCTTCCCGCGCCTGTTCGGCGGCGGCCACGCCTACCTCGAGCTCACCGGCGAGGACCTCCTCGACACCGGCGTGGCCATCATCGCCCGCCCGCCCGGCAAGCGCCCCAGCAACATCTCGCTGCTCTCCGGCGGCGAGAAGGCGCTCACCGCGGTGGCGCTGGTGTTCGCGATCTTCCGCCTGAACCCCGCGCCGTTCTGCCTGCTCGACGAGGTGGACGCGCCGCTCGACGAGGCCAACGTCGGCCGCTTCTGCCAGATGGTCTCGGAGATGAGCGAGAAGGTGCAGTTCCTGTTCGTCAGCCACAACAAGGCCACGATGGAGGCCGCCAAGCAGCTCTGCGGCGTCACCATGCGCGAGCCCGGCGTCAGCCGCCTGGTCTCGGTCGACCTCGCCGAGGCCGCGCGCCTCGCCGGCGCGGCCTGACGCCTCCCTCCGCCCCAGGCCCCGCGCCGCTCACCGCACCACGCCGCTCAACGCCCCCCGGAGCGATCCATGGACCAGACCACGCTGCGCATCATCATCCTCGCCGTCGGCCTCGCCTTCATGGCCTCGCTGTACCTGCTGTCGAAGCGCGGCAAGCCCGACCAGGGCAAGCGCAGCGGCGGCGGCGCCGCGCCGGCGAAGCCGCGCGAGGGCGGCCGGGTCGAGCCCACGCTCAGCGAGATCCTCGCCCGCGACGTGCAGCAGCAGGCGGGCGAGGGCGAGGACGCCATCGCCATCCGCGCCGGCGACCCGCGCGTCGAGGCCCAGATCGACCTGCTCGAGCGCACGCTCGCCGGCGAGACCGCCAAGCCCGTGCCGCCGCCGCAGCAGGAGCTGGGCGTGCGGCCCAACGCCGAGTTCGACAAGATCGTCACCCTCTACCTCGCCGCCCGCGCCGGCAGCGTGCTGCGCGGCCCCGACCTGGTGGTCGCGGCCGAGAAGGCCGGCCTGGTCTATGGCCACATGGGCGTGTTCCACCGCCTGGTCGACAACCATCCCGAGCAGGGCCCGGTGTTCTCGGTGGCCAACCTGGTCAAGCCCGGCAGCTTCGACCTGGCCCACATCCACGAGCTGCAGACGCCCGGCATCAGCTTCTTCATGACCCTGCCCGCGCCGATCAACGCGCTCGACGCCTGGGACATGATGCTGCCGGCCGCGCAGCGCATGGCCGAGCTGCTCGATGCCGTGGTGCTCGACGAGGAGCGCAACGCCATCGGCCGCCAGCGCATCGCGCACCTGCGCGACGAGCTGCGCGCCTACGACCGCCGCAACGAGGCGCAGACCATCCGCCCGGGCTGGTGATCGCGTGAGCCAGCCGCACGACGCCGCCGCCGCGCGCGCCGCCGCCGATCGGATCGCCTCCGAACGGATCGACGCGCTCGTCGCGACGATCCACGACGCCAACCGCCGCTACTTCGTCGACGACGACCCGGCCATCCCCGACGCCGAGTACGACCGCCTGTTGCGCGAGCTGCAGGCGCTCGAGGCCGCGCACCCGGCCCTGGCCCGCGCCGATTCGCCCACCCGGCGGGTCGGCGGCGCGCCCGCCCGCGGCTTCGCCGAGGTCGCGCACGCGCGGCCGATGCTGAGCCTGGGCAACGCCTTCAGCCGCGAGGACGTCGAGGAGTTCGTCGAGCGCATCACCCGCGAGCTGGGCGACGCGTCGCCGGCGTTCTCGGTGGAGCCCAAGCTCGACGGCCTGGCGATCAGCCTCCGGTACGAGCACGGCGTGTTCGTGCAGGGCGCCACCCGCGGCGACGGCGCCACCGGCGAGGACGTCACCGCCAACCTGCGCACCGTGCGCGCGATCCCGCTGCGCCTGGCCCTGCGCGAGCCGCCGGCGCTGCTCGAGGTGCGCGGCGAGGTCTACATGCCGCGCGCGGGCTTCGCCGAGTACAACGCCTGGGCCCTGCGCGTGGGCGAGAAGCCGCTGGCGAACCCGCGCAACGGTGCGGCCGGCTCGCTGCGCCAGCTCGATCCCGCGATCACCGCGCAGCGCCCGCTGGCCTTCTACGCCTATGCGCTCGGCGCGGTGGAGGGCTGGGCGATGCCCGCGCGCCACTCCGAGACGCTGCGGGCGCTGCGCGCGCTCGGCTTCCCGGTCAGCCAGGAGGTCGGCGTGGCCGAGGGCGTCGAGGGCCTGCTGGCCTACTACGACGCGATCGGCGCCAAGCGCGATGCGCTGGGCTTCGACATCGACGGCGTGGTCTACAAGCTCGACCGCTACGACCAGCAGGCCGCGATGGGCTTCGTCTCGCGCGCGCCGCGCTGGGCGATCGCGCACAAGTTCCCCGCCCAGGAGGAGCTCACGACGGTCGAGGCCATCGACGTCCAAGTGGGCCGCACCGGCGCGCTGACCCCGGTGGCGCGGCTGGCGCCGGTGCGCGTGGCCGGCGTGGTGGTCACCAACGCCACGCTGCACAACGCCGACCAGATCGCGCGGCTCGACGTGCGCGTGGGCGACACGGTGATCGTGCGCCGCGCCGGCGACGTCATCCCCGAGGTGGTGCGCGTGGTCGAGGACCGCCGCCCGCGCGACCTCGCCGGCGATCCGCTGCACGCGCCCTGGGCGTTCCCGGCCGCGTGCCCGGCCTGCGGCTCGCCGGTGGAGACCGTCCGCCGCGTGGCGCGCACCACCAAGGCCGCGGGCATCGAGTACGCCGACGGCGTCGCCCAGGTCTGCAGCGGCGGGCTGTTCTGCCCCGCGCAGCGCACCCAGGCCCTGATCCACGCGGCCTCGCGCAAGGCGCTCGACATCGAGGGCCTGGGCGACCGCCTGGTCGAGGGCCTGGTGGAGCAGGGCCTGGTGCGCGCGCTGCCCGACCTGTTCGCGCTCACCGTCGAGGACTTCGTGGCCATGAAGCAGGCCATCGACGCCCGCGACGGCACCACCCCCGAGACCGTGAAGCAGGGCAAGGTCGCCACCAAGTGGGCGGAGAACCTGGTGGAGGCGATCGCCGCGGCGCGCGCGACCACGCTCGAGCGGCTGCTGTTCGCGCTCGGCATCCGCGACGTCGGCGAGTCCACGGCCAAGGGCCTGGCGCGCTGGTTCGGCTCGCTCGATGCGCTGATGCAGGCCGACGAGGCGGCGCTGCTGGCGATGCCCGACGTGGGCCCGGTGGTGGCCGCGCGGATCCAGCATTTCTTCGCCGACCCGCACCACCGCGAGGTGATCGCGGGCCTGCGCGCGGCCGGGCTCACGTGGGCCGAGGCCGCGCCGCAGCGCGCCGCCGAGGGGCCGCTGGCCGGCGCCACCGTGGTGCTCACCGGCGGCCTGGCGTCGATGACCCGCGACGAGGCCGGCGCCAAGCTCGAGGCCCTCGGGGCCAAGCTCGCCGGCTCCGTGTCCAAGAAGACCTCGCTGGTCGTCGCCGGCGAGGCGGCGGGCTCCAAGCTCGCCAAGGCGCTTGAGCTTGGCCTGCCCGTCTGGGACGAAGCCGCGTTGCTGGCCTTCCTCGCGGATCCCAAGCCGCTGGCGTAGCCGTTCGCTCGCTTGGTGCTGCGCGCCGTTGGCTAGCCCGGTGCTGCGTGCCGGCTGGGGCGAGGGTCGGGGGTGTCGGCTCTTCGACCGACGCGGGCTCCTGCCCGCGACGGTCGCGGCGGGCTGTCCTGCCCGCCTGGCGCCGACACCCCCGACCCTCGCCCCAGCCCCCACCTCCTCGTCCCGCCATCACCCGGCCCCGTGCCCGGTGACGCCTCACCGCTGTCGCCCTTCCAGCAGCGATCAGCAGCAGCGAAAGGCAGCAGCAGGGGCCGCAGCGAGAGGCAGCTGCGAGAGGCTGCAGCCGGGAGCCGGCCGTGGCTGTTGCTGTTCCTCCGGGCTGGAAACGGGCGGGGAGGGTGTCGGGACGAAGGGGTGGGGGTCGAGGCGGGGGCGTGGGGTGTCGGCGTCGAGGCGGGCAGGACAGCCCGCCGCGACCGTCGCGGGCAGGAGCCCGCGTCGGTCGAAGAGCCGACACCCCGCGCCCCCGCCTCGGCCAGCGCGCGGCATCGGGCTGGTCGATCTCGCCGGGCGCGCGGCATCTGGCCGGCATCGGGCTTGAGCGACCAAGCGCAAGGAGCGCATCCTCGGAGCCCCCACGCCGCACGCCGACCCCACCCGATGAGCGACACCCCCGCCGACTGGCGCCCCACCGCCACCCGCGACGCCCTCCGCCTTCGCGCCCGCCTCTACGCGCTGGTGCGCGAGTTCATGCTCGAGCGCGGCGTGCTCGAGGTCGAGACGCCGATCCTCAGCGAGGCCGGCAACACCGACGCCAACATCGAGAGCTTCCGGCTGGAGTTCGATGGCCACCGCGACGCCGGCGCGCGCACGCGCTGGCTGCGCACCTCGCCGGAGTTCCCGCTCAAGCGCCTGCTGGCCGCGGGCATCGGCGACTGCTTCGAGCTCGGCCGCGTGTTCCGCAACGGCGAGGCCGGGCGGCGGCACAACCCCGAGTTCACGATGCTCGAGTGGTACCGCGTGGGCTGGGACCACCACCGCCTGATGGACGAGACCGCCGAGCTGGTGCAGGCCGCGCTGGGCCTCGTCGGCCGCCGCGCGAGCGTGCGCGAGACCAGCTTCCGCCGGCTCTACCAGGACCTGTTCGGCTTCGATCCGCATGACGCGCCGATCGAGGCGCTGCGCGAGCCGCTGCAGATCTTCGACATCCCGCCCGACGGCCTCACCCGCGACGACTGGCTGGACCTGCTGATGACCCACCTGGTGCAGCCCACGCTCACCGACAACCGGATCCTGCTGGTGCACGGCTACCCGGCCTCGCAGGCGGCGCTGGCGCGGCTCAGCGCCGAGGCGGTGCCGGTGGCCGAGCGCTTCGAGCTCTACCTCGGCGGCCTGGAGCTGGCCAACGGCTACCACGAGCTCACCGACGCCCGCGAGCAGGCCGCGCGCTTCGCGGCCGACAACGCCCGGCGCGCCGCGCGCGGCGCGGTGCAGCCGCCGCCCGACGCGCGCCTGATCGAGGCGCTCGGACACGGGCTGCCCGACTGCGCCGGCGTCGCGATGGGCATGGACCGGCTGCTGATGTGCCTGCTCGGCACCGAGCGCATCGACGAGGCGCTGGCCTTCCCGTTCCCGCGCGCCTGAGGGCGGGCGCCCGCGCCGTCTCAGGAACCTGAACGGCCGCTGCGTCGCCCGTCGCCGGACGGCCGCGAGGGCTCGCGCCGGGCGTGGCGGATCGTCCAGACTCCGCCGGCCGCCATCCGGGCGGCCACGGGAGGATCCAGGTCATGGCGGCAGCGGCGATGGATGGCGGTGCGATGCGGGACGCGGCGGCCGGACGGCCCCGCGCGTGGACCCTCGGCGGCCTCGGCCTGCTCGCGCTCGGCGCGGTGGCCGGCCTGCTCGGCGGCATCGGCGAGGCCCGGGCGCAGTACTACGGCGACACCCAGGTGGTGCGCTGCGAGTCGCGCGACGGCCGCTACCGCGTGTGCCCCACCGAGACCCGCGGCCGGATCTGGCTCGAGCGCCAGCTCTCGCGCGGCGACTGCATCGAGGGCCGCACCTGGGGCGTGGAGCGCGGCGGGATCTGGGTCGACCAGGGCTGCCGCGGCGACTTCCGCGTCGAGACCCACCAGTCGGGCCCCGGCCCGCGCCCGCCCGGCCCCGGCTGGGGTGGCCCCGGTCCCGGTGGCCCCGGCCCGGGTTGGGGCGGCGGCCGCGACACCGTGGTCTGCGGCTCGCCGCGCAACCGCTTCCTGATCTGCGAGGTCGACACCCGCGGCGGCGTGCGCCTGCTGCAGCAGCACTCGCGCGCGGCCTGCGTCGAGGGCAGCAGCTGGGGCTTCGACCGCCGCGGCATCTGGGTCGACCACGGCTGCGAGGCCACCTTCGAGCTCGGCCGCGGCGGTGGCGGCCAGTGGCGCGGCGAGGAGGTGCGCTGCGGCTCGCCCCGCTACGCCTACCTTGAGTGCCCGATCGACACCCGCCGCGGCGTGTACATCGTGCAGCAGCACTCCAGCACGGCCTGCATCGAGGGCCGCACCTGGGGCTACGCGCGCCGCGGCATCTGGGTGGATCGCGGCTGCGACGCGACCTTCGCCAACGGCCGACGCTGAGGCGCGGCCGCGGCATCCGAGGCGCCGGCCAGCGTGGCCGGCGCCTTTTTCTTGGCCCGCGCGGCGGCGGGCTTGGGCGCCTTCGCGGGCTTCGACGCCCTCGCGGGCCTGGTGGCCTTCGACGCCTTCGCGGCCGCCGATGACGGCGCGCGCGGCGCCGGCGCCGGCGGTTCGGCCAGCGCGTCGAGCGCGGCGTTGATCCGGCGGCCCACGCCAAGCGCGATCTTCAGCGGCGACAGGGCCAGCCCGATGGCCTCGCCGCTCATGTCCTTGAGCATCGCCGGCGCGAGCTGCAGCGCCTCGGCCAGCGGCGCGGGCAGCCAGTCCGCGCCCTGCCGGCGCAGGCGGCACACCGCGTCGGCGTAGCGGCCGGTGGCCCAGGTGGACGCCACCGCCTGGGCGGTGCGCGCCACCAGCGGCTCGATCGGCACCCAGCGCAGCAGCGGCGCCGCCACCGGCGCGGGCAGCCAGCCCTCGACCAGGCGGCGCAGGCCGCCGCGCGTGGCCAGCGGCGTGGCCGCGCTCTGCGCGGTGGCCACGGCGAGCACGGCCTCGATCTCCCATTCGGCCGGCGCCTGGCCGTAGCGGCGGTAGATCTCGCGCACCAGCGCGCGCCGGCGCCGGGCGTTGGTGCCCGGCGCCACCGCCCCGGCGATCGCGTCGGGCAGGAAGGGCTTGAGGATCGGCAGCGCGTGCAGCACCTCGCGCAGGGCGGCGGTGGCGCCGGCCTTGACGCTGGTGGCGTGGAGCAGGGTCTCGACGCCTTCGGGCGGCGGCGGGACCCCGCGCGCACGGCGGGCGGCGGGGCGGGACGGGCGGAGGTGCGGTGTCGTGGCCATGCCCGGAGCCTACGCCGTGGCGGGCGGCCGGGGCCAGCCGCACGGCCTCAGCGCAGCTGGCTGATCGTCATCGCCATGGCCTGCCAGCCGGCGACGTCGCCGGCGCGGACGTCGAGACCAGCGTTCTTGAAGGCGCCGTCGAGTTCCTCGCGCTTCGCGTTCGCGAGCCCGCCGATGGTCTCGATGCCGGCCTTCATCAGGACCTGGCGCGCCCCGGCCGGGACGGCGCCGAACTGCGCCAGCGACGCGCGCTCCATCGACACGAGCCCGACCTCGACGCCGAGCGCCTCGCCGACCTTGCGCACCGCGCCTTGCTCGGTGCGCATCGCCGCGGCTTGGCGACCGCTGAGCTCGCGGATCATGTCGTCGACGCCCTTGACCGAGTAGGTGTCGGGAAGGATCTCGAGGCCCTCCGCGAACGAGAGGCCGTTGGGCAGGCGCTCGGCGCCGAACTTGCGGACCAGTTCGCCCTTGTCCATCCGGCCGGAGCCGATCGCGTCGCGGACGTCGGGGCGACCCTGCACCCATTCCGCGACCGCACCCGGCGTGGTGACCCGCGGGTCGCCGAAGCCGCCGCCGACGGTGACCACGTGCGGCAGCACCATCATCCCCTGCGTGGTCCGCCACAGGTCGTAGGGGCGGCCGTCGCGCTCGATCCGGCCGAGGTAGTCGCCGGCATGGACCAGCCCGTCGAAGGGCCCGTCCTGCAGCGGGCCGGTGACGATCGGCCCGATGCCGCCGCCCTTGTTGCAGCACTGGTGGAGGTCGGTGTTGATGCGGTTGATCTCGACCTTCAACTCGTCGAAGCGCGCGTGCACCTCGCGGCGCAGCGAGGCCACGCAGGCGAAGAGTTCGAGCAGGTCGGCCTTCACACCGTCGAAGTCGCCCTCGATGCGATGGAAGCGCAGGTTGAAGCCGTCCTCGCCCGCCGTCGCCTCGGCCTGGACGACGCTCTCGCCGTCGATCCAGTCCGCATGCGCGAAGGCGCGGTTGAACTGGCTGCCGCAGTCGGCCTCGGCGGGGCGCATCGGGGTGCGGAAGTCGAACACGCGGCGCTGGCGGCCGTAGTTCTCGAAGATCCAGCTGCTCACCAGCAGCGCGGCCTCCGATTCGACCAGGCCGATCTGGCGCATCTCGGAGTACAGGGTGTCGACGGTCATGCCGTTGACGTTGATCGAATGCTTGGACATGGCGGGCTCCGGTTACTCGTCGAGGCCGACGCCGAGCTCGCCACGATGGCGAGGCCGGCGGAACTGGCGGTAGGCGCGCGCGATGCGCGGGGGGATCGGGCTGGCGCGGCCGTCGCCGGCGAGGTCGACGTGGCGTTGGCGCAGCGTCCAGGTGTTGACCTCGACGCCGGCGGGGTGGGCGTGCGCGAGGACGTTCATCAGGTACTCGTATTGGCGAAGGTCGAGCGTGGCCCCTTCCGGCAGCTCGACGCGGCACTCGTAGGGATCGGTCAGCGCGGGATCGCGGGCGTAGCCCACGCAGACGATCGCCGCGAGGCCCGGGGTGGCGGCCGCACGCACGCTGGTGCGGCTGCCGAGCGCGCCCACCGTCGGCGCCTCGCCCTGCAGCGGCACGCTGTACCAGCGGAAGCCGGCCGCGCGGCGGGGGCCGAGCGGCGTACCCACCCCGGGCAGCCCGATGATCGAGCAGGTCAGCACGATCTCGCCCGCGCCCGTGCGCATGGGCCAGCACGCCACGAAGCCGGCTGCGGCGAGCGCCTCGCGGACGCGGCCGAGCGCGTCGACGCCGGCCTGGCTGCCGTCTCGCACGGCCTGCGCCTGGGCCGCGGGCAGGCGCAGGCCCACCAGCATCTCCGCCGGCACGCGCGCCAGGCGCGGCGCGGCTTGGTGCAGCACCGGGTCGAGCTCGGGCAGGCCGGCGCGGGCGAAGGTGTCGCCGGTGCCGGCGTCCCCGATGGCCGCGGTCCAGCTGGCCGCCAGCGCGGCGCCATCGAGCCGCGTCCATGCCGCGTCGCCGTCTGCCGCGCGGCGCGCCTCGGCCGCCGCCAGGGCCTCGTCCAGCCGGGCGTGCCGGCTGCCGTCGCCGTGCGCGGGGTGTCGCGCCCGCAGGGTCTCGCTGGCGCCAGCCGAAAGGCGGTCAGGGCCCTCGACGAACAGGCCGCCGGTGGTGATGTGCGAGACATACAGGTGGCCGCTGGCCAGCCGGTGCACGCTGCGCAGGCCACAGGCCTGGAACAGCCAGGCCCCGTCGGGGTCGGCCGCGGCCTCGGGCACGCCCGCGGCGCGCAGACGCTGCACGATGCCCTCCACCGCGGGGTCGTCGCCGGGGACGCGGTCGTCGTCGAGCACCGCGGCGCGCAGCTGGCCCAGCTGGGCGGCGGTGGGCGCATCGGTGTCGAGGCCGAGGCCCAGCGCGTAGCGGCTGCCGCCGGCGTCGTCCTGGGCGCGATGCACCGCCAGCCGCGGCACGCCGGCGCCGAGCAGCGCCTGCCGGCAGCGGCCCACGAGGTCGAGCGCCTCGGCGAGCATCGGCGCCACGTGCTGGCCCGCCGCGAAGCCCCAGTCGCGCAGCAGCCGCGTGCGCAGCGCGCGCGCCCGCGCCCGCGCCGTCGTGGACAGGAAGCGGTCGTCTTCGAGCGCTTGCTGCGGGGCGATCAACCAGGCCGCGCGCAGGTGCGCGAGGAAGGCCAGGCGCTGGGTGTCGGGCCCGGTCGCGACCAGGTGCACCGCGAACACGAACGGGTTGTCGTCCTCGACCAGGCGCACGCGCGCGTCGACGCCGACCCGGGCCAGCAGGCCGGCGTTCGGGGCGTCGTCCGCGCCCGGCCCGTTGATGGCCTCGAGCAGGGCGGGGCGGCTGCGATGCAGGCGCGGCAGGTAGATCGCCAGCCGGTGGCGGTAGGCGTCGTCGGGCTCCTGCACCGGGCGGCCGCCATCCTCGGGGCCGGTGAGGATCTCGCCGGCCTCGACGTCCCAGCGCGGTGCGTCCTGCAGGCGCGGCACCGAGACCGCGGCGCCGAGCCGGTCGAGCGCGGCGCCGCGGGCGGTGGGCAGCAGGCGCATGTGCTGGAGCTCGCGCAGGGTGCGGCGCAGGCGGGCCTGCTCGGCACCCATCACGAAGGCCAGGCGACCGAGGGTGCCTTCGAGGAGCTCGACGTCGAGCCACTGCGCGAGCTGGGCGGTGGGGATGGCCACGACGGCGCCGGCGACCAGCCGCTCGGCGGCGAGCGCGAAGCGCACCGGTGCGGCATGGCGGGTGGTGGGATCCACCGGCAGCACCATCGCGGGCAGGCTGGCGCCGGCCTCGGTCCACGGGGCGAAGCGGAGCGGCGGCAGCGCCTCGTCGGCGCCGGCGGGGTCGCGCCGGAAGCGCACCACGAGCGTCTCGTCGCCGAGGTCGCGGCGCAGCATCGCCAGCAGCAGCGGCTCGCGCCGGGCGGTGTCCGGGCCCAGGTGCCCGGCGGCGTCGATGGCCAGGGGCAGGCGGCGGGCGCCGTCGCGCAGCGGCCCGACCACGTGGGCGACCTGGTTGGCGTGCGCGGCCGAGCCGAGGGCGTTGAAGGGAGCGTCGAGGGTGGGCATGGTCGGGTCCTCAGATGATCTCGAGGCCGCTGGCGTCATCCACGAACGCCGCCACCTGGTTCACCGCCAGGCGCAGGTTCGCGCCGCAGCCCAGCACCTCGGGCTCGCCGCCGGCCACCGCGCCCGGCCCGAGGTCGACGCCCTCGAAGCCCGGCGGGAAGCGCAGCAGCCGCAGGTCCTGCACGTCGGCGATGCCGGGCTCGTTCATCAGCGCCCACATCACCTCCGACACCCGCACCGGCTCGCCGAAGCCGAGCGCGTCGATGTAGCGCTGCACGCGCAGCAGCAGGCGCTGCTTGAGTTCGCGCGCCGCGGCCGAGGCGTTCACCGCCGCGCGCGAGCCCGACGGCAGCGGCAGGCCCTTCACCACCAGCTGGCCACGCAGGCCCACGCCGACCTGCACCGCCTGCTCGATGCGCGGGAAAATGCTGATCGGGCGCAGGTCGTCGATGGCCGACTCGATGCTCGCGCGCAGCCCGTCGGGCCCCTCCCAGATCGCGGCCGGGGTCGGCGCGACGAGGACGCTGAAGTAGTAGGGCGAGCCGAGGTCGCGCTCGCCGGCGAACAGGCGCTCGATGAAGTTGAAGTTGCCGAAGATCGACTGGCTGAGGTCGAGGCCGCCCCAGCCGTCGCTGATCTTGGCCTGGCGCACGCCGGGCACCATCGACACCGCGGTCTCGATCGCCTCCACCGTCCAGGTCGAGCGCGGCGCGCCGAGCAGCAGGCTCCGGTAGCGCTCGTCGCTCCAGCGCTGGGCGCCGCCCGCGAGTGGCCGCGTGTGGCGGATCTCGGTGAGCGGTTCGCCGGCGACCTGCTCGGCGGCGAACAGTCCGGCGAGCTTGGCGTCGAGCGGGTTCCAGCGGCTGATGCGCTGCACGAACACGCCGCCTTCCTCGACGGTCGGGTCGAGGTTGTGCTCGGGGCCCGGGTAGAACGCGCTGACGCCGACCTCGCGTTCGGGCACCTGGGCCGAGAGCTCGACCCGCTCGTCGAGGGCGACGTGGTGGCCGCCCTCGGTGAGCAGGCGCGCGCCGCGCGGCAGGTCGAGGGTGGCCGTCGGGCTGGCCAGCGCGGCGATGAGCTTGAGGGTGATGCGGCCGCGCGCCGGCAGGTGCGGCCGGGCCAGCCCGAGCTCCTCGCCGAGGCGCGAGAGCGCGGTGCCGGTGGCGCTGACGACGTAGCTGTCGTCGAACGCGCTGCCAAGCGCGGCCCAGGTGCGGGTCTCCTCGAGCGCGCCGATCTCGAGCAGCTTGCGGATCGCGGACGCCGGCCCGAGGTCGAGGTCCGGGCCCACCAGCTGGCGGGCGAGGGCGAGCTTCTCCGCCAGCAGGCGGGCGTAGGGCTTGGGCACGAAGCCGGCGGCGGTGATGCCGTAGGCCTCGCCGCCGGTGTCGCGGGCGAGGGCGGCGTCGACCGCGAGGACGTCGGCGGTGTCGATCGTGGTGGGGGTCGTGTCAGACATGGTGGCCGATCGCTCCGAGGTTGAGGTGGACGCGTTCGCCGCTGGTCGCCTCGAAGGCGACCGCGACCTGCAGTTCGCGGACGTCGCCCGCGCCGGGCGGGTCGGACAGCCCGCCGCCGTCGAGGCGGACGTCGAGGATCCGGCGCACGCGCGGTTCGCGGCGCAGGACCTGGATCACGGCGATGCGGATGCGCTCGCGCACCAGCAGCGGGTCGTGCTCCTCGGCCATCGCGTCGAGGCCGTCGAAGCCGAAGCGCACGTCGAAGACGTCGTCGCCGAGGCGGGTGGTGAGGGCGTGCACCAGCGCCTGGGTCAGCGACTGGATGGGCGTGGTGCGCGCGAGGTCGAGCGTGCCCGCGGTGCGCGCCAGCACGAGGTCGCGGCCCAGGCCCTCGCCGGTGGGTTCGGTAAGCGGGGCCCAGCCGAGCAGGCGGGCCTGCAGCAGGGCGGAGGTCTGGGCGTCGTGGGTGGCCATCAGGGGGCTTCCAGCTTGGCCGCGCCGCCGCCGGCGGACGCGGTGGAGGGGGTGGGCACGCCGTCGGTGCTGGCGCGGAAGGTCTCGAGCAGCACCGCGACGCCGCCGACGCTGAGCTTGGTGGAGGCGCCGGCGAGCACGCCCATGAGCTTGGTGCAGGGCTTGGTGGGCGCGTTGCTCACCGCCACGGTGCAGCCGGCGATCGTCCAGGCGCTGGTGCCGGTCTCGAGCAGCACCGGCGCGCCGGCGACCTGCAGCTTGGCCGTGCTCGACAGCGTGGCGTGCCCGCTGTGCAGGCAGTCGACGTGGCTCGCGGTGGTCAGGACCTTGGGCATGGGGCGTCCTCATTCGACCTTGACCGCGCCGGCGCGCAGCACGATGTCGCCGGTGCCGGCGTCGAGGGTGATGCCCTTGCCGGTGACCTCGATGCTGCCGTCGGCGTTCATGCGGATGCGCGAGTCGCCGCCGGCGTGCTCGATCGTCACCGCGTCGGGCGTGCCGGCGGCCGGGCGCTCGCCGGCCTCGTGCAGCCCGTCGCGGGTGAAGCGCAGGGTGAAGCTGCCGACCTCGATCACGCGGTTGCCGTCGGCGTCGATGAGGTCGTTGCTGGCCTTGCCGCTGGGGCGCTGTGGCTCGGCATCGTCGGCGAGGCTGGCGCGGCGGTTCGTGGGGATCTCCGCCGGCAGGCCCAGCCACCAGTCGCCGGGCTGGGAGTCGGGGCCTTGGCCGGACTCCCAGAGCGCGCCGATGTCGATGGGCTCGCCGCGATCGTTGCCGCGATGGGTCACCACGACCCGGGTGCCGGGATAGCGCGGCACCACGAGGCCGCAGCGGCCCCACGCGAAGGGCGTGGCGCAGGGCGCGCCGATGCTGACCTGGTCGCTGGGGCGGCGCGGCGCGAGGCGCCGGCTCTGATGCACGCCGCCATCGCCGTTCACCAGGCCTTTCCAGAGCGTCACCGTCTGCGAAGGCGGCTCGGCGCTGCCGCTGCCGTGGGTGGCGCGGACCTCGGCGACCTCGGTGCCGGCGCGGCCGGCGAGGGTGCGCTCGACCAGCCGGCGCTGGGCGGCCGCGGCGCGCGCGGCGGCGCTGCCGCCCTCGGCACCGGGTTCGACGCAGGCGTCGCGGCGCTCCTCGCCGCGCAGGTCCCAACCGTCCTCGCCCGGGCCGAGCTCGACGCCCGTCAGGGTGGTCTGGAAGCCGCTGGTGCGGCCGAGGCGATGGGTGGCGGTGGCGACGTAGAGCCTCACCCAGCTGCCGTCGGGCGTGGTCTCGCCGAAGCCCGGCAGCAGCTGGCCGCCCGCGATCGCCAGCACCGACTCGCCGAGGGCGCCGGTCCAATGGCCCGGGCCCGGCTCGCCGTCGCCGGGCGCGGGCTTGAAGCGGACCACGTCGCCGGGCTTGAGGTCGGCGCGCCCCTTGAGCAGCAGCTTGAACTGGCGTCGCCGTGGCGACGGCCGGCCCTCGTGGTCGCAGGGCCGCCAGCCGGGATCGATCTCGATCGAGGCCAGCGATTCGCTCTCGACCAGGCCGTTGCCGTCGTGCAGCGCGATGCCATCGCCGCCGAGCAGGGGAATCGGTCGCGGCCCGATGTGCAGGCGGCCGTCGCGCACCAGCAGCTGGCCTCGGCCGTACAGGCCGCTGGCCTCCTCCAGCCGCGCCGCCAGCCAGCCCAGCGCGGCGTGCAGCCGCTGGCCGCGTTCAGGCCCGCAGGTCGGCACCGCCGGATCGGCCGCCGCCGGCAGCGCATGCTCGATGACGTCGATGCCGGCGTTGCGCGCCAGCCGCGCGGCCAGCGCCAGCGGCGCCTCGGCGCCGATCTCGCCGCAGATCGGGCGGCCGCTGGCGTCGTCGAACACCGCCTCGCGGGCCTCGAGCTTCATCACCGGGCGGCGGCTGCCCTTGACGCGCTTGAGGCTGGAGATCGCCAGCACCGCGACCCGGTGCGGGGCGAGGTCGGCGGCGCCCGGGCTGGACGCGAGGTCGGTGACGCCCGTGACGTTGGCCAGGTAGCCCAGCACCGAGCGCGTGTCGCGCCAGAATAGGTACAGCTCGACGCGCGTGGCCCGCCGCTCGGGCACCACCGCCTGCGAGACCTTGGCGTAGTCGGCCTCGCCGACGCCCTCGACCTCGATGCGGTACTCGCCGCCCTCCAGCCCCGCGGGCAGGGTCGCGGTGATCTCGGCGTGGTAGTCGTCGCGGCCGAATTCGGCCGCGAGGCTGCCGTCGGCGCGCAGGAAGCGCAGGTGCCAGCCGGCGTCGTTGCCGACCGCCACCGCGCCGGGCGAGAGCAGCAGCGCGCTCACCGGCGTCCCTTGCGCCGCGCCAGCTGGCGCTGCTTGGCGGTGAAGCGCAGCGCCGGGCGCAGCACCTGCAGGCCGGTGGCCGAGAGCAGGCAGTCGGGCAGGGGGATGCGCGGGCGCAGGTGCGGAGGCATCGGCGGGGTCGAGAACACCGCCACCGCCTCCTCGATCCGCCGCCACGCGATCCGCAGCCCGCCGCCGACGTCGCCGGCGCCGCGCAGGTGGCCCACGCGCAGGTCCCAGTCGAGCACGCGCAGCTCCAGCAGCGGGCCGCCGCGGCCGTCGAGGTCGAGCGAGACGCGCTCGGTGCGCCCGGCCGCCAGCGGCAGCGCGCACGCCACCCGGCCGCGCTGGCGCAGCAGCAGGCGCGCCGGAACCCGGTCGAGGTCGCGCGCGGGCGGCGCGCCGGCGGGGGGCGCGGGGGCGCGCTGGCCCTCGGCGCGGGTCACCGTGGCGTCGCCGGGGCCTGTGCGCCAGCGAGCAGCCTCGCCGGTGGGCAGCACCAGCAGTAGGTCGAGGCCATCGCCGAGGTCGATGCGATGGGGCAAGCCGGCCAGCAGGCGCTCGTCGCGGACCTCCCAGCCCTCCGGCGGGGCCTGGGGCGGCTCGGGCACCAGCAGCTGCTCGATCGGGAAGCGGGGCGTGGCCATGTCAGTTGCCTCCGAAGTCGGCGAGCGCGCCGATGCCGATCGAGGCGACGTCGAGCAGCTTGCCCAGCGCCGAGGGGCGCGGCAGGTGGACGAGGGTCATGCTCACGTCGAGCACGTCGCGCTTGGCGGCGCTGGCGGTGAAGCTCATCGCCTGCACCTGCAGGTCGGTGCGGATGGTCATCGAGGTCACCAGGATCAGGCCGGTGGCGAGGCCACCGCTCCAGGACTCGAGCGCGCCGCCGCGGCGCGCGGTCTCGGCCAGCGTCTCGAGGGCGAACTTCCAGGCGTAGCGCTCGGCGCCCACCAGCTGCGCCGTGAGGGTGATGGTGTCGTCGTGGGTGCCGACGATGGCGCGCGCGCCGCTGCTGCCGATCGGCGGCATGTGGTAGGCCTGGGCGAGCTGCATCGAGGTCACCGCCCACAGCGGCACGGGCAGCAGGCCGTCGGACAGGATCGCCGAGGGCACGGTGAGGTAGTTCTGGTAGCTGGAGGTGATGGCCATGGGTCAGGGGTCCGTCTCGATGACTTCGTAGCCCAGCGCGATGAGCGCGCGGCGAGCGGCGGGGTTGGCTCGGCCGATGCGCATGCGCAGCACCGGCGCCGGGATCGGCGAGCCGCCCCAGTTCTGGCCGAGGTCGTGCGCGAACAGCGCGGCGGCGCGCAGCTTGATGGCCTGCATCCATTTGCGGTCGCTGGCGACCGAGGGGTCCAGGGCGGACCAGTCGGCGGTGGCGGGCGAGGCGGGTTCATCGGGGTCGAGGGCGCGCAGCGCGTCGGGCAACCGGAGGTCACCGGTCGTGGTTTCCATCACCAGCATGCTGCCGTCGATCGCGTGGGCGCCGACGTCGAGCTGGATGGCGACCCGGGACGGATGGCCGACCAGGGTGATTCCGCGCGGAAGCGGATACAGCCCGGGATCGATCTCGACCCGGTACGCAGTGCCGAGCGAGAACACCTGTCCGCGTGCCTGCATCACGCCGAGGATGGCGTCGAGTTCGTCGCGACCGCCCTCGACGTTGCGTTCCACGTTGCCTCCGGCCTGCAGGCGGGCCACGAGGTCGCGGTAGCGCTGCACCATCTGGTCGAGGGTGGGGCGCAGCGCCGGGTCGAGCTGGCCGCCCGCGGCCTGGCCGGCGGCCACGAGGCGGCCGGCGGCATCGTGGGCGCTGCCGGCGTAGAGGTCGATCCCGTCCAGCGGGGCGGCGTGCCGCCGCAGCACCTCGCGCAGGCGCGAGGGCGGCGCCTCGCGCGGATCCCGGCGGGCGCTGTCGGCTTCCAGCCGCAGCCGGCGTTGGTCGAGGTCGATTCGTTTGAGTTCGACGGGCAGGTCGCGGCCGTCGCGGATCCAGCGCTGCAGCCCCCAGACCGCGTCCTGCCCCATGTCGGCGGGGAGACTGACGCGCGCGCGGCGCAGGGTGTCGTAGGCCTCGATCAGCGCCACCGACGTCGAAGGCGCGACCTCGTCGCCGACCAGCAGCGCCGAGGCGGGCCAATCCGCGATGTCGTGGTACAGGCCCATCACCCGACCCGCGTCGGCCGGACCGCGGGCCTCGACCAGGCGCAGCACTGCGCGCAGCGGGATGCCGCGCCCGGTGTCGAGCATCGCGCGCAGGCCGCGCACGCTATCGATCGGCCACCAGACCCATGGCTGCGTGTAGTCCTGCAGCAGCACGCGCAGCATCAGCAGCTGCGTGTGCTCGGGGGCCGCTTCGACGACCGTCATCGCATCGCGGTTGATCGCGGCGATCCGGGCCTCGAGCGCCTGCGCCGCCTCGGCGGTCAGGTAGCCCTGGCCGGCGGCGCGCTCGAGCAGGGTCATCGTCCGCGGCTCGCCGCCCGGGCCGAGCAGCCGCGGCATCGGGTCGCCCGGGGGCAGGGCCAGCATCGGCCGCGGGCCGGGACCCAGCGCCAGCGGGCTCGGGTCCAGCACGAAGGCCAGTCGGCCGGCGGGCGTGGCCACGCGGACCAGGCCGCTGGGATGGCGCTCGATGGCATAGCCCGCGGCCTCGTAGCGGGCCAGCATCGCGTCGGTCGCGGCGCCGCCGCGGCGCGCGTCGACGTGGTAGGTCAGGGCGTCGCCGCCCGCGCGCACGCCGTCGATCGCGTCGGGCGCGGGCAGGGCGCGCACGCTGGCGCCGCCCGGGCCGAGGACGCGATAGCCCGGCGGCGCGACGAACTCCATCGAGGCGATCATCCCGTCCATCTCGGCGAGGCGGCCGTCGAGGTAGTCGATGTCCTCGGCCGAGCGGATGCCGGTGCCGCGCATGCGCGCCACGTGGTCGCGCGCGGTGGCGACGTTGGCGCGCATGCGCGCGCGCAGCGTGGCGAAGCGCTGCTGGCTGAGGATGCCGCGCTCCGCGGCGTCCTGCATCTCCTCGAACAGCGAGCGGTTGGAGGCGTCGAGCTGTCGGGCCAACGCCATCATCCGGTCGCGCATGCCCGGCTCGAGCCGCGGCAGCATCATCCGCTGCAGGCCGTGGCTGAGGCCGGCCATCACCACGTAGCTCGCCAGCGACAGCGTGAGGAAGGCCTCCATGTCCGCCGGCCAGCGGCCGCTGCGGATGCGCTCCGACAGCGCGCCCGCGCCGGTGATCACCGAGGCGCTGAGGCCGTGGAAGGCGATGAAGCCGCGCCAGCCGTGCTGCATCAGCGGCGCGCCCAGGCGCGCCAGGCCGCGCATGCCGCCGCCCATCACGACGTTGTGCAGGGTGGTGCTGAGGACGGTGCCAGGCCCCATGTCGCGGTCGTAGGCCGCGCGCAGCGCCAGCTGGCCGCCGGTCTGCAGCAGCACCTCGCCGGCGAAGATCGCGGTCTCGAGCGCGGCCGCGGTGCGGATCAGCGCGATCGTGCGGCCCACCATCAGCGCGCGCACGCCCAGGCCGATGCCGAAGCTCACCAGGCCGATGACCAGGGTGACCAGCACCTCGATCGCAATCGCCTCGCGCACCTCGCGGTGGATCGCCGCGTCGATCTCGCGGAAGGCGCGGACGTAGGATGGATTGCGGTCGAGGTAGCGCTGGAAGGCGGCCGGGTCGGCCGCGGAGGCGTTCCAGGCCTCGCCGATCTCGGCCCGGATCGCCTGCAGGCAGGCGCCGTGCGCGCGCCGGAACTCGCCGTCGCCGATCTCGTGGGTCAGCAGCTGGTCGTGCAGGGCGATGGCGGTGGCGAAGTCGCCGAACATCGCCACCCGGATCCGGAACGCGGCCACCTGGGACTGGCAGGCGATCGCGTCCTCGAGGCTCTGCGGGCCGGTGAAGTCGTGCACGCGGCCGCGATCGTCGCGAAGCACGACGGTGAAGGCGCCCGCGTCGAGCCGGGTGAGCGGCGCGAAGCGGCGCTGCAGCCGCTCGTGCTCCTCGCGCAGGGTCGAACGCATGTCCCAGAACGCCTGCTCGCGGATCGTGCCCAGGCGCGGCACCTGCTCAAGCACCGCGTCTTCGACCAGCAGCCGGTTGGCGGCGTTGAACTCGGTGCGCGCCAGCCGGAACTTGTAGGCGGCCAGGGTCTCGTGGAAGGCCTCGCAGGCCTGCAGCGCCTCGGCCAGGTCGCCCTCGAAGAACCCCGACGCCAGCGCGTCGGGCAGCAGGCCCACCAGGCGCCGGCGCAGGTCGAACAGCACGGTGACCTCGTCGCCCTGGTTGACGCTGTCCTCCAGCGCGCGGCGGACCTCGCGCACGCCGGCGTGCAGGCCGTCGACCCGCGCGATCAGGTCGTCGACCACGGTGGTCAGGCGCTCCAGGCGCGCCCGCAGCGCTTCCAGCGCCTCCATCGCGAGCTCGCCGGTGCCGTCGCCCGCCGCCACCAGCCCCGCGCCGAAGCGCTGGAGGACCTCGAGGTCGGCGTCGCGGTGCGGGTCGCCGAAGGGCGAGCCCGCGACGCCGCGTGCGAGCCGCAGGCGTAGCGCCTCGATGATCGCGATCCGGTCGAGGATCAGCAGGCGCTGCGACTCCAGGCCGAGCGCGCCGCCAGTGAACAGGTCGCGCCGCCGCAGCAGCGCCTCGAGCGTCCGCGCCAGCGCGACCCGGCGCCGGCCCTCGGGCTCGCGCAGCCAGGTCCGCAGGCGCAGCAGCAAGCGCGCGGCCAGGCGCTGGCGGTCGGGCTCGGCCTCCACCAGCACGCGCTCGATCGCCGCCAGGGCGGTGGGCCAGTCCGGGCCCGAGAGCCAGGTGCGGAACACGCCGTCGGCGGTGGTGTCGAGCGGATGCGCGGTGCCGTCGACGAGCAGCAGCACCACCGACCACGGCCGGCCGCGGACCGCCGCGAGCGCGTCGAGCATCGCGTGGCGGATGCCCAGCGGACCGAGGTCGGCGGCGTCGCCGGAGGCCAGCGCCTCGCGGATCAGGGCGACGGCGTCGGGCATCGCCCGCAGCGCCACCGCCTGCTCGGCCGCATCGGCGCGGGCGCGCCGGTCGGGGCCCCGCAGCATGCTGCGCAGCAGGGCCCAGAACGCCGCCTCGCCGCCGGGCGGCACGCTGAGGTGGGCGGGCTCGGGCAGGCGCATCCGGGTCATCAGCACCTGCGCGCCCGGCAGGTACGCCAGCTGCTCGTCGGCGCCGACATGGTGGCGGGCGCTGTCGGCCATCGACGGCAGGGCGCCGTCGAGCGCGCGGGTGCCCGGCAGCGCCAGCAGGGCCAGGCGGTGGTGCTCGAAGTGCGAGGCCAGCCACAGCCCCACCTGGCCCGCCGGGCAGGGCATCGCCGCTTCCATGCGCGTGGCGACCGCGTCGAACAGGGGCCCGGCTTCGACCAGGTCGCCGATGCCCACCAGCCAGACCTGGCAGCTGCGGTGTTCGTGGGCGACGTCGAGGAACAGGTCGCCGAGTGCGAGCGTGGCATCGACCTGGCGGGCGAACGCGAGGTAATCGGCCACCTTCAGCCGCAGGCGCCAGGACCCGAGGCGGCGCCACGGCCTGGGCGAGTCCTCGTCGTCTTCGGCCACTCGGCCGCCGCTGAGCCCTTGGGCCGCGGCGAGCTCGAGGATGAGGGCGGTGATGCGGTCGGCGATCTCGAGCCGGGCATCGGGGGAGGGCAGGCGGTCGGGATCACCGCGCCAGGTCACCCGCGCCGGATGCACGCGGCCCCGGGTGGGCTGCCCCTCGGCGGCGAGCGCCGCCGCCGCGCGCGCCATGTTGCGCGCGAGCGGCGCCCGCAGCGCCGCCGCGACGCCATCGTCCGTGGCGAGCGTGGCGGCGTCGACGAGCCGCAGCGTGCAGGGCAGGACGGCGTGCAGGGACATGGGCCGGCCTCAGCCCAGCGCGTCGGTGTTGGCGGCGAGGCGGGCGAGCGCGAGCTCGACCATCGCGTCGACGTCGAGCGCGGCGGTCTCCGCCGCGCGCAGGTCGACCAGCACCGGGAAGTGGTAGTGCACGCCCCCTCCCCGGGTGCCGCTGAAGCCGGGGCTGCCGGCGGCCGTGGCGTCGGTGTCGTCGTCCATCGCGGCGCGCCTCAGACCCGGCCCGGCATGGAGGCCTTGATGCCGCCCTTGCCCTCGATCGAGGCGCCCAGGCTCACGCCCGAGAACGTCGCGCTGGGGGCGCCCGTCGGCGTGGCCGAGGTGGGCGTGCAGGCGGTGATCAGGCAACGGCTCATCACGATGGCGTTGAACGCCCAGTCGGTGCCGTCGGCCTCCTGCAGGGTGACGTCGAAGTGCTTGCCCTGCATCGCCAGCGCGGTGAGCCGCGCGGCGACGTCGCCGATGGCCTTGACGGTCATCGTGAAGTTCATCTGCTTCGGCGAGTAGATGACGCCGATGTGGGTCTGCTCGAGCGAATGCATGGTCTCGGCGGCGAGCGCGAAACTCGGGGAGAACGAGTCGATGGGGGTGATGTCGACGGTGGTGTTGTTCTCGTCGACGTAGCTCACGGCAAGGCGGGTCTTCCAGTCGGGCATGGCGGCGTCCTCGGGTTGGCGGATGGGCGGGGCGGCGGGATCAGAACTTCGGGGTCAGCGCGACGCGCAGGCGGTGCACCGCGGGCCCGTAGGTGACGGTGACGAGCAGGTCGACGCTGCGCTCGGCGCGCGCGGTCTGGATGAGCGCGAGGTCGGTCGGCGTGCGGGCCTCCTCGGGGATGTCGAGCGCGGACAGCACCGGGATGTCGACGGCAAAGGCGGTGATGACGTTGGCGCGCTGCAGCGGGCCGAGGATCCCCTCGACCTGGCTCTTGAGCCGGATCATCCCGCCGCGGGTGATGCGCGCGTCGCCGACCAGGCCGATCAGGCCGGCCTTGAGGCGGAATTCGATGTCGTCGAGGGTGCGGACGATGTCGACGTAGAGCAGCGACTCGTCGGAGGTGAAGCAGCGCCCCTCCGAGAAGTGCAGGCTCGAGCCGGTGATCAGTTCGGGGTCGATGATCGGCAGGATGTTGGCGTTGGACAGGCCGACGATCTCGGCCGGGCCGTACTGCGACTGCAGCGGCATCTTCACGCCGCGCAGGCGCTTGAGCACCAGCGAGACGTGCGGCGCGAAGCCGGCCATCGCCGACATCGCGGCGGTGGCGGCGTCGCCGTCGGCGCCGCGGGCGGCCACCAGGACCATGCGGCTGGCGTCGCTGCGCAGCACCTCGTAGTCGGTCGTGATGTCGTCGACGTAGTCGTTGGACTTGGCGATCGCGGGGTCGACCATCGCCACGCCGATGCGCTTGAGGCCCTGGGCGGACATCGCCTCGACGTGGGCCTTCAGCGCCATCAGGCCGGAGGCCGGCGTGCCGCCCGCGGCGGCCTCGCCGATGTCGGTGACCCCCGCGAGGGCGACGAAGGTGACGTCGTCGGCGGCCTCCAGCGACGACAGGGCCGCGGCGTAGGCGGTGCCGGCGGCGCGCACGCCATACACGAGCGCGGGCTTGGGGTCCTGCTGCAGCGCGAGCAGCAGCGAGGCGTACAGCGGCGTCGAGGTGACGGTGCCGTCGGCGTTGACGAGCGCGAAAAGCCGCGCGGCGTCCTGCGCGGTGTACACGGGGTAGGGGCGGTTGACCGCGGCGCTGCCGCCGGCGGCGTCCGCCGGCGTGGTGCCGACGACGGCGATGACGCCGGGGGAACGCTGGGCGACGGGCTGCAGGGCGGAGGTGTCGATGCGGACATCGATGAAGGGATAGGCGGCAACGGGCATGGCGGTTCTCCAGGGGGTCGGTCGGCGCGGGAAAGGGTCAGTCGGGCATCACGGCGAGGCCGATGCCCTCGCGCGCCAGCCAGTGCCCGGCGCGCTGGCGCCGGGCGGCGCGGCGCGCGACGGGGGTCATGCCGGGCGTCGCGCCCGGCCAGTCGTCGTCGTCGAACAGGGCGCCGGGGACGAGCCAGGCGACCAGCATCGGATGGCGTTGCGGCAGGTCGCGCCGACGCGGCGCGGCGTACTCCGCGGGGTCGAGCCGGCGGCGCAGGCGGCGGCTGTCTGACAGCAGCGCGGCGAGGCCGAGGTCGGCGTCGCGCACCAGCAGCCACACCGTCACCGGCAGCGCGATCGCGCGCGGCACCACCGGCGCCGCGGCGCTGAAGCGCACGCTGCCCTCGGCGAGGTGCTCGGTCGGCTCGAGGTCCCCGGTGCGCGGCCAGGCCACGCTGACGTCCTCGATCGTGGCATTCGACGGCGAGGCGCGCGCGACGATCGCGCCGCGCCACAGCGCGTCGCACTCCACCAGTGCGTCCCGGCGCGGATCCTCAAGGTGCAGGTCGAAGCGCGTGGTGGCGCCGGCGGGATCAAGCAGGGTGCCGTGGCCGCGTTGCGCGCTGCCCTCGACGACGCCCAGCCGGAACTCGTCGAACACCGGCGTGTACGGGCCATCGATCGCCGCGCCCGCGACGTCGTAGGCGCCGGCGACGATCTGCGCGAGCGCGAGCTGGTCGAACTGCGCCGCGCGGGTGGCCTCGTCGGCCAGGCGCAGCAGGGAGCGGTCACGGAATTGCACGGGGCCTCCACGCATCGTCGCGTCGCCAGCATTGGCGGCGTGGTCGGAGTACGCGCGGTTCGGCGGAGTGCGGCCTCGCACTCTGGCGCAATTGCGCGACCACTCGTCGGTGGTTCGGCCCGCGACGCCCGCGTGGCGCGGCCTCGGCTATCGATCGCATGCGCGTGCACCAACCGACGAGTGGTGTCCGCGTCGTCGACCGCTGCATCCCTTACACTGCGCGCCCCTTCGCCATCGCTCCGACACGTGGCCGCCATGCTCGACTTCGACCGTTATGACCGCGTCCGCCCGATCCGCTGGGACGGCGCGGCCCTGCACCTGCTCGACCAGCGCAAGCTGCCGTTCGCCACCGAGGAGGTGGCCTGCCGCGACGTCGACCAGGTGGCCGCGGCGATCCACGCGCTGGTGGTGCGCGGCGCGCCGGCGATCGGCATCAGCGCGGCCTGGGGCGCGGTGCTGGCGGCGAACGAGGTCGAGGCGCTGGACGGCCCCGCCGCGGCCGAGGCGCTGGCGCCGGCGTTCGCGCGCCTCAACGCCTCGCGCCCCACCGCGGTGAACCTGGCCTGGGCGCTGGCGCGGATGCGCGCGCGCCTGCTCGCCAGCGGCGCGGACTGGCGCAGCCAGCTGCACGCCGAGGCCGAGGCGATCGCGCGCGAGGACCTGGCCGCGAACCGCCACATGGGCGCGCTGGGCGCGGCGCTGATCGCGCCCGGCAGCGGCGTGCTCACCCACTGCAACACCGGCTCGCTGGCCACCGCGGGCTTCGGCACCGCGCTCGGCGTGATCCGCGCGGGCGTGGCCGGCGGCCGCATCGCCGCGGTGTACGCCGGCGAGACGCGGCCGTGGCTGCAGGGCGCGCGCCTGACGGTGTGGGAGCTGCAGCGCGACGGCATCGACGCCACCCTGATCGCCGACTCGGCCGCCGCGCACCTGATGAAGACCGGCCGCGTGCAGTGGGTGGTGGTCGGCGCCGACCGCATCTGCGCCAACGGCGACACCGCCAACAAGATCGGCACCTACCAGCTCGCGATCGCCGCGAAGCACCACGGCGTCAAGGTGATGGTGGTGGCCCCGGCGAGCACGGTGGACATGGCCACCGCGCACGGCGACCAGATCGAGATCGAGCTGCGCGAGCCCGGCGAGCTGCTGGGCGTGGGTGGCGTGCGCACGGTGGCCGAGGGCATCGCGGCCTGGAACCCGGTGTTCGACGTCACCCCGGGCGCGCTGATCGACGCGATCGTGACCGAGCGCGGCGTCATCGAGCACCCCGACGAGGCCGGCATGCGCGCGGTGTTCGGCGCCGGCTGAGCCGGCGGGCGCGGGCCCTCAGCCCGACCGCCCGGCTCAGGTCAGCGCGAGCCAGGCGGCGCCGATCGCGACGCCGAGCACCACGCTGCCGAAGGCCAGGCGCCAGCTGCGGCGGTCGTGCTCGCCGGGCCGCAGGGTGTTCAGCGGCCGCCGCTCCCGGCGCGCCTGGCGCAGATCGCTGGCCAGCAGCGCGGCGGGCGCCAGCAGCCCGGCCAGCAGCACCGTCAGGCCGGCCTTCGGGACGTCGCCGGGCAGCCAGGGGCCCAGCACCGACGCCACCAGCAGCAGGCTGCCGATGGCCAGCACGATCGCCGGCCCGAGCCGGCGGATCGCGACCCGCCCCAGCGCCACGGCGCCGCCGAAGAGGCCGGCCGCCAGGCGTTCGCCGTCGGACCCGGCGGCCAGCGCGACCAGCATCAGCGCGACCATCAGGCCCACGGTCCACAGCGTGCGCGGCAGCCCGCGCGCATCGAGCGCGCGGTGGGTCGTCGCCATCAGCGCATAGGCGCCTCCCAGCGTCGCCCAGCCCGCGGCGATCCCGCCCGACAGCCACAGGGCCGTGGCGAGGCGCGCCTGCAGCGGCGCGGCGTCCGGGCCCGAGGGCAGGGCCACCGCCACCAGCAGCGCCGTGGCGACCAGCGCGAGCAGGCGCAGGGCGCCCAGCGCGAGCCGCGCCGGCGCGTAGCGGCGGGTGTCGCCCGCGTCGCGCCAGTAGGCCTGCGCATCGTCGTCGAGGTGCCGTCCACCGGCGTCGCCCAGGCGTTCGAGGATGTCGGCGCGCAGCGCGGCCACCCGCCCCGGCGCGAGCGGCAGCAGCTTCAGCAGCCAGCGCCGGCCCGCATCCGGCGGGCCCATGAGCTCGCGCCGGGCGAGTGCCTCGAGCCAGCGCTCCTCGCGGCCCGGGCCGTGGCGGTCGGCGAGGCCGAGGGCCTCGGCGGTGTCGAGCAGGTGGGTCCAGGCCTCCAGCATGCCGAGCCGGCGCAGGCCGTGGATGTCGAGCCCGAAGAACGTCGCCAGCGCCTCGAGCTCCTCATGGGCCACGATCGCGCCGCGTTCGGCCAGGGCCTGCACCAGCGGACCGGCGACGGCCTGCTTCACCTGCACGTCCCACAGCACGGGATCCGCCCGCAGCCATTCCAACAGGCGCGTGCCGCCGTGGCCCAGCCGCTCCTCCAGCGCGTCCACGAAGGGGCCGAGGTGGAAGACGCGCGGCGCCGGCGGGGCGGGGGTGGCGTCGGCGCCGTCGAGGAGCCGGTGGTGGTCCGCGTGGGCGTCGCCGTGGGGCGCGTGCGCGGACTGGAGGGGCTCCACGTCGGCGCTGAGTTCCTCGCCCGCCGGATCGTGGTCGATGTCGTCGATGTCGTCGATGGCGGGGTGCGCCTCGCGCCGCGTCGCGGCCGCCAGGGCGCGTTCGTAGGCCTCGTGCAGGCGCTGGAACGCCCGCGCATCCCCGTCGGGCCGGGTGGCCTTGAGCAGGCGCGCGTACGCGCGCTTGATGTCGCGGGTCGTCGCGTCGCGGGGCAGGCCCAGCAGGCGCAGGTCGTGGCTCATGCCGCGCGCCCGCGCCGCCAGCGGACCACGCCGGCCACGATCGCGCCGAGGGCGGCCCAGGTGGCGCCGATGGCGAGCACCTTGGTCGCGATGTCGAGCACCAGGTCGACACGGTTCGCCGGCCAGTCGAATACGGTGACCTGGGTCAGGTAGCCCTGCGCCAGCACCCACGTGCCCGCTAGCGTGATCAGCCGCCGGGCACCGATCCGCAGGCGTTCGGGCGTGTAGCGGCCGATGTCGCCCGCGCTGCGCCAGAAGTCCTTGCCACCGTGCTCGAGGGCCTTCGCCGCGGCTTCCGGACCGATGCGCCGCTCGAGGTCACCCAGCATCCGCGCGGCGCGCAGCGGGCCGGTGGGCAAGAGCGTCAGCATGAAGCGCCGCACGCTGTCCGGGGGCGCATAGAGCTCGCGCCACGCGAGATAGTCCAACCAGAACGAGGTGTCGGGCGGCCGCACGCCCTCGTCGTGGCGATCGCGATCGCCGCGGCTGCGGGTCATGGCCTCGAGCCGTTGCCGGGCGGCGAGGTCGTGCGCGTGGGCGCGGGCGCGGCGCTCGATCAGGTGCCACTGCGGCGACAGGTGGTGCCGGTGCAGCAGCGTGGCGTCGATCCCGAAGAACTGCCGGAGGGCCTCGTACTCGGGTTCGTCGAGCAGGAAGTCGCGGACGGGCAGGGCGCGCGCGATCGGCAGCGCGAGCGCCTGCTTCAGCTCCAAGTCCCACAGCGCCTCGTGCTGCTGCAGCCAGCCGCGCAGGCGGCCTTCGACGCCCAGCTGGCGCCCGAGCTCGTCCAGGAACGGCTCCAGCGCGAAGGGCGCGGGGCGCGGTCGCTCGGGGCGGCGCGGGGCGGGCATGGCGCGCGGCGGGGTCGGCGGCGACGCCGGCGGCGACGCCGGCGCGGGCGCGTCCTGCGCGGAGGGGCTGGCCGACGATGGCTCGCCGGCATCGCCGGCGCCTGCCTCCTCGTCGGCCGGAGCGTCCCCCTCCGCGGTCGCGGCCGCCTGCCGCTCGCGCCAGGTCGCCATGGCCAGCGCGTGCTCGTAGGCCTCGTGGAGGCGCTGGAAGGCCTGCGGGTCCTCGTCGGGCCGGGTGGCCTTCAGCAGGCGGGCGTAGGCGCGCCTGACCTCGCGGCTGCTGGCGGTGCGGGGCAGGCCGAGCGCGCCGAATCCGTCCCTCACCGCCACGGGGCGTGCTCGAACTGGTCGAGCGCGCGCGCGAAGGCCTCGCGGTGCTCGGCGATCCTCGCCTGGTCCTGGCCCTCGAGCACGGCCGCGAACTGGGCCAGCATCCCCTGCAGCTGGTGGCGATGCTCGCCCAGCGATTCGGCGTACAGGCGCTCGGCGCGGGCCAGCACGGCCTGGTTGGCCTGCTGGTCGCGCGGATGCACCTTCAGCGCCGCCAGCGCCTCGAAGCGCTGGCGCAGCTCGGCCTCGGGGATCAGCTGCCCCGCGCGCTGCACGATCAGCTCGTGCCGCGTCCTGGTGGCCAGCACCGTGGCCTCGACCTGCAGCACGCCGTTGATGTCGTAGGTGAAGCGCACCTCCACGCCGGACTCGCTCCGCGGCAGGCCGGGCAGCGGGATCTTCAGGCTGCCCAGCGCGATGTTGCTGGCGGTGCGCGGATGCTCGCCCTGGAAGACGCGCAGGTCGAGCTCCTGCTGGTGGTCCATGACCGGGTGGAACACCTCGCCGCGGCTGACCGGCACGGTGGAATTGCGCTCGATCAGCGGCGCGAAGTGCCCGTTGGTCATGCGCCCGCCCGGACCGTCCATCGAGACCTCGATGCCCAGCGTGTAGGGGCTGACGTCGGTGAGCACCACCTCCTCGAGCGCGACGTCGCGGGCCTTGAGGCCGGCGGCGACGCAGGCGCCCAGCGCGATCGCCTCGTCCGGCTGGACGTGGCGCAGCGGAAGCTTGCCGAGCATGCGCGAGGCCATCCGGGCCACCAGCGGCATCCGCGAGGCGCCGCCGACCAGGATCACCTCGCTGATGTCGCGGGGACTGCGGCCGGCGTCGCGCAGCGCGCGCTCCACCGGCGCGCGCAGGCGCTGCACCAGCGGCTCGCACAGCAGCTCGAAGTCGCCCTCGTCGAGCGAGAAGGCGCGGGTGGCGCCCTCGACCTCCAGCTCGAAGCGCTGCACGCCGCTCGACAGCGCGTGCTTCATCCGCTCGGCCAGCGAGGACAGGCGTGGCCGCAGCGCCGCCGGCAGCCGCTCGAGCGCGAGGCCGTGCTCGGCGCAGAAGGCGAGCTCGATGGCGCGCGTGAAGTCGCTGCCGCCGAGGTAGTTGTCGCCGGCGCTGGCGTGCACCTGCACCACGCCGTCGAACAGCTCCAGCAGCGAGACGTCGAAGGTGCCGCCGCCGAGGTCGAGCACCAGCACCGTGGCCTCGTCGAGCTTCTGCTGCAGGCCGTAGGCCAGCGCGGCCGCGGTGGGTTCGTTGATCAGGCGCTCGACCTTCAGCCCGGCCAGCTCGCCGGCGGTGCGGGTGGCCTTGCGCTGGGCATCGGAGAAGTAGGCCGGCACGCTGATCACCGCCTCGGTGGGGCGCACGCCGGTGGCGGCCTCGGCGTCGTCGACCAGCGAGCGGATCACCAGCGCCGAGAGCTCCTCGGCGCGGAACGCCCGGTCGCCGAGCCGGACCGTCTTCTCGCTGCCCATCCAGCGCTTGAACTCGGCCACCGCGCCGCCGGTGCCGGCGCGCCAGCGCTCGCGCGCGGCCTCGCCCACCAGCAGCGTGCCGGCGTCGTCGATGGCCACCACGGACGGGGTCAGCAGGCCGCCGTGCGGAGTGGGGAACAGCCTCGGCGCGCCGTCGATGAAGGCGCCGATGAGCGAGTGGGTGGTGCCGAGGTCGATGCCGACGAGCATGGGGCGGGACGTCCTTGTCTGGTGTCTTCGGGGCAGGTGCGGCGGGTCAGTGCGGGCGGGTCACATCCGGAACACGCCGAAGCGCGCGGGTTCGACGGGGGCGTTGAGCGAGGCCGACAGCGCGAGGCCCAGCACCCGGCGGGTGTCGGCGGGGTCGATGATGCCGTCGTCCCACAGCCGCGCGGTGGCGTACCAGGGGCTGCCCTGGGTCTCATACTGCTCGCGGATCGGGGCCTTGAAGGCGTCCTCGTCCCCGGCGCTCCAGGCGCCGCCGGCGGCCTCGATGCCGTCGCGCTTCACGGTGGCCAGCACGCTGGCCGCCTGCTCGCCGCCCATCACGCTGATGCGCGCGTTGGGCCACATCCACAGGAAGCGCGCGCCGTAGGCGCGGCCGCACATCGCGTAGTTGCCGGCGCCGAAGCTGCCGCCGATCACCACGGTGAACTTCGGCACGCTCGAGCAGGCCACCGCGGTGACCATCTTCGCGCCGTCCTTGGCGATGCCGGCGTTCTCGTACTTGCGGCCCACCATGAAGCCGGTGATGTTCTGCAGGAACACCAGCGGGATGCCGCGCTGGTTGCACAGCTCGATGAAGTGCGCGCCCTTGAGCGCGCTCTCGGCGAAGAGGATGCCGTTGTTGGCGACGATGCCCACCGGGTAGCCGTGCAGGTGGGCGAAGCCGCAGACCAGGGTCTTGCCGTAGCGGGCCTTGAACTCCTGGAACTCCGAGCCGTCGACCAGCCGCGCGATGACCTCGCGGATGTCGAAGGGCTTGCGGGTGTCGCGCGGCACCACGCCGTAGAGCTCGCGGGCGTCGTAGAGCGGCTCGCGCGGCGGCTGCACGGCCAGGTCGACGCGCTTGCGGCGGTTGAGGTGGCCGACGATGCCGCGCGCGATCTCCAGCGCGTGGGCGTCGTCCTCGGCGAAGTGGTCGGCCACGCCGCTGGTGGAGGTGTGCACGTCGGCGCCGCCGAGGCTCTCGGCGTCCACGACCTCGCCGGTGGCGGCCTTCACCAGCGGCGGGCCGCCGAGGAAGATGGTGCCCTGCTCGCGCACGATGATCGACTCGTCGCACATCGCCGGCACGTAGGCGCCGCCGGCGGTGCAGCTGCCCATCACCACCGCGATCTGCGGCAGGTTCTCGGCGCTCATGCGGGCCTGGTTGTAGAAGATCCGGCCGAAGTGCTCGCGGTCGGGGAAGACCTCGTCCTGCAGCGGCAGGAACGCGCCGCCGGAGTCCACCAGGTAGACGCAGGGCAGGTGGTTCTCGCGGGCGATCTCCTGCGCGCGCAGGTGCTTCTTGACCGTCATCGGGAAGTAGGTGCCGCCCTTGACGGTGGCGTCGTTGGCGACGACCAGCACCTCGATGCCCTGCACGCGGCCGATGCCGGCGATCATGCCGGCCGCCGGGGCCTGGCCGTCGTACATGTCCTCGGCGGCGAGCGGCGCGACCTCGAGGAAGGGCGAGCCCGGGTCGAGCAGGGCCGCGATGCGCTCGCGCGGCAGCAGCTTGCCGCGCTCGGTGTGCTTGCGCCGGGCCTTCTCGCCGCCGCCCTCCGCGGCGCGCGCGAGGCGGCGCTGGAGCTCGTCGACGGCGGCCTGCAGCGCGGCGTGGTTGGCGAGGAAGTCCTCGCTGCGGGTGTCGAGGTGGCTGCGCAGGACGGGCATCGGGCACTCGTGGCGGCGGGGGAGCGTGCGATTGTCGCCGCAATGGCCACCAAAAGAAAAAGCCCGCTTGCGCGGGCTTTTCCCTTGGAACGGGTGATCGCCGGGCGGCCGGGGCCGCCGGGGGATTACTCGCTCTTGGCTTCCTCGGCGGCGGCCTCGGCGGTCTCCTCGACCTGCTCGGCGGCGGCGTCGGCCGCGGCGTCGACCGTGGCGGCGGCGTCGGTGGCGGCACCCTCGACGGCGGCGGCGGCGTCGGTGGCGGCGCCCTCGACGGTGGCAGCGGCGTCGGTGGCGGCGGCGTCGACGGTGGCGGCGGCGGCCTCGGTGGTGGCCTCGGCGGCGGTGGCGGTGGCGTCGGCGGCCTGCTCGACGGCGGCGGACGCCTCGGCGGTGGCGGTCTCGGCGGCGGCGGTCGCCTCGGCGGCGGCCTCGGCGGCCGGCTGCTCGGTGTTGCCGCAGGCGGCGAGGGCCAGGCCGAGGGCCAGGGCGAGCAGGGTCTTGTTGATCGACATGATGGTGGTCCTCGTCAGACGCTAAAGGTGGTTGGGAGCGCGTTGGCGCGCCTGCACATAATGAACACGCGGTGTCGCGTGTCAAGCGATGGTTTGAATGCCCGCGTTAGCAACCCGTTAAACCCCGGCCGCGATGGCCGGGGCGGACGGGGCGGGTTCAGGGAAGCTCGATCGCGATCGCGGTGGCCTCGCCGCCGCCGATGCACAGCGAGGCCACGCCGCGCTTGAGGCCGCGGGCGTGCAGCGCGTGCACCAGGGTGACCACGAGGCGGGCGCCGGACGCGCCGATCGGGTGGCCCAGCGCGCAGGCGCCGCCGTTGACGTTGACCTTGGCGTGCGGCAGGCCGAGCTCCTTCACCGGCGCCATCGCGACGCAGGCGAAGGCCTCGTTGACCTCGAACAGGTCGACGTCATCGACGCCCCAGCCCGCGTTGGCCAGGACCTTGCGGATGGCCTCGACCGGCGCGGTGGTGAACCACTGCGGCTCCTGGGCGTGGGTGGCGTGGGCCACGATCCGCGCCAGCGGCTGCAGGCCGCGCGCGCGGGCGGTCTCCTCGCTGCACAGCACGGTGGCCGCGGCGCCGTCGGAGATGCTCGAGCTGGAGGCGGCGGTGATGGTGCCGTCCTTCTTGAAGGCCGGGCGCAGGGTGGGGATCTTGGCGACGTCGGAGCGGCCGGGCTGTTCATCGGTCGCGACGACCACGTCGCCCTTGCGGCCGGCGACGGTGACCGGGGTGATCTCGGCGGCGAACGCGCCCGAGGCCTGCGCGGCCAGCGCGCGGGTCACGCTCTCGGTGGCCCAGGCGTCCTGGCCCTCGCGGGTGAAGCCGAGGTGCTCGACGCAGAGCTCGCCGAACACGCCCATCGGCTGCTTCTGGTAGGGGTCGGTGAGGCCGTCGAAGGCCATGTGGTCGATGAACTCGGCCGAGCCGTAGCGCAGGCCGTTGCGCGAGCCGTTGAGCAGGTGCGGCGCGTTGGACATCGACTCCATGCCGCCGGCGACCACGACCGAGGCCGAGCCGGCCTTGATCAGGTCGACGCCGAGCATGATCGCCTTCATGCCGCTGCCGCAGACCTTGTTGATGGTGGTGCAGCCCGCGCCCATCGGCAGGCCGGCGGCGAGCGAGGCCTGGCGCGCCGGGGCCTGGCCGAGGCCGGCCGGCAGCACGCAGCCCATGATGACCTCGGAGACGTCGCCGCCCGCGAAGCCCGACTGCTCCAGCGCCGCTCGGATGGCCGCGCTGCCGAGGGTCGGGGTGGGGACGCCGTTGAACTGGCCGAGGAAGGAACCGATGGCGGTGCGCTTGGCGCCCGCGATGACCACGTTCGTCATGGGGATCTCCGGTGGGAAGGGGCCGGCCGGTGGCCGGAACCCGCCGATTATCCCCGTCCGCGGCGGCGCGGGGCAAACCGCGCCGCCGGGAGGCCTCAGGCCGGGATGCCGTGCAGCTCGCGGACCTCCTGGATGCGCCGGCGCACGGCCGGCGCGAGGGTTCCGGCCTCTTCGGCGCGGCGGAAGACGTTGCCGAGCACGCGCTTCTCGTCCTCGTCGACCACCTTGTCGCGCAGCGCGAGGCCGAGCAGGAAGTTCAGCTCGCCGATGTCCATCTGGCCGTCGTCGGTGAACACCTGCACGGAGTTGAACGCGATCTCGATGTAGCTCTTGGGAGTGGCCATGGCGGGTCTCAGGGAGTGGAGGGCTTGGAGGCGGTGGGCGAGGCGGCGAGGCCATGGGTGAGCCCGGCCAGGTCGCCGCCGGAGAGGCCGACGTCGCGCATCAGCGAATCCAGCAGCGGGGCCTGGGCGCGGTAGCGCAGCGCGCTGGAGACGACCTGCTCGGCGAGGTTGCCGCCGGCGCCACCCTCCGCGCCCGCGGACGCCGCCGCGGCGCCGCCCTGGCCGCCGGTGAGGCCGTCGACCTGGATGATCTTGATGCCCTCGATGGACTGCATCGGCTTGACGCTCTCGCGGATGATGTCGGGCAGGTGCTTGAGCAGGGCGATGCGCAGCTGCATCTCGATCTGCTCGGCCGACAGCATGTTCGCCGCGGCGTTGAGCGCCTGCTGGCCCTCGGCGTCGACCCGGTAGCGGGCCTCGGCGGCCTCGGCGCGCAGCTTCTCGGCCGCGGCGTCGCCCTCGGCGCGCACGCGCTCGGCGGTGGCGTCGCCCTCGGCGGCGATCCGCTTCTCGTCGGCGCTCGCGGTGGCCAGGGTGCGGATGGCGTCGGCCTTCTCGGCCGCGGCCTCCTTCTCGGCCTGGGCGGCGATGGTGATCGCGATCTGCTCGCGCTCGGCCTGCTTGGACGCCTCGACGAGCTCGATGCGCTTCTGGCGCTCGGCGCGCTCGATCTCGCGGACGGTGTCGACCTGCTCGGCGGCCTTCACGGCCTCGGCGCGCGCGGCATCGGCCAGGGCCTGGGCCTCGGACTGGGCCTTGGACTTCTCGGCGATCGCGATCGCGCGGTCCTGCTCGGCCAGCTCGACGACCTTGACCTGGGTGACGCGCGCGGTCTCGACGTTCTTCTGCTTCTCGATGTCGCGTTCCTTGAGCTGCTGCTCCATCGCGATGCGCTGCTCCTCGACCGCGCGCTGGGCGGCGATCTTGGCCTGGTCGATCTGCTGCTGGGCGGCGATCTGCGCGCCCTCGGCCTCCTGCTGCTTCTGGGCCTGCTCGCGGGCGATCTCGGCGGCCTGCGCGGCGCGCCGGATCTCGACCTCGCGGATCTGCTCGAGCTGCGCGTACTCCTGGTCGCGCGAGATCTGCAGGCGCTGCTGCTGGGCCTCGAGGTTCTTGCGCTGCACCTGCACCTCGGTGTCCTGCTCGATCTCGTTGCGCTTCTTGCGGCGCAGCTCGATGGCCTCGGTCAGCTTGGTCAGGCCCTCGGCGTCGAAGGCGTTGTCGGGGTTGAAGAACTCCTTCGAGGTCTGGTCGAGGCCGGTCAGCGACACCGACTCGAGCTCGAGGCCGTTCTTGAGGATGTCCTCGGACACCACCTGCTGCACCTTCTGCACGAACAGGGCGCGCTGCTCGTGCAGCTCCTCCATGCCCATCTCGGCCGCGACCGAGCGCAGGGCGTCGACGAACTTGCCCTCGACCAGCTCCTTCAGCGCGTCGGGCTCCATGGTCTTGGCGCCGAGGGTCTGCGCGGCGTTGGCGATCGACTCCTCGACCGGCTGCACGCGCACGTAGAACTCGGCCTGCACGTCCACGCGCATGCGGTCGCGGGTGATCAGGGCCTGCTCGCGCGAGCGCAGCACGTCGAGCTTCAGGGTGTTCATGTTGACGCGGATGATCTCGTGCAGCACCGGGAACACCAGCGCGCCGCCGTTGACGATCACCTTCTGGCCGCCGAAGCCGGTGCGGACGAAGGAGACCTCCTTGGTGGCGCGCCGGTACAGGCGCGCGATGACCATGAGCACGAACAGCAGGAAGCCGACGGCGACGACGGCGAGGACGATGATGCCGAGCAGGTCGGCGCCTTTCAGGAAATCCATTTGATCAGGCCTCGGGGTTCAGGGCGGGGTTGTCGGCGTGGATGACGCGGTAGGTGGTGCCGGCGTGGGCGACGATCAGGGCGCGCTCGCCCTGGGCGAAGCGGCCGGCGGGTTCATCGGGTTCGACCATCACGTAGTGGGTCTGGCCGTGCTGGTCGCGGACCTTGGCCTGGGCGGGCGAGCCGCGCTCGGCGGTGCCGATGACGATGGTGGCCACGCGGCCCACCAGCGAGGCCTGCGACACGGCGCTGGTCTCGTCCTTGGGCAGCACGCGCGCCAGGAACGCGCCGAACACGCGCACCGCCGGCAGGCTGGCCGGCACGGCCAGCGGCGCGGCGATCCACCACGGCAGCAGCAGCCCGATGGTGCCCCAGAGCGTGCCCTGCGCCAGCAGGCCGATCGCGCCGAAGCACATCAGGAAGGTCGCGATGATGATCAGCACCGGGATCCGGCCGAAGTGCAGCCAGCCCAGGAAGCGGTCGGTGAGCGACTGCGCCGCGATCTCCGAGCCGTCGGCGTCGCCGACCTCGAAGTCGAACGCGCCGTCCAGCGCGCCGGAGGCGCTGAGCCCGATGGCGAGGCCGATGGCCTCGACGATCGCGAGCGTCAGCACCATCGCGAGCGCGACGGTGAAGGGCAGGTTGGCCCCGGCGGTGATGAAGTCGAGCATGAGACGCCTCTCCCTGCGTCGTGGTGCGCGTGCATGCCAGCGGCCGCCCGGGCGGGCGGCCGCGCGAGCGGCCTCAGGACTGCGACTTGGCCTTGATCTCGGCCAGGCGCTCCTGGATGCGGTTCTTGCGCGCGAGGTCCTCGAGCTCGGCCAGCTTGGCCGCGTCGGCGCCCATCGCCGCCGAGCCGGGCACGCCGCCGTTGCGGGCGAGCACCCGGCCGAAGGCCTGCTCGGCCTCGGCGACCTTGCGCGCGGCGCCGCCCGAGCCGCTGGCGGCCTGGCCGGCGGCCGCGGCCGCGGCGGCCTGCTTCTGCGCGGCGCGGAACTGCGCCAGCTCCTCCTCCATCTCGCGGCGGCGGGCGGTGAGCGCGGCGATGTAGCCCTCGAGCTCCTTCTGCTGCGCGGCGGCGTCGGTGATGGCGGCCTCGAGCACCGGGATCTGCGCCTCGATGTCGAACTGGCGGGCGATCGCGGCCTCGGCGAGGTCCTCGCGCGCCTGCGCCACGGCCAGCTCGACCTGCTCGCCGAGGGTCTCGTGCTTGCGGTTCTCCTCGGCCAGGCGCTTGGTGGCCAGGTGCTTGGTGGCGATCACCCGGCCCAGCTCGGTGCGCACGTCGTCGGCGGCGCCGTCGATCTCGCGCAGGGCCTGCTCCATGACCACTTCCGGCGCGGCGTTCTCGACCGCGTCGACGAGGGCGTTGACCGACCCGGCGATGAGCCGGCCGACACGGCTGGCGATGGCTTCCTTCATGGCGACTTCCCCTCTTGCGATTGGCGGTGGAGCAGGATGACCTGGGTGAGTTCCAGGCTGCCGGCGACGCCGGCGCTGACGATGCCCGGGTCGTAGCACGGCGCCCGGGCGGTGACGGCGAGGCGCAGCACGGCCTCGATGTAGCGGAAGACGCGGTCGGCCACCCCGGCCTCGAAGGCCCCCAGCGCGTCGGCGGCCTTGGCCTGGCCGGCGCGGGCGTCGGCGTCGGGGCCGGCGACCAGGAAGGCCACCAGGTCGGGCAGCCAGTAGAGGGTATCGGCGATCAGCTCCGAGCGCTGCCGGGTCGAGGACTCGAGCTGGCGCAGGGCCTGGGCGGTGGGCTCGAGGATGTCGCGGATCCGGGCCAGGCTGGCCTCGTAGTCGCGGCCGCCCTCGGCCTCGGCGCGGGCCCGGGCGAGCAGGGCCCGCAGCTTCTCGCTGGGGGTGGTGGCGCCGCGCAGCTCCAGCGCGGCGAGGAAGGCGGCGTCCTCGTCGGTGATGCGGACGCTGATGGGCGTGCTCTTGGCGGACATGGGAGGCGGCCGTGAGGGTGTGTGGTCGAATGTATACGAATGTTTACATCCGTCAACACATCGGGGCCGGAGTGCCGACCGGCGGCGCGCTCAGAGCAGCCGCCGGGTGATCGCCTTGAGCACGGCGTGGGTGCGGTCGCGGCAGTCGAGCTTCACCAGCATCTCGCTGATGTAGTTCTTGATGGTGCCCTCGCTGAGCGACAGCGAGCGCGCGATCTCCTTGTTCGAGTAGCCGCCGGCCACCAGGCGCAGGATCGAGCGCTCGCGCTCGGTCAGGTGGCCGCCGCCGGCATCGCCGTCGTCGCGCCAGGCCGCGCGCACCGGGCCCAGGCTGACCGGCTGCAGCAGGGTCTCGCCGGCGGCGACGCGGGTGATCGCGTCGCGCAGGTCCTCGGGGCTGGCGTCCTTGAGCAGGAAGCCCTGGGCGCCGGCCTCCACCGCCTGCAGCATCAGCCGCGAGTCGTCGAAGGTGGTCAGCAGGATCACCGGCGTGGCGTCGCCGCGTTCGCGCAGCGCGCCGACCAGGCCGATGCCGCCGAGCCCCGGCATGCGGATGTCGCTGACGATGACGTCGACCGGGCGCCGGCCTTCGGGACGCTGCGCCAGCGCATCGAGCAGCCGCTCGGCGTCGGGCGCCTCGAGCGCGATCTCGAGCCCCAGGTCGCCCAGCAGCGCCGACAGCCCGCGCAGCACCAGGGCCTGGTCGTCGCACAGCGCGATGCGCACCGGCGGGCGCGCCGCCTCGCCCGCGGCGCTCATGCCGGGCCTCCCGGCAGCGTGGCGCGCACGCGCAGCCCGCGCGGCGGCGTCGGGGTCAGCGCCAGCGCGCCGCCGGCGGCCTCGATGCGCTCGCGCATCCCGGTCAGGCCGTTGCCGGCGGCCAGGTGGGCGGGCGTGGCGCCGTCGTTGTCGACCTGCAGCTCGATGGCGCCGTCGCGGCGGCCGCAGTGCACGTGGATCGCGCCCGCGCGGCCATGGCGCAGCGCGTTGGTGATGGCCTCCTGCGCGCAGCGCAGCAGCGCCTCGGCCTGGGCCAGGTCGTCCACCCGCAGCCCGTCCTCGACCTCGACGGTGATCCGGGTCCCGGCGACGGGCCGGGCCAGCGCTTCGAGCGCGGCGCGCAGATCGAGGCCGTCGTGCTCGCGCAGCTCGCTGACCACGCTGCGGATGTCGGCCAGCAGCTCGTCGGCGAGCTGGCCGCAGGTGGCCACCGCCTCGACGCTGGCGGGCACCGCCGCGGCCAGCGCGGGGTCGCGCTGCAGGCGGGCGAGGGTGAGCTTGAGCGCGGTGAGCTTGTGCCCGGCCACGTCGTGCAGCTCGCGCGAGAGCTTCAGGCGCTCGCCGCCGCGCGCGGACTCCTCCAGCAGGTGGCGGGTGGCCAGCAGCTCGGCGTTGATCCGCGCGAGTTCCTCGCGGCCGCGCTCGCTCATGCCGGCGTAGTGGCCGGTGAGGCCGGCGAACACCTGGAAGCCCATCACCGGCACCATCCAGCCCAGCACCTGGCCCAGCGAGCCCGAGCGCTCGAACCACAGCGCCGCGATCAGCAGGTTGAAGCCCGCCAGCCACGCCACCGCGCGCCACACCGGCATCAGCAGCACCAGCTGGCCGGCCACGATGATCAGCAGGATCACCACCTGGCCCTCGCGCAGCAGCGCGTCGGCCAGCACCACGCAGGCGCCCTGGCCCAGCGTGATCCAGCTCGCGCCGCGGCAGTCGACGCCCGGATCGCGCGCGGCGCGCAGCCCGAACAGGCCCAGCATGCCCAGCAGCGCGAACGCGCCGCCCCATTCGCCGGGTCGCCCGGCGGCCAGCGCGGCCGCGTCGAGCACGCCCAGCGCGATCGCCAGCCAGGTGGCGTAGGCGGCCAGGCTCAGCGGCGAGAACAGGCGCGCCAGCAGCGGGCGGTCGCTGGCGGCGGAGAAGTCGTTGCGTCCGATCGCGAGGCTGATCGCGGGCGGCGTGTCGTCACCGCGCGGCGGCGGCTGCATCGAGGGCGTGTCCATGCGCGAAGGATGGCAGCGCCGGCGCGCCGCGCCTACCCACGCGCGGGCCGAGGTGACTTTTCTCACCCCCCGCGGGTGACGCCGGGCAGGTGCCGCGGCCGGGGCCCGATCCGGAGACTGTGCCCACACCCACCGGAGTGCCGCCATGGACGCCTACAAGACCCTCCTGCTCACCCACGCCGCCTGCGGCACCGTCGCCCTGGCGACCTTCTGGGCCGCCGCGTTCGCCCGCAAGGGCTCGCCGCTGCACCGCGGCGTCGGCAAGGCCTACCTGCTGGCGATGATCGGCATCGTGGTCACCGCCATCCCGATGGCCATCACCTTCCATGCCCGCGGGCTGTGGCCGGTGGCGGTGTTCCTCGGCTACCTCACCGTGATCACGTCCACCTCGATGTGGTTGGGCTGGCGCTCGATCCGCCGCAAGCGCGACCAGGCGGCGTTCCGCGACAAGGCCTACCTCGGCGTGGCGATCGCCAACCTGGCCTGCGCGGTGACGGTGTTCGCGATCGGCGCCCAGGTCACCCAGGTGCTGCTGATGGGCTTCTCGGTGGTGGGCCTGCTGGCCGGCCTGCAGATGCTGTGGCGCGCGTACCGCCCGATGGCGGCCGGCAACTGGTGGCTGCAGGAGCACTACGGCGCGATGCTGGGCTGCGGGGTGGCCACGCATGTGGCGTTCCTCAACCTGGGCTTTGGCCGCGTGGCCCAGATGCTCGGCTGGTCGACGCCCGAGTGGTACCAGCTGCTGGGGTGGATGGTGCCTGTGGCCGCTGCGGTGATCGCGGGCATCCTGTTGGATCGGCGGTATGCCCCTAAGGCCAAGGCTGCGCTTGCGAAGACGGCTGCTGCGGCCTGATGTCCGGCGCGCGGTACTGGCTAGCCCGGTGCCGCGCGCCGGCTAGGGCGAGGGTCGGGGGTGTCGGCTTTTCGACCGACGCGGGCTCCTGCCCGCGACGGTCGCGGCGGGCTGTCCTGCCCGCCTGGCGCCGACACCCCCGACCCTCGCCCCAGCCCCCACCTCTTCGTCCCGCCACGTTCCATCCGCGCGGCCCGATAAAGCGCCGCCGCCGTCGCCCCTCCAGCAGCGACCAGCCACAGCCAGACGCAGCAGAAGAGGCAGCAGCAGAGGCAGAGGCAGCAGCAGAGGCAGCAGCAGAGGCAGCAGCAGAGGCAGCAGCAGAGG
>JBHYGK010000015.1:0-51926 GCA_051859045.1 Lysobacteraceae bacterium | reverse complement strand
CGAGGCGCCCCGCGCCGCCGCGCCGCGGCCGCCCCGCCCCGCCTCCCCCGACCGGGGCGCGCCGCCCGCGCGCCGCCCCGGCCCCACCCGCAGGAGCCCCCGATGAAGCGCGCCGTCTATGACACCCGCGGCCCCGTGCCGCACGAGCTGATCCGCTGCGTCGAGGCCGAGGCCGCGCCGGTCGGCGCCGGCGAGGTCCGCGTGCAGGTGCTCGCCGCCCCGATCAACCCCTCCGACGTGCTCACCCTGACCGGCCAGTACGGCCTGCTGCCGCCGCTGCCCGCGGTCGGCGGCAACGAGGGCGTGGGCCGCGTGGTCGAGCTCGGCGAGGGCGTCGCGGGCCTGGCCATCGGCCAGACCGTGCTGCTGCCGATCGGCATCGGCACCTGGAGCACCGAGGTCGTGGCCCCGGCCAAGCAGCTGCTGCCGCTGCCCGAGGGCGCCGATCCGCGCCAGCTGGCGATGCTCACCGTCAATCCGCCCACCGCGCGCCTGCTGCTCAGCGAATTCCTCGACCTGCAGCCGGGCGAGTGGGTGCTGCAGAACGCGGCCAATTCCGCGGTCGGCGGCTACCTGATCCAGCTCGCCAAGGCGCGCGGGCTGAAGACCGCGAACGTGGTCCGCCGCGAGGACGCCATCGCCGGCGTGCTCGCCCAGGGCGGCGACGTGGTGCTGCTCGACGGCCCCGAGCTGGGCAAGCGCCTGCGCGAGGCCACCGGCGGCGCGCGGCCGCGGCTGGGCATCGACGCGGTCGGCGGCGGCGCCACCGAGCGCCTCGCCCAGGCGCTGGCCGAGGGCGGCACGGTGGTGAACTACGGCGCGATGGGCGGCGAGCGCTGCGAGGTCTCGCCGAACTCACTGATCTTCCGCGACATCACGCTGCGCGGCTTCTGGCTGTCGAAGTGGCTCAAGGCCGCCGGCAGCGCCGAGCGCGCCGCGCTGTTCACCGAACTCGCCCAGGGCATCGCCAGCGGCGCGCTGAGCGCGCCGATCCAGGCCAGCTATCCGCTCGAGCGCGTGGCCGAGGCCGTCGAGGCCGCGGCCGGCGGCGGCCGCAGCGGCAAGATCCTGATCGAGCCCAACGGCCCCTGGGCCGGCTGACCGGGCACGGGCGCCACGACCACGGCGGCGAGGGGGGAGGCGGCATGGGCCTGTTCGACATCCTCCGCGGCTGGTTCGGCGCCCCCCGGCGCGCGCCGGACGACGGCGACGCCCCCGGGCTCGAGGCGGTGCGCGACGCGCTCGAGGCGCTGCGCGCGCCGGCGCTGCGGCTGGAGCACGGCGGCCGCGGCTTCAACCGCCTCGGCGGCCTGCCCTCGCTGCCGCCGGGCCTGGAGTGGCCGGAGTGGCGGGGCCGCCCGCTGGCCTTCCTGCTCCAGCTCGACCTGGCCACCCTGCCGCGCGTGCCGGGCCTGCCCGAACTGCCCGAGGCAGGCCTGCTGTGGTGGTTCTACGACGCCGGGCAGTCGACCTGGGGCTTCGACCCCGAGGACCGCGGCAGCTGGCGCCTGCTCTTCGCCGAGGCCGCGCCGGCGGACTGCAGCCCGCAGGCCCCGCCCGAGGGCCTCGTCCCCGAGGACCTGTTCGAACCGCTGGGCCTGCGCGCCACGCCGGTGCGCAGCTGGCCGGCCGACGAGGACCCGGCGGTGCAGGCGCTCGCGCTGGCGCCGCGGCAGTGGGAGGCCTTCGACGCGCTGCGCGCGGAGGACGCGCGGATCCCGCTGCACCAGCTCGGCGGCCATCCCGCGCCGATCCAGCACGCCGGCATGGCGCTGGAGTGCCAGCTCGCCTCGCACGGGCTGTACCAGGGCGACGACCGCCACGCCGACCACCCGCTGCGGCCCAGCCTCGCCGCGGGCGCCGCGGACTGGGTGCTGCTGCTGCAGCTCGACAGCGACGACGCCGCGGGCATGCAGTGGGGCGACGCGGGCCTGCTCTACCTGTGGATCCGCCGCCAGGATCTCGCCGCGCGGCGCTTCGAGGCGGCCTGGCAGCTGCTGCAGTGCCACTGAGCGCTGGCCTGTCGGGGCCGCCGGCGACGTCACCCCCCGGGCGCGGGTTTCGCCGGATGGCGCCCGCGCCGTCGCCGGCGTATCGCTGGCCGCCCCTGTCCCCCCACGGAGTCCCCGCATGGCCCCGCAGCCCCGCTTCCGGAAGCTCACCCCCGTGCTCGTCGTCGAGGCGATCGAGCCCGTCCTGGCCTTCTGGTCGGCGCTGGGCTTCGGCCGCACCGTGGAGCTGCCCGCCGACGACGGCCGCCTGGGCTTCGTGATCCTCGCCCGCGACGGGCTCGAGGTGATGTACCAGACCCTGGCCAGCGTGCGCGCCGACGAGCCCGCGGTGGCCGACCGGGTGGGCGCGGGCAGCGCCGCGCTGTTCATCGAGGTCGCCGACCTCGACGCCGTGCAGCGCCTGCTCCCGGCGGACTGCGAGCGCCTGGTCGCCGAGCGCCAGACTTTCTACGGCGCGCGCGAGACCATCGTGCGCGAGCCCGGCGGCCACGTGGTGACCTTCGCGGAGTTCGGCGGCCTGCACGCCGGCGAGTGACGCCGCGCCGCCCTCCCGCCGTGGCATCCTGAGCGCCGCCCCAGCCCGGACGCCGCGCCCCCATGCAGGTCCAGCCGCTGCCCACGCCCTTCCACGCCCGCGTCAGGCTGGACGACGGGCGCCTGCTGCTGGTGCGCCCGATCCACCCGCTCGACGCCGAGCCCATCCGCGCGGCCTTCCCGCTGCTCAGCGAGGACGAGGTCCGCAAGCGCTACCTGCACGCGGTGAAGGGCCTGAGCGAGGAGTACGCCCGCCACCTCACCCACCCCGTGCCCGGGCGCGACGTGGTGCTCGTCGCCACCGAGATGCTGCCGCCGGGGGACGCGCTGGTGGGCGCGGTGGCGCGGCTGTCGAAGGACACGCCGGCGAAGGACGCGCCGCCGGCCGCAGGGGCGCGGGTGCGCGCGGAGTTCGCGATCCTGGTCTCGCGCTTCATCGGCGGCCAGGGCCTGGGCGCGCACCTGATGGAGCAGCTCATCGCCTGGGCCCGCCGCGAGGGCGTGGCCGAGATCTGGGGCGACGTGCTCGAGGACAACGCGGCCATGCTGGGCCTGTGCCGGCGGCTGGGCTTCACCAGCACCCACCTGATCGAGGACCACGGCGTGACCCGGGTGACCCTCGCGCTGGACGCGCCGGCGGCCTGAGCGGCCGGTGCAGGGCCGTCGCGGCGGCCGGCCGGCGCCTGCACGCCGGCGTGGCGGGCGGCTCCGTTAGACTGCGCGCCTGATGACGACCTCCCCCGCTCCCCTCGCCTCGCCGCCCGTCCCGCGGCCCGGCCAGCAGCGCGCCCTGTGGCGCGCCCCCGCCAGCCCCAGCGCCCTCGCCCTCGCCCTGGCCCGCCTCGCGGCCGGCCACGACGGCCAGGTGCTGGCCGTCGCCCGCGACACCCACGCCGCGGCCCAGCTCGAGTCCGACCTGCGCGCGCTGGCCGAAGGCCAGCCGGTGCTGCATTTCGCCGACTGGGAGACGCTGCCCTACGACCAGTTCAGCCCGCACGCCGAGATCACCAGCCAGCGCGTGGCCACGCTCTCGCGCCTGCCGGCGACCCGCCGCGGCATCCTGGTGGTGCCGGTGGCGACGCTGATGCAGCGCCTCGCGCCGCCCAGCTTCATCGTCGGCAGCACGCTCGACGTGGCCCGCGGCCAGCGCCTGGACCTCGACGCGGAGAAGCGCCGCCTCGAGGCCGCCGGCTACCGCCACGTGCCCCAGGTGATGGACCCGGGCGACTTCGCGGTGCGCGGCGCCCTGCTCGACCTGTATCCGATGGGCGCGGCCGAGCCCTACCGCATCGAGCTCTTCGACGACGAGGTGGAGTCGATCCGCAGCTTCGACCCCGAGACCCAGCGCTCCGCGCACGTGGTCGAGCAGGTGAAGCTGCTGCCGGCGCGCGAGCTGCCGCTCGACGACGCGTCGACCAAGCGCGTGCGCGAGGCCCTGCGCGAGCGCTTCGACGTCGACCCGCGGCGCTGCCCGCTGCTGCAGGACCTCAAGGCCGGCGTAGCCCCGAACGGCATCGAGTACTACCTGCCGCTGTTCTTCGCCCAGACCGCGACCCTGTTCGACTACCTCGCCGGCCAGGCCCTGCTGGTGCTCGGCGAGGGCGTGCCCGAGGCCGCCGAGGCCTTCTGGCTGCAGGCCGGCGACCGCTGGGAGCAGCGCCGCCACGACATCGAGCGCCCGGTGCTCGAGCCCGGCGAGCTCTACCTCTCGCCCGACGGGCTGCGCGAGCAGCTCAACCGGCACAAGCGCATCGAGGTGCTGGGCCCGGCCGACGAGCGCCACGGCGAGGCGCCCGACCTCGGCTACGCGCCCGCGCCGGCGCTGCCGCTGGCCGAGAAGGGCGAGGAGCCCGCGCACGCGCTCAAGCGCTTCCTGCAGGCCTATCCCGGCCGCGTGCTGATCGCCGCCGACTCCGCCGGCCGCCGCGAGGCGATGGCCGAGCAGCTCAAGACCGCCGAGCTCGCGCCCGCCACCGTGGCCGACTGGGCGGGCTTCCTGGCCTCGGGCGAGAAGCTCGCGATCACGGTCGCCCCGCTCGAGGACGGCTTCGCCGTCGTCTCGCCCGCGCTCACCGTGCTCACCGAGCGCCAGCTGTTCCCGGGCCGCGCGCCGCAGGGCCGGCGCCGGCGCCGCGCGGGTGGCCCGCGCGACCCCGAGTCGATCATCAAGGACTTGAGCGAGATCGCGCCCGGCGCGCCGATCGTCCACGAGGACCACGGCGTGGGCCGCTACCAGGGCCTGGTGACGCTGGAGGCCGGCGGGCAGGTCAGCGAATTCCTGATGATCGAGTACGCCAAGGGCGACAAGCTCTACGTGCCGGTCGCCCAGCTGCACCTGGTGAGCCGCTACTCCGGCGCCAGCCCCGAGCACGCGCCGCTGCATTCGCTGGGCGGCGAGCAGTGGGAGAAGGCGCGCCGCAAGGCCGCCGAGAAGGTCCGCGACGTCGCCGCCGAGCTGCTCGAGATCCAGGCCAAGCGCCAGGCCCGCCAGGGCCTCGCGCTCGAGGTCGACCGCGGCCTGTACGAGCAGTTCGCGGCCACCTTCCCCTTCGAGGAGACCCCCGACCAGCTCGCCGCGATCGACGCGGTCACCCACGACCTGCAGCGCGCGATCCCGATGGACCGCGTGGTCTGCGGCGACGTGGGCTTCGGCAAGACCGAGGTGGCGGTGCGCGCCGCCTTCGCCGCCGCCAGCGCGGGCAAGCAGGTGGCGGTGCTGGTGCCCACCACGCTGCTGGCCGAGCAGCACTACCGCAACTTCCGCGACCGCTTCGCCGACTGGCCGATCCGGGTCGAGGTGATCTCGCGCTTCAAGGGCGCCAAGGACTCCAAGGCCGCGCTGGCCCAGCTGGCCGAGGGCCAGGTGGACGTCATCGTCGGCACCCACCGGCTGCTGCAGGAGGACGTGCGCTTCAAGGACCTCGGGCTGGTGATCGTCGACGAGGAGCAGCGCTTCGGCGTGCGCCAGAAGGAGCGCCTGAAGGCCCTGCGCGCCGAGGTCCACCTGCTCACGCTCACCGCCACGCCGATCCCGCGCACGCTCAACATGGCGATGGCGGGCCTGCGCGAGCTGAGCATCATCGCCACGCCGCCGGCCAACCGCGTGGCGGTCAAGACCTTCATCACGCCCTGGGACGCGGCGATGCTGCGCGAGGCCTTCCAGCGCGAGCTCGCCCGCGGCGGCCAGGTGTACTTCCTGCACAACGAGGTCGACAGCATCGAGAAGATGGCGCGCGAGCTGGGCGAGCTGGTGCCCGACGCGCGCATCCGCGTGGCCCACGGCCAGATGCCGGAGAAGGAGCTCGAGCAGGTGATGTTCGACTTCCACCGCCAGCGCTTCAACGTGCTGGTGAGCACGACCATCATCGAGTCGGGCATCGACATCCCCAGCGCCAACACCATCATCATCCACCGCGCCGACCGCTTCGGCCTGGCCCAGCTGCACCAGCTGCGCGGCCGCGTCGGCCGCAGCCACCACCGCGCCTACGCCTACCTGGTGGTGCCCGACCGCAAGGCCATGACGCCCGACGCCGAGAAGCGCCTGGAGGCGCTGGCCTCGCTCGAGGAGCTGGGCGCGGGCTTCGCGCTGGCCACCCACGACCTCGAGATCCGCGGCGCGGGCGAGCTGCTGGGCGAGGAGCAGTCCGGCCAGATCACCGAAGTCGGCTTCGGGCTGTACACCGAGCTGCTCGAGCGCGCGGTGCGCTCGATCCGCAAGGGCCAGATCCCCGACCTCGACGCGGTCCGCCACCACGGCGCCGAGGTCGAGCTGCACGTGCCGGCCCTGATCCCCGACGACTACCTGCCCGACGTGCACCACCGACTGACGCTGTACAAGCGCATCGCCAGCGCGCCCGACGCCGAGGGGCTGCGCGAGCTGCAGGTGGAGATGATCGACCGCTTCGGCCTGCTGCCCGAGCAGGTCAAGCAGCTCTTCGCGGTCACCGAGCTCAAGCTCGCGGCCACCGCGATCGGCGTGCGCAAGCTCGACCTCGGCGCCACCGGCGGCCGCCTGAGCTTCAACGAGAAGCCCGACGTCGACCCGATGGCGGTGATCCGGCTGGTCCAGGGCCAGCCGCGGCACTACGCGATGGAGGGCACCGACCGGCTGCGGATCAAGCTCGAGCTGCCCGACGCGGCCAGCCGCGTGCGCACGGCGCGCGGGCTGCTGGCGCTGCTGGCGCAGCGCGCGGCCTGATGGCGGGGCGGCGGGCGCGCCAGGGCGGCGGGCGCTTACGCGCTGACGTCGATGCGCGGCGGCGGCGGGGCCTCGGCCGGGGTCGAGGCGTAGGCCTCGGCGCCGCGGGCGGGGCTGGGCGGGACCGCCGGCGCGGGGGCCTCGAGCGGCTCGGGCGCGCCGAGGGCGGCCTCGACGTCGGCGGCCTGCACGCTGGCGCCGGTGTAGTTCTCGATCATCCGCACCAGCATGATGAAGCGCGGATCATTGCGCAGCGCCTGCTCGGCGGCCGAGCGGATGCGCCGCGCGCCCTCCTCGCCCTCGAGGCGCGGCGGGGTGAGCGCGAGCCGGGCCGCGACGGCGCGGGCGGTCTCGCTGATCGACAGCGACTGGTCGGCGAGGCGCGCGCTGGCGCGCGCGGTGGTGGCCGCCTCGTCGGTGGTGGGCGCCTCGGCGGCCGTGGGGACGGGCTGCGCGCGCGCGGCCACGCGCCCGGCGGCGGCCTGGGCCTGCGCCTGGGTGGACCGCGCCTGGCGCTCGGCATTGATGTTGATGTCTGCTCCACGGATGTCCATGGGCTACCTCCATTGACTCATGGTCGGTAACGGCCGCCCCCCCGATCCCTTGAGCGGGGCCGGAACGCGGACTTGCGCCGGGCCGACGAACGGCGCGAGGCTTCAGGCCCCGGCGACCCGGCCGCTGCCACGGCCAGCCGCCCTTTCTTCCGGACGCCCCGATGCCCGAGCCGACCCCGTCCGCCCCGCCCGCCCCTCCCGGCGACGTCGGCCTGGTGCTGACCGGCGGCGGCGCCCGGGCCGCCTACCAGGCCGGCGTGCTGGCCGGGCTGATGCGGATCCGGCGGGCCGCCGGGGCCGGCGGCGGCCCCAATCCCTTCCCGGTGCTGACCGGCACCTCGGCCGGCGCGATCAACGCCTCGGCCCTGGCCGCGAACGCCGACGACATCGAGGGCGCGATCGCCGCGCTGCACGAGGTGTGGTGGAACTTCCGCGCCGAGCAGGTCTACCGCTCCGACTCGCTGGGGATCATCCGCACCGGCGCGCGCTGGCTGAGCCTGTTCTCGCTGGGCTGGCTGCTGGCGCGCTGGCGCAAGGTCAAGCCGCGCTCGCTGCTCGACAACAGCCCGCTGCGCGAGCTGCTGGGCCGGCTGGTGCCGCTGGAGCGCATCCCGGGGCTGATCGCGGGGGGCCACCTGCGCGCGTTCGCGGTGACCGCGTCGAGCTACAGCTCGGGCGAGCACGTGACCTTCTACGAGGCCCGCGGCGAAGTCGCGCCGTGGACCCGCTCGCAGCGCATCGCGGTGCGCACGCCGATCACGCTGCCGCACCTGCTGGCGTCCTCGGCGATCCCGTTCGTGTTCCCGGCGATGGCGCTGCCGATGCGCCAGGGCATGCACTACTTCGGCGACGGCTCGATGCGCCAGAGCGCCCCGCTGTCGCCGGCGGTGCACCTGGGCGCGGAGCGCATCCTGGTGGTCGGCGCGGGCCGCCTGCACGAGCCGCAGGCGCGCACCGTGCTCGACGGCGAGTACCCCACGCTGGCCCAGATCGGCGGCCATGCGCTGAGCAACATCTTCCTCGACGCGCTGGCGGTGGACATCGAGCGCGCCGAGCGGATCAACCAGACCCTGCGCCTGCTCGACGCCGGGGGCCGCGAGCACCCCTCGCTCAAGCCGCTGCGGCTGCTGGTGATCAGCCCCAGCCAGCGCATCGACGACATCGCCGCGCGGCACGTCGGCGCGCTGCCGCGGCCGGTGCGCGCGATGCTGGCGGCGCTCGGGGTCACCTCGACCGGGCGCACCGCGGCCGCGGGCGGCGCGCTGGCGAGCTACCTGTTGTTCGAGCGCGACTTCACCCGCGAACTGATCGCGCTGGGCGAGGCCGACGTGGCCGCGCGCGAGGACGAGGTGCGCGCGTTCTTCGGCTGGGCGGGCCCGGCGCCGGAGCCGCGCTGAGGCCGCCCGGCCTTGCCCCGCGCGCGCCGCGCCGGCAGGCTGGGGCCCCTCGCCCCCGCCGGTCCGCCCGCATGCACGACGACGCCTTCCCCGCCCCGCGCTCCGTCGCGGTGACCATCATCGCGGTGCTCTCGATCACCGCCGCGTCCTTCGGCGTGCTGGGCACGCTGGCGACGCTCGGCCTGCAGGCGCTCGGCGGCGACCTGCTGGGCGCGGCCACCGCCGACGCGATGCAGGGCTATCCGGCGTGGTACGTCTCCGCGATGCCGCTGCTGACCGCGTTCGGCGGCCTGCTCTCGCTGGCGGTGCTGTTCGCGTCGGTGGGCCTGGCGATGCGCCGGCCCTGGGGCCGGCGGGCCTTCCTCGGCTGCCTGCCGGTCGTGGCCCTGCTCTCGGCGCTGAACATCGCGCTGGTGCCGTTCGTGGACGTCGCGCAGCTCGGCGCCGCGAACCAGGCCGACGGGATGGCCGCGATCACCACCGCGGTGCTCTACCTGGGCGCGGCCTGGAACCTGGCCCTGCTCGGCCTGTTCGCCTGGTACGCCTGGCACCTCACCCGCCCGGCCGTGGTGGCCGAGTTCGGCTGAGCCCCGGGGCATGACCTCCGCCGCAGGCGCGCGCGCCGCGCACCTGCGACCCTGCGCGCCCACCTCCACCGCCACGGGACCCCGCCCATGCGCCTGCTCCTCGCCATCTTCCTGCCCTTCCTGGTGTTCTTCACGATCGGCCGCCCGATCGCCGGCATCGTCTGCCTGGTCCTGCAGGTCACGCTGATCGGCTGGCTGCCCGCCGCGCTGTGGGCGGTGTACGCGCTGAGCCAGTACACGACCGAGCAGCGCATCAACGACGTGCTGCGCGCGCGTGGCTGAGGCGCCGGCGCGCAGGCTGCCGGAGGCCCTGGCCACCGCGCGCCTGCGCCTGCGCCCGGTCGACCCGGCGGCCGACGCGGCCTTCGTGCTGGCGCTGCTCAACGACCCGGACTTCCACCGCCACATCGCCGATCGCGGGGTGCGCAGCGTGGCCGAGGCCGAGCGCTGGTGGCGCGAGGGGCCGCAGGCGCAGTGGGCGCGGGAGGGCTTCGGCTTCTACGGCGTGCACGCCGTCGACGACCCGGCCCTGCTGGGGATCTGCGGCCTGGTGGCGCGGCCGGGCCTGGCCCAGCCCGATATCGGCTTCGCGTTCCTGCCCGCCGGGCGCGGTCGCGGCTACGCCCTCGAGGCCGCGGTCGCGGTGCGCGACGCGGCCTTCGCCCACCTCGCGCCGCCCCGGCTGCTGGCGATCGCGAACGCCGACAACCACGCCTCGCACCGGCTGCTGCGCGCGCTGGGCCTGCGCGAGGACGGCCCGCTGGCGCTGCCGGGGATCGCGGCGGAGCTGCGCCTGTTCTCCCTCGACGCGCCGCGCGCATCCTGAACGCCGGCCCGCACTGAGGCCCCGTCTGGGTTGGCGCGGCCGCCCGCGACGGGTCAGATGTCGCTCCCCCCGCGTGGCCATCCCCCCGTGACCACTCCGCACGACCCCACCCGCTGGCCCCGCACGGCCGCCCTGTCGATGCTGCTCGCGCTCGCCGCGCTGGCGGCCGAGCCGCAGTCCCCCGGCCTGGCGCTGCTGGCCTCGGCGACCGCGATCGCCGGCCTGATGGCCGCCCTGGTGCAGCGCGGCGCCCCCTGAGCCACCCGTCCAGGCGGCCGGCCCGCGCGCCCGCGGGCTTGTGGCCCCCCGCGCCGGCGGGTAGCGTCGGCGCCCCCACGCGCCCCGGCCCACCCGATGTCGTCCTCCGCTCCCGCCTCGCCCCTTCCCGCCACCCTGCTGCCCGCGCGCCACTGGCCGCTGCGTGCGCTGGCGCGCGCCGCCGCGCTCGCCGCCACCGGCCTCGGCGGCCTGGTCGCGCTGTGGCAGTGGCAGGCCGGCGCGTTCCCGTCCTGGCCGGGCCTCGTGCTGGTGTTCGCGGGGCCGGCGATGCTCGCCGTGCTCGCCCACCTCGCCTTCCTCGCGCTGCGCGGGCGCTGGAGCGCGCGGATCGCCGAGGACGGCCTGCACGGGCACGACCTGCTGGGCCGGCCGCGCCACGTCGGCTGGTCGGCGATCGAGGCCGTCCAGGTCGTCGACCTCTACGGCCTGCCCTGGGCCGTGCTGTACCCGCGGGTCTCGGCCCCGCCGGTGTGGCTGCCGCACACGCTGGAGGGCGGCGAGGCGGCGCTGGCCGCGCTCGAGGCGCGGCTCGCGCCGACCCACGCCCTGCTGCGGGCCCTGCGTGCGCCGGCGCGCGCCTGAGCCCCGCCCGCGGCGCGCGGCGCGTCCCGCGCGGACGCGCCGCGCCGACGCCTGGGTGCTCGAGACCGCGCGCTTCCAGGCCAGCGACGGCCTGCCCCCGGGCCTGGCCTTCGCGGCCTGGCTCGGCGAGCGCCTGATGCCGCTGGGCCGCGACGGCTTCGCGGTCTCCGAGCCGGTCCCCGACGACGGCGGGCATTGCGTGTGCGTGCTGCGCGGCCGCGCGCGCTGGTGGATCACGCTGGCGGCGCTGGGCGAGGCCGAGGCCGACGGCCCGGCGGCGTGGAGCGTGGCCGTGGTCGCCGAGCCGGTGCGCGGCTGGCGGCGCTGGTTCCAGCGCCCCGACCGCGACGGCCACGAGCGCGTGCGCGCGATGCTCGAACGCTGCCTGCGCCAGGCCGACGACCTGCGCCTGCTGGAGGCGCCATGACCCGGGTGGCCCTGGCGCGCGCGGTGTCGCTGCTGGCCCATCCCGCGGTGCTCGCGCCGGCCTGCGCGGCCTGGGGCGCGCACGCGGCGGGCCTGCGCGGCGGCGCCCTGGCCCTGGCCGCCGGGCTGCCGGCGGCGCTGGCGCTGGCCGTGCTCGGCTACGCGGCCTGGCAGGTGCGGCGCGGTCGCTGGGCGCATCCCGATGCCAGCGGCGCGGGCGAGCGCCGCGGCCTCAACCGCTGGCTGCTCGCGCTGCTGGGCGCGGGGGCGCTGCTCGCGGCCTCGCAGGGCGGCGCCTCGCCGCTCGCGCTGGCGCTGGCGGGCGCCGCCGGGATCATCGCCACCGCGATCGCCTGCGAGCGCCGGGCCAAGCTCTCGCACCACCTCGCCTTCTGCGTCTATCCCGCGGTGCTGCTGGTGCCGGCCTGGCCGGCCGTGGCCGCCCTCGGCGCGCTGGGCCTGGCGCTGGCCTGGTCGCGCCTGGTGCTGGAGCGGCACGCCCCGCGCGACCTGTGGCTGGCGCTGGCGGCCGCGCTGGCCTGGGGCCTCGCGGCCCGGCTCGCGCCCGCGCTCGCCGCCGGCTGAGGCCCGGGCCCGACCGCGCGTCCGGTCTGTGGCCCCTTTCGCGTCCTGCAGGGCATCCCCCCGCTGCATCCGCGCCATGGCCCTGACGATCCGCATGCCCGCCGACGCTTCGCTCCCCGCCACGCCTGCCGCCCCCACCGCCCCGCCGCCGAGCCGCGACGCCGCGCCCGGCGACGCCGCGCTGCCCACGCTCGCCGCGCCGCGCGTGTGCCTGCGCCGGCTGGGCGAGGGCGACGTGGGCGCGCTGTTCGCGGTGTTCTCGCACCCGCAGGTGATGCGCTACTGGAGCCGGCCGCCGTTCGCCAGCGAGGACGACGCGCGGATCCTGCTCGAGAGCATCGAGCGCGGGGCCCGCGACGGCACCCTGCTGCAGTGGGGCATCGCCCGCCGCGGCGACGACCGCGTCATCGGCACCTGCACCCTGGCCGGCATCTGCCACGAGAACGGCCGCGCCGAGGTGGGTTTCGCGCTCGGGCGCGAGCACTGGGGCCGCCGCTACGCCAGCGAGGCGCTGGGCGTGCTGCTCGACCACGCCTTCGGGGCGCTGGGCCTGCACCGCATCGAGGCCGACGTCGACCCGCGCAACACCCCCTCGCTGCGCACGCTCGAGCGCCTGGGCTTCCTCCGCGAGGGCTACCTGCGCCAGCGCTGGGCGGTCGGCGGCGAGCGCCAGGACAGCGTGCTGCTCGGCCTGCTCGCGAGCGACTGGGCCGCGCGGCGCGGCCACGCCTGACGCAGCGTTCCGGCCGCGGGCCTCGGCCCGGCCGGACCGCCCGCGCTACCCTGCGGGCCCCCTCGCGCCCCGGACCGCCGCCATGCCCCAGCTGCTCAAGCCCCGCGAACACGACCTCGGCGCGGGCTTCCTCGTGCGCCGGCTGCTGCCGCAGGTCGCCCGCCGCACGCTGGGGCCGTTCGTGTTCTTCGACCACTTCGGCCCGCACCCGATGGGCCCGGGCGAATCGATGGACGTGCGCCCGCACCCGCACATCGGCCTCGCCACGGTGACCTTCCTGTGGGCGGGCTCGATCCTGCACCGCGACAGCCTGGGCTGCGTGCAGGAGATCAACCCCGGCGACGTGAACTGGATGACCGCCGGCCGCGGCATCGTGCACTCCGAGCGCACGCCCGAGCGCCTGCGCGGGACGACCTTCGCGATGCACGGGCTGCAGACCTGGATCGCGCTGCCGGTGGACCAGGAGGAGGCCGAGCCCGCGTTCCGCCATTACCCCGCGGCCACGCTGCCGGTGCTGGAGCGCGACGGCGCGCGGATCACCGTCGTCGCCGGCACCGCGTTCGGCGCCGCCTCGCCGGTCGAGGTGGCCTCGCCCACGCTGTACGCCTCGCTCGAGCTGCGCGCCGGCGCCACGCTCCCGATCCCCGACGACCACGCCGAGCGCGGCCTGTACCCGGTGGAGGGCGAGCTGGAGCTCGACGGCTTCCCGCTGCCCAACGACCACCTGGCGGTGCTCGACGCGGGCACGGCGCCGGTGCTGCGCGCGCTGACCGACGCGCGGGTGATGCTGGTCGGCGGCGCGCCGCTCGACGGCCCGCGGCACGTGTGGTGGAACTTCGTCAGCCACTCGCGCGAGCGCATCGAGCAGGCCAAGGCCGATTGGGCCGCGGGGCGGATGGGGAACGTGCCGGGGGAGACGGAGTTCATTCCTCTGCCTGAGCGGTGAGGCGTTTCGCTGTGTGTCTTCGCCAGGGCGGGGTGGCGGGGGCGAAGCCGAAGCAGGAGCAGGAACAACGACGGAAGCGGCCGGGCATTGCCGCCGTCAGCGCCACGTCCCGCCCCGGCCTTCGCCCCTAGCCTTTGCTTTCAGCTCCAAGGCCTTTGACGTTGCTTTTGCCCCTGCCCGCGCGCGCGACCGCGAACGCGAACGCGAGGTCCGCGGCGCCCGGGTGGGCCCGCGCCTGGGGCCGGGGCCCGGCGCGGCTGGCCCTTGGAGGGCGCCGAGGAGCACAGGGCGGCCGGGGGGATAGCCACATTGTTTGAGCGCATGGATGCGCGAGTTATGTGGCGGCCCCGGGCGACCGAGCACCGCAGGGGACCCGGCCGCGCAGCGGCCGGGCGCCCGGCGTGGGCCAGCCGCGCCGGGCCCCGGCCCCAGGCGCGGGCCCACCCGGGCGCTGCGGCAAGGACGCCTCAGCCCAGCACCGTCTCCACCACCACCTCGCCTTCGAGGATGCGGTGCACGGGGCACTTGTTGGCGATCTCCAGCAGGGTCGCGCGCTGCGCGTCGTCGAGCGCGCCCTCCAGCGTCACCACCCGCGAGAGCACCGTGCGCCCGCGCTCGCGCGAGACGTAGTCCAGCGCCACATCGACGGCCTCCAGCGGCCAGCCCTTGCGGTCGGCGACCATCCGCACCGTGATCGCGGTGCACGCGCCCAGCGCGCCGAGCAGCAGCTCGGTGGGCGTCGGGCCGGCGTCGGCGCCGCCGAGGTCGACCGGTTCGTCGGACACGATCCGGTGCGGGCCGCCGGTGATCGTGGTGGCGTAGGGCGCGCCCGCGAGGCGGACGGTGATCGGGTGGGTGCTGCCGGACATGGAGGCTCCTTCGGTCGGGGCCGGGCTCAGAAGCGCCCGGCCTGGAAGTCCGCGAAGGCCTGCTGCAGCTCCTCGCGGGTGTTCATCACGAACGGACCATAGCGCGCCACCGGCTCGCGCAGCGGCCGCCCGGCGACCACGATCAGCCGGGTGCCGTCCAGCGCGCCCTCGACCGCCAGCGCGCCGTGCTCGCCGAGCACCGCCAGCTCCTGCGCGCCGACCCGCTGCCCGGCCAGCGCCGCCGCGCCGTCGTAGACGTAGGCGAAGGCCGCATGGCCGGCGGGCAGGTCGAGCGCCACGCGCGCGCCGGCGTCGAGGTGCACGTCGAGGTAGACCGGGTCGGTGGCGGGCTGGGCGATCGGGCCGACGACGCCGCCGACGCGGCCGGCCAGCACCTTCACCCGCACGCCGGGCGCCGGGGTGGCGACCGGGATCTCCTCCGGGGTGAACTCCTGGTAGCGCGGCGCCACCATCTTCTGCGCGGCCGGCAGGTTGATCCACAGCTGGAAGCCGCGCATCCGGCCCTCCTGCTGCTCGGGCATCTCGGAGTGCACCAGGCCGCGGCCCGCGGTCATCCACTGCACCGAGCCGGGCACCAGCAGGCCCTCGTTGCCGTGGTTGTCGCGGTGGCGCATGCGCCCGTCGAGCATGTAGGTGACGGTCTCGAAGCCGCGGTGCGGGTGGTCGGGGAAGCCCGCGAGGTAGTCCTCGGGCCGGTCGGTGCCGAACTCGTCGAGCATCAGGAAGGGATCGAGCAGGTCGAGCCGCGGCGTGCCGATGACGCGGGTGAGCTTGACCCCCGCGCCGTCGGAGGCGGGCTGGCCGCGCAGGGTGCGCAGGACGGGGCGATCGGGCGGGAGGCTGGACATGGCGGGCTCCTGGGCGGGCGCGGCCGGGAGGGGCGCGCCAGGGGGATCGGGGATGGCCGCAAGGATGGGGGCGGCGCGCCGCGGGCACAGCCCGGCGGCCGCAACGATGCGTCCGGGCGCCGCCCGCGCCGCCCGGCGCGTTGACACCGCCCCCCCCCGCCGCGACGATGCCGGGCGCTCCGCCATTCCTCCCGAGAATCCCCGATGAAGACCCGCCTGAGCCTGCTTGCCTCCGCCCTCCTGCTCGCCGCCTGCGGCAGCGCCGAGGGTCCCGCCGACGGGGACGCCCCCGCCGCCGCCGCCGCGCCGCAGGTCGTGCACGTCTACAACTGGTCGGACTACATCGCCGAGGACACGATCGCCAGCTTCACCGCCGAGACCGGCATCCGGGTGATCTACGACGTCTACGACGCCAACGAGACCCTCGACAACCGCCTCACCGTGGGCGGCTCGGGCTACGACGTGGTGTTCCCCTCCGCGCGCCCGTTCGCCCAGCGCCACATCGCCGCCGGCCTCTACCGGACGCTCGACCGCGCCGCGCTGCCGGGCTGGTCCAACCTCGACCCGGCGCTGCTCGAGAACCTCTCCGACCTCGACCCGGGCAACGCCCACGTCGTGCCCTACATGTGGGGCACCACGGGTCTGGGCATCAACGTCGCCCGGGTCCGCGAGATCCTCGGCCCCGACGTCGCCCTCGACAGCTGGGCGCTGCTGTTCGACCCGGCCAACGCCGAGAAGCTGGCGGCCTGCGGCATCTCGATGCTCGACGACGAGCAGGAGGCCTTCGGCGCGGCGCTGGTGTGGCTGGGCCGCGACCCCAACGCCACCGGCGGCGACGAGATCGAGGCGGTGCGCGGCGCGTTCGCTGCGATCCGCCCGCACATCCGCTACTTCAACTCCTCGCGCTACATCGACGACCTCGCCAACGGCGACCTGTGCCTGGCGGTCGGCTACTCCGGCGACGTGTTCCAGGCCCGCGACCGCGCCGCCGAGGCCGGCAACGGCCAGGAGATCGCCTACGTGATCCCGCGCGAGGGCGCGATCCGCTGGGTCGACGTGATGGCGATCCCCGCCGACGCCCCGCACCCCGAGGCCGCGCACGCCTTCATCAACCACCTGCTCAAGCCCGAGGTGGCCGCCGGCATCTCCAGCTACGTCGCCTACGCCACCGCCAACCAGGCCGCGCGCCCGCAGGTCGACCCCGAGATCGCCAACGATCCGGCGGTCTACCCGTCCGCCGAGGTGCTGGCCACCCTGGTCAACCCGGTCAAGCTGCCCGACGACGCCCAGCGCGAGCGCATCCGCGCCTGGACCAGCATCAAGAGCGGCCGCTGAGCCCGTGGCCGGCCCCGTCCGCCGCCCCGGCACCACCGAGCCCTGGCAGGACCCGGCGGCCGAGCCGATCCTGAAGATCGAAGGCGTCACCAAGACCTTCGGCAAGACCTACGCGGTGGACGACGTCAGCCTCGACATCTTCCGCCGCGAGTTCTTCTCGCTGCTCGGCGGCTCGGGCTGCGGCAAGTCCACGCTGCTGCGCATCCTGGCCGGCTTCGAGGCGCCCGACCGCGGGCGCATCCTCATCGACGGCCAGGACGTGACCCGGATGCCGCCCTACGAGCGGCCGGTCAACATGATGTTCCAGAGCTACGCGCTGTTCCCGCACATGAGCGTGGCGCAGAACATCGCCTTCGGCCTGCAGCAGGACCGCCTGCCCAAGGCCGAGATCGCGGATCGCGTGGCGCAGATGCTCGAGCTGGTGCGGATGAAGGACTTCGGCCGGCGCAAGCCCGACCAGCTCTCCGGCGGCCAGCGCCAGCGCGTGGCGCTGGCCCGCGCGCTGGCCAAGCAGCCCAAGATCCTGCTGCTCGACGAGCCGCTCGGCGCGCTCGACAAGAAGCTGCGCGAGCACACCCAGTTCGAGCTGGTGAACATCCAGGAGCGCGTCGGCACCACCTTCATCACGGTCACCCACGACCAGGAGGAGGCGATGACGATGTCCTCGCGCGTGGCGGTGATGGAGGCCGGGCGCATCGTCCAGGTGTCCACGCCGGCCAACCTCTACGAGTACCCGGCCACCCGCTTCGTGGCGGAATTCATCGGCGCGGTGAACATGCTCTCGGGCACCGTGGTGGCCCAGGACGACGACCGCCTGGTGGCGTTCTGCCACGAGCTGGGCGCCGAGGTCGTGGCACGCCACGCCCAGCCGCTGCCGGTGGGCACCGACATCGCGATCGCGGTGCGCCCGGAGAAGATGGACGTCGCCGAGGAGGCGCCGGTCGGCGTCGCCGGCGAGCTCAACATCGCGGTGGGCAAGGTGGTCGAGATCGCCTACCTGGGCGACGTGTCGATCTACCACGTGCAGACCGCCACCGGCCACGTGCTGCGCGTGCAGGAGACCCACGCCGCGCGCAGCGCCGACCCGCACTACGGCTGGGGCGACACGCTGTACCTGGTGTGGAAGCCGGTCGACGGCATCGTGCTGGCGAGCTGAGATGGCCGGCCGCGATCCCTCCCGCCCCGCGCCGGCCGAATCGGCCTGGTGGATGCTGTGGTACCAGGTGGTGTTCGACCTCTTCCGCGGCATCGGCGCGCTCGGCCGCGAGCTGCGCCAGAGCCGCGGCCGCTGGCTGGTGCTGTCGCTGCCGATGGGCTGGCTGCTGGTGTTCTTCCTGGTGCCGTTCCTGATCTTGCTGCGGATCAGCCTGGCCGAGCCGGTGCCCGACGGCATCCCGCCCTACGCGCCGCTGGCCTCGTTCTCCGACGGCGTGCTGCAGCTGAGCCTGAGCTTCAAGCACTACCTGCAGCTGCTGGGCGACCCGCTGTACAAGGACGCCTACGCCAACTCGCTGGGCTTCGCCACGGTGTCCACGCTGGCCTGCCTGCTGATCGGCTACCCGATGGCCTACGGCATCGCGCGCGCCACGCCCGCCACGCGGCTGGTGCTGCTGGTGCTGGTGATCCTGCCGTTCTGGACGAGCTCGCTGCTGCGCACCTACGCGCTGATCGGGATCATGAAGACCAACGGCCTGGCGAGCCAGCTGCTGATGTGGCTGGGCGTGGTCGACCAGCCGGTGGGCATCCTGCACTCCGACATCGCGGTGGTGATCGGCATCGCCTACAACTACCTGCCCTTCATGGTGCTGCCGCTCACGGCCACCCTGATGCGGCTGGACTTCACCCTGCTCGAGGCCGCCGCCGACCTCGGCGCCCGCCCGCTGCGCGCGTTCTGGCGCATCACCCTGCCGCTGAGCCTGCCGGGCATCGTGGCCGGCTCGCTGCTGGTGTTCATCCCGGCGATCGGCGAGTTCGTGATCCCCGACCTGCTCGGCGGCCCCGGCGACCAGACCATCGGGCACGCGCTGTGGACGGAGTTCTTCCAGGTCCGCGACTGGCCGCTGACCGCGGCGCTGGCGATCTCGATGCTGCTGCTGATCGTGGTGCCGATGCTGGTGTTCGAGTCGATCAACGCGCGCGAGGCCAAGCCCGCCGACGACGCGGGCGCCGCGCGGGGGCCGTCGCCGTGAGCCGGCGCCCGTTCGCGCTCTACACCGCGATGGCCTTCGGCTACGCGTTCCTGTACCTGCCGATCGTGCTGGTGGTGGCCTACAGCTTCAACACCTCGCGGCTGGTGACGGTGTGGGGCGGCTTCTCGACGCGCTGGTACGGCGAGCTGCTGGGCAACCAGCAGCTGCTCGACGCCGCCGGCCGCAGCCTGGTGATCGCGGTGGTCTCGGCCAGCCTGGCGGTGCTCATCGGCACCGCGTCGGGGCTGGCGCTGTCGCGCTTCGGGCGCTTCCGCGGCCGCGGCCTGCTGAGCCTGATGAACTCCGCCCCGCTGGTGATGCCCGAGGTGATGCTGGGCTTCTCGGCGCTGCTGCTGTTCGTGACCCTGCAGCAGCTCACCGGCTGGCCCGAGCGCGGCATGACCACGGTCACCCTGGCCCACGTCACCTTCACCGCCTGCTACGTGACGGTGGTGGTGCGCTCGCGCCTGCTGCAGATGGACATGAGCCTCGAGGAGGCCGCCATGGACCTCGGCGCGCGCCCGTGGAAGGTGTTCTTCCTGATCACGCTGCCGCTGATCGCGCCGGCGCTGGTGGCGGGCTGGCTGCTGGCCTTCACCCTGTCGCTGGACGACCTGGTGATCGCCAACTTCACCTCCGGCCCGGGCGCCAGCACCCTGCCGATGGTGGTGTACTCGAAGATGAAGTTCGGCGTGACCCCCGAGATCAACGCGCTGGCGACGATCGTGATCGTCACCGTGACCGCGGCCATCTCGGTGGCGGGCTGGCTGATGTTCCGGCGCGGGGCGCGGGCGGGCTGAGCCCGCCGCGCGCACCGGCCCCGATTAACCACTTCCGAATCCCCGACCGGGCATCCTGCACCCATGCGCATGCCCGACCTCACCGCCCCCCTCGCCTTCCTCGGCGCCTGGCTCCGCGCGCCGCTGGCCACCGCCGCGGTCGCGCCCTCCAGCGAGCAGCTCGCCCGGCTGATGATGCGCGAGCTGCCGGCGCGCACGCGCCGCGTGATCGAGCTCGGCGGCGGCACGGGCGTGTTCACCCAGGCCCTGCTCGACCAGGGCCTGGCCCCGGACGACCTGCTGGTGCTCGAGCTCAACGAGGACCTGCACCAGCACCTGCAGCGCCGCTTCCCGGGCCTGCGCGTGGTCTGCGGCGACGCCCGCGCGCTGCAGGAGATCGCGCACGACGCCGGCTTCGCGGCCGGCGGCAAGGCCGACGCGGTCGTGTCGGGGCTCGGGCTGCTGACCATGGACGCCACGCTGCAGCGCGCGATCGTCGGCGCCGCGTTCGCCTGCCTCGCCCCGGGCGGGCGGCTGGTGCAGTTCACCTACGGGCCGGTCGACCCGGTGCGCGCCGAGGTCCGCGCGGCGCTGGGCCTGCGCGCGCGCCGCGCCAGCCACACCTGGTGGAACGTGCCGCCGGCCACCGTCTGGGTGTACGAGCGCGCCTGAGCCGCGGCGCGCCGCCCCGCGGCGGCGTCAGCGCGCGCGGAGCTCCCAGGTGCGGTGGATGCGCGGGTTGCGCTCGAAGTCCGGCGGCAGCGTCGAGGCGCTGACCTCGCGCACGCTGGCGAACGCGGCCACGGCCTCCTCGTCGAGGTGGAAGCGCCGGTAGTTGTTGGAGAACAGCAGCAGCCCGCCCGGCGCGAGCCTGGCCACGGCCAGCTCGAGCAGGCGCACGTGGGCGCGCTGCACGTCGAAGTCGTCGGCGCGCGCGGAGTTGGAGAACGTCGGCGGGTCGCAGGCGATCAGGTCGTACAGCCCGCGCTCGCGCTCCAGCCACGCCATCGCGTCGGCCTGGACCAGGCGGTGGTGGCTGCCATTGAGCGCGTTGAGCGCGAGGTTGAACGCCGCCCACTCCAGGTAGGTGCCCGAGAGGTCGACCGTGGTGGTGGTGGCCGCCCGGCCGAGGCCCGCCTGCACGCTGATCGCGCCGGTGTAGGCGAAGAGGTTGAGCACGCGCTTGCCCGCGGCCTCGCGCTGGATCCGCGCGCGCAGCGGGCGGTGGTCGAGGAACAGGCCGGTGTCGAGGTAGTCGAACAGGTTCACCCGCAGCCGGGCATCGCCCTCGCGCACCACCAGGAACTCGCCGCGCGCGTCCATCCGGCCGTACTTGCTGCCGCCGCGGCCGCGCTCGCGGGTCTTCACCGCGATCCGTTCGCGCGGCACGTCCAGCGCCCGCGAGGCCGCCGTGAGCAGTTCGCCGAAGCGCCGCCGCGCGGCCTCCTCGTCGATCGACTTCGGGGCCTGGTACTCCTGCACGTGCAGCCAGCGCTCGCCGGCGCCTTCGTCGGAGGTGTAGACGTCGATCGCGGCGGCGTACTCCGGCAGGTCGGCGTCGTAGGCCCGCCAGCAGGTGACGCGCTCGCGCTCGCGCCAGCGGCGCGACTTGTCCAGCGTCTTGGCGATCCGGTTGGCCACCATCTGCGCGCCGTCCGACAGCGGCTTGGGCGGCGGGGCCTCGCGGGCCGGCGGGGCGATCGGATCGACGACCACCAGCGCGCATTCCAGCGCGCCGTTGAACACCTGGTACTTCTTGGCCGCGCGCAGGGCGGTGGCGCGGCCGAGCTCGGCGTCGCCGCACAGCAGCGAGGCGCGGCCGTCGGGCAGCAGGCGCCGGGCGGCGTCGCCGAGCGCGCGGTAGAGCGCCGGATCGGCCTGCAGGCGGGCGTCGTAGGGCGGGTTGCAGGCCAGCAGGCTGCGCGCGGGCAGCGGCGCGCCGAAGGTGGCGGCGCCGACCTGGGCCAGCTCGCGGCGCTCCAGCCGCAGCAGGTCGCCGAGGCCCGCGGCGTCGGCGTTGCGCTGGGCGGAGGCGAGCGCGCGCGGGTCGACGTCGCTGCCGAAGAAGCGCGGCTGCAGCGCGGCCAGGCCGGCCTCGGCGGCGGCGAAGGCCGCCGCGTGCTCGGCGTCCCAAGCGGCGCGGTCGAAGCCGAGCCAGCGCGTGGGCGCGTCGTCGCCATGGCGCTGCAGGCCCGGGGCGACGCCGGCGGCCATCAGCGCGCCCTCGATCAGCAGGGTGCCCGAGCCGCACATCGGATCGACCAGCGCGCCGCCCTCGGCGGCCAGCGCGGGCCAGCCGCCGCGCAGCAGCACCGCGGCGGCCAGCGTCTCCTTCAGCGGGGCGTCGCCCTGCGAGGCGCGCCAGCCGCGGCGGTGCAGGCTGCCGCCGCCGAGGTCGACGCCGAGGATCGCGCGGCCCTTGCGCAGGCTGAGGTTGAGCCGCAGGCCCGGCGCGTCGAGGTCGACCGAGGGGCGCTCGCCGGTGTCCTCGCGCAGGCGGTCGACGATGCCGTCCTTGACCCGCAGCGAGGCGTAGCGGCTGTGGCTCAGGCCCGCGCCCGCGGCGAGGTTGGCGTCCACCGCCAGGGTGTCGCCCGGGGCGAGGTGCTCGCGCCAGTCGATCGCGTGCACCGCGGCGTACAGCGCGTCCTCATCGGGGCAGTCGAACTCGGCCAGCGTCCACAGCACGCGGCTGGCCAGGCGCGAGTGCAGCAGCGCACGGCGGGCGAAGGCCGGGGCATCGGCCTCGGGCAGGAAGGCCATCGCGCCGGCGATGGCGGCGTTGGCCTTGGGCGCGCCGAGCGCGACGAGCTCGTCGGCCAGCAGGTATTCCAGGCCCTTCGCGCAGGGCAGGAACAGCACGCGGGTGCCAGGCTCGCCTTGAGCCGTGGCCGCGGGGGCGCCGTCGTCGTGGGCGTGGTCGGTGGCGCTCATGGCTGGATCTCCGGCAGCGACTGCAGGAAGCGGCCGAACTCCTCGGCGCAGAAGGCGACGTGGCGCTCGAGGCGATGGCCGTCGTCGACCATCAGCAGGCGGTCGCGGCGGCGCTGGGCCCAGCGCACCACGTCCTGGGCGGGGATCAGCTCGTCGCCCCAGGCGTGGATGATCGTGGTGGGGCAGTCGGCGGCGCGCAGCATGCGCGGATAGCCCTCGATCACCACCGGCGGCACCATCAGGAACAGGCCCAGCGTGGGCACCTCGCGCGAGACCAGCGCCGAGATGAAGGCGCCCATGCTCGAGCCGGCCAGCACCAGCGGCGTGGCCGGGCGGGCGCGCTGGTGGGCGAGCGCGCGGGCCTTCAGGCGCAGCGCGCGGGAGTCGATGTCGCTGGGCCGGCCGAGGCGGTCGATGTCGGCGTAGTCGGGGCGCTCGGACGTCCAGCCCAGCGCGTGCGCGACCTCGGCCAGCGCGCTGACCTTGGTGGCGTCGGGGCTGGAATTCAGGCCGTGGGAGAGGATGACGTGGCCGGTCATGCGATCTGGCGTCCTTGCCGCCGGGGGAGGGTCGACCCGGCGCGCCGGGGACGCGGACGGCCCTGGGGCGGGCGGCGCGGGGCGCGATGGTAGCATGCGGGCATGGACCTCCCCGCCCCGCCGGACCTCGCCATCACCGTCGCCCCGCTGCCCTACGAGGCCCGCCTGCAGGCCCGCGAGGCCTCGGCGATCGACCTCGTGGTCATCCACTGCACCGAGCTGCCGGACCTGGCCATGGCCCGGCGCTGGGGCGAGACCGTGCAGTATCCCGGCTCGGGCACCGGCAACAGCGGGCACTTCTACATCGACCGCGACGGCGCGGTGCACCAGTGGGTGCAGCCGGGGCGCGTGGCCCACCACACCCGCGGCTACAACCACCGCTCGATCGGCATCGAGCTGGTCAACACCGGCCGCTACCCCGACTGGATGGACTCGCGCCGCCAGGCGATGGACGAGCCCTACACCCGCGAGCAGGTGGCGGCGCTGATCCTGCTGCTGGCCCGGCTGCGCTCCGAGCTGCCGGGCCTGCGCCACATCGCCGGCCACGAGGCCCTCGACACCGCGCGCGAGCCGGCCTCCGACGACCCGTCGGTGCTGGTGTGGCGCAAGCGCGACCCGGGCCCGCTGTTCCCGTGGCCCGAGGTGATCGCCGCCAGCGGGCTCGAGGTGCTCGACCCCGAGGCGATGCCCTGAGGCGAGGCCGCCGACCGGGCCCGGCCGCGCCGCCCGGCGCCGCGTCCGGCCCGCGCCGGGCGTTTGCTCCAGCGCCACCGGCTACACTGCGCGCCCCCGCCGACCCGCAGCCGCCCCGCCCATGACCCAGCCCGTCGTCGCCGAACTCGTCGACCTGCTCGCCCTCGAGCGGCTCGAGGACAACCTCTTCCGCGGCCAGAGCCGCGACATCGGCACCAAGTACGTCTTCGGCGGCCAGGTGCTGGGCCAGGCCCTGTCGGCCTCGCAGGCCACCGTGCCCGAGGGCCGGGCGGTGCACTCCATCCACGCCTACTTCCTGCGCGCCGGCGACATCGACCACCCGATCGTCTACGACGTCGAGCGCGCCCGCGACGGCGCCAGCTTCAGCGTGCGCCGGGTCACCGCGATCCAGAAGGGCCAGCCGATCTTCGTGCTGGCCGCGTCGTTCCAGCACGCCGAGCCCGGCGCCGAGCACCAGCTCTCCAAGCCCGAGGTGCCGATGCCCGAGGACCTCGAGCCGGGCCCGCGCTTCGACCCCGAGGTGCTGGCCTCGCTGCCGAGCAAGGTGCAGCGCTGGGTGTCGCGGCAGGGGCCGTTCGAGTTCCGCCACGTCTACCCGCGCGACGAGTTCAAGCCGCCGAAGCGCCCGCCCTTCCAGCACGTGTGGTTCCGCCTGATCGACCGCGTCGGCGACGCGCCGGAGCTGCACCAGGCGCTGCTGGCCTACGCCTCGGACTTCCACCTGCTGGGCACGGCGACGTTCCCGCACGGCATCAGCTACTACCAGCCGAACGTGCAGATGGCCTCGCTGGACCACGCGATGTGGTTCCACCGCCCGTTCCGGGTGGACGACTGGCTGCTCTACAGCTTCGACAGCCCCAGCGCCCAGGGCGCGCGCGGCCTCGCCCGCGGCCAGGTGTTCACCCGCCAGGGCGTGCTGGTGGCCAGCACCGCGCAGGAAGGCCTGATCCGCGTGCTGCCCGGGGAGGCCGGCTGATGCGCCAGGTGTTCCGCTCGCCGCGGCTGGAGAACGTCGAGGGCGTCAAGAAGCTCCTCGAGGAGCACGGCATCGCCACCTACCTCTCCGGCGGCCGCTCCTACAAGGGCAACCGCCGCGACCGCTTCAGCTACACCGATCGCGCGCGCGAGGAGCCGGCGCTGTGGATCGTGCACGCCGAGGACCTCACCCGCAGCCGCCAGCTGCTGCGCGAGGCCGGGCTGATGGAGCGCTCGTGGCGCGGCGAGCCGAGCGGCGCCGCGCCTGCCGCCTCCGCGGCCCCCGCCGCCGAGCCGGCACCGGCGCCCGCGGCGCGCGCGACCCGGACCGCGTCGCGGGTGCGGATCGTGCTGCTCGTCACACTTGCGTGCGCCAGCCTGTTCACCGCGTGGCGGATCGTGGCCGGAGCCTGACCCGCGCTGCGTCTTCCCCCCCGACGCGGATGACACCGCGGCACCCCCCTTTCGTCCGACCGGACACGACGCCCGCCCGCGCCGCGCCCGCTCGCATGTCGTCCATCGGAGTCTTCGCATGCGCCTCGCCCCCTCGCTGCTGCTCGCCATCCTGGCCGCCGCCGCCCTGCCCGCCCTCGCCGCCGCGCCCGCCGAACCCAGCGTGCTGCGGGTCGAGGCCAGCGGCTTCCAGCGCGAAGGCGCGCTCGCGATGCACGCGGTCGCGGTCGACGAGGCCGCGGCGCGCGCCGCGATCGGCCCGGGCCGGGTCCTGAGCCTCCCGCACCCCGAGGGCGGCACGCTGGCCTACCGCTACCTGCGCCACGTCGAGCACGGCGAGGGCCGCTTCACCTGGATCGGCCGCAGCGTGGCCGAGCCCATGGTCGGCCGCGAGGCCGTGCTGAGCTTCGGCGGCGGCGTCGGCGTGGGCCCGCTGCCGGTCGACGGCGGCGGCACCCTGCGCCTGGCGCTCGAGGACGGCCGCAACGTGCTGATCGTCGACGAGGCCGAGGCGCTGGGCGGCAGCTCGCTGTGGGGCGCGGACGGACAGCGCCCGGCCGGCGTGGTCGCCGAGGCCACGCAGGACGACGCGATCGAGGCGGAGCTCGCGGCGCTCGACGCCGGCCTCGCCGCGGGCATGGACGACATCCTCGCGGCTCCGCCCGCCCCCGGCGCCGACCCGGGCACGCTCGCCGACACCGCGGCCTTCGTCGAGGTGCTGCTGCTGTTCACCTCGGAGCTGGCCGCGCAGGCCGGCAGCGACAGCGCGGCGGTCACCCTGATGCAGAACCGCCTCGAGCTGGCCAACACCGCGCTGGCCAACAGCGGCGTGATCCACCGCTTCCGCGCGGTCGGCAGCCAGCGCGTGCCCTTCGACGACAGCTCCGCCACCGCGCTCAGCAACGGCATCGCCTCGATCCGCCTCGCGGGCCTGCAGACGCCGAACTGGCCCATCCCGTTCGCCCGCCGCGTGCTGCAGCTGCGCTACCGCTTCGGCGCCGACGTGGTGGTGATCGGCCGCGCCGCCAGCGCGCGCAGCAGCACCTGCGCCAGCTCCTTCCGCATCAGCTTCTCCGGCGACTGGTCGCGCCAGCACAACGACGGCCACGTGCTGTTCTCCGAAGGCCAGGTCAACGGCGTGCTGTGCCCCGAGATCTCGCTGGCGAACGGCCTCGGCTTCGCGATGGGCCAGAACGACTTCCAGTCCTTCCGCTCCGGCATCGCGCACAGCTACGCCCGCGGCTGGTCGGCCGACCCCGACGGCACGGGCGGCGCGCGCGGCTTCTACACGCTGATGGCGCCGATCGATGCCGACCGCGACCGCGCGCTGCTGTTCTCCACTCCGCTGCTGAGCCTGCCGGCCTGCAAGTCCTCGCCCTGCGGCAGCGCCGCCGAGAACGACTCCGCGCGCAGCCTGGCGCAGACGATGCCGCTGGCGGCCGGCTGGGTGGCCAGCACCAGCGACCGCGTGTTCGACATCCAGGGCACGCGTGGCCACGTCGACCTGCCCCCGATCACCCCGACCGCCGCCGCCACCATCACCCAGTGGCGCGCCGTCGCGCGCCAGGGCGTGCTCACCGTCACCGGCCCGGCCCTGCTGGTGGCCAACCAGCCCTACGTGCTGCGCGTGGCCTACGACCGCCTGACGCTGCATGACGGGCCGATGCAGGTGGTGGTCGAAGGCGTGGACTCGGGCGGCCTGGTGCGCGTCACCAGCGTGTGGCAGTTCCGCCGCCCCACCACCCGCACCGACATCCACGCCAGCGAGCGCTATCTGTTCATGGAGAAGGCGCACCCGCTGCTGGTGCGCCAGGGTGGGGCCAACGAGGCCGAGAGCCGGCTGTTCTTCGACGTGCCGCCCAACGCCGTCAACGTGTTCGTGGCCGTGACCGCCACCGGCCAGGCGGTGGAGGCGCACCTGCGCCCCGCCGAGGCCAACGACGGCCCGACCTCGGCCCTGCTGCCGTCCACGCTCGGCGCCACCGGCGCCACGCTGTCGGACACCGGCACCGGCCTGACCAAGGTGCTCACCCTCAACAGCAGCAATGGCCTCGTGCCGGGCCGCTGGAACCTCGTGCTGGTCGCGCCCGGCGCGATCGGCGAGGCGCCGGTGCCGGTCAGCGTGCGGGTCAGCTACCAGTACACCGTGCCCTCGGCCATCCCCGCCAACGCCGGCCAGTACTTCAACCCCAACCGCGACGGCCACGGCGTGTTCATCGACCGCGCCGGCAGCCAGTGGATCGGCGTGTGGTACGCCTACCGCGAGAACGGCAGCCCCACCTTCTACTACCTGCAGGGCGCGGCGCCGACGATCACCGCCCCGCAGTACACCGGCCTGGTGTACCGGGTGAGCTTCAACGGCACGGCCGCCACCGTGGCCGAGATCGGCGACATCAGCTTCACCCCGACCTCGGCCACCACGATGACGATGAGCTACAACATCGACGGCGAGTCCGGCTCCGAGCCGGTGGTGCGGCTGGGCGGCGGCGGCTGCCCGGTGTTCTCCGGCGCCCCGCTCGCGGGCACCGCGCACTGGTTCTCGCCCAGCCTCTCGGGCTTCGGCTACAGCGCGCAGTACGAGCCCACCCAGGAGATCTACGCGGCCTACCTGTACGACAACCAGGGCCGGCCGACCTGGCAGCTCGCCCAGGGGACCTTCGAGACCAGCACGAACGTGCTGGGCCTCGCGCTGCGCCAGTACACCGGCAGCTGCCCGCTGTGCGGCCACCGGCCCACCACCTCCACGATCGCCGGCACGCTGACCCGCACCTTCGGCATCAACGCCGACGGCCAGCGCGGCCTGGTCAACATGCGGGTGAACTCCACGCTGCGCAGCCCGCTGGTGGGCACGTGGCTGCAGGACCGGCCCACCGCGCTGCTGTCCGCGCGCCTGCCCTGCCCCTGAGGCCGCCGCGCGCCTGGCCCCGTCCGTCGAGGACGGGGCCAGAGCGTGACCTCCTTCGCTTGAGCATGACGGGGGGCCGGGCGAGACTGGCGCCGTTCAGCACCCGTTCCGGAGCCCCGCCATGCGCCGCACCGCCGTCCTCGCCAGCACCCTCGCCGCCGCCCTGGCGGCCTCCCTGTCCGCGACCGCCGCCGCCCCCGTCGAGGCCGAGCTGCTTCGCATCGACGACAGCGGCTTCGTCCAGGAAGGCCAGCTCGGCTTCACGCCGGTGGCGATCGACCTCGACGCGGCGCGCGCCGCCATCGGCACCGGGCGCGTGCTGCGCGTGCCGCACCCGGAGGGCGGCGAGCTCGCCTACCGCTACCTCTCCCACATCGAGCATCCCGACGGCACGCTGACCTGGGTCGGCCGCACCGCGGACGCCGTGCGCGGCCGCGAGGCGGTGCTGACCTTCGGCGGCGGGATCGCCGTGGGCACGCTGCCGGTCGACGGCGGCGGGACCATGAGCCTCACCGTCCACGACGGCCGCCAGGTGCTGCAGCAGGACTTCGCCGAGGCGATCGGCGCGACGTCGGCGCTGCAGGCGCCCGACACCTCGGTGCCCAGCGCCGAGCAGATCGCCGAGATGAACGCGGCGCTCGCCGAGCGCGAGGCGATGGCGGCCTCCGCGCCGGGCGCGCAGCCGGGCACCAGCGCCGACGACACCATCTACGTCGACGTCATGCTGGCCTACACCAGCGAGTTCTCGCGCGCCTACGGCAGCGACGCCGCGGCGCGCGCGATCCTGCAGAACCGCATCGACCAGGGCAACCAGGCCCTCACCACCGGCCAGGTCAACGCGCGCTACCGCCTCGTGGCCACGCCGCGGGTGGACTTCGACGACATGTCCGACAGCGCGATGAGCAACTCCGACGCGCTCAGCTTCATCACCTACTGGGGCCGCGCCAACGCCAGCCCGCTGTCGATCCGCCTGCACACCCTGCGCCTGCGCCACGGCGCCGACATCGTGGGCCTGGTCCGCCGCTTCAATTCCTCCGAGCACGTGAGCTGCGGCAACGGCTGGGTGGGCGGCTACCAGGGCAACAACATCGCCGGCTACATCAACTTCGGCTACTTCACCGCCAGCGTCGGCTCCGAGGGCGGCTTCTTCTGCCGCGACCTCACCATCGGCCACGAGATCGGCCACAACCTCGGCCAGACCCACAACCTCGAGGACGCCGACAACACCCGCAACGCCGCGCACACCTACTCCCACGGCTGGCGCGACAACCCGGTCGGCCAGCCGCGCGGCTTCTTCACGATGATGGCCTACAGCGCGGCCAACCAGGACCAGGCGATGTCGGTGTCCAACCCGAACGTCACCGTCGCCACCTGCAAGAACGCGGCCTGCGGCACGGCGACCGACGACGTCGCGCGCAGCCTCAACCAGACCATGCCCGTGGTGACCAACTGGGTGGCGTCGACGAGCTCGACCTCGCGCGCCATCAGCGGCCAGCGCGGCCACTTCTTCGTCACCCTCAGCGGCCTGCCGGCGCTCACCGACGGCCGCTGGCGCGCCGAGTTCGCCGGCGGCGGCACCATCACCGTGACCGGCCCGACGATGCTGGCCGCCGGCGCCCAGGCCACCGCGCGCGTCGCGTGGGACAACCTGCCGCTGGCCTCGGGCACGCTGCCGGTGCGCATCGTCGCGGAGAGTTCGCCCGGCGTGACCGCGGGCTTCCTCGACCTCAGCCTCAGCCGCCCCGTGTGGAGCTCGGACGGCCGCGCCTGGCAGGCCACCGAGCGGATGCTGCACGACAACGTCGCCGCCCAGGTCCGGGTCGGCCAGTTCTCGTCGGGCCGCGCGGTCGACGAGAACCGCCTGTTCTTCCACGTGCCGCCCACCGCCACCCAGGTCACCTTCACCGTCACCGCCGACGCGGACGTCGACATCTTCGCCGCGCCGGCGGGCATCGACGCCGCCAGCAGCCCGCTGCTCGGCGGCAGCGTCGCCCGCGCCACCGCGGTCGCGGCCGACAGCGGCACCGCGCTCACCAAGACCATCACCGTCAGCGGCGCCAGCCTGACCCCGGGCCGCTGGAACATCGTGCTGGCGCGGCCGTTCGCCGCCACGCTCAACACCACCCAGGCCACCATCACCGCGCGCGTCACCCAGCGCACCACGCCGCCCAGCCTGGTCCCGGGCCAGTACTTCAACCCGGCGCGCGATGGCCACGGCATCTTCATCGACCCGGCCGGCGCCGACTGGATCGGCGTCTGGTACTCCTACCTCGAGGACGGCAGCCCCACCTGGTACTACCTGCAGGGCGCCGCCCCGGGCGCCAGCGGCATCTGGGTGGCCACCCTCTACCGCGCCGGCTGGAACGGCAGCAGCGCGCACCTCACCGCGATCGGCGACGTCAGCATCACCCCGACCTCGTCCACCGCGATGGTGATGAGCTACAACATCGACGGCGAGTCCGGCTCGGAGCCGATGATCCAGCTCGGCGGCACCGGCTGCCCCACCTCCGGCGGCGCGCCGCTGCGGGCCACCGGCCACTGGTTCTCGCCGGCGCGCTCGGGCTTCGGCTACAGCGCCCAGTACGAGCCCAACCAGGAGATCTACGCGGCCTACCTCTACGACGCCCAGGGCCAGCCGCGCTGGATGCTGGCGCAGGCGGGCTTCAACGACGCGCAGATCAACTTCCCGGTGCGCCAGTACGCCGGCAGCTGCCCGCTGTGCGGCCACGTGCCCACCAGCAGCACCCAGACCGGCACCCTGACCCGCACGCTGGGCAACAACGGCGACGGCCTTCGCGGCATCACCAACATCCGCCTCGATGGCGCCTTCACCGGCCTCGCGGCGGGCGCCTGGACCCAGGACTTCCCGACCGCCCTGCTGTCGGCCCGCCGCACCTGCCCCTGAGGCCCGGTCGGCGCGGGCGCGCCGCGCCGCCGCGCCGTCCCTCCCCGCGGGCGCCGTCACATCGACGGCGCCCGCGCGTCTTCGTCGGGTCCACCCACCCCGGGAGCCTCCGATGAACACCGTCCTCGCCTTCCCCGCCGACTCGCCCGAGCGCCTGCGCGCCCTGCTGCACGCGGCGCTGCCGCGCGCCGCCGGCGGCGACCACGCCGCCTACGCCGAGGTCGTGCGGGCCAGCCAGTCCACCGTCGCCAGCATCGCGATGGCGATCACCCGCGACCACGCCAGCAGCGAGGACATCGCCCAGGAGGCGTTCCTGCGCGCCTGGCAGCGGCTGCCCGAGCTGCGCAGCCCCGACAGCTTCCTGCCCTGGCTGCGCCAGATCACCCGCAACCTCGCCCGCGACCACCTGCGCGCGCAGCGCCTGCGCCAGGCCCCGCCGGGGCTCGACGTGGACGCCGCCCTGGCGGCCGCGGCCGACCCCGCGCCTGGCCCCGCGGGCCAGGCGGCGGCCGACGAGGAGGCCGCCGTGGCCGCCGACGTGCTGGATGCCCTGCCGGAGGACGCGCGCGAGGTGCTGCTGCTGTTCTACCGCGAGGGCCAGTCGAGCCGGCAGGTCGCCAGCCTGCTGGGGCTGAGCGACGCGGCGGTGCGCAAGCGCCTGCAGCGCGCGCGCGACGCGGTGCGCGAGGGGCTGCTGGCGCGGCTCGGGGCGTTCGCGCGCGCGAGCGCGCCGGGCGCCGCGTTCACCGCGGCCGTCGCCGCCGGCGCGCTGTCGCTGGGCGCCCCCGGCGCGGCATCGGCGGCCATGCTGGCCGGCGGCGCGGGCGCCACCGCGGGCCAGGGCGCCGGCAAGGCGCTGCTGGCGCTGCTCGGTCCGGCCGCGCTGGGCATCGGCGGCGGCCTGCTGGGGACCTGGCTGGGCCATCGCCGGGCGATGCGCGACGCGCTCGACGACGAGGAGCGCCGCGCCACCACCCGCGCGATGCGCGCGATCGCGATCGCCACGGTGGCCTTCGGCCTCGGCTTCCCGCTGCTGCTGGCCACCACCCGCGGCTGGCTGTGGGCGGCGCTGCTGGGCCTGGGCTTCTTCGCCATCCTGGCGTGGCAGGCCGGCGTGGCGATGGGCCGGGTGCGCGCGCGCCGCCACGCCGCGCTGCTGGCGCGCGACGGCGAGGCCGCGCGCGCGCGGGTGCGGCGCGAGCGGATCGTCGCCGCGCTCGGGCTGTGGCTGGGCCTCGCCGCGGGCGTCGCGGGCCTGGTGGCCGGCGTGGTGCTGTCGGGGCGCGCGCCGCTCTGAGCGCGGCGAGCGGGGGCGTGTCACATCCGCCGCCGACGTCCGTCCTTGGCCGCACACCCACCCCGAAGGAGCCCGCCATGACCACCACCGCCGCCGCCCCCGTCCTCGACCTCCTCGCCATCGCCGCCGGCCCGGCCTTCGGCCTCGCCGCCGGCCTCGCCTGCATCGCGATGGCCTGGCGCGCCTCCGAGCGCGCCCTGCCCGCCGGCGGCGACGTGCGCACGCTGCGCCGGTCGTTCGCGCTGATCGCCGGCGCCTCGGCGGCCTACGCGATCGCGCTGCCGCTCGCGATCGCCCTGCTGCCCCGCGACGCGATGGCGTCGGTGGTGGTGACGCTGTCGGGCGGCTTCGCCTGGATGGTGGCCGCGCAGGCCGTGCGCCTGCGCGGCGTGGCCCGGGCCGCGGGCCTCGCGGTGCCGGCGATCGCCGCGCCGGTGATCGCGATGCCCGCCGCGCGCGCGATCGGCGCGGCCGAGCGCTGGACCGGGCTAGGCGCGACGCTGCTGGGCCTCGGCCTGGCGATGGCCGGCGCGCTGGCCGGCGGCCTGTTCGCGGCGTTTGGCTGAGCCCGCCGCCCGGACGAGCGCGCCCCGCGCCGCCGCCCGGGATGCTCCGGCGGCGCAGGGCGGCTAGCATCAGCGCATGGATCCGCAGCCAGGCCTCGCCGTCTTCCGCACCGCCGAGCATCCGTGTGGCTACTTCCCCGACCGGGTGGCCAGCGACCACGTGCTCGACCCCGGCGACCCGCGCCTGCCGCTGGCCTACGGCGAGGCCGTCGCGCGCGGCTTCCGCCGCTCCGGCGGGATCGTCTACATCCCGCGCTGCGCGGCCTGCCGGGCCTGCGTCGGCGTGCGCATCCCCGCCGCCGCGTTCCGCCCCGACCGCAGCCAGCGCCGCTGCGAGCGCCGCAACGCCGACCTCGACCTGGCCTTCGAGCCGGCCGAACGCAGCGACGAGGTGTTCGGGCTCTACCAGCGCTACCTCGCCGCCCGCCACGCCGGCGGCGGCATGGACGGCGGCGGGCCGGAAGACTTCGACCAGTTCCTCGCCGCGCCCTGGAGCCCCACCCGCTTCCTGACCATGCGCCGCGCCGGGGTGCTGCTGGGCGTGGCGGTCACCGACCTGCTGCCCGAGGGGCTGAGCGCGGTCTACACGTTCTTCGAGCCGGCCGAGGCGGCGCGCTCGCTGGGCACCTTCGCCATCCTCGCCCAGCTGGGCCTGGCCCGGCGGGCCGGGCTGCCGCACGTCTACCTCGGCTTCTGGATCGCCGGCCATCCGAAGATGGACTACAAGGCCCGCTTCCAGCCGCAGGAACGCTGGCGGGGCGAGGGCTGGGTGCGCGAGCCGGCCGCCGGCGGCGGCGCGTGAGCCCGGACGCCGCGGCCGCGCCGGGGACACGTATCGGCCCGTCATCCGGCTGGGGCATGATGGCCGGATGTCGATCTTCCCTGCGTTTCGCGGCCGCCTGCACGCCCGCCCCCTCCTCGCCGCCCTGCTGCTCGGCGCCGCCGGCGCGGGCCTCGGCTGCACGCCTGCGTCCGCGCCCGTCGCCACCGACGCCCCCGCGCCGGCCGAGGCGGCCATGACCGCGCCCGCCCCGGGCGTGGCCACCGCGGCCACCGCGCTGGCCCCGGACCCCGTCGCGGCCGCCGACGCCCGCCCCGCGGGCGCCGTCCGCGTGGCCACCTTCAACACCTCGCTGTACGCGCCGGAGCCCGGCGGCGTCGCCGCCCGGCTGGCCGCGGGCGACCCGCGCGCGCGCCAGGTGGCCGCGGTGCTGCAGCGCGTGCGCCCGGACATCGTGCTGCTCAACGAGGTCGACACCGACCCGGCCGCGCACGCGCTGTTCCAGCGCGAGTACCTGGGCGTCGCGCAGGACGGCGGCGGCGCGCCGATCGCCTATCCCCACGCGTGGTGGGGCCCGGTGAACACCGGCGAGCCCTCGGGCCTGGACCTCGACGGCGACGGCCGCGTCGGCGGCCCCGGCGACGCCTGGGGCTTCGGCCTGCACCCGGGCCAGTACGGGATGCTGGTGCTGTCGATGCACCCGATCGACGCCGCCGCGGTGCGCACCTTCCGCCTGCTGCCGTGGTCGCGCCTGCCCGGCGCGCGCGTGCCGCAGGCGCCCGGCGCCGCCGGACCGCACTGGGACGCGGCCACCTGGGCGCAGCTGCGGCTGTCGTCGAAGACCCACGCCGACCTGCCCATCGACACCCCGCTCGGCCGCGTGCACCTGCTGGCCTCGCATCCCACGCCTCCGGTGTTCGACGGCCCCGAGGACCGCAACGGCCTGCGCAACCGCGACGAGATCCGGTTCTGGAGCTTCTACCTCGACGACGCCGCGCCGGCGGACGGCGAGGCGCCGTGGCTGGTCGACGACGCCGGCCGCGCCGGCGGGCTGCCGGCCGACGCGCGCTTCGTGCTGGCCGGCGACCTCAACGCCGATCCCGACGACGGCGACGCCTGGCGCGACGCGATCAACGCGCTGCTGGTGCACCCGCGGATGCGCCCCGACGCGCCGCCGCGCGCGCCCGGCGGCGCCCTCGCCGCGGCCGCCTACGGCCTGCCGCGGCTCGGCGACACCACCACCCACACCGGCGACTTCGGCCCGCGCTCGGGCACGCTGCGCCTGGACTACGTGCTGCCCTCGCGCGGCCTCGGCGTGGCCGGGAACGGCCTGTTCTGGCCGGCGCCCGACGCTCCCGGCGCCGCCATCGCCGGCGGCAGCGACCACCACCTCGCCTGGGTCGACCTCGTCGCCCCCGGCCCCACCGACTGACCCGCCCATGGCCACGACCACGCTGCGCATCGACTTCGTCTCCGACATCGCCTGCCCCTGGTGCGCGATCGGCCTGCATGCCCTCGAGCGCGCCATCGAGGCCGTGCGCGGCGAGATCGACGTGGAGCTCGGCTTCGAGCCCTTCGAGCTCAACCCCGCGATGGCCGCGGAGGGCGAGGACCTGGTGGCGCACCTGCAGCGCAAGTACGGCGCCAGCGCCGAGCAGCTCGCGTCCAACCGCGCGCTGATCCGCGAGCGCGGCGCGACGGTGGGCTTCGCGTTCGGCGAGCGCCACCGCATCCACAACACCTTCGACGGCCACCGCCTGCTGCACTGGGCCGGCCGCCAGGGCCGCGCGGAGCAGCGCGCACTCAAGCACGCGCTGCTCGAGGCCTGCCACGGCCGCGGCGCGGACGTGTCCGACCACGTGGTGCTGCTGCAGGCGGTCGCGCAGGCCGGGCTGGACGTGGACGCCGCGCGCGCCGTGCTGGCCGACCCGCAGCGCTTCGCCGCGGAAGTCCGCGCGCGCGAGGCGCTTTGGCTGCAGCGCGGCATCAACGGCGTGCCCGGCGTGGTGATCGACGGCCGCCACCTCGTCTCGGGCGGGCAGCCACCGGAGGCCTTCGAGGAGGCGCTGCGCAAGGTGGCGGGGCTGCGCAAGGCCAGCTGAGGCCGGCCAGCCGAGGCCGGCCGGCGGCGCCTCAGTCCACCGGGTCGACGGGCGCCACCGCGGCAGCGCCCGTCCACGCCCATTCCCGCACCCAGTCGAGCTTGCGCGCCCGCGGCAGCCGCTTCACGCGCGCCTCCTCGGCCTGGGCCGCGCCGCGGTCGGGCAGCGCGCGCACCGCGAGCAGGCGCTCGGGCGGATGCGCGCGGGTGAACTTCGCGCCGCGGCCCGAGGCGTGCGCGCGCAGCCGCGCCTCGACGTCGGGGCTCACGCCGCAGTACAGCCGATCGCCGCGGCAGGCCAGGACGTACACCCACCACGGGCGCGGCGCGGTGCTCACAGCGGCGCGTTGAACCTTGCCCAAAGCCACTCGCGCAGCGTGCGAGGGGGGCCGACACCGCCCTCCCAGACCGGCACGCGCAGCGCCGAGGCCAACCGCATGGCGTCGCGGCGGATGATCTCCACGGCGCCATGGCTCAGCAGGCAGAGACGCGAGCCATCGGCCAGGACGAGATTCAGCTCCCCCGCCGGAGCACGGCCGCCCCTGAACCCCTCCGCCGTCTTGGACAGCAGCTCCCCCGCCGAAGCACGGCCGCCCCTGACCACCTCCACCGTCTTGGACAGCAGCTGCAGCGCGACGACGTCGGCCGCGCGCACCTGCGCATCGGGACTGAAGAGCCGGGCGCTCCGCCGCAACCAGCCTCGCGCCGGATCGATGCTCCAGCGGGCCTCGATGTGCAGCATCCCGAAGGTCGCGATGGGAAACACGAGCGTGGCGAGGGCGTAAGCCCAGTCACGTGGGTTCCCGAGCAGCACGGCGAGCAGGATGGCGCCCGCCACCAAAAGCATGGTGATGAACACGGCATAGAGAACGGCCGGCGGCCGGATCCGCCAGGTCCCGTCGCGCCGCTCGACCAACACATTGCCCCGGCCGCTGTTCGCGAAGCCGAGCAAGGGCGTCCACGACACCCGCGCCGCCACCGGATGGTCGATCAGCGCGTCGCCTCGCTGCAGGGCCTCGAGCGGATGGCGCTCGCGGCGCGGGGCCGGCGCGTCCATGCGCGGGCGACTCAGTGCAGCTCGACGCGTAGCGCGGCGGCCGCGGCGCGGGCGGTGGCGCGCGCGGCGTCGACGTCGGCGCCGCGCGCCAGCGTCACCGCGACCCGGCGCTGGCCCTCGACCACCGGCTTGCCGAACAGGCGCAGCTGGGTGTCGGGCGCGGCCAGCGCGGCGTCGACGTGGTGGAACACCGGCACGCCGTGGCCCGTGGCGATGACCGCGCAGCTGGCCGCCGGGCCGAGCGCGCGGATGGCGGGGATGGGCAGGCCGAGGATGGCGCGCGCGTGCAGCGCGAACTCGCTGAGCTCCTGCGAGGCCAGCGTCACCAGGCCGGTGTCGTGCGGGCGCGGGCTGACCTCCGAGAACCACACCTCGTCGCCCTTCACGAACAGCTCGACGCCGAACAGGCCCCAGCCGCCGAGGGCGTCGGTGACCGCGCGCGAGACCTGCTCGGCGCGCTCGAGGGCCAGCGGCGACATCGGCTGCGGCTGCCAGCTCTCGCGGTAGTCGCCGTCCACCTGCAGGTGGCCGATCGGCGCGCAGAACGAGGTGCCGTCGCGATGCCGCACGGTGAGCAGGGTGATCTCGTAGTCGAAGGCGATGAAGCCCTCGACGATGACGCGGCCCTGGCCGGCGCGGCCGCCCGACTGCGCGTACGCCCAGGCCGCGTCGACGTCGCCAGGGCCGCGCACCACGCTCTGGCCCTTGCCCGAGCTCGACATCACCGGCTTCACCACGCAGGGCGTGCCGATCTCGGCGACGGCCGCGCGGTAGTCCTCGAGGGTGTCGACGAAGCGGTAGGGCGAGGTGGGCAGGCCCAGCTCCTCGGCGGCGAGCCGGCGGATGCCCTCGCGGTCCATCGTCAGCCGCGCGGCGCGGGCGGTGGGCACCACGCACAGGCCCTGCTCGCGCTCGAGCTCGACCAGGGTCTGGGTGTGGATGGCCTCGATCTCGGGCACCACCAGGTGCGGCTGCTCGGCGTGGATGAGCGTGCGCAGCGCGGCGGGGTCGAGCATGTTGAGCACGTGGCAGCGGTGCGCCACCTGCATCGCCGGCGCATCGGCGTAGCGGTCGGCGGCGATCACCTCGCAGCCCAGCCGCTGCAGCTCGATCACCACCTCCTTGCCGAGCTCGCCGCTGCCCAGCAGCAGCACGCGGGTGGCGCCGGGGCGGTTGGGCGTGCCGAGGGTGACGGGGGCGGCGAGGCGCTGGGACATGGCGCGGATCCGGGGCGGGAAGGGAGCGGCATTGTAGGACGCACCGCCCCCGGGCCGCGCCGCCCGCTTATGATCGCAGGCCCCGACGCGCCGATGCCCCGATGCAGGCCCTCCTCCGCCGCCTCCCGCCCCACCGTTCGCCCCGCCGTCCGCCCCGCCCCGCCGCCTGGCTGCTGGCCCTGGCCGCGCTCGCGGCCCCGGCGGGCGCGGCCGCGCCGGACGCTCCCGCCCCGGCCGCCGCCTCGTCCGCGCCCTACGGCCCGGCCCTGCCCGCGGCGATCATCAACAGCGCCGAGCTCGCCGAGGCCAGCGGCCTCGCGGCCTCGCACCGGCACCCCGGCGTGCTGTGGATGCACAACGACGGCGACAACGCCGCGGCGCTGGTGGCCGTCGACGCCGGCAGCGGCGCGGTGCGCGGCGTGCTCGCGGTCGAGGGCGTGCGCAACGTCGACTGGGAGGACGTGGCCCGCTTCGAGCGCGACGGCCGCCACTACCTCGCGATCGGCGACGTCGGCGACAACGGCGGCATCCGCCGCGACCTCGCGATCATCGTGGTCGAGGAGCCGGCCACGCTGGCGGCCGCGATGTCGGCGGCGCCGGCCTGGACCACGCGCTTCGCCTGGCCCGACGGCGCGCGCGACTGCGAGGCGCTGGCCGTCGACGCCGACGCGGGCCGCTTCCTGCTGGCGTCGAAGAAGCGCGTGCCGCCGGAGCTGTTCGCGGTGCCGATCGACCCCGCCGCCGACGGCGAGGTGCACGTCGCCGAGGCCCTGGGCACCTTCGCGGGCATCGCCCAGCCCAGCGCCGAGGACCTCGCCCGCAACCCCGTCTACGGCCGCTACCGCAGCCAGCTCACCGCGCTCGACCTGCATCCCGACGGCCGCCAGCTGCTGGCGCTGAACTACCGCACCGCGCTGCTGTGGACGCGCGCCGAGGGCGAAGCCTGGGGCGAGGCCATCGCCCGGCCGGCGGTCGAGCTGCCCTTCGCCTGGCTGCCCCAGGCCGAGGCCGCCGGCTTCAGCGCCACCGGCGACGCCGTCTGGGTCACCACCGAACGGCGGCCCACGCCGCTGCTGCGGCTGGCGCGCCGGGGCGGCCCGGGGCCCTGAGCGCGGCAGCGGGCGACGGACGGACTTGCGCGAACTGATATCACGGTGATATCTATCCCCCACCACAGGGGAGAACCACCATGAAAGAGTCGCCGCTGACCTCGCTGCCGGGCATCCCGGCCCTGCTCGCCTTCCTCGTGGCCACGCCGGCCGCCGGGCTGTACGCCGTGCAGATGGCCGCCGCCGGCCAGCCGCTGCTCGCCGCCGGCTTCGGCGTCGCGGCGCTGGTGCTGTTCGTCTGCCTGTTCGGCCTGTACATGGTCGAGCCCAACCAGGCCGTGGTGCTGAGCCTGTTCGGCCGCTACGTGGGCACGTCCAAGGACGAGGGCCTGCGCTGGAACAACCCCTTCTTCGCCAAGCGCAAGGTCAGCCTGCGCGTGCGCAACTTCGAGAGCGGCAAGCTCAAGGTCAACGAGCTCGACGGCAGCCCGATCGAGATCGGCGCGGTGATCGTCTGGCAGGTCGTGGACTCGGCCGAGGCGGTCTACAACGTCGACGACTACGAGAGCTTCGTGCACATCCAGAGCGAGTCGGCGCTGCGCGCGATGGCCTCCAGCCATCCCTACGACGGCCACGAGGACGGCAGCGTGGTGTGCCTGCGCAGCCACCCGGCCGAGATCGCCGGCGAGCTGCAGGCGCACATCCAGGAGCGCCTCGACGCCGCCGGCGTGCGCGTGATCGAGGCCCGCATCAGCCACCTCGCCTACGCCCCCGAGATCGCCGGCGCGATGCTGCAGCGCCAGCAGGCCGGCGCGGTGATCGCCGCCCGGGCCAAGATCGTCGAGGGCGCGGTGAGCATGGTCGAGATGGCCCTGGACCAGCTCAAGGCCAAGGGCGTGGTGGAGCTCGACGAGGAGCGCCGCGCCGCGATGGTGTCCAACCTGCTGGTGGTGCTGTGCTCCGACCGCGCCACCCAGCCGGTGGTGAACACCGGCTCGATCTACTGATCGGGCCGGGCCGGGGCGCGCGATGAACGAGAAGAAGGCCTATCCGCTGCGCATCAACGCCCGCGTCCTGCAGGCGATGCAGCGCTGGGCCGACGACGACCTGCGCTCGCTCAACGCCCAGATCGAGTTCGTGCTGCGCCAGGCCCTGCGCGAGGCGGGGCGGCTGAAGGCCGAGCCGCCCGCCGCCGAGCCCGAGCCGCCCGCCGACGGCTGAGCCGTCCCGCGCGCCCGCTGACCCGCGGGCGCGCTGCGTTTACCATCCGCGCATGCGCCACCCCACCACGCCCCGCCTGCTCAACCTCGGCTCCGGCCTCGAGGCCCTGCCCGCCGCGCTCGCGCGCCCCCGCGGCAACGCCCATGCGCGCGCGCTGGCCGGCGCGGAATGGCTGCTGCGGCGCAAGGCCGACGGCCGCTTCCTCGCGGCGGTGCTGCCCTCCGGCCGCCTGCGCGTGCTCCACGCCGACGCCCGCCGCCTGCGCCACCCGATGGCCGGGCGCGCGCCCGATGCGCGCGCGCAGGACGACCAGCTCGCCGCGCTGCATGCGCACTTCGACATCCCCGCCGACTACGCCGCGCGCACCGGGCTGGAGCGCGTGTACGAGCCGGCCTGGCTGGCCTTCGGCGGCCTCGACCGCTATCGCCGGCCGCTGTGGCTCGCGCCGGGCGCGGCCCGCGCCTGGGCGCGGATGCGCGCCGCCGCGGCCGCCGACGGCGTGGTGCTGGAGGCCATCTCGGGCTACCGCGGGCTCGCGTACCAGGCCGGGATCGTCGCGCGCAAGCGCGCGCGCGGGCTCGCGATCGAGCAGATCCTCGCGGTCAACGCGGCGCCGGGCTACTCCGAGCACCACGACGGCCGCGCGCTCGACATCGGCACGCCCGGCGAGCCCGCGGCCGAGGCGTCGTTCGAGCACACCGCGGCCTTCGCCTGGCTGCAGGCGCACGCCGCGGCGTTCGGCTTCCGCATGAGCTACCCGCGCGACAACCCGCACGGGGTCGTCTACGAGCCCTGGCACTGGCGCTGGCACGCCGCGCCGCCCGCCGCGCGGGCCTGCGCGTGAGCCCGGCGTTCGCCCTGCGCGGGCGCCGCCTCGGGGAGGCGGTGGACAGCGGCCACAACCACTTCCACGCGCTGCGCCTGGTGGCGGCCTGGCTGGTGATCTACGGCCACGCCTGGGCGATCACCGCGGCGCCCGGCCAGGACCTCGTGCTGCAGCTGGTGCAGCTGAAGTTCGCCGGCGGCGTGGCGGTGGACGCGTTCTTCCTGGTGTCGGGCTTCCTGGTCACCGCCAGCCTCGAGCGCCACAGCGTGCCGCGCTTCCTCGCCGCGCGCGCGCTGCGGCTGCTGCCCGGGCTGTGGACCTGCCTGCTGCTGAGCGTCGCCGGCCTGGCCCTGCTCGGCGACGCGCCCGGCTACGCGCGCGCCGCGCTGGACTACGTGCTCACCAACGGCGACCTGCGCACCACGGCCTACTTCCTGCCCGGCGTGTTCGAGGACCACCCCAACGCGGCGATCAACGGCTCGCTGTGGTCGCTGCCCGTGGAGGCGCGGCTGTACCTCCTGCTGGCGATCGCCGGCCTGCTGGGCCTGATGCGCGGGCTGCGCTTCGAATGGCTGTACCTCGGCCTGCTGCCGCCGCTGGCGGTGATGCACGTGGCCTTCGGCGAGCCGCCGCTGCGCCCGGACTACGCCAACTACGCCTACTGCGCGGCGTTCTTCGCCACCGGCGCCTTCGCCTGGCGGCAGCGCGCGCGGATCGTGCTGGCGTGGCCGCTGCTGCTGGCCGCGCTGGGCCTGGCCTGGGCCACCCAGCACACCGCGTGGATGCACCTCGGCTACGGCGTCGCGCTGGCCTACGGCGTGCTGTTCATCGCCCACCTGCCCGGCCGGCCCTGGATCCGCCGCCATGACGTCAGCTACGGGCTGTACCTGTACGGCTGGCCGGCCGGCCAGCTGGCGTGGATGCTGGTGCCGGGCCCGCATCCGCTGCTCAACACCGCGATCGCCACCGCGATCGCGCTGCCGCTGGCGATCGCGTCGTGGCACCTGGTGGAAGCCCCGGCGCTGACGCTGAAGCCGCGGCCGCGGCCGCGCCCGGCCGAGGCCGCGCCTGCGCCAGCCCCCGCCCAGGCCGCGGACGCGCCGCCGGCGACGCGCGCGGACTGAGCCGCGCCGCCGCGCTCAGCCGCGCAGGCGATCGATCGCGAGCAGCAGCCAGCCCAGCATCAGCGCGCTGCCGCCCATCGGCGCCAGCGCGGTGGGCAGGCCGGCGAACACCGCGCCCACCAGGCTTCCGCTGAAGCCCAGCACGCCCAGCGCGAACAGCGCGCAGGCCAGCAGGCCCAGCCGGCGCGGCTCGCGCGGCGCGAGCGCCACCAGCGCGAGGCCGTGGCCGAAGGCGAACAGCGCCGCGATGGCGAGCCGGCGGGCGTCCTCGGGCACGGCCGCGTGCGAGGCGTAGGCGCCCAGCCCGACCGACAGTCCGCAGGCCAGCGCGCCGGCGGCGGCGAGCAGGCGACGCGGCCAGCCGGCGCGGGCGTGCGAGGGCGGCGGCGGCGCGGGTGCGGCGCTCACGGCGCGGGCGTCCGCGACACCGCGAGCGTGCGCGCGGCCTCGTCGTCGAGCTGCCAGGCCAGGCCGGCCCAGCGCGCCTGCAGCGCGGCCACCTCGGCCCGCGCCAGCGCATCCGCCGCCTCGTCCGCGCTGGCCTCCAGGGCCAGCCAGGCGCGGCCGTCGACGCGCCACAGCCGGCCGTCCACGCGGACGCCGTCGCGGTAGCGCCAGCGCAGCCGGTGCAGGGTGGCGGGGTCGTCGGCGAGCGCATCCACGCGCGCCACGTCGCGCGCGCGCAGCCGCGCCGGGGCGTCGGCCAGCGCCTCGACGCGGGCGGGGTCCGCCGGCGCGGCGGGGCGCAGGGCGAAGCGCAGCGCGCCGTCGGGGCCGTCCTCGCCGCGCACCAGGCGCACTTCGCCGGCGCCGCCGGGCGGGCGCACCACGACCTCCTCGAGCGCGCCCACGGGCCGCGCGGCGAGCACGGCGTCGATCCAGTCGCCCGGGGCCGCGCCGGCATCGAGGGCGAAGTCCACCTCCCAGGCGCGGTCCTCGCCGTCGACGCGCAGGTAGCGGCCGCGCTCGCCCGGCGGATAGCCGCCCAGGCGCAGGCCCCAGCCGCGGCCACCGGCGTCGAGCGCCAGGTGCAGGCCGCGCGCGCCGGAGGCGTCGAGCGGCTGCAGGCCCAGCCGCGCCTGCCGGGCGGGATCGGCCGTCTTGGCATCCACGCGGCGCACCTCGGCCAGCGCCTCGAGCAGGGCCTCCACCTTGGCCGCATCGGCCGGATGCCCGGCGCGCTCGGCGATCGCCCAGCCGGGCGCGCCGTCGGCGCCATCGGCGCGCTCGAGGGTCGTGGCCAGCCCGCCGGGGCCGCGCAGCACGATCCGACGCACGTCCGCGCGCTGGGCCGCGAAGCCGGGCAGCAGGCGCTCGCCGCGCCCCTCCTGCGCCACCGGGCGGGCCGGATCGGGCCGGGTGCCCAGCCACAGCGCCGCCGCGCCGGCGACCAGCGCCACCGCCACCAGCCAGGTCGTCGCCGAGGCCCGCATGCGCCGGGCCTCAGCGCGGCGCGCGGCGGCGCAGGCGGCGCTGCCGCCAGGCCAGCAGCAGCGCCAGCGCGGCCACCGCGGCGGGCATGCCCGCGATGTTCCACCAGGTCACGCGCTGGCCCAGCGCGCGGATGCCGGCGTCGAGCTCGACCCGCACCTCGCGCAGCTCGCGGCGGATGCGCAGGCGGTCCTCGGCGAAGCGTTCGACCTCGCGGCTCTGCGCCTCGTCCAGCGCGCGCGCGCCGCGCGCGGCCTGCAGCGGGCCGAGCCGCTGCTCGAGGGCGGCGAGCTCGGCCTGCAGCTCGCGCTCCTTCTCGCGCAGGCGCGCCTCGGCCTCGCGGCGCAGCGCCTCCACCCGCGCGAACGGTCGCTGCGAGGCGGCGCGGGTGCGCACCGCGATCAGGTCGGCGTTGCCGACCAGGTTGTCGACGGCGTTGAAGACGAAGTCGCCGTTGTTGGCGAAGGCGTTCTGCACCCGCTGCCCCAGCACGCTGCGCGACTCCACCCACAGCCGGTCGGCGAGCAGGTCGACGTCGGCCACCACGACCACGTTCGCCGGCACGACGCTGCCGGCCAGGTGGCGCTCGCCGGCGCGCCCGGGGAAGGCGCTGGGCAGCGTGCCCGACAGGCGCGCGGCCAGGACGTGGCGGGCCCCGGCCATCGGGTCGATCATCGCGAACAGGGCCTCGGGCGCGGTCCCGGCGCGGACCAGCGCCGCGTCCACCAGCACCGCCTCCGGCGAGCTCTGCACCAGCGCCTCCATGCTGCCCGGCGCGCCGTCCAGGCGGGTCAGCTCGCCGGCGGTGGCGACGTTGAGGGTCTCGAGCTGGGCGCTGATGACGTCGTCCTGCGACAGCGCCAGCGCGTCGAGCGCGAGGTAGCCCGGATGCCGCGCCGGCGGCTGCGCCGGGTCCGGCTGCACCTGCAGCGCGTAGCGCGGGTCGAGCACCACCCGGCCGGGATCGAAGCCCACGCCCCAGGCCGCCAGCAGCGGGCCGAGGTCGGCGGCGCGCGGGCCGTCGCCGGCCAGCGGGTCGAGCTCGGTGTCGGGGTCGACGAAGGCCAGCAGGCGGCCGCCGCGCATCACGAACTGGTCGATCGCGTACAGCGTGTCCTCGGAGAGGCCGCGCGGATGCACCAGCAGCAGCACGTCGACGTCGTCGCCGATCGAGGTGGGCGCGTCCTGCAGGCGCCTGAGCTCGAAGCGCTCGCGCAGCTGCTGGTCGATCGCCCAGCCGCCGCTCATCACGCCCTGCGCCGGGTCGAAGCGCGGGCCGGTGTCGATGGCGCCGAGCACCGCCAGCACCGGCGGGGCGTCGTCGGCCAGCCCGGCGACCAGGCGGGCCAGGTCGTACTCGAGGAAGGCCTCCTTGTCGGGCTGGAACAGCGGGATCGACGCGCGCCCATCGGCGTCGTTCCGCCCGGCCAGGCCCAGGAAGATGGCCTCGCCCGAGGGCAGCGGGATGCCCTGCAGGCCGGCCGCGGTGGCGCGGTCCTCGTCCTCGCCCAGCGGCTCGGGATCCACGACCTCCAGCACCAGCCGGCCGCCCGAGGCCTCGACCATCTCCTCCAGCAGCTCGCGCACGCGCTGGGCGTAGGCGCGCAGCTGCGGGTACTCGCGGCCGCGCGCGGCGGAGTAGTACAGGGTGAGGGTGACCGGCGCCTCGAGCGAGCCCAGCAGGCGGCGGCTGCCGTCGGTGAGCGTGTGCAGGCGCTCGGCGGTGAGGTCGAGCCGCACGCCGCGCAGGCCCTGGCCCGCCAGCGCGACGACGGCGACGAACAGCACGCCCAGCGCCGCGATCCGCGCCAGCGCGGCGCGGCCCGGGGCCTCCTCGCGGAGTTCGACCACGACGATGTTCAGGCCGAGGCCGAGGCCGCCGAGGGCGAGGAAATACAGCACGTCGCGGGCGTCGAGCACGCCGCGGGTGATCGACTGGAAGTGGGTGTAGGCGCCGAGCTGCAGCACCACGTCGACCACGCCGGCCGGGGCCCAGCCGCGGAAGGCGTCGGTCACCAGCGGATAGCCCGCCATCAGCAGCACGAAGCAGGCCATCACCGTGAGCACGAAGGCCACGACCTGGTTGCGGGTGAGCGCGCTAAGCGCGCCCGCCACGGCGAGGAACGCGCCGGCCATCAGCGCCGAGCCGACGTAGCTGGCCAGGATCACGCCGTCGTCGGGATCGCCCAGCCAGCGCGTGGTGAGCCACAGCGGCACCGTCAGCGCCAGCGCGACCACCAGGAACAGCCAGCCGGCCAGGAACTTGCCTAGCACCGCCTGCCACGCGCCCATCGGCAGCGTCAGCAGCAGCTCGAGGCTGCCGCCGCGGCGCTCCTCGGCCCACAGCCGCATGCCCACCGCCGGCACCAGGAACAGGTACAGCCAGGGATGCAGCTGGAAGAACGGCTGCAGGTCGGCCTGGCCGCGCGCGTACCAGCCCGCGACGTAGAAGGTCAGCGCGTTGGCCAGCAGCAGGAAGATCACCAGGAACACCCAGGCGACCGGGGTCTGGAAGTAGGCCGCGAGCTCGCGGCGGAACACGGCGCGGACCGGGCTCATGCCTGGGCCTCCGCGTCGGCGGCCAGGGTGAGGCTGCGGAACACCTCCTCCAGCCGGCCACGCTCCACGCGCAGCTCGCGGGGCTCGAGGCCGCGCGCGCGCAGCGCGGCGGCCACCGCGTCGGCGACCTCGCGGCCGCGCTTGGGGAAGGCCACCAGCCGGCCGGGGCCGTCGGCCTCGACCGCGGTGACGCCGTCCGCGCGCTCCATCGCCGCGCGCGCCGCCACGGTGTCGTCGACCGCCACGCTGACCGCGCCGCGCCAGCGCGAGCGCGCCTCGAGGCCGGCCGGGGTGTCGTCGGCCAGCACCCGGCCGCGCGCGATCACCAGCGCGCGGGTGCACACCGAGGACACCTCCTCGAGCAGGTGGGTCGAGAGCACCACGGCGCGCTCGCGCGCCATCTCGCGGATCAGGCCGCGGACCTCGTGCTTCTGGTTGGGGTCGAGGCCGTCGGTGGGCTCGTCGAGCAGCAGCGCGCGCGGGCCGTGCGCGATCGCGGCGGCGAACGCCACCCGGCGGCGGAAGCCCTTCGACAGCGTGTCCACCGGCTGCCGCGCCACCTCGTCGAGGCCGAGCCGGGCGCTGGCCCGGCCGACCGCCTCGCGGACCTGCGCGGCGTCGAGCCCGCGGGCCTCCGCGACGAAGCGCAGGAAGGCGTGCACGCCCATCTCGCCGTAGCTCGGCGCGCCCTCGGGCAGGTAGCCCAGCGCGCGCCGGGCCTGCAGCGGCTCGGCCACCACGTCGTGCCCGCAGACCAGGGCCCGGCCGGCGCTGGGGCGCAGGAAGCCCGCGATCATCTTCATCGTGGTGGACTTGCCGGCGCCGTTCGGGCCGAGCATGCCGAGCACTTCCCCGGGCGCGGCCCGGAAGCCGACGCCGTCCACGGCGGTGAAGCCGCCGAACCGCTTGCTGAGGCCGATGGTCTCGATCATCCGGGGATTCCCACGGGCCCGCGCGGGGCCCACAAACGACGCGCGGCGGGAAGGCCCGCCGCGCGTGGTGCATCAGGTGCGCGCATCCGCCTGCGAGGCCGGAGCGACGACGGGCCGGGACGGCCGGCCGATCAGCGGATCGGCCAGTAGGCGTTGAAGTCGGCTTCGCCGCTGAAGCTGGTGTCGACGTTGGACTCGTCGGTGGTCTCGAGGTACTCGTCGACCGGGCGGTCGTGGGTCTCGAAGCCGCGGACGATGGCCCAGGCGCGCAGGGTGTCGCGCACCGCGGTCAGGCCGGCCGGGTGGCCGACGTAGCGGGTGGCGACGGCGCGACCGGTCCAGCCGGCCTGGAACTGCACCGGGCCCTCGAGCTTGATCTCGCCGAGGTCCGGCAGCGCGGCGGCCGGGGCGGCCGGGGCGGCGGGGGCGGCCGGGGCGGCCTCGGCGGAGAGGTCGACGTCGACGACGGACGGGCTCAGCGGGCCCTCGAACGGACCCTCCTCCTCGACGGCGACGAACTCGCCGATCTCGCCTTCCGGCGCGGCCTCGGCCTCCGGCAGCGCCGGGCCGGAGCCCTTCACGCGGACCGGCACGACGAGGTCGAAGTCATAGGCCTCGCCGCTGAGCTCGTTGGTGACCAGGCGGATCGGGGCGGCGCGCTCGAGGTTGTTGGCCTCCATCACCTTCTCGATCCACTGCAGGTTGTTCTCGATGCCGAGGGTGATGTCCTCGTTGGTGCGCGGCACGCGGGTCGGCGCGACCAGCACGTTGGCCGGGGCGAACTCGACGACGCGCGGCGCGTTCTCGAGGCGCGAGTAGTCGAAGCGCGGCACGGTGGCCATGAAGTTGGTGAAGTTGCCGAGGCCGCGCTTGAGGTCGTCGCCGACCGTGCGCGCCACGTACATGCCGGCGTAGCGGCCCGGCAGGTCCCAGCCGTACTCGACCGAGTAGGTCTGGGTGATCTCGACGTTCTGGCGGCGCTGGCCGGTGCGGCGGAAGGTGAAGACCACTTCCTTGTCGTGGCCGTAGGCCGGGTTCTCGACCCGGACCACGATGCGCTCCTCGGGCACCGACTCGGTGATCTCCCAGGCGCCCGAGCCGATCTTGGGGTCCTGCGACACGTAGGTGAGGCGCGCGCCCACGCCCGACGCGGGGCCGGACAGGGTGTAGACGACGTTCGGGTCGTGCTGCCGGATCGGGTTCCAGTCCTTGAACCGCGCGAAGCTGTTCAGGGTGTCGAACACGATGGGCATCGGGCGGTTCGTCTCGACGCTGTGGCGCATCATGCGGTCGGCGGGCAGGAACACGCCCACCAGCAGGAACAGCACGACCACCAGGACGGCGGCGACGATCAGCTCAAGGATTCGGGTCATGCGTAGGGTTCTCCAGGGAGCCTTCCCGCGGGCGTTCGGGAGGCGTGCCCACGACGGGCCGCCAATGCTAGCAGGAAGTCCGGACGGATCGCACCGCGTCCGGCGCACGAAAGTGAAAGCCCGCCGCGACGGGCCCGGGGCCGCGTCGGGCGGCCCGCGGCGGCGGCCTCGCGCGCCCCCGGCGGGGGCGCACGGACGCCCTCCCCGCCCGTCGGCGGGGCCGGGCTCAGACCAGCTTGAGCTCGAAGGCCTTCAGCACCGCCCGGGTGCGGTCGCGCACGCCGAGCTTGCTGAGGATGTTCGACACGTGGTTCTTGACCGTGCCCTCGGCCACGCCCAGCGAATTGGCGATCTCCTTGTTGGAGAAGCCGCCGGCCATCAGGCGCAGGATCTCGGTCTCGCGGTCGGTCAGCGGGTCGGGGCGGTCGAGGCTGACGAAGTCGTTGTGCAGGTGCTCCAGCCCCGAGAGCAGACGCTGGGTCACCGCCGGCTGCACCAGCGAGCCGCCGCCGGCCACGGCCTGGATCGCGCCCACCAGCTGGTCGAGCGAGACGTCCTTCAGCAGGTAGCCCTTCGCGCCGGCCTTGATGCCGGCCAGCACCAGCTGGTCGTCGTCGAAGGTGGTCAGGATGATCGTGGGCGGCAGGGTGCCGGCCGCGGACAGCGCCTGCAGCGCCTCCAGGCCCGACATCACCGGCATGCGCATGTCCATCAGCACCACGTCGGGCTTCAGCCCGGGGATCACCTCGATCGCCTGGCGGCCGTCATTGGCCTCGCCGATCACCTCGATGTCGTCGGCCAGCTCGAGCAGCGAGCGGATGCCCTGCCGCACGAGGGTCTGGTCGTCCACCAGCAGCACCTTGATCTTCACGCGTCGTCCTCCGTCGCGGGGGCGCCGTGCATGGCCCCCCCTGGATCCACCAGGCCGGCCGCCAGCGGCAGCCGGATCTCCACTTGGTAGCCCTCGCCCGGCGCCGTGCGGATGCGCAGGGTGCCGCCGAGGGCCTGCAGCCGCTCGTGCATGCCGGTGAGGCCGTTGCCGTGCCGGCCGGGGCTGGCGCCGCGGCCGTCGTCGCGCGAGCGCAGCACCAGCTCGTGCCCCTCGCGGGCGAAAGCCAGCGCGAGGCGGCGCGCGCCGGCGTGGCGCACGGTGTTGGTGATGAGTTCCTGGGCGCAGCGCAGCAGCACGTGGGCGCGCTCGGCGTCGTCCACCACGAAGGGCTCGGGCAGCGAGAGGGTGATGTCGAGCGCGGGCACGCCCTCGACCAGGGTGTGCAGCGCGGTGGAGAGGTCCATCGCCCCGCCCTCGCGGATCTGGCTGACCGCCTCGCGGACGTCGGCCAGCAGCAGCTTGGCCAGGGTCTGGCCCTGGCGCACGTGCTCCTGGGCCTTGCCCTGCGCGAGGTGGCTGGCCACCTCCAGGTTGAGGCTGAGCGCGGTGAGGTGGTGGCCGAGCAGGTCGTGCAGCTCGCGCGAGATGCGGGTGCGCTCGTTGATCCGGGCGCTCTCGGCCAGCAGGGCGCGGGTGGCGCGCAGCTCGGAGTTGAGCCGGCGCTGCTCCTCGCGGGCCTGCAGCTGCTGCTTGGCCACCAGCGCGGTGACGAAGACGAAGCTCGAGAAGCCCACGTAGGCCAGCGACTGGATCAGCGCCTCGACCAGCGGGTAGCCCAGCCCGCGCATGAAGATCGGCACCACCGCCAGGTGGCCCACCACCAGCCAGCCCGCGGCCAGCGGCAGCGGCAGCAGCCACGGCAGCACGCCGGCCAGCACCATCAGCAGGATCGAGCCCAGGCCGGTGGCGGTGAAGTAGCTGACCGCGATCGCGAAGCAGGTGAGCGCCAGCAGCAGCAGGTCGTCGCGCAGGCCGGGGCGGCGCAGGCCCAGCGCCCGGGTGATCCACCAGTAGCAGGCGCCGAAGCCCAGGTGGGCCACGACCTGGCCGACCGGGCTGGGCCCGGGGCCCGGCAGCGGCTCGTCGAGGCCGCCGGGCAGGGGCTCGATCGGGAACAGCCAGCCGTAGAGCATGGACACGCCGACGACCGCCCAGGTGAACAGGCCGGCGTAGCGCAGCAGCTGGGTATGGCTCAGGCGGGGCAGCATGGGGGGATGCTACGCGGCCGGCCCGGCCGCCGGCACAGGGCTGAAGTCATGCCTCGCCCCCCGCCCCGGCCCGTCCGGCCGGTCGCCGGGGCGTGAGGGCCGTGCGATAATCGGCCCCGCCCGCGGCGCCCCCGCCGCCGGCGCCCCCTGCCGGAGCCTGGAATGCCGATTGTCATCCGCGACGTGCGCGAGCACGAGCTCGACGCCGTGCTGGCGCTCAACAACGCCGCCGGCAGCACGATCCTCCCGCTCGACGCGGCGCGGCTGCAGCGCTTCCACCGCGAGGCCGACTACTTCCGCGTCGCCGAGAAGGACGGCCTGCTGGCCGGCTTCCTGGTGGCCTTCTCGGCCGCCTCGGCGCACGACAGCCCCAATTTCGCCTGGTTCAAGGCCCGCTACCCCGACTTCGTCTACATCGACCGCATCGTCGTGGCCAAGACCCGCCGCGGCGCCGGCCTGGGCCGGGTGTTCTACGCCGACGTGCAGAGCTGGGCCGAGGTGCGCTCGCCGCGCCTGGCCTGCGAGGTCTTCCTCGAGCCCGGCAACGACCCGGCGATGCTCTTCCACGGCACCTTCGGCTTCCAGGAGGTCGGCCAGCAGGTCATGCCCAACGTCGAGAAGCACGTGGCGCTGCTGATGAAGGAGTTCTGCAGCTACCCCTGGATCGCCTCGACCTACGGCGCGGCCCTGCCCGCCGAGCCGTGGCTGGCCACCCGCCTGCCGGTCGCCGCCGCGCGCGCCGCCACGGGGACCTGAGCATGGCCGCCACGCCCGACTACGCCCTCGCCGGCGACCTCAAGATCGGCCAGGTCGGCATCGCCAACTTGCGCATCCGCCAGCTCGACCTCGAGCGCCTGGCCGCGGAGATGCGCGAGCGCGTCGAGCGCGCGCCCAAGCTCTTCGAGCACGCCGCGGTGATCCTGGACTTCGGCGGCCTCACCCGCTGCCCCGACGCGGCCACCGCACGCCGGCTGCTCGAGGCGCTGGCCGCCACCGGCGTGCTGCCGGTGGGCCTGGCCTACGGCACCAGCGAGATCGAGGCCCTGGCCCGCGAGCTGGGCCTGCCGCTGCTGGCGAAGTTCCGCGAGCAGTACGAGCGCGCCGGCGCCGCCGAGCCGGCCGCCGCGCCCGAGCCCGCCGCGCCGCCGCCGCCGCGCCAGGCCGAGC
>JBHYGK010000014.1:0-52723 GCA_051859045.1 Lysobacteraceae bacterium | reverse complement strand
CCCGCCGCGCCGGCCGCCGCCGGCGCCCGCCTCGAGATCGTCCCGCCCACCGGCACCCCGGCGTCGAGCCCGCAGTCCGGCGCCAGCGTCGACGGCGCGGGCCGCGACCTCGTGGCCGAGCGCGCGGTCGCGCAGGAGCAGATCGCCTCGCAGGCCGCCGAGCTCACCGAGCTGCGCTCGCGCATCGACGACCTCGAGCGCCTGCGCGAGGACCAGGCCGCGCTGCTGGCGCTGAAGGACAGCCAGCTCGCCGCCGTCCAGCAGCGGATGGCCGAGCTGGAGGGCGCCGCCGCGCCGGTCGCCGCCGAGGCCGCGCCCGCCGCCGCCGAGGCCGCGCCGGTCGCCGACGCGCCTGCCGACGCCGCCGCGGCGCCCGCCGAGGCCCCCTTCTGGAGCCAGACCTGGTTCCTCGCGGGGGCCGGCGCGCTGCTGATCGCGCTGCTCGGCGTGTTCGTGCTGCGCTCGCGCCCGAAGGCCGCGCGCAAGCCCGAGGGCCGCCGCGGCGGCCTCGACGCCGACGCGCTGGCCGCCAGCCTCGCCGCCGCGGGCGCCGCCCGCACGGCCGAGCCGGAGGCCCTCGACGAGGACGAGGAGCTGCGCGAGCTGCGCGAGGCCGTCGAGGCCGAGCCCGGCGCCGTCGTGCCGCGCCTCGACCTGCTGCGCCTGCTCCACGAGCGCGGCGACGCCGAGCGCTTCGAGCAGGCCGCCGAGGCCCTGCGCCTCGTGGTCCGCGACAGCGCCGATCCGGCCTGGCAGGAGGCCGCGGCGATGGGCCGCGCGCTGCGCCCGGCGCATCCGCTGTTCGCCGCCGAGGCCCCCGCCGCGGCGCCGGCGCCCGCCCCGGCGGCGCCCGCCGCGGCCGCCGACGACACCGCCGCGCTGCTGTTCGTCGACCCGCGCTGGACCTCGGGCAGCGCCGCCGCGCCGGCCGCCCCCGCGTCCGCCGAGCCCGAGCCCGTCTCCGTCGACGCCTTCGCGGCCGACGCGGACGCGGCCATCGACGCGCCCGCAGAGGACGCGCCGCACGATGCGCCGGGCGCGGCCCCGCTGCCGTCGTTCGTGGCGGAGGCCGGCGACGGCGCCGGCTACGACCAGGACTTCGGCGCCGCCGGCGAGGAGGACGCGGTCGACACCAAGCTCGAGCTCGCCCGCGCCTACCTCGACATCGGCGACCTCGAGGGGGCCCGCGGCATGCTCGAGGAGGCCGAGCGCGAGGGCCACGAGGCCCAGCGCGACGAGGCCCGCCGGATCCTGCGCGAGCTCGGCTGAGCCCCGCGCGGCGATCCGCGCGCACCACGGCGGGCCGGGAGCGATCCCGGCCCGCCGCTTTTCAGGCACCATGCCCGCCCCCCCACCACGCGACCCGCCCACGGCATGCGCTACGCGCTCGGCATCGAATACGACGGCACCGGCTTCCACGGCTGGCAGCGCCTGAGCGACGCGATCGGCGTGCAGCAGGTCGTCGAGGAGGCGCTGTCGTTCGTGGCCGACGCACCGATCAGCGTGCAGTGCTCCGGGCGCACCGACGCCGGCGTGCACGCGCGCTGCCAGGTGGTGCACTTCGACAGCCCGGTCGAGCGCAGCGACCGCGCGTGGCTGCTGGGCACGACCACCCGCCTGCCGGACGGCGTCTGCGTGCTCTGGGCGCAGCGCGTGGCCGAGGACTTTCACGCCCGGTACTCGGCGCGCGCGCGACGCTACCGCTACCGCATCCTCAACAGGCCCGTCCGCCCCGCCATGGACCGCCACTTCGCCACCTGGGAACGCCAGCCGCTGGATGCCGACGCCATGCACCGCGCCGCGCAGGCGCTGCTCGGCGAGCACGACTTCAGCGCCTTCCGCACCGTGCACTGCCAGGCCAAGCACCCGGTGCGCACGCTGCAGCACGTGGCGGTGGCGCGCGACGGCGCCGACGTCATCGTCGAGGTCCAGGCCAACGCCTTCCTGCACCACATGGTCCGCAACATCGTCGGCAGCCTGCTGCCGGTGGGGCGCGGCGAGAGGCCCGAGGCCTGGGTCGGTGAGCTGCTGGCCGGGCGCGACCGCACCGTCGCCGGGCCCACCGCGCCGGCCGCGGGCCTGAGCTTCCTCGGCGCGCGCTATCCCGCCGAATGGGGCCTGCCGGCCGAGGTGACCCTGTGAGGACGCGGATCAAGTTCTGCGGCATGACCCGCCCGGGCGACGTGCGCCTGGCCGGCGAACTCGGCGCCGACGCCATCGGCCTGGTGTTCGCGCCCGGCGGCCCGCGCGCGCTGACCCTCGACCACGCGATGGCGCTGCGCGAGGCCGCGCCGCCGTTCGTGAGCGTGGTCGCGCTGTTCATGGACAACCCGGCCGAGGAGGTCGAGCGCATCGTCAAGGCCGTGCGCCCGCACCTGCTGCAGTTCCACGGCGCCGAGGGCGAGGGCCACTGCCGCCGCTTCGGGCTGCCGTACTTCAAGGCCATCGCGATGGGGGGAGGTGTGGTCGATGCCAAGCCGCCGATCACGCGCTACCCTTCCAGCGCGGGCTTCGTGTTCGACGGCCATGGCGCCGGCGAGCCCGGCGGGCAGGGCAAGGGCTTCGACTGGTCGAGGCTGGCGCATCCGGGGCGCCCCTGGCTGCTGGCCGGTGGCCTCGGCCCGCACAACGTCGCCGCGGCGGTCGCGGCGGTCCGCCCCTGGGGGGTGGACGTATCCAGCGGCATCGAATCCGCGCCGGGCCTCAAGGACGGCGAGAAGATGGCGCGTTTCGTAGACGAGGTCAGGCGTGCAGACGGCAGTGCGGCAGCAGGTTGAGGATTTCTTCGCGTTCCCGGACGCGCGTGGCCATTTCGGCCCTTACGGCGGCACCTTCGTCTCCGAGACCCTGATCGGCCCGCTGGCCGAGCTGGACGCGGCCTATCGCCGCTACAAGGACGACCCCGAGTTCCTCGCCGAGCTCGAGCGCGACTACCGCACCTACGTCGGGCGCCCCAGCCCGATCTACGAAGCCGCGCGCCTCACCGCGCACGTCGGCGGCGCGCGCATCCTGCTCAAGCGCGAGGACCTCAACCACACCGGCGCGCACAAGATCAACAACACCATCGGCCAGGGCATGCTCGCCAAGCGGATGGGCAAGACCCGCATCATCGCCGAGACCGGCGCGGGCCAGCATGGCGTGGCCTCGGCCACCGTCGCCGCGCGCCTGGGCCTGGAGTGCGTGGTGTACATGGGCGCCACCGACGTCGAGCGGCAGGCCCCGAACGTCTTCCGCATGAAGCTGCTGGGCGCCACCGTGGTGCCGGTCACCTCGGGCTCGAAGACGCTCAAGGACGCGCTCAACGAGGCGATGCGCGACTGGGTGTCGAACGTCCACGACACCTTCTACATCATCGGCACCGTCGCCGGCCCGCACCCGTACCCGATGCTGGTGCGCGACTTCAACGCGGTGGTCGGGCGCGAGTCGCGCCAGCAGATGCTGGCCGAGTACGGCCGCCTGCCCGACGCGGTGGTCGCCTGCGTCGGCGGCGGCTCCAACGCCATCGGCATGTTCCATCCCTTCCTCAACGACGCCGGCGTCGAGCTCTGGGGCGCCGAGGCCGCCGGCGACGGCATCGCCACCGGCCGCCACGCCGCCTCGCTGTCGGCCGGCCGCCCGGGCGTGCTGCACGGCAACCGCACCTACCTCATCTGCGACGACGACGGCCAGATCATCGAGACCCACTCGATCTCCGCCGGCCTCGACTACCCGGGCGTCGGCCCGGAGCACAGCTTCCTCAAGGACGCCGGCCGCGCCCGCTACGAGGGCATCACCGACGCCGAGTGCATGGAGGCCTTCCACCTGCTCGCGCGCACCGAGGGCATCCTCGCCGCGCTCGAGTCCAGCCACGCCGTGGCGCAGGCGATGAAGCTCGCCGCGCGCATGCCCAAGGACGCGCTGGTGCTGTGCAACCTCTCCGGCCGCGGCGACAAGGACATCTTCACGATCGCCAAGCGCGAGGGGATCAGCCTGTGAGCGCCGCCGTCCTTCCCGCCGCCGCCGTCCCCGGCCAGCGCATCCAGGCCCGCTTCGACGCCCTCAAGGCGGCCGGCCGCACCGCGCTGGTGCCCTTCATCACCGCCGGCGACCCCTCGCGCGAGGCCACCGTCGCGGTGATGCACGCGCTGGTCGAGGCGGGCGCCGACCTGATCGAGCTCGGCGTGCCCTTCAGCGACCCGATGGCCGACGGCCCGACCATCCAGCGCTCCTCCGAGCGCGCGCTGGCCCGCGGCGTCACCACCACGGTGGTGTTCGAGGCCGTGCGCGCGTTCCGCGAGCGCGACGTCGCCACCCCGGTGGTGCTGATGGGCTACCTCAACCCGGTCGAGATGCGCGGGCTGGAGCGCTACGCCCGCGAGGCCGCCGAGGCCGGCGTCGATGGCCTGCTGCTGGTCGACCTGCCGCCCGAGGAGGCCGGCCCGGTGCGCGCGGCGCTCAACGCCCGCGGCCTGGCCGTGATCAGCCTCGCCGCGCCCACCACCACGCCCGCGCGGCTGGCGGTGATGGCGGCGGAGTCGCAGGGCTACCTGTACTACGTCAGCTTCGCCGGCGTGACCGGCGCGGCCCTGGTGCGCACCGACGACGCGCTGGCCAAGGCCTCCGCGCTGCGCGCGATGGCGAAGGTGCCGGTGGCGATCGGCTTCGGCGTCAAGGACGGCGCCACCGCGGCCGCGCTGGCCCCGGCCGCCGACGGCGTGGTGGTGGGCAGCGCGCTGGTGGAGGCGCTGGCGGGCGCGAGCGACCCGGCCGACGCGGCGGCCCGCGCGCGGGCCTTCCTGGCCCCGATCCGCGCGGCGCTCGACGCCGCCTGAGCCACGGCCCCCGCCGCGCCGGCGGGGGAGGGCGGGGCGTGCCCGCCCGGGGCGGCGCGGGCCCGGGCTGCCCCGCGCCGGGCGGCTCGGCTACACTCCGCCGTCCATCTGGCTGTCACATCGGGTCGTCCATGAGCTGGCTCACCAAACTGATGCCCTCCCGCATCCGCACCGAGGGCGCGAGCAAGCGCCGCGGCGTGCCGGAAGGCCTGTGGGAGAAGTGCGACCGCTGCGGCGCCGTGCTCTACGGCCCCGAGCTCGAGCAGAACCTCGAGGTCTGCCCGAAGTGCGGCCACCACCGCCCGATCCTGGCGCGCGTGCGCCTGGCCGCCTTCCTCGACGACGGCCCGGTCGACGAGCTGGGCGCCGAGCTCGGCCCGACCGATGCGCTGAAGTTCCGCGACCAGAAGAAGTATTCCGAGCGCATCAAGGCCGCGCAGAAGGCCACCGGCGAGCGCGACGCGCTGATCGCCGTGCGCGGCGAGCTCAAGCGCATGCCCGTGGTGGCCTGCGCGTTCGAGTTCCGCTACATGGGCGGCTCGATGGGCTCGGTGGTGGGCGAGCGCTTCGCGCTGGCCGCCGAGCGCGCGCTCGCCGACCGCTGCCCGCTGGTGTGCTTCTCGGCCACCGGCGGCGCGCGCATGCAGGAGGGCCTGTTCTCGCTGATGCAGATGGCCAAGACCTCCGCCGCGCTGGCGCGCCTGCGCGCCGCCGGCCTGCCCTACGTCTCGGTGCTCACGCACCCGACCACCGGCGGCGTCTCCGCCAGCCTCGGCATGCTCGGCGACCTCAACGTGGCCGAGCCCGAGGCCCTGATCGGCTTCGCCGGCCCGCGCGTGATCGAGCAGACCGTCCGCGAGACCCTGCCCGAGGGCTTCCAGCGCTCGGAGTTCCTGGTCGAGCACGGCGCCATCGACCTGATCATCGACCGCCGCGAGATGCGCGACCGCCTCGCCGACCTGCTCGCGCTGATGACCCGCCAGCCGGCCCCGACGGCGCCCGTCGCCGCGGACGCCTGAGCCGATGGCGCGTCGCTGGTTCGGCACCGACGGCATCCGCGGGCGCGTGGGCGAGGGCCCGATCGCCCCGGACTTCATGCTCACGCTCGGCTGGGCGCTGGGGCGCGTGCTGCACCAGGCCAGCGGCGCGCGCCGCCCGGTGGTGGTGATCGGCAAGGACACCCGGATCAGCGGCTACATGTTCGAGAGCGCGCTCGAGGCCGGCCTGCTGGCCGCGGGCGCCGACGTGCGCCTGCTCGGCCCGATGCCCACGCCCGCGATCGCCTGGCTCACCACCGAGCTGCGCGCCGACGCCGGCATCGTCATCAGCGCCTCGCACAACCCGCACGAGGACAACGGCATCAAGTTCTTCTCGGCCCGGGGCACCAAGCTCTCGGACGCCGAGGAGGACGCCATCGAGGCGATGCTCGGGCAGCCCTTCACCACCGTGCCCTCCGAGGCGCTGGGCAAGGCCTCGCGGGTGCCCGACGCGCTCGAGCGCTACGCCGGCTTCTGCCGCGCGAGCGTGCCGCCGAGCTTCTCGCTCGAGGGCATGAAGATCGCGCTGGACTGCGCCCACGGCGCCACCTACCAGGTCGCGCCGATGCTGTTCCGCGCGCTCGGCGCGGAGGTGGTGGCGATCGGCGTCGAGCCCGACGGCCTCAACATCAACCGCGGGGTGGGCTCGACCCACCTCGACGCGCTGTGCGAGTTCGTGGTGCAGGAGGAGGCCGACCTCGGCCTGGCCTTCGACGGCGACGGCGACCGGCTGCAGATGGTCGACCGCGACGGCAGCCCGCTCGACGGCGACGACCTGGTCTACATCCTGGCCGTGGACTGGGCCCAGCGCGGCCGGCTCAAGGGGCCGGTCGTGGGCACCCTGATGACCAACTACGGCCTCGAGCAGGCCTTCGCGGCGCGCGGGATCGCGTTCGTGCGCGCCAACGTCGGCGACCGCTACGTCCACCAGGCGCTGGTCGAGGGCGGCGGCGTGCTCGGCGGCGAGGCCTCCGGCCACCTGCTGTGCCTGGACCGCGCCAGCACCGGCGACGCGATCGTCAGCGCGCTGCAGGTGCTCGACGTGGTGCGCCGGCAGAAGAGCGGCCTGCGCCGCCTGCGCGCCGGGCTCGAGCGCACCCCGCAGCAGACCCGCAACGTGCGCGTCGGCGCCGCGGCCAAGGCCGCGGTGGCCGATCCGGCCGTGCGCGCGGCGCTGGCCGAGGCCGAGGCCGAGATCCAGGGCCGCGGGCGCGTGCTGCTGCGCCCGTCCGGCACCGAGCCGGTGGTGCGGGTCACGGTCGAGACCGCCGACGCCGCGCTGATGGCCCGGCTGCTCGAGCGCCTCGCCGGCGCGGTCGCCGCCGCGGCTTGACCCGCGTCACGCGCCCCCCGCGCGGGCGCGGCGTAGAATCCGCCCCGCCCCCTCCAACGACGAACGCCGCGGCCGCCGGCCGCCCGAGACCCGCATGAGCCAGATCCCGACCCTCGACATCCGCCGCTTCACCCATCCCACCAGCGCCGCCGACCGCGAGGCCTTCGTCGCCGAGCTCGGCGCGGCCTACCGCGAGTGGGGCTTCTGCGGCATCCGCGGCCACGGCATCCCGCAGGCCCAGATCGACGCGGCCTACGACGTGTTCCAGCGCTTCTTCGCGCTGCCCGAGGACGCCAAGAAGCGCTACCACGTCCCCGGCGGCGGCGGCGCGCGCGGCTACACGCCGTTCGGCATCGAGACCGCGAAGGGCGCCAAGCACTTCGACCTCAAGGAGTTCTGGCACGTCGGCCGCGAGATCCCGCGCGACGCCCGCAACGCCGACGTGATGCCGCCCAACCTGTGGCCGAGCGAGATCCCGGAGTTCAAGGACGTGGCCTACGGCCTGTTCGAGACCCTCGACGCGCTGGGCTCGCGCGTGCTCGGCGCGCTGGCCCTGCACATCGGGCTGCCGGAGGACTTCTTCGCCGACAAGACCGACCAGGGCAACTCGATCCTGCGCCCGATCCACTACCCGCCGATCACCGCCGACGACGTGCCCAACGTGCGCGCCGGCGCGCACGAGGACATCAACTTCATCACCCTGCTGGTGGGCGCCAGCGCCGCCGGCCTCGAGGTGCTCTCGCGCAAGGGCGAGTGGGTGCCCTTCACCGCCGACGAGGACACCATCGTGGTGAACATCGGCGACATGCTGCAGCGCCTGAGCAACCACGTGTACCCGTCGACGACCCACCGCGTGGTCAACCCGCCGGGCGACGCCGCGCGCAAGCCGCGCTACTCCACGCCGTACTTCCTGCACCCCAACCCGGACTTCCTCATCAAGACGTTGCCGCAGTGCGTCTCGGCCGGGAACCCCGACCGCTACCCGACGCCGATCACCGGCCACGAGTACCTGATGGAGCGGCTGCGCGAGATCAAGCTGGCCTGAGCCGCGCGCGGCGGCCCGCCGCCCGGCCTCCATCCCGACGACGCCCCGCCCCTGCGCGGGGCGTCGTCGCGAGGGGCCTCAGCCTTCGTCGCGGAAGTCCTTGGCGTGGCGGTTGATCAGCGTGCCGGCGACCGCGTCGGGCAGGTACTTCGCCATCCACGCGACCAGCCGGTTCAGGCGCCCGGTGACGATCCGCGCGCGGCCGGCCTCGACCGCGTCGATGCCCAGCCGCGCCACCGCGTCGGCGTCGAGCCAGATCGCCTTGGGCAGCTTCGAGACCTTGCCGCGCATGCCGTTGACGTCGTGGAACTCGGTGTAGGTCATGCCGGGGCAGAGGGCGGTGACGTGCACGCCGCGCGGCCCGAGCTCCTTGGCGAGGGTCTCGCTGAAGCGGATCACGAAGGCCTTGGCCGGGCCGTAGAGCGTGTGCCCCCCGGTGGGCGGCACCAGGCCGGCCAGCGAGGCGACGTTGAGGATGCGGCCGTGGCCGGCGGCCTCCATCGCCGGGGCGAAGCGCCAGCTCAGCTCGCACACCGCGGTGACCAGCACCTGCAGGCTGGCGGCGTGCTCGGCCCAGGTCGCGCTGGCGTAGCGGCCGGGCAGGCCGAAGCCGGCGTTGTTGACCAGGGTGTCGACGGTGAGGCCGCGGGCCAGGCATTCCGCGTGCAGCGCGGCCGGCGCCGCGGGGTCGGCGAGGTCGGCCGCGATCACCTGCACGTCGACCTGCGCCCGGAGCTCCGCGGCGATCGCCTCGAGCCGGTCGAGGCGGCGCGCGGTCAGCACCAGCGGCTTGCCGCGGCGGGCGTACTCGCGGGCGATCGCGAGGCCGATGCCGCTGGAGGCACCGGTGACGAGGGCGTGGGCGGCGGTGGGCGTGGCGGGCATCGTGGGTCCAGGCGGCGAGGGGCGGGTGCGCGGGAGCGTAACGCGCCGCGGCGCCCGCCGCGGGGGTTCGTCCCGGTTCCCCGGCCCGGGGTGGTGGTGCATGATCGACCCATGCGCGCCGCCCTCCCGCTCCTGCTGCTCCTGCTCCTCCCCGCGCTGGCGCCGCCGGCGTCCGCGGCCCGGCTCGAGGTCCGCGTGGCGACGGCCGACGGCCCGGTCCAGGGCGCGGTCGTCAGCCTCCACGGCGACGCGCTGCCGGCCTCCCCGCCGGGACGCACGGCGGTCATCGACCAGGTCCGGGTGCAGTTCGCGCCACGCGTGACCGTGGTCGAGACCGGCACCGCGGTGAACTTCCCGAACACCGACGACGTGCTGCACCACGTGTATTCGTTCTCGCCGGCCAAGCGCTTCGAACTGCCGCTCTACAGCGGCCGGCCCGCCAGCCCGGTGGTGTTCGACGAGCCGGGGGTGGTGGTGCTGGGCTGCAACATCCACGACCAGATGATCGCCTACGTCGTCGTGCTCGACACCCCGGTGCACGCGGTCACCGGCGCCGACGGCGTCGCGGTGCTCGAGGCCCCGGCGGGCGCGTACGCGCTGCAGGTCTGGCACGAGCGGCTCGGGCAGACGCCGTGGCGCGAGCCGCAGGCGCTCGACGCCGGCGGCGGCGAGCGCGACGTCGCGCTGGCGTTCCCGGCGCCGGTGGCGCCGCCCGCGACGGGCGGCAGCGAGCGCCTGCGCCAGCTGCAGGAGCGCCTGCGTGCGTCCGGACGGGGTGGCTGAGGCCGTGCCCGCGGCGAGCGGCGCGGCCGCCGCCGGGGTCCCGCGCCGGCTCGGCCTGCAGGCCCGCCTGCTGCTGCTGATGCTCGCGCTGGTGTTGCTCGCCCAGCTCGGCACCGCGCTGGTGATGGCGTTCGCCGTCGAGGCCAGCATCGACCGCCAGCTCGCCGAGACCGTGCGCGTGGGCGAGCGCGTCTGGGAGCGGCTCGCGGCCGAGCGCTCGCAGCGGCAGCTGGCCTCGGCCGTGGTGCTGGCCGACGACTTCGGCTTCCGCGCCGCGGTCACCAGCGGCGACGCGCCCACGATCCGCTCCGCGCTGGACAACCTGGTCGGCCGCAGCGGCGCCACCGGGGCGGTCCTGCTGGATCCCGACGGCCGCCTGCAGGCCGCCAGCCGCGACGACCTCGACGCCGCCGCCGTCGAGGCCGCGCTGGCGCCGCTGCTGGCGCGCGCGCTGGACGACGGCGCGGCCTGGGGCATCGTGGCCTTCGACGACGGCGCGCTGGAGGTCACGCTGGTGCCGGTGTTCGCGCCGGACCTGGTCGGCTGGGCGGTCACCGGCGTGGGCTTCGGGCGACCGCAGGCGCTGGAGTTCCGCGCGCTCACCGCGCTGGACGCGGCCTTCGTGCTCGACCTGCCCGGCGACCGCCGGCTGCTCGCCTCGTCGCTGGACGGCTTCACGCTGGCCGCGCTCGACGGGCATGCGCCCGCGGCGGAGCCCGCCTGCTGCCTGATGGCGGGCGAGGGCGCGGGCTTCGCCTACGCGGCGATCCGGCCGGCCGAGGAGCCGCGCCTGCAGGTGCTGCTGCTGGCCTCGCGCGAGGCCGCGATGGCGCCGTACGCCCGGCTGCGCTGGCAGGTGCTGGGGCTCTCGGCGCTGGCGGCGCTGGTCGCGCTGGCGATCGCGGCGTGGATCGGGCGCGGGGTCACCCGGCCGGTGGCCGGGCTGGCCAGCGCCGCGGCGCGCGTCGCCGGCGGCGACTACGCCGGCGCGCTGGGCGAGGACGGCCCGCGCGAGCTGGCCGCCTTGGCCCGCGCGTTCAACGGCATGCAGCGCGGCATCGCCGAGCGCGAGGCGCAGATCCGCCACCAGGCCGAGCACGATCCGCGCACCGGCCTGCCCAACCGCGGCCGCGCGCTCGAGGCGCTGGAGCGCGCCCTCGAAGACCCCGCCGGCGGCGTCGCGATGCTGGTCTCCTACCTCGGCTTCCGCGGCATCTCCGACACCTTCGGCCCGGCCTTCGGCGACGAGGTGCTGTCGTCGTTCGCCAGGCGCCTGGTGGCGCTGGCGCCCGACGCGACCTGCGTGGCCAGCATCGAGGGCGACGGCTTCCTGCTGGTGCTGCCCGGGGTGGGCACGCCGACCGGCCTGACCCGCGCGGCGGCGCTGCTCGGCGCGCTGTCGGCGCCGATGTCGATGGACGGGCGCGAGGTGGTGCCCGAGCCGGGCATCGGCCTGCTGCGCTACCCGCGCCAGGGCCAGCAGGCCGACGTCGTGCTGCGCCGGCTCGGGCTGGCGCTGGGCGACGCGGCGCAGTCGCTGGAGCGCATCGCGGTCTACCGGCCGGGCCGCGACGAGTCGCGGCTGCGCCAGCTCGAGCTGCTCTCGGCGCTGCGCGGCGCGCTCGGGCGAGGCGAGTTCTCGCTGGCCTACCAGCCCAAGGTCGACCACGCCGGTCGCCTGCACCACGTCGAGGCACTGCTGCGCTGGGACTCGCCCAGCCTCGGCCGGGTGGGGCCCGACGAATTCATCCCGCTCGCCGAGCGCTCCGGCGTCATCCATCCGATCACCTGCTGGGTGCTGGAGGAGGCGGTGCGCGCCTGCCGGGCCTGGGAGGCCGAGGGCGTGGTGGTGGGCGTCGCGGTGAACCTCAGCGCGCTCGACCTCGCCGCGCCGGGCCTCGCGGAGGTGCTGCGCGGGCTGCTCGAGCGCCACGCGATGCCGCCGGGCCGGCTGCTGCTGGAGATCACCGAGAGCGCGGTGATGCAGGACGTCGAGCAGTCGCTGCGCATGCTCGAGCGGCTGCGCGGCCTGGGCCTGCGCCTCGCCATCGACGACTTCGGCACCGGCCAGAGCTCGCTCGCCCAGCTCAAGCGGCTGCCGGTGCACGAGCTGAAGATCGACAAGGGCTTCGTGATGCGCCTCGACACCCAGGCCGACGACGCGCTGATCGTGCGCTCCACGATCGACATCGCGCACAACATGGGCCTGGAGGTCGTCGCCGAAGGCGTGGAGTCGGAGGCCGGCGCGCGCATGCTCGAGGCCTTCGGCTGCGACCTGCTGCAGGGCTACTGGATCAGCCGCCCGCTGCCGGGGCCGGCGCTGTTGGCGTGGGCGCTGGCCCTGCCCGGCATGGGCGCCGGCGCGGCGGGCGCCATCGGGGAGGGCAGGGCATGAGCGCGACGACGACGATCACTTCCACCACCGCGTCCGCCGCCGCGGCGCTGGCGCTGCTGCTCGCTCTGGCCGCCGCGCCCGCCGCGCGGGCCGCCGACGGGCGCCTGCTCGCCACCGGCGGCGCGACCACCATCGAGGGCCAGGCCGGCGGCGGCATCGTGCCCTGGGCCGTGCTGGCCGGCTACGCGGCCGAGGACGAGGTCGGCGCCACCGCGGTGGCCACCCGCGTGCAGCTGCCGGACTACGCGCTGGACGTCATCGGCGCCTCGCTGACGGTGCGCAACCGCGTCGAGCTGTCCTGGGCCCGCCAGGACCTCGACCTCGACGGCCTGCGCCGCGCGCTCGGCCTGCCGTTCCGGCGCCTGCGCCAGGACGTGTTCGGGCTGAAGGTGCGCGTCGCCGGCGACCTGGTCTACACGCCGTGGCCGCAGGTGTCGGTGGGGCTGCAGCACAAGCGCCACCTCGACTTCACCCTGCCCGGCGCGGTCGGCGCGCGCGACGACGCCGGCACCGACGTGCTGGTGTCCGCGAGCAAGCTCGTGCTCGCCGGCGCCGGCGGCTACCACCTGCTGCTCAACGGCACCGCGCGCCGCACCCGCGCCAACCAGGGCGGCCTGCTGGGCTTCGGCGGCGACCGCCGCGACGACGCGCAGTGGGTGGGCGAGGGCAGCGTGGCGGTGCTGCTGAATCCGCGCTGGGCGGTCGGGCTGGAGTACCGACAGATGCCCGACAACCTCGGCTTCGCGCGCGAGGAGGACTGGCGCGACGCCTTCGTGGCCTGGTTCCCGAACAAGCGCGTCGCGGTCGTGGCCGCCTGGGCCGACCTCGGCGACGTCGCCACCCGGGCGTCGCAGCGCGGCGCCTACCTCTCCGTGCAGGTGTCGCTGTGAGCGCGCGCGTGGCGGGCTGGCGGCTGGCGCTTGCGCTCGCGCTCGGCCTGGCGCTGGGCCTCGCGGGCTGCGCCACCACGCCGCGCGGCGACGCCGACTTCGTGGCCTTCGGCGGCCGCGCCGGGGTCGACGCGGTGGTCGAGGACATGCTGGTGCGGGTGGTCGAGGACCCCCGCATCGGGCACCACTTCGCCGACTCCAACCTGGTGCGCGTGCACCAGCAGCTCGGCGACCAGGTCTGCGAGCTGCTCGGCGGCCCTTGCACCTACGGCGGCTTCCCGATGGAGGAGGTCCACGCCGGGCGCGGCATCGACGAGGCGGCGTTCAACCACCTCGTCGGCCACCTGGTCGACGCGATGGAGGCCCGGGGCGTCCCGGTGCCGGTGCAGAACCGGCTGCTGGCGAAGCTGGCCCCGATGCGCCCGCAGGTGATCCACCGCTGACGACCCGGTATCCTGCGCGCCCCCGTTCCCCGAGAGCCCCGCATGCGCCGCAGGATCGTCGCCGCCAACTGGAAGATGCACGGGGACCGCGCGTTCGCGCACGCCCTGCTCGAGGCCGTCGCGGCCGAGCCGCCGCCGGCCGGCGTGGAGCGGCTGGTCTGCGTGCCGTTCCCCTACGTGGCCGAGCTGGCGGCGCGCTTCGCGGGCCCGGGCCTCGCCATCGGCGCCCAGGACCTCAGCGAGCACGCCCAGGGCGCCTACACCGGCGAGGTGGCGGGCGCGATGCTGCGCGACGTCGGCGCCACCCACGTGCTGGTGGGCCACTCCGAGCGCCGCGAGTACCACCGCGAGTCCAGCGAGCTGGTCGCGCGCAAGTTCATCGCCGCGCGGGCCGCCGGCCTGGTGCCGGTGCTGTGCGTGGGCGAGACCCTGGCCGAGCGCGAGGCCGGGCGCACCGAGGCGGTGATCGCGGCCCAGCTGGCGCCGGTGTTCGCGCTGGCCGGGATCGAGGCCCTCGACGGCGCCGTGCTGGCCTACGAGCCGGTCTGGGCGATCGGCACCGGCCGCACCGCCACCCCGGAGCAGGCCCAGGACGTCCACGCGTTCATCCGTAGCGAACTGCGTTCGAAGTCTGCTACCATTTCGGACTCGCTCCCGCTGCTGTACGGCGGCAGCGTCAAGCCCGCCACCGCCGGCGACCTGTTCGACAGGCCGGACGTGGACGGGGGGCTCGTCGGGGGTGCTTCCCTCGTCGCCCGCGATTTCCTGGCCATCGCCGCAGCCGCGGCGACGGCCTGAGCCAGCCACCAGAGACGCCCCGTGACCGACACCACCCTGCTCACCTTCGCCATCGTGATCTTCGCGCTCGTGTCGCTCGCGATGTGCGCGCTCATCCTGCTCCAGCAGGGTGCCGGCGCGGGTGCGGGCGCCAGCTTCGGCGCGGGTGCCTCGGCCACGGTCTTCGGTGCGCGCGGCTCGGCCAACTTCATGACCAAGGCCACCAAGTGGCTGGCCGTGGTGTTCTTCGCGCTGTGCCTGGGCCTCGCGGTCTGGGCCAGCCGCGGCGGCGCCGCGGCGCCGACCACCGGCGCCAGCGTGGTCGATGCGATGGCCGCCCCGGCGGCGGTCGAGTCGGCGGTGCCGGCGCTCGAGGAGGCCGCCCCGGCGGTCGAGTCCGGCGCGTCGGCGGTGCCGGCGCTCGGTGACGAGGCCGTGGACGCCGCCCCGGTGGCGCCCGTCGACGCGGCTGAAGAAAATGTTGCGCCGGAAGCGTCCGCGGAAGGTGACAACGGCGGCTGAGCCGCTACAATAGACAGGCCGGTTCCCCGACACGCTCGACGGGATCCGGCGCACAAGATTTGCCCAGATGGCGGAATTGGTAGACGCACTACCTTGAGGTGGTAGCGACTTAGGTCGTGGGGGTTCGAGTCCCCCTTTGGGCACCAACGTTGAGCAGTTCCTTTTTTGCAGATTCGGGCCGCCGCCCGGTGCCACGAGCGGCGGCCTTGATGCGCCCCGCGGGGCGCACGGAGGCGAGGCGCACGTGCTGTCCGAATACCTGCCGGTCCTGCTGTTCCTGATCGTGTCCGCCGGCCTCGGCGTCACCCTGCTCATCGCAGGCTGGCTGCTCGGCCCGCGTCGACCCGACAGCGAGAAGCTCTCCCCCTACGAGTGCGGCTTCGAGGCCTTCGAAGACGCGCGCATGCCATTCGACGTGCGCTATTACCTCGTGGCCATCATGTTCATCGTCTTCGACCTCGAGATCGCGTTCCTGTTCCCCTGGGCCGTGGTCATGCACGAGGTCGGCCTGCCCGCGCTGGTCGCGGTGGGCCTCTTCCTGGTGCTGCTCGGCATCGGGTTCGTCTACGAGTGGAAGAAGGGAGCACTGGAATGGGAGTGAGCCAGCTCTTCCACAACCCCGAGCCGCTGGCCCGGATCGACGACATCCTGCGCCCCGAGGGCGACAACCCGCTGCTCGAGCGTGGCTTCGTCACCACCAGCGTCGACACCCTGGTCAACTGGGCGCGCACCGGCTCGATGTGGCCGATGACCTTCGGCCTGGCCTGCTGCGCGGTCGAGATGATGCACGCCGGCGCGGCCCGCCTCGACCTCGACCGCTACGGCGTGGTGTTCCGCCCCTCGCCGCGCCAGTCCGACGTGATGATCGTGGCCGGCACCCTGGTCAACAAGATGGCCCCGGCGCTGCGCAAGGTCTACGACCAGATGCCGGACCCGAAGTGGGTCATCTCGATGGGCAGCTGCGCCAACGGCGGCGGCTATTACCACTATTCGTATTCGGTGGTGCGCGGCTGCGACCGCGTGGTGCCGGTGGATGTCTACGTGCCGGGCTGCCCGCCCACCGCCGAGGCGCTGGTGTACGGGATCCTGCAGCTGCAGAAGAAGATCCGCCGCACCAACACGATCGCCCGCTGACCCCAGCGTCCTCGCTGCTCCCCACGCACAACGAAGAAGCAAGCCACGCCCATGGCCGAGCCCGCCGCGACCTTCCCCGAGCGCCTGCGCGCCCGCTTCCAGTCCAAGTCCGCCGTGGTCATCGAGGCCCGCGACGAGGTCACCCTCGAGGTGCCCGTCGACGCGTGGACCGAGGTCTGCCGCGCGCTGCGTGACGAGGCCGAGTTCCGCTTCGAGCAGGCGGTCGACCTGTGCGGCGTGGACTACCTGGGCTACGGCGAGGCCGAGTGGGACACCACCGGCGTCTCCAGCGAGGGCTTCTCGCGCGGCGTCGAGGGCTCCGCCGGCCCCGGCCGCTTCACCTGGGACGAGCGCCCGCAGGGCGCCAGCCCGCCGCGCCGCTTCGCCGCGGTGCTGCACCTGCTCTCGATCCAGCACAACCGCCGCCTGCGCCTGCGCTGCTTCGCGCCGGACGACGGCCTGCCGGTGGTGCCCTCGCTGGTCGAGGTCTGGCCCGGCCTGACCTGGTTCGAGCGCGAGGCGTTCGACCTGTTCGGCATCCTCTTCGAAGGCCACCCGGACCTCCGCCGCATCCTCACCGACTACGGCTTCGTCGGCCATCCGTTCCGCAAGGACTTCCCGCTGATCGGCAACGTCGAGGTCCGCTACGACGCCGAGCGCAAGCGCGTGGTCTACGAGCCGGTGTCGATCGACCCGCGCGTCGGCGTCCCGCGCGTGCTGCGCCACGATTCCCGCTTCGAGCAGGCCGCCGCCGAGCGGCCGGCCGGCCAGCGCTGAGGGCGATGCCATGACCCAGCAGATCCGCAACTACACGATGAACTTCGGCCCCCAGCACCCGGCCGCGCACGGCGTGCTGCGCCTGGTGCTGGAGATGGACGGCGAGACCGTCGTCCGCGCCGACCCGCACGTCGGCCTGCTGCACCGCGCGACCGAGAAGCTCGCCGAGTCCAAGCCGTTCAACCAGTCGATCGGCTACATGGACCGTCTCGACTACGTCTCGATGATGTGCAACGAGCACGCCTACGTGCGCGCCATCGAGCAGCTGATGGGCATCGAGGCCCCCGAGCGCGCGCAGTGGATCCGCACGCTGTTCGACGAGATCACCCGCATCCTCAACCACCTGATGTGGGTCGGCACCAACGGCCTCGACCTCGGCGCGATGGCGATCTTCCTGTACGCCTTCCGCGAGCGCGAGGAGCTGATGGACTGCTACGAGGCGGTGTCGGGCGCGCGCATGCACGCCACGTACTACCGCCCGGGCGGCGTCTACCGCGACCTGCCGGAGCAGATGCCGAAGTACAAGGAGTCCCCGTGGCGCAAGGGCGCCGCGCTCAAGCGCGTCAACGCCTGGCGCGAGGGCTCCATGCTCGACTACCTCGACGCGTTCGCCGACGACTTCCCCAAGCGCGTCGACGAGTACGAGACCCTGCTCACCGACAACCGCATCTGGAAGCAGCGCACCGTCGGCATCGGCGTCGTCACCCCCGACCAGGCCCTGGCCTGGGGCATGAGCGGCCCGATGCTGCGCGGCTCCGGCATCGCCTGGGACCTGCGCAAGAAGCAGCCCTACGCCAAGTACGCCGAGGTCGACTTCGACATCCCGGTGGGCGTGCAGGGCGACTGCTACGACCGCTACCTCGTGCGCGTGCAGGAGATGCGCGAGTCCGCGCGGATCATCAAGCAGTGCGTGAAGTGGCTCAAGGCCAACCCCGGCCCGGTGATGGTCCGCAACTTCAAGGTCGCGCCTCCCTCCCGCGAGGAGATGAAGGACGACATGGAAGCCCTGATCCACCACTTCAAGCTCTTCACCGAGGGCTATGGCGTGCCGGCGGGCGAGGTGTATTCCGCGGTCGAGGCGCCCAAGGGCGAGTTCGGCATCTACCTGGTGAGCGACGGCGCCAACAAGCCCTTCCGCCTGAAGGCGCGCGCGCCGGGCTTCGCCCACCTGAGCTCGATGGACGCGATCGTGAAGGGGCACATGCTGTCCGACGTCGTCGCGATGATCGGCACCTACGACATCGTCTTCGGCGAGATCGACCGCTGAGGCGGGGAGCAGACATGAAGGCAACCGGCAATTTCGAAGCGGTCTCGCACGTGGACCCGATGGTGGCGCTGAGCGACGAGACGCGCGCGCACATCGACCACTGGGTGGCCAAGTTCCCGCCCGACCGCAAGCGCTCGGCCGTCATCCAGGGCCTGTTCCACGCCCAGGAGCAGAACGGCGGCTGGCTCAGCGACGAGATCATGGCCGCGGTGGCCAAGTACCTCGGCCTCCCGCCGGTGTGGGCCTACGAGGTGGCGAGCTTCTACTCGATGTTCGACCTCGAGCCGGTGGGCCGGCACAAGGTGTCCATCTGCACCAACATCAGCTGCTGGCTCAACGGCGCCGAGGACCTGGTCAAGCACGCCGAGCGCAAGCTGGGCTGCCGCCACGGCGGCACCTCGCCCGACGGCAAGGTCACGCTGAAGGTCGAGGAGGAGTGCCTGGCCGCGTGCGCCGGCGCCCCGATGATGGTCGTCGACGGCCACTACCACGAGCGCCTCACCCCCGAGTCGTTCGACCAGCTCATCGACAGCCTCAAGTAATCCGTCCAATCCGCCCGGCGCGATTCGCGCGGGCATGGGAGCAGCACATGGCGTACGGTCCGGCCCCGCAGGAACACCAGGTCGTCTACACGACCCTGCATTACGACAAGCCCTGGTCCTACGAGAGCTACCTGAAGTCGGGTGGCTACCAGGCCTGGCGCAAGATCCTCGCGGAGAAGATCCCGCAGGAGCAGGTCATCGAGATGGTCAAGCAGTCGGGCCTGCGCGGCCGCGGCGGCGCGGGCTTCCCGACCGGCCTGAAGTGGAGCTTCATGCCCCGCCAGGCGCCGGGCCAGAAGTACATCCTGTGCAACTCCGACGAGTCCGAGCCCGGCACCTGCAAGGACCGCGACATCCTGCGCTACAACCCGCACGCCGTGATCGAGGGCATGGCCATCGCCTGCTACGCGACCGGGTCGAGCGTGGCCTACAACTACCTGCGCGGCGAGTTCCACCACGAGCCCTTCGAGCACTTCGAGGAGGCGCTGGCCGAGGCCTACGCCAACGGCTGGCTGGGCAAGGACATCCAGGGCTCGGGCGTCGACGTCGACATGTACGCCGCGCTGGGCGCGGGCGCCTACATCTGCGGCGAAGAGACCGCGCTGATGGAGTCGCTGGAGGGCAAGAAGGGCCAGCCGCGCTACAAGCCGCCGTTCCCGGCCAACTTCGGCCTGTTCGGCAAGCCCACCACCATCAACAACACCGAGACCTACGCCTCGGTGCCGGCGATCATCCGCAACGGCCCCGAGTGGTTCCTCGGCCTGGGCAAGCCCAACAACGGCGGCCCGAAGGTCTTCTCGGTGTCCGGCCACGTGCAGGCCCCGGGCAACTTCGAGATCCGCCTCGGCACCCCGTTCGCCGACCTGCTGGCCATGGCCGGCGGCGTCAAGGGCGGCCGCAAGCTCAAGGCCGTGATCCCCGGCGGCTCCTCGATGCCGGTGCTGCCGGCCGAGGTGATGCTCGCCTGCACCATGGACTACGACTCGATCCAGAAGGCCGGCTCCGGCCTCGGCTCGGGCGCGGTGGTGGTGATGGACGAGACCACCTGCATGGTCCGCGCCTGCCAGCGCATCGCGCGCTTCTACTTCAAGGAGAGCTGCGGGCAGTGCACGCCGTGCCGCGAGGGCACGGGCTGGATGTACCGCGTGCTGACCCGCATCGCCGAGCACCAGGCCACCATCGACGACCTGCACACGCTCAAGGCGGCGGCGGGCCAGATCGAGGGCCACACCATCTGCGCGTTCGGCGAAGCCGCCGCCTGGCCGGTGCAGGGCTTCCTGCGCCACTTCTGGCACGAGTTCGAGTACGCGATCACCCACAAGCGTTTCTACGTCGACGACCAGGCCGCCGGCCGCCTCGCGACCACGGAGCAGGCCGCATGAGCGCCCAGCCGACCCCGCCCGCCGCCCCCGACATGGTGAACATCGAGATCAACGGCGTGCCGCTGCAGGCGCCGAAGGGCTCGATGGTGATCCAGGCCGCCGACAAGGCCGGCATCGCGATCCCGCGCTTCTGCTACCACGAGAAGCTGCCGATCGCGGCCAACTGCCGCATGTGCCTGGTCGAAGTCGAGAAGATGCCGAAGCCGGCGCCGGCCTGCGCCACGCCGGTGATGGACGGCATGAAGATCGCCACGCGCAGCGACAAGGCATTGAAATCGCAGCGCAACGTGATGGAATTCCTGCTGATCAACCACCCGCTGGACTGCCCGATCTGCGACCAGGGCGGCGAGTGCGAGCTGCAGGACGTCTCGCTGGGCTACGGCCGCAGCGTCAGCCGCTACGTCGAGCGCAAGCGCGTGGTCGCCGACGAGGACATCGGGCCGCTGGTCGCGACCGAGATGACCCGCTGCATCCACTGCACCCGCTGCGTGCGCTTCACCGCGGACGTCGCCGGCACCTTCGAGCTCGGCGGCATGTACCGCGGCGAGCGCCTGCAGATCGGCACCTACGACGGCAAGCCGCTGACCACCGAGCTGTCGGGCAACGTCATCGACGTCTGCCCGGTCGGCGCGCTGACCAACAAGGTCTACCGCTTCAAGGCGCGCCCGTGGGAGCTGGTGGCGCGCGAGTCGGTGGGCTACCACGACGCGCTGGGCAGCAACCTCTTCGTGCACGCCCGCCGCGGCGAGATCCTGCGCACGGTGCCGCGCGACAACGAGTCCATCAACGAGTGCTGGCTGTCGGACCGCGACCGCTATTCGCACCAGGGCCTGTACGCCGGCGACCGCCTGGCCAAGCCGATGCTCAAGCGCGACGGCGCCTGGGTCGAGGCCGGCTGGGACGAGGCGCTGGCCGCCGCCGCCGCGCTGCTGCGCGCGCAGGCCGGCGAGCAGCTCGGCATGCTCGTGCATCCCTCGGCCACCAACGAAGAGGGCGCGCTGCTGGCCCGCCTCGCCCAGGGCCTGGGCTGCTCCAACCTCGACCACCGCCTGCACGCGCTCGACCTGTCCGACGCCGCCGTCGCCGCCGCCTTCCAGGCCCCGGTCACCGCGCTCGAGGCCGCCCCGGCCGCGCTGCTGGTGGGCTGCAACCTCCGCCACGAGCTGCCGCTGGTGCACCAGCGCCTGCACAAGGCCGGCAAGCGCGGCGCCAAGCTGTTCGCGCTCAACCCGGTCGATTTCGAGTTCACCTTCCCGCTGGCCGGCAAGCGCATCGTCGCGCCGTCGCAGCTGGTCGCCGCGCTGGAGGCCGTCGTGGCCGCCGCGGGCGGGCAGGGCGGCGATGCCGCCGCGCAGGCCATGGCCGCCGCGCTGAAGGCCGAGGGCGCGGTCATCGTGCTCGGCGCGATCGCCGAGGGCCACCCGCAGGCCGCCCGCCTGCGCGCGCTGGCCGCGCAGCTCGCCGCCGCCACCGGCGCCGCGCTCGACCGCATCCCGCAGGGCGCCAACGCGCTCGGCCTCGCCCGCCACGGCGTGCTGCCGACCGGCCTCGACGCCCGCGCCATGCTGGCCCAGCCGCGCCAGGCCTACCTGACCTGGGGCCTCGAGCCCGCGCTCGACCTCGTCGATCCCACCGCCGGCGCGCTGGCGATGGCCAACGCCAAGGTCGTCGCGTTCAGCGCCTACGCGCCGGAGTCGCTCAAGCGCGTGGCCGACGTGATCCTGCCGATCGCGCTGCTCCCGGAGACCGAGGGCAGCCTGGTCAACCTCGACGGCATCACCCAGCGCGTGCAGGCCGGCGGCAAGCCGGTCGGCGAGTCGCGCCCGGGCTGGCGCGTGCTGCGCGCGCTCGGCGAGGCGCTGGGCCTCGAGGGCTTCGGGTTCACCGACTTCGCGGGCCTGCAGGCCGGCGTCGCGCCCGTCGAGGTCGCCGTCGCGGCCTCCGCCGCGCCTGCCGTCGCCGCCGGCGAGGGCCTCGAGCGCGTCGCCACCACCCCGATCTACCGCGCCGACGCGGTGCTGCGCCGGGCCGCGGCCCTGCAGTCGCATCCGCTCAACCCCGGCCCGCGCGTCGTGCTGCACCCGGAGGACGCGCTCGCGCTCGGCCTCGCGGACGGCGCGGTCGCCAAGGTCGGCGACGGCCGCGGCACCGCCGCGCTGCCGGTCGCCACCAGCGTCCGCGTCGCCAAGGGCGCGGCCTGGATCGAATCCGCCCATGACGCCACCGCGCCCCTGGCGCCGGCCGGCGCGCTCGCCATCGTGAGGGCCTGATGTCCGTCTCCCCCGACTTCATGACCACCCTCGTCTCGCCCTCGCTGTGGGGCGAGTGGTTCGCCGGCTTCGGCGACCTCGGCGTGCTCGCCTGGACCCTGGTCAAGGTGCTGGCCGTCGTGCTGCCGCTGACCATCTCGGTGGCGTTCTACGTGTGGTGGGAGCGCAAGCTCATCGGCTTCATGCACGTGCGCCACGGGCCGATGTACATCGGCAAGGGCGTGCTGCAGAGCTTCGCCGACGTGTTCAAGATGATCTTCAAGGAATCGCTGGTGCCCTCGAGCGCCAACAGCGTCCTGTTCCGGCTCGCGCCGATCGTCGCGCTGGCCCCGGCCTTCGCGGCCTGGGCGGTGGTGCCCTTCGACGAGGGGCTGGTCAACGCCGACATCAACGCGGGCCTGCTGTACCTGCTCGCGATGACCTCGATGGGCGTGTACGGCATCATCCTCGCGGGCTGGGCCTCGAACTCGAAGTACGCCTTCCTCGGCGCGATGCGCTCCGCCGCGCAGGTGGTGAGCTACGAGATCGCGATGGGCTTCGCGCTGGTGGGCGTGCTGATCGCCGCCGGCAGCCTCAACCTCTCCGACATCGTGCGCGCCCAGACCGGCGACGCGGGCCTGTTCGAGTGGTTCATGTGGCCGCTGTTCCCGCTGTTCATGGTGTACTGGATCTCCGGCGTCGCCGAGACCAACCGCGCGCCCTTCGACGTCGCCGAGGGCGAGTCCGAGATCGTCGCCGGCTTCCACGTGGAGTACTCGGGCTCGGCGTTCGCGCTGTTCTTCCTGGCCGAGTACGCCAACATGATCCTCATCAGCCTGCTGGTGCCGATCCTGTTCATGGGCGGCTGGCTGTCGCCGTTCCACGGCTGGTTCGAGGGCGTGCCGCTGCTGTCGTGGCTGGCCGTCGACGGCTGGTGGTGGCTGTTCGCCAAGGTCTTCTTCTTCGCGTCGAGCTTCATCTGGTTCCGCGCGAGCTTCCCGCGCTACCGCTATGACCAGATCATGCGGCTCGGCTGGAAGGTCTTCATCCCCCTCACCCTGGTCTGGATCTTCGTCGTGGCCGTCGCCGTGTTCTTCGGCTGGTTCACCGCGGGCGCCTGAGGACAGCCATGAAGCACGCCATCTCCTACCTCAAGAGCCTGATGCTGCTGGAGCTGCTCCAGGGCCTGTGGCTGACCCTGCGCTACGCCTTCCGCCCGAAGTACACGCTGATGTACCCGTACGAGAAGTTCCCGCAGTCCCCGCGCTTCCGCGGCATCCACGCGCTGCGCCGCTATCCCAACGGCGAGGAGCGCTGCATCGCGTGCAAGCTGTGCGAGGCGGTCTGCCCCGCGCTGGCGATCACGATCGAGTCCGAGCCCCGCGAGGACGGCCAGCGCCGCACCACGCGCTACGACATCGACCTCTTCAAGTGCATCTACTGCGGCTTCTGCGAGGAGTCCTGCCCGGTCGACTCCATCGTCGAGACCCACCTGCACGAGTACCACTTCGAGAAGCGCGGCGAGAACATCCTCGACAAGGCCAAGCTGCTGGCCATCGGCGACCGCCTCGAAGCCGAGATCGCCGAGCGCAAGTCGCTCGACGCCGCCTACCGCTGAGGCCATCGCATGGACTACCCGCAGATCGCCTTCTACTTCTTCGCCCTGGTCACGGTGTGCGCCGCGGCCAGCGTCATCCTGGTGAAGAACCCGGTCATCGCCGCGCTGTCGCTGGTGCTGACCTTCTTCTCCACCGCCGCCATCTTCCTGCTCGCGCAGGCCGAGTTCCTCGGCATCGCGCTGGTGCTGGTGTACGTCGGCGCGGTGATGGTGCTGTTCCTGTTCGTGGTGATGATGCTCGACATCAACGCCACGCCGCTGCGCGAGGGCTTCGCGCGCTACCTGCCCGTGGCCGCGCTGGTCGCGGCGATCATGCTCGCCGAGATGCTGGCGCTGATCGGCGTGCGCCGGCTCGAGCAGCCGTTCCCGACGCCCGACCCCTCGCTCGAGGCCGGCAGCAACATCGCCTGGATCGGCCGCGAGCTGTTCACCGGCTACCTGCTGCCCTTCGAGGTGGCCGCGGTGATCCTGACCGTGGCGATCATCGCCGCCGTGGTGCTCACGCTGCGCCGCCGCGCGGGCACCAAGCACCAGGATCCGTCGCGCCAGTCCGCGGTCCGCGCGGAGGACCGCCTGCGGATCGTCAAGATGGACGCCGTCCGCAAGCCCGGGGAGGGCGCGTGATGATCAGCCTCGGCCACTACCTGTTCCTCGCGGCGATCCTGTTCAGCCTGAGCGTCGCGGGCATCATCATCAACCGCAAGAACCTCATCGTGCTGCTGATGTGCGTCGAGCTGATGCTGCTCGCGGTGAACATCAACTTCGTCGCCTTCTCGCGCTTCCTCGGCGACCCGGGCGGCCAGGTGTTCGTGTTCTTCATCCTCACCGTCGCCGCCGCGGAGGCCGCCATCGGCCTCGCGATCCTGGTGACCCTGTTCCGCAACCGGCAGACGATCAACGTCGCCGAGATCGATTCGATGAAGGGCTGAGCGGATGATCCAGACCAACATCCTGCTGGCGATCGTCCTCGCGCCCCTGGTGGGCTCGATCGTGGCCGGCCTGTTCGGCCGCCGGGTCGGCCGCGCCGGCGCCCACACGGTGACCATCCTCGGCGTCGCCATCGCGGCGGCGCTGTCGATGCACGTGCTGTGGCAGTTCCTCGCCCACGACGCCGACCCCTACAACCAGAACCTCTACCGCTGGTTCACGATCGGCCACTACGAGGCCCACGTCGGCTTCCTGGTCGACAAGCTCACCGCGATGATGATGGTCGTGGTCACGTTCGTCTCGCTGCTGGTGCACGTCTACACCATCGGCTACATGAAGGACGACCCGGGCTACCAGCGCTTCTTCAGCTACATCTCGCTGTTCACCTTCTCGATGCTGATGCTGGTGATGAGCAACAACTTCCTCCAGCTGTTCTTCGGCTGGGAGGCGGTGGGCCTCGTCTCGTACCTGCTGATCGGCTTCTGGTTCAAGAAGCCCAGCGCCATCTTCGCCAACCTCAAGGCCTTCCTGGTCAACCGCGTCGGCGACTTCGGCTTCCTGCTCGGCATCGCCGGCATCCTGTACTGGACCGGCACGCTCGATTACGCCACCGCGTTCGCGATGAAGCACGAGCTGGCCAACAACACCCTCAGCCTGCCCGGCGTCACGGCCTTCGGCTGGACCTTCTTCTCGGTCGACGGCTGGAACGCGGCCACCGTGGTGGCGATCTGCCTGTTCATCGGCGCGATGGGCAAGTCGGCCCAGGTCCCGCTGCACGTCTGGCTGCCCGACTCGATGGAAGGCCCGACCCCGATCTCGGCGCTGATCCACGCCGCCACGATGGTCACCGCGGGCATCTTCATGGTGGCCCGCATGAGCCCGATCTTCGAGCTCAGCGAGGTGGCGCTGTACTTCATCCTGTTCATCGGCGCCACGACGGCCCTGTTCACCGGCCTGATCGGCATCGTGCAGAACGACATCAAGCGCGTGGTCGCGTACTCCACGCTGTCGCAGCTGGGCTACATGACCGTCGCGCTCGGCCTGTCGGCGTATTCCGCCGCGGTGTTCCACCTGATGACCCACGCCTTCTTCAAGGCGCTGCTGTTCCTCGCGGCCGGCTCGGTGATCATGGGCATGCACCACGAGCAGGACATGCGCCGGATGGGCGGCCTGCGCAAGTACATGCCGGTGACCTGGATCACCAGCCTGATCGGCACCCTGGCGCTGGTCGGCACGCCGTTCCTGTCGGGCTACTTCTCGAAGGACGCGATCATCGCGGTGGCCGGCGCGGCCAACGCCGCCGAGGGCGCGAGCTGGATCAACACCTACGCCTACTGGGCGGTGATGCTGGGCGTGTTCATCACCAGCTTCTACTCCTTCCGCCTGCTGTACCTGACCTTCCACGGCCGCGAGCGCTTCCGCGACCCGGCGCCGGCGGGGCATGACGCCCACGGCCACGACGACGCGCATGCGCACGACGACCACGGACACGGGCACGATGACCACCACGGCCCGCACGAGCCGCACGAGTCGCCGTGGTCGGTGAAGCTGCCGCTGCTGCTGCTGGCGATCCCGTCGATCGCGATCGGCGCGCTCACGGTCATGCCGATGCTGTTCGGTGGCTTCTTCACCCACATCATCGAGGTCTCCCCGGACAACGCGGTGGCCCTCGAGGCCGCCCGCCAGACCCTGACCCAGGGCCACGAGGGCTGGAGCGGCGTGCTGCACTACGGCCTGCACTTCGTGACCGCGCCGGCGTTCTGGCTGGCGTTCGCGGGCTTCGCGGCCGCCACGGTGATCTACCTGGTGCGTCCGGGCCTGGCCGACGTGTTCGCCCGCGTGTTCGCCTGGCCGATCCGCGTGCTCGAGGCCAAGTACGGCTTCGACAAGCTCTGGATCGACGGCTTCGCCGCCGGCGGCGTCGACCTCGGCCGCGCCGCGTGGAAGCGCATCGACGCCGGCCTGATCGACGGCCTCGTCGTCAACGGCAGCGCCTCGCTGGTCGCCGGCGTCGCCGGCCTCGTCCGCCGCCTGCAGTCGGGCTACCTCTACCACTACGCGTTCGCGATGATCCTCGGCCTCATCGCGTTGCTGTACGCGCTCACGCGCGTCGTCGGCTAAGAAGCACAAGGACCCCCGATGGACTCTTCCTGGCCCCTGCTCAGCCTGGTCATCTGGCTGCCGATCCTCGGCGGCGTCGTCACGCTCGCCGCCGGCAGCGAGCGCCCCGCGCTCGCGCGCTGGATCGCGATGGCCTTCGCCCTCGCCACCCTCGCGGCCTCGATCCCCCTCTACACCGGCCTCGACGCGTCCAGCGCGGCGATGCAGTTCGTCGAGAACCACGCCTGGATCGAGACCTTCGACATCCGCTACCACCTCGGCGCCGACGGCCTGTCGGTGGCGCTGATCCTGCTCACCACGCTGACCTCGGTGCTGGTGCTGCTGGGCGCGTGGGGCTCGGTGAGCGACCGCGTCAACCAGTACTTCGCGGCCTTCCTGATCCTCGAGGGCATGATGGTCGGCGTGTTCTCGGCCCAGGACGCGATGCTGTTCTACGTGTTCTTCGAGGCGATGCTGATCCCGATGTTCCTGATCATCGGCGTCTGGGGCGGCCCGCGGCGCGTGTACGCGTCGCTGAAGTTCTTCCTCTACACCTTCCTCGGCTCGGTGTTCATGCTGGTGGCGCTGGTGTACCTCTACACCAAGGGCGGCAGCTTCCAGCTCGCCGACCTCTACCAGCTCCCGCTCACGCGCACCGAGCAGACCTGGATCTTCTTCGGCTTCCTCGCCGCGTTCGCGGTGAAGGTGCCGATGTTCCCGGTCCACACCTGGCTCCCGGACGCCCACGTCGAGGCCCCGACCGCGGGCTCGGTGGTGCTGGCGGCGATCATGCTGAAGATCGGCGGCTACGGCTTCCTGCGCTTCAGCCTGCCGGTCACCCCGGACGCGGGCGCCGAGTGGTCGTGGCTGCTGATCGCGCTGTCGCTGGCGGCGGTGGTCTACGTCGGCCTGGTGGCGCTGGTCCAGGAGGACATGAAGAAGCTGATCGCCTACTCGTCCGTGGCCCACATGGGCTTCGTGACCCTGGGCACCTTCATCGCCTTCGAGCTGGCCGCGGGCGGCCGCACCGACGCCGCCGAGCTCGGCCTGCAGGGCGCGATGGTGCAGATGGTCTCGCACGGCTTCATCTCCGGCGCGATGTTCAGCTGCGTCGGCGTGCTCTACGACCGCGTGCACAGCCGCATGATCAAGGACTACGGCGGCGTGATGAACACGATGCCGGTGTTCGGCGCCTTCTTCGTGCTGTTCGGCATGGCCAACGCCGGCCTGCCGGGCACCTCGGGCTTCGTCGGCGAGTTCATGGTCATCCTGGCCGCGTTCCAGCAGAGCCCGTGGACGGCCTTCCTGGCCGCCACCACCCTGATCGTCGGCGCCGGCTACACCCTGTGGCTGGTCAAGCGCGTGGTCTTCGGCGAGGTCGCCAACGCCAACGTCGCCGCCCTGAAGGACGTGTCCCCCCGCGAGCAGCTGATGCTGTGGGGCTTCGCCGCCGGCGTGCTGGTGCTGGGCCTGTGGCCGGCGCCGCTGACCGACCTCATGGACGCCTCCATCGCGCAGCTGGTCACCCAGCTCGCCACCAGCAAGCTGTAAGGGACGAATGATGACGCCCGTCGCGATGCCCACCGCCGCCGAATTCGCCGCCCTCGCGCCCGAGATCTTCCTCGCCTGCGCGACCTTCACCCTGCTGATCGCCGACCTGTTCATCCAGCAGGCCCGCCGCGGGCTCACCCACGCGCTGGCCCTGCTGATCCTGCTCGGCACCGCGTTCCTGACGCTGCGCGGCGGCGGGGCAGGGCAGGAGGCGGTGTCGGCGTTCAACGGCATGTTCGTCCGCGACGGCGCGGGCGACATCCTCAAGCTGGCGATCTACGTCGTCACCGCGGCGGCGTTCGTGTACGCCCGCCCGTACCTGGTCGACCGCGACCTGTACAAGGGCGAGTACTACTCGATCACCCTGTTCGCCGTGCTTGGCATGATGCTGCTGGTGTCCGCCGACCACCTGGTGATGGTCTACCTCGGCCTGGAGCTGCTGGCGCTGTCGAGCTACGCCCTGGTGGCGTTCGACCGCGACTCGAAGATCGGCTCCGAGGCGGCGATGAAGTACTTCGTGCTGGGTTCGCTGGCCTCGGGCATGCTGCTGTACGGCATGTCGATGGTCTACGGCGCCACCGGCGCCCTCGACCTGCAGGCGATCCACGCCGCCGCCTCGTCCACGGGCGAGCGCACCCTGCTCATGTTCGGCGTGGTGTTCATCGTGGTCGGCATCGCGTTCAAGTTCGGCGCCGCGCCGTTCCACATGTGGCTGCCCGACGTCTACCAGGGCGCGCCCACCCCGGTGACCCTGTTCATCGGCTCGGCCCCGAAGCTCGCCGCGTTCGGCATGGCCTACCGCCTGCTCGAGGCCGGCGTCGGCCCGCTCGAGGCCGGCTGGTCGCAGGCGCTGTCGGCGCTGGCGGTGGCCTCGCTGGTGATCGGCAACATCGTCGCCCTGGTCCAGACCAACCTCAAGCGCATGCTGGCGTACTCCACGATCAGCCACGTCGGCTTCCTGTTCCTCGGCCTGGCGGCCGCGGACGGCGGCGGCTACGCGGCCGCGATGTTCTACGCCATCGCCTACGCGCTGATGGCCGCGGCCGGCTTCGGCTCGCTGCTGCTGCTCTCGCGCCGTGGCTTCGAGGCCCAGGACATCGCCGACTTCGCCGGCCTCGGCCGCCGCCATCCCGTGCATGCGCTGATGGTGCTGTTCGTGATGGCCTCGATGGCCGGCGTGCCGCCGTTCCTCGGCTTCTGGGCCAAGCTGGCGGTGATCGACGCCGCCGTCGGCGCCGACCTGGTCTGGCTGGCGATCGTGGCCGTGGCCGCCTCGGTGGTGGGCCTGTTCTACTACCTGCGCGTGATCAAGGTGATGTACTTCGACGCCGCCGAGCCCGGCCGCGAGCCGGTGCCGAGCGCCGACGCCCACCTGCGCGTGGTGTTCGTCGCGAATGCCGCGCTGCTGCTGGTGCTGGGCTTCGCCTGGGGCCCGCTGATGGCGGCCTGCGAGCGCGCGTTCGGCGCCTGAGCCGGCGCGCCTCGCGCACGGATGCGCGAAAAGGCTTGCGTGATCCGCGCGTGTGCGTATAATTCGGGATTCCGGTGCGGGGTGGAGCAGTCTGGCAGCTCGTCGGGCTCATAACCCGAAGGTCGCAGGTTCAAATCCTGCCCCCGCTACCACTTTTCAGATGCATGGCAGCACAGCAGGCCCTCGGGCTGGCGTACCCTCCGCGGCATGGAGGCCGCTGCCGGGCACAGGCGCCGCGGCGTCCGGGGCTTCCCGGCGCGGCGGCACCTCCGGAACCAGGATGTACCGGACAGGGCCTGCAAGGGCCCTTTTTTTGTTTCCGCGCGCCGCACCGGCGGCCCGGATGGGAGTTCGCATGAGCGAGAAGGCCAACGAGATCAGCGCCCTGCTCGAGCCCGTGGTCGGCTCGCTGGGCCTCGTCCTGCTCGGCATCGAGTGGGCGCCTTCGCGCAGCGGCGGCCTGCTGCGGATCTACATCGACACCCCCGAGGGCGACGAGCGCCACGTGGGCATCGAGGACTGCGAGGCGGTCAGCCGCGAGGCCTCGGCCCAGCTCGACGTCAACGACCCGATCGAGAGCCAGTACACCCTCGAGGTGTCCTCGCCCGGCATCGACCGCCCGCTGTTCACGCCCGCGCAGTTCCAGCGCTGGACGGGGGAGCAGGCCAAGGTGTCGCTGCGCCTGCCCCAGGACGGCCGACGCCGCCTGCAGGGCCGGATCGCCGCCGTCGACGGCACTCGCATCACGATCATCGAACCCGAGGGCGAACGCGCCTTCGAGGTCGAGCACGACAACATCGAGAAGGCCCGCCTGGTCCCCGACCTGGTGGCCCTCGGCCTGGCGAGCGAGGGCCCCAAGGGTCGCCCGCGCAAGCCGCATCCCAAGAACGAAGGCTGAGGCGGCGAACCGCCTCATACGGAGCGAGCGATGAGCAAGGAACTTCTGCTGGTGGTCGAGGCGGTCGCCAACGAAAAGGGCGTGCCGCGCCAGGTCATCCTGGAGGCGATGGAGGCCGCGCTGGCGTCCGCCGCGAAGAAGCGCTACCCGGACCAGGACGTCGCCGTGCGCGTCGCCATCGATCCGAAGGACGGCAGCTACGAGACCTTCCGCCTGTGGGAGGTCGTCGAGGACGACGTCGTCATGGAGTCGCCCGAGCGCATGATCCGCATGATGGACGCCGTCGACGACAAGCCCGACGTGCAGCCCGGCGACGTGCTCGAGGAGCGCATCGAGAACCCCGAGTTCGGCCGCATCGCCGCCCAGGCCGCGAAGCAGGTCATCGTGCAGCGCGTCCGCGAGGCCGAGCGCGCGCAGGTGGTGGACGCCTGGCGCGACCGCATCGGCGAGCTGATCACCGCGGTGGTCAAGCGCGTGGAGCGCGGCAACATCTACATCGACCTCGGCGGCAACGCCGAGGGCTTCATCCCGAAGGACAAGTCGATCCCGCGCGACGTGCTGCGCCCGGGCGACCGCGTCCGCGGCTACCTGTTCGACGTGCGCGCCGAGGCCCGCGGGCCGCAGCTCTTCGTGAGCCGCACCGCGCCGGAGTTCATGATGGAGCTGTTCAAGCTCGAGGTGCCGGAGGTCGGCCAGGGCCTGGTCGAGATCAAGGCCGCCGCGCGCGACCCGGGCGACCGCGCCAAGATCGCCGTGCTCGCGCACGACCACCGCACCGATCCGATCGGCGCGTGCATCGGCATGCGCGGTTCGCGCGTGCAGGCCGTCAGCAACGAGCTCAACGGCGAGCGCATCGACATCGTGCTGTGGAGCGAGAACGCCGCGCAGTTCGTCATCAACGCGATGGCGCCGGCCGAGGTCCAGTCGATCATCGTCGACGAGGACAAGCACTCCATGGACCTCGCCGTGGCCGAGGACAAGCTGGCCCAGGCGATCGGCAAGGGCGGCCAGAACGTCCGCCTCGCCAGCCGCCTCACCGGTTGGCAGCTCAACGTGATGACCCAGGCCCAGGTCCAGGCCAAGAGCGAGGGCGAGCAGGCCTCGGCCCGCCAGCTGTTCATGGACCGCCTGGAGGTCGACGAGGAGATCGCCGGCATCTTGGTGGGCGAGGGCTTCTCGACCGTCGAGGAGATCGCCTACGTGCCGGTCGCCGAGCTGCTCAACGTCGAGGGCTTCGACGAGGACATCGTCGAGGAGCTGCGCGCCCGCGCCCGCGACGCCCTGCTCACCGAGGCCCTGGTGGCCGAGGAGGAGCTCGAGGCCCACAAGCCGGCCGACGACCTGCTCTCGCTCGAGGGCATGGACGAGGCCACCGCCTACGCCCTGGCGGGCCGCGGCGTGCAGACCCGCGAGGACCTCGCCGAGCAGGCGGTGGACGAGATCAGCGACATCGAGGGCATGGGCGACGAGCGCGCCGCGGCCCTCATCATGGAAGCGCGCAAGCACTGGTTCGAGTAACCGGGCCACCGCCTCCCGCCGCATCGGGCGCCATCCGGCGCCGACCCGTACAATCAGGCGCCCCTCCGGCGCCGCCACGGCGCCATCGGCGCCCAAGGAACAGGAAGCCACATGTCCGAAGTCACGGTACGCACCCTCGCCAAGCTCGTCGGGACCCCGGTGGAGAAGCTGCTCGAGCAGCTCGCCGAGGCCGGCATGAGCTTCAGCGGGCCGGACCAGGTGGTGACGCCGACCGAGAAGATGAAGCTCCTCGGCTTCCTGCGCCGCACCCACGGCAAGGCCGACGAGCCCGCCGCCGACGCCGCCCCGCGCCAGATCACCCTCAAGCGCCGCAAGGTCGAGGAGCTGACGGTCGCCGCCGGCAAGTCCAAGACCACCGTCGCGGTCGAGGTCCGGCAGAAGAAGACCTACATCAAGCGCACCGACGTCGACGGCTCCCCGGACGCCGAGCGCGAGGACGCGCTGCGCAAGCTCGAGGAATCGCGCGCGAAGCAGGAGGCCGAGGAGGTCGCCCGCGTCGAGGCCGAGCAGCGCCGCCAGGCCGAGGACGCCGCCCGCAAGGCCGCCGAGGAGGCCGCCCGCGCCGCCAAGGCCACCGGCCCGGCCGCGCCCGCCGCGGAGGCCGTCGAGGCGGTCGAGGAGGTCCCGGTCGTGGCCGCGCCGCCGCGCTCCACCGAGCACGGCCACAAGTCCATCCTCGCCCCGCGCCGCGACGACGACCGCGACGCCAAGAAGGTGGTCAAGCCCACCCGCGGCGCGCCGCCGCCGGTGATCCGCGAGGAGGTCGAGGAAGACGTCGGCCAGCGCTTCGCGACCGCCCCGCTGCACCTCTCCGCCGTCGAGCGCGCCCGCCGCACCTCGACCGCCGGCAAGCGCAAGCCCCCGCAGCGCGGCCGCGGCCCGGAGCCGACCCGCCGCGGCGGCCAGCAGGCCGGCCCGCACGGCTTCTCGCGCCCGACCTCGCCGGTCCTGCGCGAAGTGGCGATCGGCGACAACATCGTCGTCGCCGACCTCGCCGCCAAGCTCGCGCTCAAGGGCGCGGACGTGGTGAAGGCGCTGTTCAAGATGGGCGTCATGGCGACCATCAACCAGACCGTCGACCACGACACCGCGGTGCTGGTGGTCGAGGAGCTCGGCCACAAGGCCGTGCGCGCCAGCGACAACGACGCCGAGACCGCGCTCGCCGAGCACATCGAGATCGACGGCGAGAAGCGCGTGCGCCCGCCGGTGGTCACGATCATGGGCCACGTCGACCACGGCAAGACCTCGCTGCTCGACTACATCCGCCGCACCAAGGTGGCCTCCGGCGAAGCCGGCGGCATCACCCAGCACATCGGCGCCTACCACGTCGAGACGCCGAAGGGCGTCATCAGCTTCCTCGACACCCCGGGCCACGCCGCCTTCACCTCGATGCGCGCCCGCGGCGCGAAGCTCACCGACATCGTGGTGCTGGTGGTCGCGGCCGACGACGGCGTGATGCCGCAGACCATCGAGGCGATCACCCATGCGCGCGCCGCCGGCGTGCCGCTGGTGGTGGCCATGAACAAGATGGACAAGGCCGACGCCAACCCCGACAACCTCAAGGCCGGCCTCGGCCAGCACAACGTGATCCCCGAGGAGTGGGGCGGCGATTCCCCGTTCGTGGCCGTCTCGGCCAAGACCGGCATGGGCATCGACGACCTGCTCGACGCGATCCTGGTGCAGGCCGAAGTGCTCGAGCTCACCGCCGTCTACGACGCCCGCGCCACCGGCGTGGTGGTCGAGTCCAGCCTCGACAAGGGCCGCGGCCCGGTCGCGACCGTGCTCGTCCAGCAGGGCACCCTGAAGAAGGGCGACTACCTGGTCTGCGGCACCCAGTACGGCCGCGTCCGCGCGCTGTTCGACGAGGCCGGCCGCCAGGTCGGCGAAGCCGGCCCCTCGATCCCGGTCGTGGTGCTGGGCCTCTCGGGCGTGCCCGACGCCGGCGACGACCTGGTCGTGGTCGAGGACGAGCGCCTCGCCAAGGACGTCGCGCAGCAGCGCGAGGCCAAGAAGCGCGAGTCGCGCCTGGTCCAGACCGGCCAGAAGCTCGAGGACATCATGGCCCAGATGGGCCAGGGCGAGGGCCAGCTGAGCCTCAACCTGGTCATCAAGGCCGACGTCCAGGGCTCGGTGCAGGCGCTGCGTGAGTCGCTGGTGGCGCTCAGCACCGAGGCCATCAAGGTCAACGTCATCAGCTCCGGCGTGGGCGGCATCACCGAGTCCGACGCCACGCTGGCGGCGGCCTCCAAGGCCACCATCATCGGCTTCAACGTGCGCGCCGACGCCTCGGCCCGCCGCGTGGTCGAGAACAACGGCCTCGACCTGCGCTACTTCTCGATCATCTACGACGTCATCGACCAGGTGAAGCAGGTGGCGTCCGGCCTGCTGGGCGTGGAGATCCGCGAGGAGATCATCGGCACCGCCCAGGTGCGCGAGGTCTTCCGCAGCTCGAAGTTCGGCGCCGTCGCCGGCTGCATGGTCATCGAGGGCACGGTCAAGCGCTCCAAGCCCATCCGCGTGCTGCGCAACAACACCGTGGTCTTCCAGGGCGAGCTCGAGTCGCTGCGCCGCTTCAAGGAGAACGTCGACGAGGTGCGCAACGGCACCGAGTGCGGCATCGGCGTGAAGCAGTACAACGACGTCAAGCCGGGCGACCAGATCGAGTGCTTCGAGCGCATCGAGGTCCAGCGGACCCTCTGACGTGCCGACCAAGTCCTTCCATCGCACCGACCGCGTGTCCGCCCAGCTCCGCCGCGAGCTGGGCGCGCTCGTGCATGCCGCCGTGCGCGAGCACGGCCTGCCCTCGGTGAGCGTCAGCGACGTCGAGATCACCCGCGACATGGCCCACGCCAAGGTCTTCGTGACCGCGCTGCAGTCCGAGCGCGCCAAGGAGGCCCTCGACGGGCTCAAGGAGCTCGCCAAGGACATCCGCTTCGCGCTCGCGCGCTCGGTGAAGATGCGCGCGGTGCCCGAGCTGCACTTCCACTACGACGACTCCGTCGACCGCGGCGAGCACATCGAGAAGCTGCTGCGCGAGCTGCCGCCCCCGCCGGTCGACATGGACGACGAGGCCCCGGCCGCCGGCGACGACGCGCCGAAGGCCTGATGGCCGGTCCCGCGGACCGCGCCGCCCGGCCGCCGCGCGCGCGCCCGGACCGCCCGAAGACCGTCTTCCGCCCCCTCGACGGCCTGCTGCTGCTCGACAAGCCGAAGGGCCCGAGCTCCAACCAGGCCCTGCAGCGCGCGCGCCACCTGCTGCGCGCCGAGAAGGGCGGGCATACCGGCAGCCTCGACCCGATGGCCACCGGCCTGCTGCCTCTGTGCTTCGGCGAGGCCACCAAGCTCGCCGGCGGCCTGCTGGGCCAGCGCAAGGCCTACCGCGCCGAGCTGCGGCTCGGGCTCACCACCGACACCGACGACGCCGAGGGCCAGCCCCTCGTCGAACGCCCGCTGCCGCCCGGCTTCGCCGACGGCGCGGCCGACCTCGCCGCGCTCGAGGCCGGGCTGGCCCCGCTGCGCGGCCGCATCCAGCAGCGCGCCCCGATCTACGCCGCCCTCAAGCAGGGCGGCGAGCCGCTGTACGCGAAGGCCCGCCGCGGCGAGGCCGTCGAGGCCCCGGTGCGCGCGGTGGAGGTGTTCGCGCTGGACGTGGTCGAGGCCGACGGCGCGCGCGTGGTGCTCGACGTCACCTGCGGCTCCGGCACCTACGTGCGCGCGCTGGCCCGCGACCTCGGCGAGGCGCTGGGCTGCGGCGCCCACCTGACCGCGCTGCGCCGCACCTGGGTGGAGCCCTTCACGGCGCCGCGGATGATCACGCTGGCCGAGCTCGAGGCGGCGGCGGCGGACGGCGAGGACGCCCTGCGGGCCTGCCTGCTGCCGATCGAGGCCGGGCTGGCCGCCTGGCCGCGGCTGGCGCTGGACGCCGAGGCCGCCCGTCGGCTGCGGCTGGGCCAGGCGGTGCCCGCGCCGGCCGGGACGGTGCCGGCGGAGTACGCCGCGTTCGGCCCCGGGGGCGCGCCGCTGGGCCTCGTGGAGGCCCTCGCCGACGGCCGCCTGGCGGTCCGGCGCCTGCTGCGCACCGACGGCTAGGCTTGTCCGTCCGGCCCCCCGCGGGCTAGAATCCGCTGGCTCCGTGGCCTCGATGCCCGGTGCCACCACCCCTCAGGCGGTCCTCGCGGTGCGCATCCCGATGCGTTCCTGCGGCTCCCGCGTCACCAGAAGAGAACACCATGTCCATCGACAGCCTCAAGATCATCCAGGACTTCGGCCGCGGCGCCAACGACAGCGGCTCGCCGGAAGTCCAGGTCGCCCTGCTCAGCGCGCGCATCGAGCAGCTCACCGAGCACTTCAAGGTGCACAAGCAGGACCACCACTCGCGTCGTGGCCTGCTGAAGATGGTGAACCAGCGCCGCAGCCTGCTGGCCTACCTGAAGAAGAAGGACAACGAGCGCTACAAGACCCTCATCGAGCGTCTCGGCCTGCGTCGCTGATCCAGCAAGACCCCACGGGCGCCGGAGACGGCGCCCGCGGTGTTTCAGGGCCCCGGAAACCGGGGCCCGCTCCACCCGCACCGCTCCCACCAGACAGATCCAAGCGCGGCAGGCGTGGCGCCTGACGCGTATCCATCCGGGCGATATCGAAAAGGAATCCACCACCGTGGCGAAAGTCAGCAAGTCGTTCCAGTACGGGCAGCACCAGGTCACCCTCGAGACGGGCGAGATCGCCCGCCAGGCGGGTGGCGCGGTGCTTGTGAAGATGGCGGACACCGAGGTCCTGGTCACCGTCGTCGGCAACAAGAACGTCCGCGAGGGCATGGACTTCTTCCCGCTCACGGTGGACTACCAGGAGAAGTTCTACGCCGGCGGCCGCATCCCGGGTGGCTTCTTCAAGCGCGAGGGTCGCCAGACCGAGCGCGAGACGCTCACCTCGCGCCTGATCGATCGCCCGATCCGCCCGCTGTTCCCGGAAGGCTTCCGCCACGAAGTGCAGGTCATCGCCACCGTGGTCTCGCTCAACCCCGAGGTCGAGGGTGACATCCCGGCGCTGATCGGCGCGTCCGCCGCGCTCGCGCTGTCGGGCATCCCGTTCAACGGCCCGATCGGCGCCGCCAAGGTCGGCTACGCCAACGGCCAGTACATCCTCAACCCGACCGTCACCCAGCTCAAGACCAGCGAGCTCGAGCTCGTGGTCGCCGGCACCGCCAACGCGGTGCTGATGGTGGAGTCCGAGGCCAAGCTGCTGAGCGAGGACGTGATGCTCGGCGCGGTCACCTTCGGCCACCAGGCCTCGCGCGCGGTCATCGACGCGATCAACGCGCTCGTCGCCGAGGCCGGCCAGAAGACCTGGGGCACCTTCACCGCCCCGGCCGCCAACGAGGCCCTCGTGGCCGCGCTGAAGGCCGCCGCCGGTGACCGCCTGCTGCAGGCCTTCAAGATCACCGACAAGCTCGAGCGCCGCGACGCGATCGGCGCCCTGAAGAAGGAGGTCATCGCCTCCCTGCAGGCGCAGGCCGAGGCCCACGGCTGGGCCGCCGGCGAGATGTCGAAGGAGTTCGGCGAGCTCGAGTACCAGACCATGCGCGCCAGCGTGCTGAGCACGAAGGTCCGCATCGACGGCCGCGCGCTCGACACCGTGCGTCCGATCTCGGTCCGCGTCGGCGTGCTGCCGCGCGTGCACGGCTCCGCGCTGTTCACCCGCGGCGAGACCCAGGCGCTGGTCGTGGCCACGCTGGGCACCACCCGCGACGGCCAGATCATCGACGCCGCCGAGGGCGAGTCGAAGGAGCACTTCCTGTTCCACTACAACTTCCCGCCCTACTCGGTCGGCGAAGCCGGCCGCATGATGGGCCCGAAGCGCCGCGAGATCGGCCACGGCCGCCTGGCCAAGCGCGGCGTGCTCGCCGTGATGCCGGGCATGGAGGCGTTCCCGTACACCATCCGCTGCGTGTCGGAGATCACCGAGTCCAACGGCTCCTCGTCGATGGCGTCGGTCTGCGGCTCCTCGCTGGCGATGATGGACGCGGGCATCCCGCTGAAGGCCCCGGTGGCCGGCATCGCGATGGGCCTGGTCAAGGAAGGCGACGACTTCGTCGTGCTGTCCGACATCCTGGGCGACGAGGACCACCTCGGCGACATGGACTTCAAGGTGGCCGGCTCGAAGGACGGCATCTCCGCCCTGCAGATGGACATCAAGATCGAGGGCATCACCGAGGAGATCATGAAGATCGCGCTGCAGCAGGCCAAGGCCGGCCGCCTGCACATCCTCGGCGAGATGGCCAAGGGCCTCAACGCGCCGCGCGAGGAGCTCTCCGAGTACGCGCCGCGCCTGCTGACGATGAAGATCCACCCGGACAAGATCCGCGAAGTGATCGGCAAGGGTGGCTCGACCATCCAGGCCATCACCAAGGAGACCGGCACCCAGATCGACATCCAGGACGACGGCACCATCGTCATCGCCTCGGTCAACGCCGCCGCCGCCCAGGCCGCGAAGGCGCGCATCGAGCAGATCACCTCCGACGTCGAGCCGGGCCGCATCTACGAGGGCAAGGTCGCCAAGCTGATGGACTTCGGCGCGTTCGTCACGATCGCCCCGGGCAAGGACGGCCTGGTCCACGTGTCGCAGATCTCCAACGAGCGCGTCGAGAAGGTCTCCGACAAGCTCAAGGAAGGCGACGTGGTCCGCGTGAAGGTGCTCGAGGTCGACAAGCAGGGCCGCATCCGCCTGTCGATGAAGGCCGTGGACGAGGAGGGCGGCGAGTAATCGCCCCCACCGCGTCGATGAAGGACGGGCCCCTCGGGGCCCGTTTTTTTTTGCCCGCCGACCGCCCCGGCCGCCCCGCGTGCCGGGGTGACCTCCAGCACCCTGCGCGCCGCCGCGCGACGTGCTTAGAATCCACGCCTGATCCACCCCACCCCGACCGACCAAGGGAGCGCGCGACATGGGCCTGATGGACTTCATCCGCGGCGAGCTGCTCGAGATCATCGAGTGGACCGACGACTCGCGCGACACGCTCTCCTACCGCTACCCCGACGACGACAAGGCGATCAAGAACGGCGCCCAGCTGATCGTGCGCGAGTCGCAGGTGGTGCAGTTCGTCGCCACCGGCCAGTACGCCGACCTGTTCGGCCCGGGCAAGCACACGCTGAGCACCCAGAACATCCCGGTGCTCACCCGCATCATGGGCTGGAAGTACGGCTTCGAGTCGCCGTTCAAGTGCGACGTCTACTACCTCAACACCCGCCTGTTCACCGGCAACAAGTGGGGCACCGCCAACCCGGTGATGATGCGCGACGCCGACTTCGGCGTGGTGCGCCTGCGCGCGTTCGGCACCTACGACTTCCGCATCGTCGACCCGCCGACCTTCCTGCGCGAGGTGGCCGGCACCGACCAGAACTTCCGCCTCGACGAGTTCGCCGACACCATGCGTTCGCGCCTGGTGAGCGTGTTCACCGACGCGCTGGCCGGCGCGAAGGTGCCGGCGCTCGACGTCGCCGGCCGCTACGGCGAGCTCGGCGACGCGCTGCTGCCGCTGGTCAACGAGGCGATGCGCGCGAAGTACGGCCTCGAGGTCACCAGCTTCATCATCGAGAACGTGTCGGTGCCGCCCGAGGTGGAGCAGGCCATCGACGCGCGCTCGAGCATGGGCGTGGTCGGCAACCTCAACGACTACGTGAAGTTCCAGATGGCCAAGGGCATGGGCCAGGGCGGGGAGGGCGCCGCCGCCGCGGCCGCCCCCGCGCAGATGGCGGTGGGCTTCGCGATGGCGCAGGAGATGGCCAAGGGGATGGTCCAGCCGCAGGCCGCGACGGCGGCGCCCGCCGCCGCCCCGGCGGCCCCGGCGCCGGACGTGCTCACGCCCGAGCAGGCCGCCCAGCTGCTGGGCGTGTCGGTGGAGGACGTGATGGCCGCCATCGCCGCCGGCGACCTCAAGGGCCGCAAGATCGGCAACGCCACGCGGATCGCGCGCGCCGCCGTCGACGCCTTCCTGCGCGGCGAATGAGCGCCGACGCGCCCTTCGACGCCGCGCACACCCACGCGCTGGGCAAGCAGCCCTGCGCGGCCTGCGGCGGCGACATGGAGTGGAACGCGGCGCGCCAGGCCCTGGTCTGCCCGTTCTGCGGCGGCGTCGCCGCGTGGACGCCGCCGCCGGCGGCCGACCCCGCCGCCGGCGCGGGCGAGGTGGGCGAGCGCGACCTCGCCGCCGCGCTCGCCGATCCCACCGCCACCCGCGGCTGGGGCGAGGCGCGCCAGGAGGTGAAGTGCGAGAGCTGCCACGCGATCTCGGTGTTCGTGGGCCACGTCGCGGCCACGCGCTGCGAGTTCTGCGGCTCGCCCAAGGTGTTGCCGCACGAGGCCGCGGCCGAGGCGATCACGCCGCAGGCGCTGCTGCCGTTCAAGATCAGCGACGGCCAGGTGCGCGACCTGATCCGGCGCTGGTACGGCACCCGCTGGTTCGCGCCGAACCGGCTGAAGACCGCCGCGCTCACCGACACCCTGCGCGGCGTCTACCTGCCGTACTGGACCTTCGACGCCCACGTCGACGCGCGCTGGACCGCCGAGGCGGGCCACTACTACTACGTGCCCGAGACCTACACCGACAGCCAGGGCCGCACCCAGACCCGGATGAAGCGCCACGTGCGCTGGGTGCCGGCGGCGGGCGAGCTGCAGCACTTCTTCGACGACGCCCTGGTGCCCGGCACCACCGGCGTGCACGGCGGGCTGCTGCGCCAGGTCGAACCCTTCCCGACCACCACCGAGCTGCGGCCCTACGCCGCGGAGTTCGTGCGCGGCTGGACGGTCGAGCGCTACCAGGTCGACCTGGCCCGGGCCGCCGAGGCCAACCTGGCCGAGCTGCAGCAGCGCACCCGCGCGCTGTGCTCGGCCGAGGTGCCCGGCGACACCCAGCGCAACCTGCAGGTCGACGCGCGCTTCGACGGGCGCAGCTTCAAGCACGTGCTCGTGCCGGTGTGGCTGGTGGCCTACACCTACGGCAGCCGCAGCTACCAGGTGCTGGCGAACGGCTACACCGGCCAGCTGGCCGGCGAGCATCCCTACAGCTGGGTCAAGATCGCGCTCGCGGTGGCGGGCGCGCTGGCCGCGCTCGGCGCGATCGCGGCCGCGATCGCGACCCAGCAGGGCTGAGCCCGCCGCCGGCGGGCCAGGGCCGCCGGCTCAGCGCCGGCGGCCGAAGTCCGGCGGCTGCGGCGTGGAGTGCAGCACCTGCACGCAGCCCGGCCGCAGCGTGGCCGGGTCGGCGCCCGCCAGCAGCGCGTGCAGGCCCGAGCGCTCCACCTCGGCGCCGGGCAGCACGCCCACCCAGGCGTTCTTGCCCGCGGCCTTGGCCGCGTACAGCGCGCGGTCGGCGAGGCTGACGCTCTGCTCCCAGTCGCCCAGCGCCGGCCAGGCCGCCGACAGCGGCCAGGGCGCGAAGCCCACCGAGCAGGTCACCGTCACCGACTGCCCGTTGCCCAGCGGCACCGGCGTGGCGCAGACCGCCTGGCGCACCCGCTCGGCGAGCCCGGTGGCGTCCTCGAGGCGGGCCTCGCGCGCGAGCAGCAGGAACTCCTCGCCGCCCCAGCGCACCAGGGTGTCGCGCTCGCGCAGCACCCCGCGCAGCCGCGTGGCCACCGCCACCAGCACCTCGTCGCCGACCTGGTGGCCGTAGCCGTCGTTGAGGCGCTTGAAGTCGTCGATGTCGATCATGCAGAACAGCAGCTGGCGCGCCCCGCCGGGCTGGGCCACGCCGCCCGCCTCGATCTCGCGCAGCAGCAGCGGGCCCTCGCGCTCCAGCCAGTCCTGCAGGTCGCGCCGGTTCGAGGCCTGGGTCAGCGGATCGGTGCGGGTGGCGCGCTCGAGCTGCTGGTTGCTGCTGCGCAGCCGCTCGTTGGCCTCGTTGAGCGCGGCGGTGCGCTCGACGACGGCGCGCTCGAGCTCCGCGACCCGGCGCACCGCGGCGGCGCGCCGGGCGCGCTGGCGCTGCACCAGCGCCGCGGCCAGGCCGAGTGCCGCGAGCGCGTACAGCGCCCACGCCAGCGGGTGGCGCCACGGCGGCGGCGCCACCTCCAGCCGCAGGTGGCGGCCGGCGCCGAAGCGGCCGTCGCGGCCGGCCGCCTGCACCTCGAGGTCGTAGTCGCCCGGCGGCAGGTAGCTCAGCATCAGCTCCGCGCGCGCCGCCGGCGGATGCACCCAGTCGTCGTGCAGGCCGCTGATGCGGTAGCGCAGGCGCGCGCTGGACGGCGACACGAAGTCCAGCGCCACCATCTCGATCGAGAACACCGACTCCTCGTAGTCGAGACCGACCGCCTCGGCGTAGCCCAGGTCGCGCATCGCGCCGTCGGCGTCCATCCCGCCGCCGCGCCGGCCGAGCACGTGCAGCGCGGTCAGCACCGGCCGCGCCGGGGAGCCGCTGGATTCCAGCTGGGCCGGCTCGACCAGGTCCAGGCCGTCGATGCCGCCGAAGAACAGCCGCCCGAAGCCATCGCGGAACGAGGCGCCTGAGTTGTATTCGATGTTGCGCAGCCCGTCGCCCTGGATCAGCGTCTGGATCCGGCCGTCGGCGGGGTCGACGACGTTGAGGCCTTCGTTGGTGCTCAGCCACAGCCGGCCCAGCGCGTCGGGCTGGATCGCGTAGATGACGTCGTTCGACAGCCCGTCGGCGCGGGTCCACTGCCGCCAGGTGCCGTCGCTGGGATCGATCCGCACCAGCCCGCCGCCGTAGCTGCCCAGCCACACCGCGTCCGCGGTGGCGTGGATCGACCAGACGGAGTCGTGCGGCAGCCCGCCGTTGGCGACGGTGCGCTGGGTCAGCTGGCCGTCGCCGCCCAGCACGAACACGCCGCGCTCGTTGCTGCCGATCCACAGCGCCCCGTCCGGCGCGCGCCGCAGCGCGGTCAGGAACTGCCCGTCGAGGCGCGGCGGCACCGCGGACGCGTCGGCGACGCCGTCGCGCAGGCGCACCAGCCCGCCGCGGGTGGCGACCCAGAGCACGTCGTCCTCGACCAGCAGGTCGGTCACGCGCGGATCCGGGAGCGCCGGGCCCGCGGTGGCCTCGCCGTCGTCGCCGAGGTGCCACAGGCCGCGGTGGCTGCCGATCCAGAAGCCGCCGCGCGGATGCGGGGCGATCGCCCGGATCGAGGTGAAGCCGATCGTCTCCTGGCGCCGCCAGCCGCCCTCGCCGAAGCCCCAGGTCGACAGGCCCGCGTCGGTGCCCACGAGGATGCGGCCGGGCTCCCAGTGCACCGAGCGGATCGAGCGCGCGGGCCAGGCCTCGTGGTCCTCGTCGGTGGCGACGTTGCGGCGGATCGCCGCCGACAGCACCCGCCCGCGGAACAGGCCGCCGGTGTGGGTGCCGATCCAGAGCACGCCGTCGGCCTGCTCGTGGAAGCGGTGGATCGCGCTGCGGACGGGGCGGTCGAAGGCGTAGCGCTGCAGCTGGCCGGTGCTCGGGCTGCCCTGCAGCACCTCGCCGTCGGCGTAGCCCACCAGCAGGCGGCCGTCGCCGAGCCGGCCCAGCGCGGTCAGCTCGGCCTCGGCGTCGCGCAGCGAGGCCGCGGGCAGGGCCTGCAGCCGCTGGCCCTCGGCGTCCACCTCCACCAGGCCGTCGCTGGCGGTGGCGATCCACCAGCCGGCGCCGCTGGGCTGCATCCCGACGCAACGCAGCCCGGCGGGCAGGGGCTGCCCGACGGCCTGCATGCTGGCCTGGTCGACGCGCCACAGCCGGCAGTCGCGGTCCAGCGCATGCGCGCGCCCGCGGCCGTCGCGGCCCATCGCCACGATCGGGGCGCTCAGGCCCAGCCGGCGCACGCCGGCGAGCGCGTCGTCGACGTAGTCCACGCCGGCGAAGGTGCCCAGCCAGGCGCCGCCGGCGGGGTCCAGCAGCACCTGGCCCACGGTGGGGTGGGACAGCCCGTCCTCGACGCCGAGCCGGACGTGCGCGCCGCTGCGCCGGTCGATGACCTCGAGGCCGGCGTCGTTGCTGCCGATCCACAGCCGCGAGCGGCCGTCGAAGGCCAGCGCGTCGATGCTGCCGCTGCGCAGCGCGCCGGGCGCGTCGCCGGCGCGCAGCACGTGGAAGCGCTGGCCGTCGAAGCGGTTGAGGCCGTCCTGGGTGCCGATCCAGAGGAAGCCGAGGTCGTCCTCGGTGATCGCGGTGACCGCGGCCTGCGACAGGCCGCGCTCGGGGCCGAGCGGCTCGAGGCTCAGGAAGGGCGGGGCCTGGGCGGCGGCCGGCGGGGCCATCGCGAGCAGGGCGGCGGCCAGCGCGGCCGCGGCGGCCGGGCCCGGGCGGGACCGGCGGATCCTGGCGCTGCGGCCTGCGTTGCTCCTGCCCTGCATCCGTCCCCCGGCGTCGCCCCCGTCGTCGCGGGCCAGTGTGCGTCGGCCGCGCCCGCCGCGCCAGCCCGCCGGCGCCGGGCCCGCGGCCCCGGTCAGACCCAGCCGGTGGCGTAGAACACGCCGATCACCACGAACACCGCCAGGGTCTTGATCAGCGTGAGCGCGAAGATGTCCTTGTAGGCCTGGCGATGGCTCAGGCCGGTGACCGCGAGCAGGGTGATCACCGCGCCGTTGTGCGGCAGGGTGTCCATGCCGCCGGAGGCCATCGAGGCCACCCGGTGCAGCACCTCCATCGGGATGCCGGCGGCCTCGGCGTTGGCGATGAAGGTCTCGGCCATCGCCGCCAGCGCGATGCCCATGCCGCCGGAGGCCGAGCCGGTGATGCCGGCCAGCGCGGTCACCGTCACCGCCTCGTTGATGAGCGGATCGGGGATCGCGGCGAGCGCGTTGGCCACGACGAGGAAGCCGGGCAGGGCGGCGATCACCGCGCCGAAGCCGTACTCCGAGGCGGTGTTCATCGCCGCCAGCATCGCCCCGCCGACCGCGGCCTTGCTGCCCTCGGCGAAGGCCGCGGAGACCGGCTTCCACGCGGTCAGCAGCACGCAGGCGATGCCGGTCAGCAGGGCCGCCATCACCGCCCAGATCGCGGTGATCTTCTGCACGTCCTGCACCACCGGCGCGGGGTCGCCGATCACCGCGGGCACGAAGCTGTGGGTGGCGCCGTAGAGCTCGGGGATGAGCTGGGTGTAGGCGAGGTTGCTCGCGCCCACCAGCACCAGCGGCAGCAGCGCCAGCAGCGGGTGCGGCAGGTGGTCCATCGCCGGCGCGGCGGGCTCGTTGAGGTGGCCGTCGCCATAGCCCTCGCCCGCCCGCGCGGCCGCGCGCCGGCGCCACTCCAGGTAGGCCATGCCCACCGCCAGGATGAACACGCCGCCCAGCGTGCCCAGCACCGGCGCGGCCAGCGCGGTGGTGCCGAAGTAGCTGGTGGGGATGATGTTCTGGATCTGCGGGGTGCCGGGCAGCGCGTCCATGGTGAAGGTGAACGCGCCCAGCGCGATCGTCGCCGGCAGCAGGCGCTTGGGGATGCCGGCGCGGCGGAACAGCTCGGCCGCGAACGGGTACACCGCGAACACCACCACGAACAGCGACACCCCGCCGTAGGTCAGCAGCGCGCACACCACCACGATGGTCAGCATCGCGCGGCCCGCGCCGAGCACCCGGATCGCCGCGGCCACGATCGAGCGCGAGAAGCCCGACACCTCGACCACCTTGCCGAACACCGCGCCCAGCACGAACACCGGGAAGTAGAGCTTCAGGAAGCCCACCATCTTGTCCATGAACAGGCCGGTGAACATCGGCGCCACCAGGCTGGCGTCGGTGAGCAGCACGGCGCCGAGCGCGGCCACCGGGGCGAACAGGATCACGCTGTAGCCGCGGTAGGCCACGACCATCAGGAACACCAGCGCGGCGAGGACGATGAGGAAGGACATGCCCGGCACCGGGAGAGGGGAAGATGGCGGGCAGTCTCGGCGCGCGGCGGGGGCCGACCTATTGGCCGAAGGTACAAGTGCCCGCGTCCGGGGCCGCGCCTAGGCTGCGCCGCAACCATCCACACCTGCACCAAGGGGACACCATGAAGCGCTCGCACCTCAGCCTGGCCATCGGCCTCGCCTTCCTCGCCTCGCCGCTCGGCGTCCTCGCGCAGGAGGCGCCCGCCCCGGCCGCCGAGGAGGCGCGCGACCCCGCGACCCTCGAGTCGGTGCAGGTCACCGCGCGCCGCCGCAACGAGACCCTGCAGGACGTCCCGGTGGCCGTGACCGCGTTCACCCCCGACGCGCTCGACCGCCTGAACGTGCAGGACCTCGGCGACATCGGCGCGCAGGTCCCCAACCTGACGATCTACGCCGCGCGCGGCTCCAACTCCACGCTCACCGCCTACATCCGCGGCGTCGGCCAGGCCGATCCGCTGTGGGGCGTCGACCCGGGCGTGGGCCTGTACCTCGACGACGTCTACGTGGCCCGCCCGCAGGGCGCGCTGCTCGACGTGTTCGACGTCGGCCGCATCGAGGTGCTGCGCGGCCCGCAGGGCACGCTGTACGGCAAGAACACCATCGGCGGCGCGATCAAGTACGTCTCCGCCGACCTGCCCACCGAGCTCGAGGGCTTCGGCTCGCTGACGATCGGCAACTACGGCCAGGCCGACTTCCGCGGCGCCGTGGGCGGCGGGCTCAACGACATCGTCCGCGCCCGCGTGGCGGTGGCCAGCCTCAACCGCGACGGCTACGGCGAGAACGTGCGCACCGGCGAGGACGTCAGCGACAAGTCCGTGTTCGCCACCCGCCTCTCGGTGGGCATCTTCCCGTCCGACACCTTCGACCTCAAGCTCAGCGCCGACTTCATGGACGACGGCTCGGGCGTGCGCGGCGCGCGCATGCTCGCCCCGAACCCGTTCGCCGCCGCCTCCGGCACGCTCGACTCGAACTTCGACGTGCGCAACGGCATGCCCAACGTCAACGACACCCAGATGTCGGGCGTGTCGGGCACCGCGACCTGGCTGCTCGGCGACCGCTGGAGCCTGAAGTCGATCACCGCGTTCCGCGAGTCCGACACCGAGACCAACATAGACTTCGACACGCTGGTCAACCCGCTGGCCGACGTGAAGGCCTTCTACAGCGACGAGCAGACCAGCCAGGAGTTCCAGCTGGCCTACGACGGCGCCGACTCGCGCGGCGTCATCGGCCTGTACTGGTTCGACGGCGAGGCCGGCGGCCAGGTGCTCAACAACTTCTTCGGCGCCGTGTTCGGCGACACCCAGGGCACGGTCTACACCGAGAGCCTGGCGCTGTACGGCGACTGGACCTTCGACCTCAACGAGCGCCTGAGCCTGACCACCGGCCTGCGCTGGACCGACGAGGAGAAGCGCGCGGACGTGCTCAACCGCGGCTACACCGACGCCACCTACACCGTGCCGACCACGGTGGCGGCCGACTTCGACCGCACCATCAGCTTCTCCAACGTCTCCCCGCGCGTCTCGCTCGACTACCGCCTGACCGACGACATCCTGCTCTACGGCCTGGCCTCGCGCGGCTTCAAGAGCGGCGGCTTCAACATCCGCGCCAACGCCACCGCGGTGCCGCGCTCGGCCGAGCCCTTCGAGGACGAGCAGGTCGACAGCTACGAGGTGGGCCTGAAGATGGGCTTCCTCGACGACCGCCTGTTCCTCAACACCGCCTACTTCTACAACGACTACCGCGACATCCAGCTCTCGGTGTTCACCGCCTACGACTCCAACAACGACGGCAGCAACGACGCGTTCTTCGGCGACTTCACCAACGCCGGCAAGGGCACCGTGCAGGGCGTCGAGGTGGAGTTCCAGTACAAGCCCTCGGCGGCCTGGCTGATCAGCGGCAACTGGGCCTGGCTCGACGCGGAGTACGACGAGTTCCTGACCCAGGGCGTCAACGTGGCGGCCAACCAGCGCTTCACCAACGCCCCCGAGGCGTCCGGCGCGCTCAACGTCGAGTACATGCAGATGCTCGACGGCGGCGGCAGCATCAACTACCGCGTCGGCGCCACCTACCAGGGCGAGGTCTGGCCCACCACCGACCTCTCCCCGGCCATCCGCCAGGGCGCGTACAGCCTCTTCAACGCCGGCGTGATCTGGAACACCGGCGGGGCATGGAGCTTCGCACTGCAGGGCAACAACCTGGGCGACGAGGACTACCGCACCACCGGCTACAACATCCCGGTGCTGGGCGTGCTGACCGGCTTCTACGGCGCCCCGCGCACCTACTCGATCTCCGCCCGCTACCGCTTCTGAGCCGCGCCCCCGCGCGCACTCCCACCCCGGGCGGCCCGCGTCGCCCGGGGTGCTTCTTTTCAGGGCCGCCCCGCGGCCCGCGGAGCCCCCCCCATGCCCCATCCGTCTCCCTCCCTGCGTCCGCTCGCCGCCGCGCTGGCCCTGCTCGCGCTCGCCGGCTGCGCCGGCGAGGCCGCGCCCGCGCTGCCGGCGCTCACGATCGAGCCCGGCCGGGTCGCCGTCGCCGGCCTGTCGTCGGGCGGCACCCTGGCCGCCCAGGCCCACCTCGCGCTCGGCGCGCGCATCGACGGCGTGGCCGTCATCGCCGCGCCGCCCTACGGCTGCGCGCAGGGCCAGCTCGAGGTCGCGCTCGGGCCGTGCATGGCCGCCGCGCCGGCCGCGCCCGATCCCGACCAGCTCGCCGTGCTCGCCCGCGCGCGGATGGACGCGGGCGCGCTGGATCCCCTGGCGGCGTTCGCCGGCGACCGCGTGCTGGTGCTGCACGGCGCCGCCGACACCACGGTCGCGCCCGCGGTCGGGGCCAGCACGCTGGCGTTCTACCGCGCCCTCGCCGCGGGCCTGCCGGCCGACGCGACGCCGCCGCGGATCGACGGCGCGCTCGACGGCGCCTGGGCGCACCTGCTGCCGGTGCGCGAGGCCGGCGGTGACTGCGCGGTGTCGGCGTCGCCGTGGCTGGGCCGCTGCGGCGTCGACGCGGCGGGGCGGGTGGTGCAGGCGCTGTTCGACGTGGAGGCGGCGCCGGCCGAGGCCGCGGCCGGCACCCTCGTGGCCTTCGACCAGCGCGCCCTCGCCGCCGACGACGCCGACCCCTCGCTGGCCGACAGCGGCTGGCTCTACCTGCCGCCGGCCTGCGCGGCCGGCGAGCCCTGCGGGCTGCTGGTGGCCTTCCACGGCTGCGAGCAGTCCGTCGAGGCCGCCGGCGAGGCCTTCGTGCGCGACGCCGGCTTCAACCGCTGGGCCGACGCCGCGCGGGTGGCCGTGCTATATCCGCAGGCCCGCGCGAGCTTCGCGCCGCTCAACCCGAAGGGATGCTGGGACTGGTGGGGCTATACCGGCGAGGCCTACGACACCCGCGACGGCGCCCAGCTGCGCTGGCTGGCGAATGCGCTCGACGCGCTCGGCGCGCCCTGAGCCCGGGGCCGCGCCCCGCGGCGGCGCCCCGCGCCGCGCCGGCTGAGCCGGGGCGGCGACCGCGATGCTGAGCGCCGGCCTCGTCCTCGCCTCGGGCCTGCTGTGGCTGGGCCTGCTGTTCGGCACCGCGCTGTGGGCCGAGCGCCGCCCGGGCCTGCTCGCGCGGCACTGGGGCGCGGTGTACGCGCTCAGCCTCGCGGTGTACTGCACCAGCTGGACCTTCTACGGCACGGTCACCCAGGCCGCGCGCTCGGGCTGGGCGCTGCCGCCCACCTTCGTCGGCACCATCGCGCTGTACGCGCTGGGCTTCGGCCTGGTGGCGAAGCTGGTGCAGGTCAGCCGCGAGAGCGGCGCGAGCTCGGTGGCCGATCTCGTCGCCACCCGGCTGGGCAAGGACAGCTGGCTGGCGGCGGCGGTGACCTTCGTCGCGCTGGCCGGGCTGGTGCCCTACATCGCGCTGCAGCTCAAGGCGGTGGCGATGAGCTTCGGCCTGCTCACGCGCGGCGCGGTGGGCGACGCGCCGGCCTGGCAGGACAGCGCGCTGTACGTCGCGCTGGCGATGGCGGTGTTCGCGATGCTGTTCGGCACCCGCAGCGCCAGCGCCGCCGAGCACAACCGCGGCCTGGTGCTGGCGATGGCGGCCGAGAGCCTGCTCAAGCTCGGCGCGATGCTGGCCATCGGCGGCTGGCTGCTGTGGCAGGGCGACCTGGTGCCGGCCGACCCGCCGCCGCCGCCGGCCGACGGCGCCAGCGGCTTCCCGGCGCTGGTGCTGCTCGGCGTGCTGGCGATGTTCACCCTGCCGCACCAGTTCCACGTCGGCGCGGTGGAGTGCCGCGATCCCGCCCACCTGCGCACCGCGCGCTGGATGTTCCCGCTGTACATGGTGCTGATCGCGCTGCCGATCCTGCCGCTGGCGCAGGCCGGCGACGCGCGCCTCGCCGCGGCCGGCGTGCCCTCGGACCTGTACGTGCTGGCGCTGCCGCTGGCCGAGGGGCAGGGCGGGCTGGCGCTGCTGGCCTTCCTCGGCGGGCTCAGCGCGGCCACCGGCATGGTGGTGCTGGCGACGCTGGCGCTGAGCCTGATGCTCGGCCAGCACTGGCTGGCGCCGCTGATGCTGCGCGCGGGCTGGGGCCAGGGCCGCGCCGACGCGGCGCCGGGGCACCTGGGCCGCAGCGTGCTGCGCCAGCGCCGGGTCATGATCCTGGCGGTGGTGCTGCTGGCCTGGGCCTGGAACCGCGTGGCCGGCGGCAGCGACGCGCTGGCCGACCTCGGCGCGCTGAGCTTCTCGGCGCTGGCGACGCTGGCGCCCGCGGTCTCCTTCGCGGTGTGGCGGCCGCGCACGCCGCCGCGCGCGGTGCTGCTGGGCCTGGGGGCGGGCTTCGCCGTGTGGTGCTGGGCGCTGCTGGTGCCCACGCTGGCCGGCCTGCTCGAGCAGGCCCCGGGCTGGCTGGAGGCCGGGCCGTTCGGGCAGCGCTGGCTGGCGCCCGACGCGCTGTTCGGGCTGGAGGGCTGGAGCCGCATCGGCCGCGCGGTGGCGCTGAGCCTGGTGGTGGGCGTGCTGGCGACCCTGCTGGCCGAGGGCGGCTTCGGCGTGCGCGAGCGCGCGCCGGGCGAGGCGCTGGCCGAGGCCAGCCTGCGCGACGTGGCCGCGCGCTTCCTGCCGCCGGAGCGGATGGCCGAGCTGTTCGCCCCGCGCGGCGGCGGCGCGGGCGAGGCCGGTGCCGCGGGGCGCGAGGCGCGGGTGGAGCGCGCGCTGGCCGCGGTGCTGGGCGCGGCCTCGGCGCGGCTGCTGCTGGACGCCGCGCGGCGCGAGCAGGGTCGCGACCTCGAGGCGGTGGCCGCGATCGTCGGCGAGGCCTCGCAGGCGCTGCGCTTCAACCAGCGCGTGCTCGAGGCCGCGCTGGAGAACATGAGCCAGGGCATCAGCGTGGTCGATCGCGAGCTGCGGCTGGTGGCCTGGAACCGCCGCTACGCCGAGCTGTTCGGCTTCCCCGAGGCGCTGCTGCAGGTGAACACGCCGATCGCCGACCTCGCGCGCTGGGCGCTGGAGCGCGGGCACGCCGGCGAGCGCGACGACGGCGCGGGGCGCGATCCCGTCGCGATCGCCGCGATGGTCGAGCGCCGCCTCGCCCACATGCGCGAGGGCAGCGCCCACCTCACCGAGCGGCGCTTCCCCGACGGCACCATCGTCGAGATCCGCGGCAACCCGATGCCCGGCGGCGGCTTCGTGGCCACCTTCACCGACGTCACCGCGTTCCGCCAGGCCGAGGCCGGGCTGCTGGCGGCCAACGAGACCCTGGAGCAGCGCGTGGCCGCGCGCACCCACGAGCTGGCCGCCGCCAAGGCCGCCGCCGAGCGCGCCAACGACGCCAAGAGCCGCTTCCTGGCCGCGGTCGGCCACGACCTGCTGCAGCCGCTGCATGCCGCCCACCTGTTCACCCATGCGCTCGCCGAACGCCTGGCCCACGACGAGTACCGCGCCAGCGTGCGCTCGATCGAGGGCGCGCTGGCCTCGACCGAGCAGCTGCTGGCGGGCCTGCTGGACATCTCCAGGCTCGACGCGGGGCGGCTGGAGCCCAAGCCGCGCGCGTTCGCGCTCAGCGAGCTGCTCGAGCCGCTGGGCAACGAGTTCGGCGCGCTGGCCGCCGAGCGCGGGCTGGCGCTGGTGGTCCGGCCCACCCGGGCCTGGGTGGCCTCGGATCCGCAGCTGCTGCGGCGGGTGCTGCAGAACTTCCTGTCCAACGCCGTGCGCTACACCGAGCGCGGGCGCGTGCTGCTGGGCGTGCGCCGGGTGGGCGGCGCGCTGCGGGTGGAGGTGTGGGACACCGGCCCGGGCATCCCCGAGGCCGAGCGCGGCGCGCTGTTCGAGGAGTTCCGCCGCGGCGGGCGCGCGCGCGGGCAGGGCCTGGGGCTGGGGCTGTCGATCGCCGACCGCTTCGCCCGGCTGCTGGGGCATCCGCTGCAGCTGCGCAGCTGGCCGGGGCGGGGCAGCGTGTTCTCGGTGACCCTGCCGCGGGCCGCGGCCGGCGCGGCCGCGCGCGGCGCGCGCGCCGCGGGCCGGGC